>JBFHFS010000003.1:0-193275 GCA_041583495.1 Marinilabiliaceae bacterium | reverse complement strand
GCTCGTGGTTGGTTAAATAAAATGTGGTGGACCCATTATCGCTCTTGCAATAAAGGATATCGCGTACCAAAACCAGATGGATGGCATCGAGGGTGTTGAGTGATATTCGTTGATCGACAGACATTTTCTTTTTTATTAAAGATAGTGGTCTGTCATTTTATGTAGGGAAAAGATTTGAATTCGTCGGTATTGGGTTTGAATCCGGGTGGTTTTAGAGAGGATGTGAATGTTGAGGAAAGCCGGTGAACGGTCTTTTTTCCAATGAAAAGTTCTTCACTCATGCATCAACGTGCAGAGTCTGATGGGTTTGGTGGGATGGCGCACCCAAACCTGTCGCGGGCCATTTCTAACAGGATAGGGCTTGTTTCTTTCCCGGTAATGGGAGGAGGGGCCTAAAACGTCTCCAATAATTCGACCAGTTTTTTCATTTGTCGCAGTGAGACAGGAATTTCTTTTTTGTCTTTCATGATGATAAATCCCCCGTCGGTTTTATCCACTTTTTTGATGTGGTTCAGGTTCACCAGAAACGATTGGTGAGCCCGGTAAAAGCCGTATTCGGTGAGTAGGCATTCGTAATCTTTGAGGCTTTTCGATACCAGAATCTCTTCATTACCTTCCAGATGAAAGGTGGTGTAGCTGTTGTCGCTTTTGCAGAAACAAATATCACTGACATCAACAACATGTAACGACTCAACGGTTCGTAAAACCAGTTTTTTGGTTTGCCTGCCATGTTTAAGCGAATCCATTAAGTGGGTTACCTGTGGCTGGGTATCTTCTTTATTTTCAATGGCTTTAACCGCCCTTTGAATGGCTTGTTGAAACTCCGTTTCGTTCACCGGTTTCAGAATATAATCGAGAGCGCTAAACTTAATGGCTTTGATGGCAAACGAATCGAAGCCTGTAATGAACACCACCTTGAAGGTGTAGGGTTGTAGTTGTTGTAAAAATTGAAAACCGGTGCCATCGGTCAGCTCGATGTCGAGCAATACCAGATCCGGTTTTTGGGTCTTCACCAGGTCAATGGCACTCTGAACTGAGTTGGCGGTTCCCACCAATTGGATTTCAGGGAAATACTCCAGTAATAGTCGGGTATTGATCTCCTGGTTGGCAGGTTCATCGTCAATTACAACGGCTTTAATTATCATTTAGGATGGGAATATGGATGGTTATTTTAACGCCTGATAATTCGGGGTTTGTATCTTTTAAATTCAACAGTTCAAACTTAAAATCCTTCTTGTGTTTTTGTTGAATGAGTTTTCGGCGTTTTTCAAAAATCTTCATGGCCATGGACTGGTGCTTACTTTCTGGATTATCTTTTTCATGAATGCCCGACCCATTGTCTTCAATGATAAATTCAACAGACTCCTTTAAATCGGCAATCTGCAATCGCAAAAAACCGGGATGGTCTATATTTTTAAAGCCGTGTTTAATGGCATTTTCAATAAAGGGTTGAATCATCATGGGTGGAATTTGGATAAAATCGACCTCCAGGTCAGCGGGTGTGAGGATCTCAAAATCGAACCTGGCAGGATTGCGCATTTTTTCGAGTTCGATATAATGGGTAAGCATGCTGATTTCATCGCTGAGGGATATGGTTTCGGCGGTCGAATTATTAAGTGTGGCCCTCGTTAACGAGGCAAACTGAGAGAGAAAACCGGATGCTTTTCGCAGGTCGTTCTGCATCATGAAATTCTGAATAGAGCCCAGCACATTAAAAATAAAATGGGGATTCATTTGGGCGCGAAGCACCTGCTGCTGCAGATCGTTTTGTAGCAGGGCAGCCTGTCTCTTTCTGATATTTAAAATGTACACAATGAGCGAAATAGCGATCATCAGCGCTATTACCAACCCGATTGAGGCATTGATTCTTTGGTTTTTGATTTCGTTTTCGGCAGTCAGCAACTCAATTCGTTGTTCTTTTTTTTCAGTCTCGTATTGGGTCTCTAACTCTTCCAGGGATTGACGGATATCTTCATCGCGCAAAAACTTTTCTGTTTTTCGCACCGAATCGTTCCAGAAAAAGGCTTCTTTGTAATTGGTCAAATTGAAGTTTAACTCAGAGAGCAGTTCCAGGCATTTTAATTTCTCAGTCGAGTAGCAATTGATCTCCTCTATTTCAATGTTTTTTTGAGCCAGGGCCAACCCCTTTTGAAATGAACCTGTTAAATTGCAGAGTTCGGCTTTGAAGTTATTATTGAAGATGCGTTCATAGGGATTGTCGCTAAAGTATTGTTCCGAGGCGGTGGCAAGCTCTAATGCTTTTGAATAATTATTGAGTTGTTTGTATACCCCGGCACAGTTGGTTAAAGCGGTGCTAATTCCCTGGTTGTAGCCGGCCTCACGGCTTAACGACATCAAAGTATCGTAATACAAAAGAGCCTTTTCGAATGCCTCTTTTTGAACAGCGATTCCACCCAAAGAGTTGTAAATTTTTGCAACATCGCTAAGGGAAGCACATCCTTCCACCTCCTTCATTTTATAGGCCTTTTGGACGTATTCTTCCCACTTGTTGTTATTACTGTTTTCCCTGAAGATATTGCCCATGGCAATGTAGTGATAGCATATCCGCTCCAGGTTGTGGTTGCTCTCTTTGGTCTTAAGAGCAAACAGCCCGTATTGAATCGCCTTTTCGTAGTCGCCGATATAGTTGTAATTACTGGCCAGGTTCATGCTTATCTTGGCCATTTCGCCTATATCCATGATCTTTTTTGCACCCTCGAGGGCTGTTAAATAGGCCTGGTTAGAGGCCTCAAAATTACCTGCAGCAGCATACATGTTGGCCAGATAATTTGCGATGGAGGCCACCTTGTGATTGTTGTTTATGTGTTGGGCAAGGCGTAGTGCGGTAGAAAAGGCCGCAATTGACTCTTCTGGGTTTCCTGTTTCATCTAAAAACCGGCCATGCTCATAGTAGGCTTCTATCTGTTGAAGAGTGTCACCGTTGGCCCCGGAAATTTTGTGGTCGAAATCGGATGGCATGGAATCCTGAAAGGCGATGGTTTCATTGGCGTATAGGCTATTGGTACTATAAGCCGGTGAAGGAAACAGCAATAAGGAGGCGAAAATAAAGTGCGTGATGAGGATTTTGCTCATTTTGCTTTTTTTGGGGTGTTTCAGAGTCTCTCTGATTCTCTCAAAATTTTTAACGTTGAGAGCTTCCTCATGAAGGGGACTGTTTAAAATTAGAAAAAAATGTTCAAAAGGTAAATTTTTTTACGCCAACGGAACCATTTACCCCACAGGTTGTTGCATTTCTTTGGGGGGCACCCTTTTTACTCAATTGAAGAAGCGATACTGAAATGGCTCAGGGAGTCATTAAAAATAAAATCAAGAGGTTCGATTATCACAAGTATGTAGTCGTATCCTGTTGATTATTTTTTTTTGGTAAGTAATCTATAGGAATTAAATCCTCAGGATTGATGTTTTAAAGTAAACAAAGTTAACTTTACACTCATTATCAGTTTTTAATTTATGTTGTTTTCTTTGAAGTGATTCAAAGATTTCGGGAACCTATTTGTTTTTCATAATTTAGCCTCATAAAAACGGTCGATAATTGGCTGGCTAATCGTTTATAATAATCATATAATGAAACATTTAAAAATTTTGCTCGCAGGAGCTCTTGTATGTCAGGGGATATTCTGTAGTGCACAGTACACCACCTCGATCCCCATGGATGAGCGGGTAAAACATGGTCAGCTCTCAAACGGCATGACCTATTATATCATGCATAATGAAGAACCTAAGGAAAGGGTCAGCTTTTATTTTGTTCAGAATGTAGGGGCTATCCTGGAGGAAGAATCTCAAAATGGGTTAGCCCACTTTTTAGAGCACATGGCTTTTAACGGACTGGAAAACTATCCTGGAAAGTCGATGCTGGATTATTTAGAGGCCAAGGGGATTAAGTTTGGCCGCGACATTAACGCCTACACCTCCACAGATGAAACCGTTTACAATATTAGCAATGTCCCGGCCACCGATGAAAATCTTTTAGACTCAGCTCTTCTGGTTTTACACGACTGGTCGGGAGGGCTTTTGCTGGAAGGAAATGAGATCGAATCGGAAAGAGGGGTCATTCACGAAGAATGGAGAACCCGCCGAAACTCTCGATTCCGCTTATGGAGACAAAGTGCACCATTAATCTATAATTACTCGAAATATGCTGATCGGGATGTGATTGGTTCGCTGGACGTGATCGATAATTTTGAACATCAGGAATTAAGGGATTTTTACGAAAAATGGTATCGTCCCGGATTGCAGTGTGTGGTGGTGGTTGGTGATGTAGATGCTGAAAAGGTGGAAGCGAAGGTGAAAGCACTTTTTTCTACCATCCCGGCCCAATCAAATCCGGCAGAACGAATCTACTTCCCTGTTGAAGACTCAAAGGAGTTGGGGTTTGTAGTGGCAAAAGACAAAGAAGCCCAGGGACTATCTATCAACTGGATATTCAGAAAAGACGTGGTAGCTGTTAAAGATGAAGCCGGCCTGCGTCAGGATATGGCTCAAAGGATTTTTAACAAGCTCCTCAACAGCCGGTTAAGTGAGCTAACCCAAAAGCCCGAATGTCCTGCCTTAGGGATGCAAGTGGGAAGTTATTCCATTGCCAGAACCAAAGATGGTTGTTATTTGGCTATTTCACCCAAAGAGAATAGGGCGAAGGAGGCATTTGCACTCATCGTTTCAGAATTAGAAAGAGCACGCCGCTTTGGGTTTAACCAATCAGAATTGGATCGGGTAAAAACCTCCTTTCTGAGAAGTTATGAATCGTACCAAAAAGAGTACGATAAAATCGACAATGAGAAATGGGCTAAACAGTTAGGCGATTATTTTTTAAATGCCGATCCCTTTCCCTCCTTGACCTGGGAAATGGAATTTGCGCAAAAAACAATCCCTTCCATTTCGCTGGATGAGATATCTGCGAATTTTGCCAACTTCCAAAACCTCAATAACAGCATTATTTCTGTTTCGGGGCCGGATAAGGAAGATGTTATCTATCCAACTAAAGAAGAGCTGTTGGAAGAGTTACAGAGCGTGATGAATTCTGAGATTACGGCCTATGAGGACGATGCAAACGATAGTCCGCTTGTAAAGGATGAGCTGGCCGAAAAAAATATTGTTAAAACAACCTTGATATCAGGAACAGAGGCCAGGCAATATACCCTGGAAAATGGGGCCAAAGTGGTGGTTCTGCCCACCCAACTAAGCAAGGATGAGATCCTGTTCAATGCATTTAGTTTTGGCGGGATGTCCTTATTACCACAAGAGCAGTTGGAGTCGGCCAATGTGGCTACGGGACTGGCCTCCAGGTCGGGTGTGGGTGAGTTTAATGCCGTTCAGCTAAGAAAAAAACTCACCGGAAAAATTGCCAACGTCACTCCCGCCATTGGATCCAACCAGGAAGGTTTTAATGGGTCTGCCTCTCCAAAGGACTTTGAAACGATGCTTCAACTGCTTTACCTTCAGTTTGAACATCCCCGGTTCGAAAAAGAGTCGTATGAAACGATCCTGGGTTCCATGAAAAACCAATTGGCCTATGTCAAAACCGATAACAGCAAGGCCTTCAGTGATACCATCCAGCAGGTTTCTTCGAATTACAGTCCCCGTAGCTTACTGTTTGGAGAAACCTATGTTAATAACCTGGATTTCGATAAGGCCGTGGCGGTGTATAAAGATCGAATTCAGGATGCCAGTGATTTCACCTTTATTTTTGTGGGTAATATCGATCTGGATAAGGATCTTGCGCTCATCCGCAAGTACATTGGTAATCTCTCCTCCACCTATCGTAACGAAAGTTGGGTGAATCATCACATTAAACCTGCCAAAGGGGCCACCTTCAGGGTGGTTGAAAGAGCGATGGAAGTGCCTAAGTCAACGGTTTACTATTCTCTTTACAAGGATGTTAAATACAACCTTAAAACACAGGTTTATGTGAAGGCTATCGGCGATCTTCTTAGTAAAAGATACCTTGAAACCATTCGGGAAGAGGAAGGTGGCAGTTATGGCGTGGGTGTCAGACCATCAGTATCTAAACTCGAGTACGAACATGCCACCATCTCCATGAACTTTGATTGTGATCCTGAAAAGAGAGCCCGACTCACCGAAATTATGAAGCAGGAAATTGTGGATTTGGTTAAAAAGGGAGTGAAGGGGGAAGACTTAAACGAAATCAAGAAGAATTATATTAAAAGCCGGGAGGAGGCCATCGATCAAAACCGTTTCTGGTTAAAGGAACTTCGCGGGTCTTTATTATATCAGGAGCCCGTTACCAGCACCGATGATTACGAGCAACTAATCCATAAAATGACGGCCAGAGGTGTTCAAAAATACGCCAGAAAGCTGTTTAAAGGAAACGATTCTATTGAAGTGGTAATGACTCCTGCTTCGGAATAATGAGGGTTATGGTTTAAAAATTGTGGAGACAGCCTCTTTGTGGCTTAAAAACCTTTGCATCCATGCCCTTTGTCGCTTTTAAATTGAAAAGACCGACTCCCCGGAGCCGGTCTTTCTATTTTGCAATATCCCGGACGGAGTGGTCTTTCGCGGGGTAATTAACAGCCCGAATATATGGTTCTCAGGATTGGATCAATAGCACGACAGGAGTGCGGCTCTATGAATTAAGATAGATACTGTCGAGGATGGAAAGCCCGGTTTTGGTTTTAAAATATTTCTTTCGGATACTCTCAATGGAATGTTTGGCTATTTGGTCCTCAAAAATATTGACCAAAAAGTCAGCCTCCACCACAATCTGGAAATCGGGGCCATCAATTTTGGGGTAGGAGTGGTGGTTCCCTATAATGTGACAGATTCTATCGATTGTTTCACCTTCCAGGTGAAAATCTGCAAGCAGTTCTCTGGCAATTGGAGGGCCCTCAATTTCCTGGTAATGGCCGGTGGATGATTGGTATTTTTTTTCTGCGGCTTTAATACCCACATCATGCAGAATGGCCGCAATTTCAACCACAAAGACTTCCTCAACGGTCAGGCTTTCTCGTTGTGCAATGCAGCTTGCAAATCCATAAACCTTAAGAGCGTGATTTATCCTTTTGATGTCTGCCCCAAAGTATTCGATCATTCGTTGAATGGTTATTGCTTTCATATCGATCTAATTTAAATATTTTAGCCCATCCAGAAGAAATAGTATGGAAAAGACCAACAACGCTATTCCAAGCAGCCTCATCATGAGGAGGTACAACTTTTGTCCGATAAAGGCTTTAGTCCGGTCTACAATAATCGCAATGGTGATTTTTGAACCTGTCAAAAAGAGATAAAAGGCGGCCAAAAACAGAATGGCTGCCATAAGGTTTATTCCAAACGCCTTAAATACAATGGGGGTGCCAACCGTTGCCCAAAAAAGATAAGGACTTGGACTCAGGAAATTGGCTATGATGCCCTTTTTAAGCGATCTGAAACCAGAATCCTGCAGGTCAGGCTTAAATCCTTTTGATCGGATCGATTCCCATCCAAGATAGGCCAGAAAGATGGCTCCCACAAAAGAGATGATGGCCAGAACCAAATTAAATTTCGAGAGTCGGGAATAAAGGAAAAAGGAAATAAGAATAATGGGTAAATCTGTAATCAGGGGTGAGAGAGCCACCTTTATGCCTTCCGTTTTATTGTGCTTTAAGGTTTGTGTCAGCACCAGGGTCAGCAGGGGGCCTGGCGATATTCCGGAGGACAGTCCCAATAAAGAGCCTAAAAAAAGAAAGTGTGTGGTCGTTTCATTTATCATCGGAGATCCATATTTTTTTTACTGCTTTTGGTTGAGATCACTTTGCAAGGCCAAGCATTTATGGGTTTTCTGCAAATATAAACACTTATTTTTGAACAAGATCGGCCATCTCACAGGAAGTACCCTGAGGTTATAAAAGAACTCCTCACCATAGAAATTATGGGTGCCGGAGACTTCTGATGCCAAATATCACAAACAGCTCCTTGAAAATTCCGGGGTTTTTATTAATTTGTATGTCAAAGAAAATCAGCATGGTACGGGTCGTATAAGAAAACACAGCTATGCTTATTTGAATTAAATCAAAATAAAAAAACCTGAAATGTTTGTATTTCGGAGTATTTTGTCCATATTTGCATGCATAAATTTCTGTGACGGATGGACAACATCATCAAAAATAGAATCTTACTTGCCATTAAAAACAGTATTGTTTTTAATGAAACGCTCACTACCTCTGGTATGATGATGGGTCGAATGTATATGTGCTAACATTTGTCGACGCATCTTATCTGCCATTTTCCTAATTTACTTCTCAGCTTAAAAATCAGATACCGGTGCGGAGGCAACTGGCACGCTTGTGATATAAATTTGTGAACAGTTTTAACCTTTAAACATTATGCACTATGTCCAAATTAAAATTTGAAACGCTGCAGGTACATGCGGGACAAGAGGTAGATCCCAATTCTCTTTCGAGGGCTGTGCCCATTTATCAAACCACTTCGTATCTGTTTAAAGATTCGAGCCATGCGGCCAACCTCTTTGGTTTAAAGGAGTTTGGAAATATTTATACGCGGATAATGAATCCCACCACCGATGCATTTGAGAAGCGTATTGCTGCCCTCGAAGGAGGGGTAGGTGCTTTGGCTGTGGGTTCGGGGATGGCTGCTCAGTTTATTGCTCTGACCAACATATTGCAGGCGGGGGATAACCTGGTGGCAACCTCTAATCTTTATGGGGGCACTTTCAACCAGTTTAAGGTGCAGTTTAAACGATTGGGGATCCAGGTTAAATTTGTGAGTTCCGATGAGCCTTCGGCCTATGAAGCGGCTATCGATGAGAACACCAAAGCCTTATATGTGGAGACCATAGGCAATCCCCGGTTTAACATCCCCGACTTTGAGAAGCTGGGTGAGGTGGCTGCCCGGAATCATATTCCTTTGATTGTCGACAACACCTTTGGTGCCGGCGGTTATCTTTTCAGGCCTCTGGAGCATGGCGCCAATGTGGTGGTTGAGTCGGCCACCAAATGGATTGGCGGTCATGGCACTTCTATTGGGGGTGTCATTGTGGATGGGGGTAATTTTAACTGGGGTAACGGTAAATTTCCTCTTATCAGCGAACCTTCCGAAAGTTACCATGGATTAAAATTCTGGGAGGTGTTTGGGAGCGACAGTCCTTTTGGAAACATTGCCTTTATCATTAAAGCCAGAGTAGAAGGCTTACGTGACTTTGGTCCGGCGCTGAGTCCTTTTAACTCGTTTTTGTTGTTGCAGGGACTCGAAACCCTTTCGTTACGGGTAGAGCGACATGTAAGCAACGCCCTGAATCTGGCCCAATGGCTTGAGCAGCAACCTGAGGTGGAGTATGTGAATTATCCGGGACTTCCCTCGAGCCCCTATCATAAGCTGGCCAATAAATATCTCAAACGCGGATTTGGGGGTGTTCTGAGCTTTAAAATCAAGGGTGGAACGAGTGTGGCCGATAACGTTATCAGTAACCTTTCTTTGGTGAGTCATCTGGCCAACGTGGGAGATGCCAAAACCCTGATTATCCATCCCAGCTCTACCACACACGAGCAGTTATCGCCCGAAGAACAAAAAAGCAGCGGGGTGGAAGCAGGCTTGTTAAGAGTGTCGGTGGGAATTGAACACATCGATGATATTAAAGCCGATTTTACACAGGCCTTTGAAAAAGCTAAGAATTGATTCATCTTTGTACCTAAGATACGCCTATTAATTTATGACTTGGGTATGAGACAAAAGCTAAATATTGGATTGTTTGGATTTGGAGTGGTAGGTCAGGGCCTTTACGATGTATTGGAAAAGAGCCCTGCCCTGGACTCTAAAATCACTAAGATTTGTGTGAAACACAGGCGGCAGCGCACCCTGCCGGAGGATATGTTCTGCTACGATCCGGATGATATTTTAGGAGATGCTTCCATTAACACCGTTGTGGAGCTGATTAGTGATTCCAGGGAGGCCTATCACATTGTTAAAAAGGCCATGCAGAAGGGGAAAAATGTGGTTTCTGCCAATAAAAAAATGTTGGCTGAGAATTTGACCGAGATGGTGGCCCTTTCGCGCGAAAACAATGTGTCGTTACTTTATGAGGCCTCTGCCTGCGGAAGTATTCCAGTGATACGAAATCTGGAAGAGTATTACGATAACGATTTACTGTTGTCGGTAACGGGTATTCTGAATGGCTCCTCCAACTATATCCTGTCCAAGATTTTTGATCACCATCAGGGTTATGCCGAAGCGCTTCGTGAAGCTCAGGACCTGGGTTTTGCTGAGGCCGATCCCTCTTTTGATGTGGAGGGTTTCGATTCCCTCTATAAGCTCATCATTCTAACCATGCACAGCTTTGGGGTGGTGGTGCCATCGGATGAGATCCTGAATTATGGTATTTCCAATATATCCGATTTCGACATTAACTATGCCCGCGAAAAGGGGTATAAGATAAAGTTGGTGGGGCAGGTGGAGCGCGTAAAGGACAAGGACATCACCCTTTTTGTGTTGCCCCGGTTTGTGGGTCGCGATAAATACATCTACAATGTAGAGGATGAGTTTAATGGGGTGGTAATAAAAGGCCTGGCCTACGACAAACAATTTATGTTTGGAAAAGGCGCCGGCGGGCACCCCACCGGATCGGCTGTTTTATCCGATATTACGGCACTGGCGCACCACTACCGTTATGAGTATAAAAAGGCCAATTACTTCGGCGGCTTCAAATATTTTAAGGAGGGTGAAATCGAAATCTATTTACGATACAGCGATCCCGAGGTGTTGCGCTATTTTGATTTTAAATCGGTTTCCCAAGAGTACAAAGGGCCTAAATACAGTTATAAGATTGGTTTCATTAAATTGGATCAGCTCATTAGAATCAAAGAGAAGCTTCGCCAATTAGACATCTTTATAGCTGCTACGGGGAAAGCCCTGAATTATTAGTAGCTTCCTTAAATATTGAGGGTTAAAAAACATTCCAATTCAACCCTTCCAGGGTAATTTGGATGCAAAAGTGGGAAAGACTAAAATATGAATAACCTCCGGTAAAACCGGAGGCCAAACAAAACAGGCTATCCGGAAGCCCCGAAGGGGTTCCATTTGGTTTCCTGTAAAATTTAAACAGTCGCTAAATTTCCGGGATTCTTTTACGATCGGAGTGCTTCAGCGCCCGAGGAAATCTCAATAATTTCGTTGGTAATGGTTGACTGCCGTGCCTTGTTGTAGATGAGTTGCAGCTCCTTGATGAGATCGGTGGCATTATCGGTGGCTTTATGCATGGAGGTCATTCGGGCCCCATGTTCCGAGGCTACCGATTCTAAAACCGCCTGGTAGAATAAGGATCTCAAGGTCTTGGGAATCAGCATGTCAATAATGCTTTGGCGATCGGGCTCGAAAAAATATTCCGACATGGCACTCCCTGGTTGTACGGGAGGGACATCGATGGGGAGGTATTGATGTGTTTGAACTTCCTGAATAGCGGCATTTTCAAATTCATTGTAGATCAGGATGGCTTTCTTGATCTTACCTTGAAGATATTCGGCCATTAATTCATCAGCCAGCTTGGCAATGTTGGTGAACGAAGTGGCCTGAATAAGGTCATTTTCCTCACGGGAACAAACAATCTTTTTGCTGGCGAGCAGCTTTTGAGCTTGTTTGCCCATCACTCTAATTTCCACATGGCCTTTTTGGTAATCCTCTTTGAGCCTGGTATTGAGCAGGTTTTGCACGGCCTTCACCACATTGCTGTTAAAAGCCCCGCAAAGCCCCCTGTTAGAGGCAATTACCCAAAGAACCACTTTATCCCCTTTTCCCGGATCGGTAAATTTAAGGTTCAAATCGGGCACGGAGGTTACCAGGTCGTGAATAATACCCAATAGGTGGTTGTTATAAGGGCGGATGTGCGACACATTGTCCTGAGCCTTTTTCAGCCGGGCTGCCGATACCATTTTCATGGCACTGGTCACCTGCCTGGTGACTTTTATGGTGCTGATGCGTGTACGTGTATCCCTTAAGCTGGCCATATCTGTTTATCGGTTATAAGTCGCGGTCTTCTTTTTCGGTTTCCTGGAAGTGTGAGGCCACACTTTGAGCAACTTCTTCGAGGATTCCGGTAATTTCATCGTTGAGTATTCCCTGAGCAATTTGGGCCAAAATAGGGGCGTGCCGTAGCTCAAGGGTATCGATAAACTCTTGTTCAAATGCCTGTACTTTTTCCAGGGGGACTTCTCTCAAAAGGCCTTTGGTCCCACAGTAGATGAGGGCTACCTGCTCCTCCACCCGCATAGGTTGATATTGCGGTTGTTTAAGCAATTCAACATTTTTACGGCCCTTGTCGAGCACTGCCATGGTCGCGGCGTCGAGATCGGATCCGAATTTTGAGAAGGCCTCCAGTTCGCGGTACTGTGCCTGGTCGAGCTTTAGGGTACCGGCAATCTTTTTCATCGATTTAATTTGGGCATTTCCCCCTACCCGGGAAACGGATATACCCACGTTGATGGCCGGGCGCACTCCGGCATTAAAGAGGTTATTTTCCAAAAATATCTGGCCATCCGTAATCGAGATTACGTTGGTGGGGATATAGGCCGAGACATCGCCTGCCTGGGTCTCGATAATGGGCAAGGCCGTTAGTGACCCGCCGCCTTTAATCATCCCGCGCAAGGCATCGGGGATATCGTTCATTTGTGCGGCTACCACGTCGGATTCAATGATTTTTGCCGAACGCTCCAGTAGTCTTGAGTGGAGATAAAAAATATCCCCGGGGAAAGCTTCCCGCCCTGGTGGGCGACGCAGCAGCAGGGATACTTCACGGTACGAAACCGACTGTTTGGACAAGTCATCGTAGATGATCAGTGCATGGCGGCCTGTATCTCTAAAGAATTCACCGATGGCCGTTCCCGCAAAGGGGGCATAAAACTGCATGGCAACGGGATCGGAGGCGGTGGCAGACACCACGATGGTATAATCCATGGCACCATGCTTCGCGAGGGTGTTCACCAGGTGGGCCACCGAGGATCCTTTTTGGCCAATGGCCACGTAGATGCAATATACCGGGGTTCCTTGCTCAAAGAAGGAGCGCTGGTTGATGATGGTATCTATGGCAATAGCTGTTTTTCCGGTTTGTCGGTCGCCAATGATCAGCTCGCGTTGTCCTCTCCCGATGGGGGTCATGGCATCGATGGCCTTGAGCCCGGTTTGAAGAGGTTCTTTTACCGGCTGGCGGAATATCACCTGGGGGGCTTTTCGTTCCAGGGGTAACTCATACATGGGGCCACTGATGCTGCCCTTTCCATCGATGGGTTCACCCAGGGTATTAATGACACGGCCTGTCAGGCTTTCGCCCACTTTTATAGAGGCAATTCGTTTGGTGCGCCGAACGATGTCGCCTTCCGAAACCAGGTGGGAATCTCCAAAGAGTACTACGCCGACACTATCCTGTTCCAGGTTGAGGACTACGCCCATGCAGTTGTCAAACTCCACCAATTCGTTGGATTGGGCACTGGTAAGACCAAAGACCCGGGCAATGCCATCCCCAACCTGCAGAACGGTGCCTACCTCTTCGAGTTCATTGGCCGTTTTAAACCCTTCAATCTCTTTGCGTAATATGTCGGATACTTCCGATGGACGAATTTGTTCCATGTGTAATCTTTTAACTCAAAATTTGCTTCTTCAGTCTCTTAAGCTGGTGCGCTATGCTGCTGTCGAGCAACTTGTCATCAACTTTGAGGATGAGTCCGCCTACAATATTTTTGTTAACCCGGGTGGTCATCTCGACCTGAGCTTTTAACTCCTTTTCGAGCAGGGGAATCAGCTCTTTCTTAAACGAATCTTCAAGAGGAACTGCCGTGATCAGTAAAACACTCTTTATGCCTTTCTCCTGTTTGTAAAGCTCTTCGAAACAAATTAAGATATTCTTAAGATGATTTTCTCGGTTTCGTTCAATCACCAGTTCTAAAAAGCGGATGGTATAGGGATTCAGCTTCTTTTCAAAAACATTGGTAAAGACGCCTTTTTTTTGTGAGGGTTTAATCACAGGGCTGTTCAAAAACACACAAAAATCCTTTACTTCATGGCAGTAGCCAAGCAACAGCTGGCAATCCTGATAGAATTGATCCAGCAATGACTTCTCCTTGCCCAGGTTAAAATAGGCTTGCGCGTAACGGATTATTATGGGACCTCTGTTCATGAAAAATTAATTGAAGGAAACATCGTCCAAATAAGCATTGATCATTTTTTCATGTTTCCCGGTGTCGCTCAGTTCCGACTTAAGGATCTTTTCGGCGATGTCTACCGACAATTGGCCAATGGTTTCCCTGATTTGGTTCAGGGCATCCTGCTTCTCTTTGTTTATTTGAAGACGGGCTTGCTGGAGCATTCGCTCCGTCTCTTCGCGGGCGGCATCCCGGGTTTCGGCTAAAATTTGCTTCTTCAGCTCACCGGCTTCCTTGAGGATGTTTTCGCGTTCGGCCCGGGCGGCTCCTAAAACCTGCTTGCGCACCTTTTCCATCTGCTCAGTCTCTTCTTTTGCCTTGCGGGCATCCTGAATGGCAAACGCAATGGTTTCCTCACGAACCTTTAAAGCCCTTAAGATGGAGGGCCAGGCGTACTTTCGTAGAATGACCAGTAGAACCAAAAAGGTGAAAGCGGTCCAGAATACCAATCCCGGATTTGGGGTAATGATGCCCATAACTTTCTATTTAAAATGAATACAATGCGAGGATTAGCCAACTAACCAGGCCACCACAATGGCAAACAGGGCAACTCCTTCGATCAGGGCGGCTGCCACAATCATAGCGGTTTGAATTTTTGACCCCATTTCGGGCTGACGGCTCATAGCTTCAAGAGCTGAACCCCCGATGCGCCCAATTCCAATGCCTGCGCCTAATACGATGATTCCTAATCCGATGGCGGTAAATGATATTGTTCCCATATCCTAATTGATTAAATATTAAGTAATTAATGTTTCTCACTACTGGTGGCCATGCCAATAAACAGAGCCGTTAAAAGGGTAAAAATATAGGCCTGCAAAAGGGCCACTAAAAACTCAAGCGAATACATGACCAACGACAGCAGCACTGTCACAGGTGCGATATACAACGATTTCAACACAAAGATGATCGATACCAGACTTAAGATAATGATGTGTCCGGCAGTGATGTTGGCAAAGAGACGAATCATCAGGGCAAAGGGCTTGGTGAAGATCCCGATAATTTCCACCGGTACCAGGAATATTTTCACCCAACCAGGGGTCCCTGGCGACAAAAAAATGTGTTTCCAATAATCTTTGGAAGCAAAGATGTTGATGGCCAGAAAAGAGATGACGGCTAATACCCCCGTGAAGGCAATGTTTCCCGAAAGATTGGTGCTGCCCGGGAAAATCGGAATCAGACCAATTAGGTTGTTCACAAAGATGAAGAAGAACAGCGTGAGCAGGTAGGGTACAAACTTGTCGGCCTTTGGGCCGGGTATTTGCGCCCGGGCAATGTCATCACGAACATACAGGATGATCGGTTCCAAAAACGATCTGACGCCCGAGGGAGGGGCCATGCCCTTGCGCGCATAGGTGCGGGCTGCAGGGATAAAGAGCCCCAGAATTATGAGCACGGATAAAAACATGCTCGCCACATTGCGCGTAATGGAAAAATCAAGTGGTTGTAGGTTGGTGATGGTTCCGGATTCATCTTTTTGGAGGTGGCCGGTTGCGTCGGTCAGGTAAAAGTGTTCGTGTTCCAGAGTTACATAGTCGGTGCCAAGGGGAAGGGGCCCTTCATGGTGCAGAAAAACATCCGACAGAAAGAACCGGGGGCGTCCCTGGTGCCAAAGAATCACCGGTAGGGGAATGGATAATTCCACCTCGTGGCCCCGTCGGTTGGTATAGCTAATGATGTGCCAGTGGTGGGAATCGCTGATGTGTTCCATGATCATCTCAACCACGTCCAATGAATCTTCCTCCTGGGCTGTTTCATTGGCCCGGCCGGTGAAGCTAATTAACAAAAGGAGTAATATTGTGGCAGATCGTTTCAAAAACCAGGCTGTTAATGGGGTTGAATGATTGGTACGTAAATATATCTTTTTTTTGTCAACTAAAAAGATCTCTCATTTGGTGCATATCTTCAATGCTTACGATTAAGGACACGCTCAGGTTTCAGAAGTTACCTGAAAATCCATTTTATCTTCCATGCGGTATCCAGCCCCATCAGAAGAAGGTAGGCAAGAACCGTGGGGATCACAACGGCTGTGGTTGCTTCATGCTCTCTTTCGAAAAGGAGTATGATGAGGGTGGGTATTAAGATCATTTTTAGGGTCGACAATCCCATTAATACCCATCCGGGGGATTGGGGGCTTACCTTTTTAAGGTAGTTTAGGAGCAAAGTGCTGGCGGGGAAAAATGAACTGATAGCCACCACCAGCTTAAACCAATTGTGCGGAAGATGACCCGCTTCCACAAAGACAATGATGCCTGCCAATCCCATGACGACCACGGAGGTAAATACTTCTTTGAAAAGAATGGTCCACATGAATTTAAGTCTACTTTTTAGGCTCTTTTGTCTCGGTTGTTGGACTGGTACTGCCACTTCCCATGGTACAGGTTCCGGTGAAGTTGGCCCCAGGTTCAATGTTTAGCTTGCCGGTTTGAATTTCGCAATTCACCTTTGAACTGGCTTTGAGTGAAAGCAGTTCGCTGACAATAATTTTTCCGTTGAGGGTGCCTGAGAGTTCCGCATTGCTACAAACCACCTCTCCTTTAATGAGCCCATTGGCGCCCAATACCACTTTACCTTTTGAGTTGACATTCCCTTCAATATTTCCATCTATCCGGATGTCGCCATTGGTCTCCACATTACCTACAATCTTAGTGCCCTGGCCAATCATATTGGGAAGTTTGCTTTCGGGTTCAAAGTTTTTTGCCATGATGAAATAGTTTATTTGAAATCAATGAAACAAAAGTAAGAAGATTATTGGTTTTGATACTGAAGTTTTTGCATTTGACGCAATACTTCCAGCTGTTTTTCCTTATTTACCTGCCGAAGCTCCATGGCCGTTTTGGTATAGTAACGGTGGTTCGAGATGAACTCAATCTGTTGTTGGTTCCATTGGGACAAGGTGATTTTGCCATTGCAGGCATTCAATTCTTTGTACAGGTTTTCGGAAACCGGGATATAGTCCGACCGCCCCAGATAATCCAGGTCGGCATCGCTCATGAGAGCTTCCAGGTGGTTTTTGGGTTTATTGCCCGAGCGGGTGACATTGATTAAGTCGCATATTTGGTCGATCTGTTCGGGATTGTATTTGTAGGCAGGGAGGATTTCACGTGCCAGATTTATGCTGTTGTCTTCGTGGTTGGAATAGTCGATCAGGAAGCCGGTATCGTGAAACAGAGCGGCCGTTTTTAATAAAAGCATCTCCTCCTCCGAAATTTTTTCTCCCCGGCCAATGATCTCGGCCTGGGTAACCACATCGATGGTATGGCTATAGTTATGATACGAAAGATGAGCCGGAAGCTCATTCTCCAGCCGATTAAGGATGGCTTCTTCCAGGTCGGCGTAGCGGATGTATTGCAGCCTTATTTTGAAGAGTTCGTTGGGCTTCTGACCCTTGCCATCCTCCGAAAGCTGAGGGAGTATTCCTTTAATAAAAAACATATCGATTTCTCCTTTGTATTTAATGGGCATTTTGCCCCGGTATTCTGCCTCAAAGAAGCCCTTTACCTGTTGCCAGGTGATGCCGGTGATGTTAATTTCACCTGCAACCCCTGATGATTCCATCCGGCTGGCAATGTTAACGGTATCTCCCCAGATATCAAAAGATATTTTTTTACGGCCTACCATTCCAGAGATCACAGGACCCGTGTGAATGCCCATCCTTAACTCCCAATAATCCTCGTGGTTAATGGTTTTAAGTTGTCTTCTCTCGTTCATGTATTGTTGCATCTCGAGGGCAGCCAGAACCACTTCAATGGGGTTGGTCCGGTTCTTATTGGGAATTCCGCCTGCGCACATGTAGGCATCGCCGATAGTTTTAATCTTTTCTATTCCATTTTTTTCAACTACTTCATCGAAATGAATAAAGAAGTTGTCCAGCTCATCGATCAGTGCTTCGGGATTTAGTTGCTCTACTATTCTTGTGAAACCCTGAATGTCTGCAAATAAGACCGTTACGCGGGCGTATTTTTTCGATTTGACTTTTGGATCCAGGTAAGTGTTAATATTGGGGTCGGTCTCATTTTGAGCTTTTATTTTCCGGGTTTCCTCCTTAATCTTAAGTGCAAGGGTCACACGCTCCTTGGTTAAGGTTTCAACTTTCCTGAAAATATATTTACGTATATTTTTGACAATCAGGAGAATGGCGGTTGAAACCACAATTACCAGGGCTAGAATGAAAATGGGGAGGGAAACAAAATTAAACATCCGCTCGTATAGTTATTCCAATGGTTAATGATGGCGCAAGGTATTAATTTTGTCAAAAAAAAACGAAACGCTGTATCATCTATTAAAAAACATTTTGAAAAATCCCTGTGTAGGCGGTTTTGTTTTTGGTATAAAGCACTATATTTATTCAAGATTTATAATAACAATTCCTTTGATTTATGGAAAGACTGATGCATACCATTCTAGTACCATACGACTTTACCGATGTAACCCTCAATGCGGCGGGTCATGCTGTTAACCTTTCCCATGTGTTAAAAACCCACATTACCCTTTTGCATATTGCCAAAAGTGAGGCGGACATCAGCCCACTCGAGGTGCAATTGGCGGAAGCGGCTCAACTGGTGGAAAAAACCTACGGGGTGAAGCCGGAGATACTGGTTCGAGAGGGTACCATTTTTAAAACTATTAACCAGGTATCCGAGGAGTTGGAATGCTCTATGGTGGTAATGGGAACCCATGGAATGAAAGGTCTCCAGAAGGTGACCGGGAGTTGGGCTCTTAAGGTGATTGTGGGGTCGCGTATCCCGTTTTTGGTGGTACAGGGGCCCCCCGAAAAGAAGGATTATTCAAAAATCGTCTTTCCTGTGGATTTTAAAACAGAAAATAAAGAAAAATTGCGGTGGGCCGAATTTCTGTCTCGCTACTTTAAGACCAGGATTTTACTTCTTTCCTCCTCCGCCAGAGGTGGCGGACTGGACAGTCGCACCCGGGCCAATGTGGTGTTTTGTAAGAAGTTCCTGGAGGAGAGAGAGATTGATTATGAATTGATTCTGGCCAAGAATCAATCCTCTTTTTCGCAAGAAACCATTGATTTTGCCAAAGAGCAGGAGGCCGATTTAATCATTATCATGACCACCCGCGATATTGCCTTCCACGATTATGTATTGGGGGCCACCGAACAATCCATCATTGCCAATAGCGCCAAAGTCCCGGTAATGGTGATAAACCCGCGAACCGATTTGATGAAATATGGCTATGGAGCCTTCTAGGGCTTTCTGTTTTGGTTTAAGATAAAAAAAGCCTCTGCAAAATTTTGCGGAGGCTTTTTTGCTTTACCAAACCTATGGGTCCCTTTGGAGTGGTGCTCCTGGCTCAGGATCCCTCGAAAACTATTCCGGGATTATGGTTGTGAGAATTAAAATGTAGCCGATAATAGAACTTTGCATTGGGTTGTTAAATATTGGAGGGGTTGATAAATCAATCCCCCAAAGATTTAGGTAAATTGCAGCAAAATAATGTATAGTAAGTATTTGGGGTTATATTGTGGGTCATTCTTAACGAAAATGAAAGTGCTTTTACATGATGAATTTAAGAATTGGGTACCATGGGCTTATTGAAAACAGAGTCCTCGTTGCTCTGTAAAATTTATTATTTTCGCTCCTTTAATGTGTCTTTAGCCTAATCAATGTCATTATGAATTTAGTTTTTGCCACTAACAACGAACATAAGATATCGGAGATAGAGGGGCTGCTTAACAGCCAATGGTCGGTGTTGTCTTTAAAAGAGGTAGGGGTGTTGGAAGATATTCCGGAAACCGGTCTGACCCTGGAAGAGAATGCGTTGCAAAAAGCCCGTTTTGTATATCAGCATTTGGGTATCGACTGTTTTGCTGATGATACCGGTCTGGAGATAGAGGCTTTGGAGGGTGCCCCGGGGGTTCTTTCCGCAAGGTATGCCGGCCCTGACCGTAGTAGTGAAAAGAATATGCAGAAGGTGCTGGACCAGATGGCCGGTTGTGTCAATCGGAAAGCACGATTCAGAACCGTGGTGGCTCTGATACGCGGAGGAGAGGAATGGTTATTTGAAGGGATTGTTGAGGGAATCATCCTTAACTCACCCATTGGCGGGGGAGGGTTCGGATATGACCCCATTTTTAAGCCGCTTGAAGCGGAGGTCTCCTTCGCTCAGATGCCCTTATCCGAAAAAAATAAAATAAGTCACCGGGCACGGGCGGTAAAAAAACTGGTAGATTACCTGGATTCTTTGCCCATGAAAGATAACAATGGATGAAGGCCTTAAAAAAGTAATTATGCGGAAAATTATTTCTCTTTTGTCTCTTTTGGTGATTGTCGTTCCTCTCTGGGGGCTTTCTTCTCAGGTAAGTTCATCGCGACAGTGGCGTGACTATTTCTCGTATAAAGGGTGTTTTGATGTGGTGGAGACCGATCAACTGGTGGTGGGCGCCACGGCTTTAGGACTCATTATTTACGATAAGGGCAGTCAGTCCCTATCGGTGGTGAATAAAACCAACGGGCTTTCCGATTCAGGACTTTCCTCGATTGGTTATTTCCCGGATCTTCAGATGGTTATGGTGGGTTACGAGAATGGAAATATCGATTTGATGGATCAGGACAGGATTTATAACATCCCCGACCTAAAGATTGATAACATGGTGGGGAGTAAGAAGATAAACCACTTTCTCACACTCGACAATCGCCTGTTTTGTAGTACCGATTTTGGCTTACTCATCATCGATCCTGAAAAAAAAGAGATCGCAGCGACCTATTATATCGGAGATGATGCTTCCTCGGTGGAGGTATACGGGACTGCTGCCGACGATGAATATATTTATGCGGCCACCTCCAGGGGCTTGATAAGGGCTCCCCGAGGCAGCAACCAGCTGGCCTATTTCCAAACCTGGACGCGTTTCTCCGCACAGGCAGTGCCCTACTGCGATGTTGAAGTCACCAGGGCCGGTGTCATGGCCGTTAAGGGAGAAAAAGGCGAAACTTGCAGCCTCGAACAATGGAATGGGGACGCGGGAGTGATTGTTAACAATTATGACACTTTTTGGTCTCTCGATGTTACCCCGGAGGGGCTGGTGGTGGTAACGGGTTCAAAACTCTATTTTTATAACAGTACCTTACAACTTACCCGCACGGTTTCAGCTGTTATGGCCGGCGGGGTAGAGTTGCAGCCCGTTTACAGGAAATCGATGGTGGCCACCGATGGTACTTTATGGGTGGCCAATCTGGAGGGTGGCCTTTTTTCCGAGAATTTCGACAGTACCTGGCAACAGCTGCTTCCCTCAGGTCCATACAGCAATCTGACCTTTAATGTCGCCACTGCCGGAGAAACGGTTTGGATTTTGCCGGGAGGATTTAGCTCTCTCTATAATAATGCACAAGTGCCGGCCTATATATCAGTGTTAAGTGAAGGCAGCTGGCACTATTTTGATCGATCCAATACTCCTGAGTTTCAGTACGCACGCGATCTGATTAATATTGCCGTGAATCCTTCGGACCCCAATAAGGTGATGGTTGCTTCGTGGGGTAGTGGAATCTATGAGTTTGATGACTTGACGATGAAGGCCCATTATATGAAGGATAACAGCGGGCTACAAAACATCGATTGGGCCGGTTCACAATATACCCGTATCTGGGGAATGAATTATGATAGCGAAAACAATCTTTGGATTACCAATACCTCTGTCGACGATGGCATCGTGGTTTTAACCAATGATAATGAGTGGTATAGCTACAATTATGCCACTCTCTCATCGCCCAATGCCATTGGACAAATCCTGATCGGTAGCGAAGGGTATAAATGGTGCATCAATTATCGGGGAGATGCCAAAGGGTTATTTGTTTTCGATGATAATGGAACCATCGATAATCAAAATGACGACCAGTACAGGGGCGTTTTTATGTCTTCGAGTGAAAGCGATCAGCGCAATGCGGGTCAATTGTTGGTTTGGGATGATAATGGTGAGGAGATTACCCGCGACTTTTATTGTATGGCATTCGATCAAAATGGATATTTGTGGATAGGAACCGGAAATGGGGTGGTGGTCCAATATAATCCCTCCTCAATATTCAGGGATTCCCAACCTGTTTTTTCCCGGATAAAAGTGGCCAGGGATGATGGCAGCGGGTTGGCCGATTATCTGCTCGAAAATAAGAGAATAACTGCCATTGCCGTGGATGGGGCCAACCGGAAGTACGTGGGCACTCAAAATTCGGGCGTCTTTCTCGTTTCGGAGGATGGGACCAAAACCATCGCTACCTTTAATACCAGTAACAGCCCGTTACCTTCTGATTTGATAAACCATCTGCATATCAATCAGGAGAGTGGGGAGGTTTTTGTCGCTACGGATATGGGTTTGGTGAGTTTTATTGGTGAGGCCGTGAAGGGGGGAGAGGCTTTTCAGGAGGTTCACGCTTATCCTAATCCGGTGCGCAGCGACTATTCGGGAACCATTACCATCACCGGATTAATGGAGCGTACCAATGTGAAAATTACCGATACTGCAGGTAACCTGGTTTACGAAACCACTTCACTGGGTGGCAATGCCCTGTGGAATGGTAAAAATCTGTGGGGTGAAAAAGTAAAATCCGGGATCTATATAGTGCTTCTCTCCTCATCTGATGGCACCCAGACGGCTTTTACAAAGATTGCTATAATTCGCTAACATTAAAGAGGGTAAACAGAGATAAAATGCTAAAACGAAATTTCACCGGACTCGCCATTGTTGCTTTTGTTATCATCATTGCACTCGTTATTTGGGGCTTGCAACGTCACCAAAAATATGAACCGGGGCAAACCCTTCGGGCAGTTCCGGTTGAGGCTTCACTGGTGGTTTGCGTGAACGACGCCCCCAAATTGATTAAGCGATTGGAACAGCAGGTCGAATTTAAGGACGAGTTATTAAGCTTCGAGTCGCTGAAAAAATTTTATGGCTTAATCGGCTATCTGGATTCTTCTTCGTTTTTTTTGAACAGTCCCGGGAGGGCA
Source organism: Marinilabiliaceae bacterium (assembly GCA_041583495.1). Lineage (GTDB taxonomy): Bacteria > Bacteroidota > Bacteroidia > Bacteroidales > Marinilabiliaceae > JBFHFS01. Next base: position 170,167 of record JBFHFS010000003.1, on the reverse strand, counting down.
CTGATCGATGAGCCGTTTTATCTCTCCTTTCATAAGGTGGGGAAAGACCGGATTGAGTGGACGGCTCACTTTTGTATAAACGATAAAAGTCATTGGAGGTCTCTTTCTTCCTGGATGGACAAGCTGAATCCCGGAAAAAGAGAGTATACCGGGTTTGAAATTTACGAGATCAAGGCTCAGGAGCAGATGCCGGCCCACTTGTTTGCCTCGGTTCAGGAAGGGGTGTTGTCGGTCAGCAGTTCACCTCTTCTGATCGAATCGGTTATTCGTCAGCAGCAGGCCGGGATCTCTCTTACCGATGAGCCCCTTTTCATGCGGGTCGAAAAAACCACCAGCCAACAGGCACAAGGCTCTGTATTTATTAATTTCGCCAATCTGCCCGGGTTTTTGATGCCCTTTTTTAATTCAGAGACTCAAGCCCTTTTGCCATTCTGGAAAAATGTTGCACGCTGGGGAGTGGTCGATTTCGACGTGAAAACCGATGGCTTGATGCTCAACGGGTTTCTGATAGACGAAGGAAGTAATGAATCCTTTGTCTCTGTATTTAAAGGTGTTGGTGTGCGTCGCTCCCAGTTGCTGGAGGTGTTGCCCTCCAATACCCGTTTTCTGTTAAGTTACAACTTCTCTAACGGGGAGGTCCTTACGCGCAATGTAAAAAAATATCTAAGTCACTTACCCGATGCATCTAAATTTGAAACCCTGAACCAGGGATATGAAAAGGCCACCGGTGCCTCGTATTTAGACGCTTTTTTGGGGCTGACCGAGGGGGAGTTTGCCCTCACTTTTACCGATCGTAACCTCTCAGAAAAGAAGGAGGGACGCTATCTGGTGTTTCGAACCAAAGGGCAGGATCGTACCATGACGGTTTTGCGTGAGATGCAGAAGTATTCTGGTTTTGAAACCACCCCTGTGGCCTATTATCAGGTAGACGAAGCCACCCGCTTTCCCATTTACCGGGGAGTCTCCTCCCCCCTGAGCAGTGGGTTGTGGGGCCATTTTTTCCCGGATTTGCCCATGAACTATTTTGCCTTTTACAGGAATTATCTGGTCTTTGCCGGCAGTAGAGAATCCATCGAGGCCTTTTTGTACGACAATGTGCTGAAACGAACGTTGAGCAATCATCCTTATTACGCCTCTTTTACAGAGAATTTCTCCTACGAAGAAAACCTGTTCATGTTTGCCGAGATTCCTCATATCAACTCCTTTTTGGGGGCTTCTCTCGACCAGGGTATTTTTCACCCCACCGAGACACAGAAAAAAGTGTTGGGCAACTTTTATGGATTGGGTCTTCAACTCTCTACCGCCGGTGATCTGAACTATGCCACCATCTTTGCAAGCCATGCCCCACACCGTGATAAAGAGCCACGTACGATTTGGCAAAGCCGCCTGGATTCGTCCGTGGTGATGAAACCCGTGCTGGTGGACAACCATTATTCGGGAGAGAAGGAGATTATGGTGCAGGACATGGCACATCATCTTTACCTGATTAATAATATGGGGCGGGTGTTGTGGAAAAAAACCCTCGACGGCCCAATTATTAGCGAGATTTATCAGATAGATTTCTATCGCAATAATAAGCTGCAATATCTTTTTAATACTAAAGACAAGCTTTATCTGTTGGACCGCAATGGGAATCATGTGGCCAAATATCCCTATCCATTGGCATCGGAAGCCACCAATGGTTTGTCGGTGTACGACTACGACAGTAACCGGGATTACCGCATTTTTTTGGCTTTAGACGACCGGCGGGTTTATTTATTCGATAAAACCGGAAGCCGGGTTTCCGGATGGAATGTGCCCCAAACCGAAGGGAAGGTAACTCAGCCGGTTCAATTTTTCCGCACCAGCGGAAGGGATTACATCGTTTTTAGTGATCAATACCGTAATTATTTGCTCGACAGGCGTGGCGATCAACGGGTGGTGCCGGATAAAGAATTTGTGCGGCATCCGGGGAGTTTATTCTATCTCGAGTACCCTAACTCGGAAAACGCCGCTCTGGTGACCTCCAGCAATGAGGGCGCCCTGGCGAAGATTTCGCTGCCCTCGGGCCACACCAATGTTACCCATCCGGTGGATTGCTCAGGAGAACACTTTTTTGGCGTGACCACGGGAGCTAAAACCAAATATGTATTTATGACCAGCGAGTGGATGCAAATATTGGATGCTGACCTTAAGAAAAAAGAGACCATCAATTTTCCAAAGCCTATGATTCCGCATGCCGATTTTTATCAGTTCTCGGCCGAGGATCTTAAATTAGGGGTGGTGAGCAACGATGACAACAGCATCTTTCTATACAACAGCAACGGCTCTATCTATAAGGGATTTCCATTGAAGGGGACTACCCGGTTCTCCATAGGATTTTTAAAATCATCGGCTTACCGCTTCAATCTGGTTGCCGGGGGCGACAACAACTATTTATATAATTACAGGGTTGAGTAACCAACCTGGTGGCCAATCTTCTCTGTGCCCTTTCTTTTCAACGGCAGCCCACTCTTTTTATAGGGAGCTGCCGCCTCTTTTTCCCGTTCGAAAGGGGTATAAAGCGCCTGTCAACTGACATCCTCACCAACGGAAACTTCGAAGGTTAATTATCCGGGTTATCTGTTCCCGGCCTTGTGGTGCCGGATGTGTGTTTCTTCGGCAAGCACTCTGGCTTTTTCAAGGGCTTCTTCGAATGTATTGTAGATATTTTTGGCACCGGTGAGTTCAACAATTTTGTTGCGCTCCAATTCTTTCAGCACCAAAGGTGAAACGCCCGACAGAATGACGGCTTTCTTTTGGTGATGAAATTTGGTGATGAGGGTTCTGAGGTTGTGAATACCCGTAGCATCGATCATGGGGACATTGCGCATCCGGATAACAATGACTGTGGAGTGGTCGCTGATGTTGTTGAGGATATCGTTGAAGCGGTTGGCTACTCCAAAAAACAAGGGTCCGCTAATCTCAAATACCTTCACATTTTCGGGTAATTTAAGGGATATCATGGAGGCATCGTCGATATCATTCTCCGGATAACTGGTCAGGGGTTTGGCTTCACCTACATCCGACATCCGTTTCATGAAGAGGAAGGCTGCCAGTACCATGCCTATTTGAATGGCCACGGTAAGATCGACCAGTACGGTAAGGAAAAAGGTGGAGAGCAGCACCAGAATATCGTACCGCGATCCTTTGAGGATTCCAAAAAACGAGGAATATTCACTCATGTTATAAGCCACAACCATCAGAATTCCTGCCAGGCAGGAGAGTGGTATTAGCTTGGCCCATTTGCCCAAAAAGAGCATGATCAGCAATAGGGTGATGGCATGAACGATGCCGGCCACCGGTGTGCGACCACCGTTTTTCACATTGGTGGCGGTTCGGGCAATGGCTCCGGTGGCGGGGATTCCGCCAAAGAGGCCGCTGGCAATATTGGCGATTCCCTGGGCTATTAGCTCGGTGTTGGAGCGGTGGCGGCCTCCAATCATACCGTCGGCCACAACTGCCGAAAGCAATGATTCGATGGATCCCAGCAGAGCGATGGTAAAGGCGGGGGCCATATATTTAAGCAAAAGGTCGAGATTGAGGGCGGGAAACGAAGGGGCAGGAAAAGAGGAGGGAATCTCCCCAAAACGACTGCCAATGGTCTCGACGTTAAGGCCAAACCCCTGAGCAAGGATGACGCTCACAATCAGGGCAATGAGCGATCCGGGCACCCGGGTTTTAAATTTCCCCCAAAGCAGGGTGATCAGCAGGCTGATACCGCCCACCATCAGTGCCTGCCAGTTTACAGTGCCGAAGCCTTTGCTCAAAGCCACTGTTTTTCCAACAAAATCGGCTGGCAAACTACCGATATCTAAACCAAAAAAATCCCTTATCTGGGTCATGAAAATCAGAATTGCGATTCCACTGGTAAAGCCAACAGTAAGCGGGTAAGGAACAAAACGGATGACCGATCCGAGCCTTAAGAGCCCAAAACCTAGCATTATTACCCCTGCCATCATGGTGGATATGATGAGGCCTTCGATGCCATAGCTGGCAATAATGCCCGCCACAATTATCACAAAAGCACCTGTGGGCCCCCCAATTTGGACCCTGCTCCCCCCCAAAACGGAGATCATAATTCCGGCAACGACAGCCGTGATGAGACCCTTTTCAGGGCCTACATCCGAAGCAATTGCAAAGGCGATGGCCAGTGGTAAGGCCACTACCCCTACGATGGCACCGGCCATTACATCACTCAAAAATTGCTCTTTGGAATAACCATTTTTTAAGGTGGTGAAAAGTTTTGGTAAAAAAAGAGGTTCCATAATGACAGAAAAGATTTAATTTTTTTTGTTGATTAGGCCATGATTGTAACATCATTGGTCCCAAAATATCAATTGATAAAATGAAACAAATGATAGCAAAGCACTGCCTAAAAGGCAACGAACAACATGTAATAACTGGTTTGGACGTGGTTAAATTGGGGGTGAGCCTGTTAAATCTTCATTTTTCCCGAAGCGGCGGTTTTTTTGGAAGATTAATGCGACCTCAAATTTAGTGGGCGCAAAACTAGTAAAAAACTATGGGTAAGTGGAATTAAAAAAGTTATGTTTTCCAAAAAAAAGGTGAAACAAACCTAACGGGAACCCGCTGTATTTTCGGAGATTACCGAAGTGTGATCTTTTAAAAGGCAATTTCAGGTGGGCCTTAAGGGTAAAATGGATCTAGTTTAGAGATAGTTTAAACAACTAAATACGATGCTTATAATTGCTTAAGACCCATTTTTTTAGTAGTATTAGCAACTGTAAATATAAAAAAGAGGGAGGCATTCCTTGTTAAAATTAGTGAGTGAAAAAACCACTATTTAAAAGGAATCATCGCCATTTTTAATAGTTTTGTGTGCACTTTGGATTACTTAGGTTAATCCGGTTGATTTATAGGTTCTTACAATAAAGCATACAATGGATTATTCATTTCTAGATTTTCTTTCTCTGGTTGGCTCTCTCGGAATGTTCCTTTACGGAATGAAAATGATGAGTGAGGCCCTCCAAAAGGTGGCGGGCAATAAGATGAGGGCCATCTTGTCGGCAATGACTTCCAATCGATTTCTGGGGATTTTAACAGGGTTTTTAGTCACCTCGGTGGTTCAATCTTCATCGGCCACTACAGTTATGATCGTCAGTTTTGTAAATGCCGGGCTTATCACTCTTAAAGAATCTATCGGGGTGATTATGGGGGCCAATATCGGGACTACCGTTACCGGCTGGATCATAACCCTTTTTGGATTTAAGGTCAAAATCAGTGCCTACGCACTGCCTCTTATTGGAGTGGGACTTCCCTTTATCTTCTCAAAATCGGGTAACCGTCGGTCGTGGGGTGAGTTTTTAATTGGCTTTGCGCTTCTGTTTTTGGGTCTGGAGTACATAAAGGATTCGGTTCCGGATATCAACAACAATCCTGAGTTGCTGAGTTTTCTGAAGAATTATACCGATAATGGCTTTTTTACAACGCTCTTATTTTTAGCTATTGGGACTCTTCTCACGGTGGTGATTCAATCCTCTTCGGCCACCATGGCGCTTACCTTTGTGATGTGCAGCCAGGGATGGATCGAGTTTAGCCAGGCGGCTGCCATGGTTCTGGGCGAGAATATTGGAACCACCATCACTGCCAATATTGCGGCGGCGGTTGGTAATTTAAGTGCTAAACGGGCGGCACGGGTGCACCTCATATTTAATGTGGTGGGCGTGTTTTGGATGTTGTTGTTTTTTAACCGGTTTACCGGTTGGATCGATAGCTGGGTAACCCAACGGGGGGGTATTTCCCCCTCTGAGTCACCGGCCGCTATTCCTACCGCATTGGCTCTGTTTCATACCAGTTTTAATGTGCTTAATGTGTTACTTTTTGTTTGGTTTACCCCCTTTATAAAAACGGCGGCCGAACGACTGGTTCCTCAGCGGGATAAAGATCTGGATGAGGAGTTCCGATTGAAATATATTACCGCCGGCATGCTCTCCACCTCCGAACTTTCTATTCTTCAGGGCAAGAAAGAGATTCAGTTTTTTGCCAAGCACACCACCAAGATGTTTGGCTTTTTTAGGAGAATGATCGATGAGGAAAGTGATAGCAAATTTAATAAGTTATACTCAAAGGTTCTCAAATATGAGGGGATATGTGACAAGGTGGAGGTTGAGATTACCAACTATCTGAGCCAGGTCTCGCAAAATAAATTAAGTGAATTGGGCCGTCGGCGTATTCGGTCGATGTTAAAATTGTCCGGTGACCTGGAAAGTATAGGCGACAGCAACTATAATCTTGCCCGTTCTGTAAACCGGATGCGGGAAAAAAGAATTAAGTTTAATACTGAGGCCAAAGAAAAACTGGAGCTCATATTTAATCTGGTGGAAGAGTCTCTTTCGATCATGCGCGAGAACCTTCAGAAAGATGAGTTGGTGGTTTCCCTAAAAAAGGCCCGTTTGGTGGAGGACCAGATTAACACTTACCGTAACCAGTTGAAAGCCGAGCATATGGATAACCTGACCAACAACGTTTATTCCTATGAGGTGGGCATCTTTTTTAACGATCTTTTTTCGGAATGCGAAAAACTGGCCGACTATGTTATCAATGTTTCGGAGGCCCTTGAAGAGGTAGGAGAATGAGATTATGACGTATAGCGAGGAGAATTGGGACTTAATGGTGCTGGAAGTGAGTAAGCGCTTTGGGGTGACCGCCGATTTTGATTTTATGCTGTTTTTGATCGGTATTCATGAACGCGGTCAGGGGATGATCGCCTATTCGAGAGAAGAAAAGATGGATCTGATAAACCTGGCTAAATGCACTCTTTTATCACAAAAGGGCTATTTAAAACAGGTTGAGCCCGATATGGAGGGATGGCCGCAGTTTGAAGAGTTAAAAAGCGTTCGTGGACTTTCACCCTCTTTTTCCAATGATCTTTTTAAAAGGGCCGCTTTTGAGTATTTTCACGAACGACTTCAATAACACAATTCCAATAGTTTCAAATTTAACTGATTCACATGATTTCAAAAAGGTTATCTTTAGTAAAGAAGGCTCTGGTTTTTTCACTTCTTCTTGGTATCTCTATGACGCTGGTTTGTTGTCATACTTCAGAAAAAAAGGTGTTGATTAAGACCCCTTATGGTAATATGAAGGTGCGCTTGTACAATGAAACGCCCCAACACCGGGATAATTTTATTAAGTTGGTAGAGGAGTCTTTTTACGATAGTTTGTTGTTTCACAGGGTGATAGAGGGCTTTATGATTCAGGGCGGCGATCCGGATTCACGTCAGGCTCCCGAAGGCAAGCAGTTGGGTAATGGAGGACCCGGATATACCTTGCCGGCCGAAATTGTTTACCCTCAGTTTTTCCATAAGAAAGGGGTGTTGGCGGCCGCTCGCCAGGGCGATCAGGTGAATCCCGAGAAACGTTCGTCCGGATCCCAGTTTTATATTGTGCAGGGCAAAACCTATTCCCCTGAAGGACTCGATTCAATGGAAGTAACCCTGGCCGACCGGGCTTTACAAGGTAAGATGTTTGAACTGATTACCCCCTATCAGGACTCTTTAATGCAGATGCAAACCAGAGGGGATCAGGAAGGGTTTCAAGCCTTGATTGCAGAGATCAGGGAGAAGGCCCAAAATAGTTTGGCCGAGGAGGACCTGGCTTCCATGCCTACCCCTGTGCGTGAGGGTTATACCACACTGGGAGGGGTTCCCTTTCTCGATAAGAGTTATACCGTGTTCGGGGAGGTGGAAGAAGGAATGGATGTGATCGATAAAATTGCCGCCGTGGCAACCGACCCCTACGACCGGCCTGTGCAAAATGTAACCATGTCTATGGAGATTATCGAAGAGTAATGAATAGCATAGGGGGGCGCGCATTGCCCTCTTATCAGGGAGAATTATTTGTTGAATTCCTTATCAGTTAATACCCTTTCCTTACTGATAAGGCTACAATAAGATAACCGTATGCGATCGATTTTCACAAAGTTGGTTTTGGTGTGGATGTTTTTGGGGGGTGTTTCCGTTTCCCTGCAGGCACAGAATTACGACTATTATGTGCGCATCAAAACCAACCTTGGTAACATGAAAGTGAAACTCTATAATGAGACTCCGGAGCATCGAAAAGAGTTTCTCAAACTGGTGGCTGAGCAGCACTTTGATGGGACCCTGTTTTATCGGGTCATCAAAAACTTTGTGATTCAGGGAGGATCATCCGACTCACGTAATGCCCCTCCGGGAAAACACATCGGTTATGGGAGTGCTGCCAAAAATATTGACTCGGAGTTTTCAAAGGCTCTGTTTCATAAAAAGGGAGCTCTCTGCGCCCCGCGGCAACCCGAAAACATCAATGTTTTTAAGATGTCGGATGTCTCTCAGTTTTATATCGTTCAGGGCAAGGTGTGGACCCATAAAGAGCTCGATATTCTGGAGAAAAACCACAATAACCCCATCCTGGCCAGGCTAAAGCAACAACATTACGTTCCCCACAAGCAGGAGCTGGCACGACTGAAAACGGAAGATCCCGCTGCTTTTAATGCCTTGCTGAGAGAAATCAAAGACAAGATTAACTTCGACTACAATCTGGCCGATCGGCTGGAATTCTCCGAAGCTCAAAGAAAGGCCTATACAACCGTTGGCGGGCTGCCGTTGCTGGATGGCGATTATACGGTATTTGGCGAAGTGGTGGAAGGCCTGGAGGTGATCGACCGGATAGCTGCCCTTCCCACAGATAAGAATGACCGGCCGACCAAAAATGTGGAGATAAAAGTAGAGGAGGTCTACTGATGAGTCTAAGGCGAACAACCCCATTGGGATGCACTCTGCTGATAATGGTTATAACCGTTTGTTCCTTTACTGGTTGTAGCGGTGGCTCCGGCCGGCAGCGAACCGAGGCAGAAGCCTTACCCAAAGGCTCTTATCAGGAAAACATTAAGGGCATGGTCGAGATACATGCCTTTGATCATTACAACCGTCCTTTGGAAAAAGGGTTTGGCTTTTTTGTCGCTGCCGACCTGGTGGTGACCAACCTGGAGTGGTTAAAGGGGGCATTTAAAGCACGCATAGCCGCGCCGGGCGCACAGGAATTTCACGACGTAATAGGCTATACGGCCTACGATCATAACCTGAACCTCTTACTTTTAAAGGTGCGTCGCCATAATCCAAATTACCTAAGCAGTAAAGGGCAGGCGGGTTCCCCGGATTCGGTTTATACTCTCTTTCGGGCTTCACGCAAGCTTTACGTCAAAAAATCACCGGCCGGGCCGCTTCAGAATATGGATTCATTGAGTTTTTGGCCTGTAGCCCACGAAATGGAAGAGGGCAAGCCGGCCTTTGGGCTTAACCACGACTTGCAGGGAATTGTGCAGAAACGTATGGTTGGCGATACCCTTCGAAAAGTGGTGCTTGGTAAGAAATGGATTGCCTCCCTTATGTTGAAGCAGACCCGGCAAAGCCGGTCGATTTACGACCTGCGAACCAAAAGTAATAAAGTCTATCTCTCCCATAAAAAAATTGCGGGCTTCCGCCTGGTTACCGACCGGGGTAACATCGTTGTCCGTTTGTACGATCAAACCCCCCAATATCGGGATAACTTCATTAAACTCGTGAGCGATGGATTTTATGACAGTCTGCTGGTGCATAGGGTGCTTAAAGACTTCCTTATCCAAACGGGTGCCGCCGATTCCAAGTTTGCCGGAAGGGATGATATTGTGGGGTGGCAGGGGCCGGGCTACGATTTGCCTACCCGGATAATTCCTTCGCTCTTTCATAAGCGTGGGGCTGTGGCGGCTTCCAAGCTGCCTGCCGACCGGAATCCCAAAAATCGTTCGGATGGCTCACAGTTCTTTATCATCTCGGGCAGGTTATTTTCCAATCAGGAGTTGGATGATATTGAGAAAGACAAAGGGTTCAGATTCACGCCCACACAACGTGAAATTTACACCACTGTAGGTGGAGCCCCTTACCTCGACGGGGATTATACCGTGTTTGGGGAAGTGGTGAGTGGGATGGATGTGGTCGATCGTATCGCCGCCGTAGAAACCTATTCCATCGACCGGCCGGTGAAAGACATCCGGTTGAAAACCATCGAGATTATCAAGAAGTAATAAATTTGTTACTTTTGTGATTCAATTTGTTTCCAAAACAGAATTCAATGCTTGACAAGATCAAAGATTTGTTGGAAGAGGTGAAAAAGCTATCTGCCTCCTCAGCCGAAGAAGCCGAACAGCTTCGTATTAAATACCTCAGTAAAAAGGGGATGGTTTCTAAGCTGTTTGATGAATTTAAAGATGTGCCCAACGAGCAGAAAAAGGCCGTGGGCATGGGGCTCAATCAACTTAAAAACCTGAGCCGGGAGGTTATTGCTGATTTGAAGAATAAATTTGAGGATACCCGGATTACTTCAGGTGCCACCGATCTTACGCTTCCTGGCACTTCTATCCCTCTGGGCAGTCGCCATCCTCTCTCACTTGTACGCAACCAGATTGTGAATATCTTTGCCCGGCTGGGTTTTACGGTGGCCGAAGGTCCTGAGATAGAGGATGACTGGCACGTTTTTGAGGCCCTCAACTTCCCGCCCGAACATCCTGCCAGGGATATGCAAGACACCTTTTTTATCTCCACCGACCCCGACATCCTGTTGCGGACGCATACTTCCTCTGTTCAGATTAGGGTGATGGAGCATCAAAAACCGCCCATTCGTTCCATTTTCCCCGGTCGTGTGTTTCGTAATGAAGCCATCTCTGCACGTGCGCATTGCATCTTTCATCAGGTAGAGGGTCTCTACATTGATGAGAATGTCTCTTTTGCCGATCTTAGGCAGACACTGCTCTATTTTGCCAAGGAGATGTTTGGTCAGGAGACCCGGATCCGTTTACGTCCTTCCTATTTTCCCTTTACCGAGCCATCGGCCGAGATGGATATCTCTTGTACCCTTTGTGGCGGTGCTGGCTGTAATATATGTAAACATACCGGTTGGGTAGAGATCCTGGGATGCGGAATGGTAGACCCTCAGGTGCTCACCAATTGTAATATCGACGCCGACAAATACACCGGCTTTGCTTTTGGCATGGGTATCGAGCGAATTGCCATGCTCAAATACCAAATTAACGATATTCGTCTCTTTTTCGAAAACGATGTGCGGTTTCTGGAACAGTTTGTTTCCGAGTAATTAGAAGTTAATCATGATGAGCGGCCTCAGGGTCGATCTATTCAATAGGGCAAGAGGCCTCCCGGGAGTTTTTTTTCGGGAGGCTTTTTTTATGCTCCTCTTTGGCCGAAGTGATTCGTTTTGGCCATGGGCTTTGGTGGCTTTCTGCTTTTTTGCGCTCTCCAATTATTTTCTTACATGATCTCTCTTTTCTCGCTGGTTTCCGTAAAGTCAGTTTAAATGGGGGCTTATGAGGGTAAAACGTTAAAAATTTATAACCATTCTAAATTAATTAGGTCATTAATTCCGTATCTTGCTTTCGATTTTTTGCATATTATGGCCAAAAATAATCATATCGACAGTCTTTGAGCAATCGAATTATTAATCAGACACTTAATATTTAACCTAAATTTTTCAGAGTATGATCAATCCAATTTTCTGGCTTGTGCCGGTTTCCTCACTTATTGCCTTACTGTTTGCCTGGCTCTTTTTTAAGCAATTGATGAAAAAGTCGGAAGGTAATGATACCATGAAGGAGATTGCCCGCCACGTAAGGGAAGGGGCAATGGCTTATTTGAGCAGTCAATACCGGGTGGTAGCACTCGTTTTCCTGGTATTGGTGGTGTTGTTGGCGATGTTGGCCTATCTGGGTGTTCAAAACCCATTTGTTCCGTTGGCGTTTTTAACCGGTGGATTTTTCTCAGGCCTCTGTGGTTTTCTGGGCATGAAAACAGCCACTTTTGCATCCGCCCGTACGGCTCAAGGGGCTTCTCAGTCTCTGAACCAGGGGCTGAAAATTGCTTTCCGAAGCGGGGCCGTCATGGGCTTGATTGTGGTTGGCTTTGGCCTTTTAGATATTGCCATGTGGTTTTGGTTTTTAAATGAAGTCATTTTCACCCCTGAGCATATGGCTTCCGGCCTGGACTTCCTGGGTCTTACTTTTGTGCATCCGGGTATCAGCGATCATGAGAAGATGATCGAGATCACGGTCACTATGCTTACCTTCGGGATGGGTGCCTCTACCCAGGCTCTTTTTGCCCGTGTAGGGGGTGGAATCTTCACCAAAGCCGCCGATGTGGGGGCTGACCTGGTTGGTAAGGTAGAAGCCGGAATCCCTGAAGATGATCCCCGTAATCCTGCCACCATCGCCGATAATGTTGGCGACAACGTTGGGGACGTAGCCGGGATGGGTGCCGACCTGTATGAATCTTATTGTGGTTCCATTCTTGCCACCGCGGCTCTGGGGGCTTCCCTGCCTGCCATAGGGGTGGAGCTTCAAATGCAATACGTGTTGGCTCCCATGATTGTAGCCGCCGTTGGAATTCTGCTCTCAATTGTTGGGATCTTTATGGTTCGGACTCAGGAATCGGCCACTCAAAAGAATCTGCTCAACTCCCTGCTTATAGGTACTGGTGGCAGTTCATTCTTAATTCTGCTGGCCATGGCCGGCATGGTTTGGGCCGGATGGATCAGCTGGGGTATCTTTGGGTCGGTGGTAGCCGGACTGGTTGCCGGAGTAATCATCGGGCAGGGAACCGAGTACTTTACATCTGATGAATATAAACCTACCCAGGGGATCGCACGGCAGGCTTTGCAAGGTCCTGCCACGACCATTATTGATGGAATTGCCGTGGGGATGTTCTCCACCTGGATTCCTGTTGTTACTATTGTTGGTGGTATCGTTGGGGCCTTTGGTTTTGCCGGTGGATTCACCAATTTTGGGATGGGCGTATATGGCATTGGGTTTGCTGCCGTAGGAATGCTTTCTACGCTGGGGATCACCCTGGCTACCGATGCTTTTGGACCAATCGCCGACAATGCAGGAGGAAATGCTGAGATGTCGGGGTTGCCTGCTGAAGTGAGGGAACGTACCGATGCACTGGATATGTTAGGTAATACCACCGCGGCTACCGGTAAAGGGTTTGCCATCGGATCGGCTGCTCTCACCGCCATGGCTTTATTGGCCGCCTATATGGAAGAGGTGCGGTTGTGGTTGAGTAAGCTGGCCCGGGGAACCGCCGAAGGGGTTCAGGTGATTGGTGATTATGTGTTCTATTACAGCGATAAACCCATGGTGGCCGAAGGTCAGAAAGCGGTGGAGCTTTCCACTGCGACCATCCGTGATTTCTCCTCGGCATACGACCTTAGCCTGTTTAACCCCATGGTGCTGAGTGGATTGTTTATTGGCGCCATGATGGCTTTTGTGTTTTGTTCTATGACCATGAAGGCTGTCGGACGGGCTGCTGGTAAAATGGTGGATGAAGTTCGCCGTCAGTTCAAAGAGATTCCGGGTATCATGGAGTGGAAAGCCAAACCCGACTATGCACGTTGTGTTGCCATCTCCACTAAAGGCGCCCAGCGCGAAATGATTGTCCCTTCTCTGCTGGCCATTATTGTTCCGGTAGTGGTGGGATTGGTTTTTGGCGTATCGGGGGTGATTGGTCTCCTGGCAGGCGGTTTAACCACCGGGTTTACCCTGGCTTGTATGCTCAACAATTCCGGAGGCGCCTGGGATAATGCCAAGAAATATATTGAGAAAGGGAACCATGGCGGAAAGGGAAGTGAAGCCCATAAAGCTGGTGTGGTTGGGGATACCGTTGGGGATCCTTTCAAAGACACCTCTGGTCCGTCATTGAATATCCTGATTAAACTGATGACAATGGTCTCGGTTGTGATGGCTGGTTTAACGGTGGCCTTCTCTATTTTTTAAAAACACCAATGCGGGTTTAAATGCGTTTAGTGAGGGCTTCACTTAAAGTGAAACCCTCACTGACTAAACGCATTTAAACCCGCAATTTTTTTAAGAAAATCATGGTTCATAATACTCTTCCGATTCCGGGATTTGCTGATATTTTGGATGCCCAAAAGCGCATTGCTCCCTTTATTAAACATACGCCGGTTGTTAGGAGTGAGGAACTGGATGCCCTGCTGGATGCTCAGCTTGTTTTTAAGTGTGAGAACCGTCAGGAAGCCGGGGCCTTCAAGTACCGGGGGGCGACCAATGCCGTTCAGCGATTGACGCAAGAGGAGGCTTTGCGGGGGGTTGCCACGCACTCTTCGGGAAACCATGCCTCGGCTCTGGCCCTGGCCGCAAAGAAACGAGGCATTCCGGCCTTCATTGTGATGCCTGATAATGCGCCGCTGGTTAAAGTTGAGCGGGTGCGATCGTATGGGGGTGAAATAACCTTCTGTAAACCTACCCTGGAGGCGCGGGAAACCACCCTTGCTGAGGTGGTGGCGAAAACCGGAGCCACCTTTATTCCGCCCTACGACTACTTCGATGTGGTTTGTGGGCAGGGTACCGCAGCGGTTGAACTGCTCGAAGAGGCAGGCCCCTTTGATGTGGTAATGGCTCCCGTAGGAGGTGGAGGCCTTCTCAGTGGAACAGCCATCGCCGTGAAACACCTCTCTCCCTCCACCCTGGTGATTGCCGGAGAGCCGGTCAATGCAGATGATGCGTGCCGTTCTTTTAAGGCGGGGCGAATTATACCATCCGATAATCCGGATACCATTGCCGATGGGCTATTGACTTCCCTGGGGCAACTAAATTTTGAGATCATCCGTCGGTTGGTCGATGATATTTACACCGCCTCCGAGCTTTCTACCCGGGCGGCCATGGGGCTGTTGCGCAAAAAGACCGGATTAATGGTCGAACCCTCATCGGCGGTTCCACTGGCAGCTTTAATTGAGCATAAGGCCTTTTTCAGAGGTAAGCGGGTGGGAATCATCCTCTCCGGCGGGAATATTACAGAAGAAAAGTTTGATAAGCTGGTTAAAGAAGGGGGCTGAAAAGCCGGGCAAAAGACTCCTTGGCTTTTTCATAGTGCGGCCGATCCAACCATTCGGGCAGCAAAATAATGTTGCTGTGGCCCTGGTCCTGGAGGAAGGTTTTCCGCATGTCGGTGGCTGTCCTGGCATCGTAAATGAAGGCAGTCGTCTCAAAATTTTGTTCAAAGCTCCTGAAATCCATGTTGGCTGAGCCAATAATGCTTAACACATCGTCTACCACAATGGTTTTGGAGTGCAGGAATCCTTTCCGGTAGAAATAGAACTGAACGCCGGCTTCCAACATTTCACGAATATACGATTTGGAACAGAGGTGGGGGATCACGGCATCACTCTTTTCGGGAATCAGAATCCGTACATCCACGCCACCCAGCGCGGCTATTTTTAGCGCCAGTAAAACACTCTCGCTGGGCATGAAATAAGGGGTTTCGATGTAGACGTAATCGGTCGCCGAGACGATGGCTTTGAAGATGCCCATCATAATGCCTGCCCAGTCGGAGTCCGGACCGCTGGAAACAATCTGAATCACCTGGTCCCCCAGGGGCTTATGAGAAGGGAAATAACGGGGGTCGGTGAGCTCGGTTTGACTTACAAAGTACCAATCGGTAAGGAATACCGATTGCAGGGAGTTAATGGCGTCTCCCCGGATCATCATGTGTGTGTCGCGCCAGATGCCATACGAGGAGGCACTTCCATCGCGGTAACGATCGGCAATGTTAATGCCCCCCAAGAAGCCCGTTAACCCGTCTATCACCACAATTTTACGGTGGTTACGGTAATTCACCTTACTGGTCAACAGTGGAAATCTTACCTGAAGAAAGGAGTAGGCCTCAATGCCTGCGGCCCACATCTCATCGAAAAACGATTGTTTCAGTTCCCAGCTGCCCACATCATCTACAATCAGACGCACCGCCACCCCTTCGGCGGCTTTTTCCTTTAGGATACTTTTTATCTCATTGCCTATCTTGTCTTCCTCGAAGATGTAGTACTCCATATGGATGAAGTGCCTGGCTTTTCTTAACTCGCGAATAAGGGCTGTAAACTTGGCGTCTCCATTATGGTAAAGTTTCAACCGATTGCCAATGGTTACCACGGCACTGCTATTGTTTAGAAGTAATCGCACCAGGTTGGGCGCCTTTTTGACCGCGGTTTCTTCAAAAAGCCTGCCTTCGCTGAGTTTGGTTACCTGGGCATGCGCCAGATAAGATAGTTTGTCGTTGTTTTGAAGCCCTTTACGGGCGATTATCTTTTCCTTTCTAAAGTTCTGTCCGAAAAAGATATACAATAGGAATCCCAGTCCCGGCAATAGGAGCAAAACAAGTGCCCAGGAAATGGTTTTAAGGGGACTGCGGTTTTCGAGCACGATCAAAATCACGACCACCAGGATACTAATGGCGTAGGCGACAATAAGTAGCGGCCAAAGGTTACTGAGGATGTCTTTCAGTGGTTCCATTTATTTTTAGCGCGAGCGGCATTCAATAATTTGAAAAAGAGGGTTTATTGAGTGTCTAAGATAATTAATTGTTGCGATATACGAACAACCGGTTATTTCCAAAGATCTCTTCTCTTTGAGGAACCCTTTTTATCACAGGGGCCTTTACGCCGGCGGTAAACCATTTTTCACCTACAAATACGCGGGCCTCGTCCCACAAGCCGGCTTCAATAAATGCACCAAGCAGGAGGCCTCCGCCTTCGACCATAACCGATTGAATATCGCGTTTATACAATTCGTTTAAAACCGCGATCAATGGATTTTCCTGGGGATCCATGAAAATGGTTTCTACCAGCTCTTTGGGCTGAGAGCCTTTTTCAGAGAAGACCAGGGTCGGTACTTTTCCGTTGAAGAGAGAGAGGGTGGGAGGGAGTTTCCCAAACCGGTCGAGGACCAGCCTGAGAGGATGAGGACCTGCCCAGTCACGGACGGTAAGGGAGGGGTTATCTTTGAGAGCGGTGAGGGTTCCCACCAGGATGGATGGCTCTATACTTCGCCATTTGTGAACGATGCGGCGTGCCCATTCATCGGTGATCCACGTGGGCCGGGTTTCCTCCTCCACCGTGCGGTCCAGGTCGAGGAAGCCGTCGCGGGTCTGGGCCCATTTCAGAAGTATGTAGGGTCGCTTTTGTTCGTGAAAGGTGAAGAAACGACGATTCAGTTCGCGGCTCTCCTTTTCCAGCACGCCAACGATGACATCCACCCCCGCCGATCGTAACATCTCGATTCCCCGGCCGGCAACCTTCGAAAAGGTGTCGGTACAGCCAATCACTACGCGCGGGATCTTTTTTTGGCGGATGAGTAAAGAGCAGGGCGGGGTTTTGCCATAATGAGCACAAGGCTCCAGGTTCACATAAAGCGTGGAGTGGGGCAGCAGGGCAGGGTCCTTCACCGAGGCGATGGCATTTACTTCGGCGTGAGGGCCCCCCGCCTTACGGTGGTACCCTTCGCCAATTATTTGTTGGTTGTGAACAATTACAGCTCCCACCATGGGGTTGGGAAAGGTAAGCCCTTCGCCCATGCGCGCCAGGTCGAGGCAACGTTGTAAATATCTTTTGTGTTGGCTTTCTGCTGTCATGTTTCTATTTTTACCCAAAATTATGGCTATGAAGGAGCAACCAACGGTTAAGGATATTGTGCAACGGATTCGCAAGGAACTCCTGGAGATCACGTCTCCAGAGGAGGGCTACCAGTATGCCTGGCTGCTGATGGAGCATCTTCGTGCCTATTCCAAAACCGATTTGGTGCTTCAGGGTCACACAAAAATAACCCATTCCGAGCACTTATTCGTGGAAAAAGCCCTCGAAAGACTTAAAAACCACGAACCTATTCAATATGTTTTGGGGAAGACCGAATTTTTTGGTTTGCCTTTTGGCGTGAACCCCTCCGTATTGGTTCCCCGCCCGGAGACCGAAGAGTTGGTGCAGTGGGTGCTGGAGGAGCCTGATAAGCCCGGGAGGAGGATTCTGGATGTGGGCACCGGGAGTGGATGTATCGCCATTGCCATTAAGAAGACATGGCCCGAGGCAAATGTCTGGGGGTGGGATATTTCCACCACTGCGCTGGAGACCGCTAACCAAAACGCCAGGCTCAACCAGGTGGAGGTACACTTTGAGCAACAGGATATTCTTTCCCTGGAAGGGAATGCACCGGTGCAGTTCCGGATTATTGTGAGTAATCCACCCTATGTTCGGCTCCTGGAGAAGGGGCAGATGGATAAAAATGTGCTGGCGTATGAGCCTTCCACGGCCTTGTTTGTGCCCGACAACGATGCCTTGTTGTTTTATCGGGTTATTGCCCGCTTTGCCACGCAGGCATTAGAGCCGGGAGGCCTGTTGTTTTTTGAGATTAACCAGGCCTTTGGACCCGAAGTGGTGGAATTGCTCGAGGGAGAGGGTTTCCGGGATGTGGTCTTGAGGCCTGATTTATCGGGAAGGGACCGGATGATCAGGGCACGTTGGAGCTAATTGTTGTTCCAGGAACTTTTGGGCCGATTGTTCCATTTCCGGAAAAAAGGAGTTGAACTGTTGCTCGAGTTCGTCGTAATGGCGTTCAACCTGTTTAATGGCCCACCGCGATTGGTTGGGAAGCGAGGAGTTAGCCGCCATGATGGCCAGTGTTTTTTCAATGCCCTCCGAATACTGGTAGGTTTCCAGACGTCGGCTGTTTATTAAAAATGGCAGAAACTGCTTGACGCGCCAGGGCAGGCTAAAGTAATGACGTATCAACGTCCGGTGCGCCTCGCTCACGAAAGCATGCAGCTCCCCATGGGCATACTTATCCCAGTTGACAGCCAGAAGATGGTCGTAAACAATATCTCCAACTACACCTGCATACCTTCCATAACCTTCCCGGAAAAGGGCAGTACTCTCGCGAAAGGTAGGGTGCAGGTCGGTGAAGGTGTCGATGTGTCGGTGCAAAATGATTCCCGTTTGGATGGGGTGCGGGAAACGTTTGAATTGTTGTCCCTTAACATGGTCGCCTATAAAATTGCCCACCTTTACCCCCGGTTCATCGCCCGATAAAAATAGATGTGCCAGATAATTCACAATACACTCCTCTCTCCGGTCCAAAACGGCTGGTCCCGATTTATTTGGTTACAAAGGTATTAAAATTAGGAGGGCTCCCCGCCCGGATGGCGTTATTTCGCAGAAAAGTATGTCATAAGTCATTCATTCTTTGAATGGTAATTGGTATCTTGATTAGGAAATGTATTACCTCCAAAATGCCAACTTATGAAACGAGCCATTATTATTGGTGCTGCGGGCCGCGACTTTCACAATTTCAATACGTTTTTTCGCCACAATGCGGATTATCAGGTGGTGGCTTTTACGGCCTCCCAGATTCCTGATATCGATGGTCGGTTGTATCCGGCTTCTCTGGCCGGCTCCCTCTATCCCGAAGGGATTCCCATCTATTCTGAAGGGGAACTTCCCGCACTCATAAAAAAATTGGGGGTGGATGTCTGCGTTTTTTCTTACAGCGATCTTCCTTACGCTAAGGTGATGGGGATTTCGACCCTTGTAAATGCTGCAGGTGCCAGTTTTATGCTGTTGGGGCCGGATGCCACCATGATACCCAGTCATAAGCCACTCATCGCAGTTTGTGCCACCCGCACGGGTTGTGGCAAGAGCCAGACCTCACGCAAAGTAATTGAGCTTTTGATGGAGCAGGGGCTTAAGGTGGTGGCCATCAGACATCCCATGCCCTATGGGGTTTTGGAAAAACAAAAGGTTCAACGCTTTGCCACCCTCGACGATCTTGCCCGTCATGAATGCACCATCGAAGAGATGGAGGAGTATGAACCCCATGTGGTGAGAGGTAACGTGATTTATGCAGGGGTCGATTATGAAGCCATCCTGCACGAGGCAGAGAACGATCCCAATGGTTGTGATGTGATCGTTTGGGACGGCGGAAATAATGATTTTCCCTTTTACCGGCCCAACCTGATGATTACGGTCACCGATCCCCACCGGGTGGGACATGAGTTAAGCTATTATCCCGGGGAGGTGAATTTGCGTATGGCCCGGGTGGTGGTCATCAATAAGATCGACAGCGCCGACTACGCGGATGTGGAGTTGTTAAGGCAAAATATTCTAAAGGTTAATCCGGGTGCCATGATTGTCGACGCCGCATCACCCATTCGTGTGGATAACCCCGAAGTGATTCGGGGCAAGCGGGTACTGGTTATTGAAGATGGGCCAACGCTGACTCATGGTGAGATGAAGATCGGCGCGGGAACGGTGGCCGCTATGAAATATGGGGCGGCAGAGATAATTGATCCCCGTGCTTTTGCTGTGGGTAAAATTGCCGACACCTACCAAAAATATCCCAATATTGGGGCTCTGTTGCCCGCCATGGGGTATGGCCCCGAACAGATTCATGATCTGCAAAAGACCATCGAGAGAACACCCTGTGATTCGGTGATAATCGGGACCCCTATTGACTTAAGCCGGGTGGTGAAGATAAAGCTTCCTCATACCCGTGTGCATTACGAACTGCAGGAGATTGGTTCTCCCACACTTCGTGATGCTTTGAAGGATGTAATTAAATAGAGAGGATTTTTATCAGATCCAACAATCTGGGGTTTAACTCTTTGAGGTGTTTGAAGACCTTGGTAAAAGGAACGCGGACTATTTCGTTATTCACGATACCAATCATTATTTTACTGGAGTTATCCAATAAGGCCTCAACGGCCGATACCCCCATGCGGCTGGCTACTACCCGGTCGAAGGCAGAGGGGGAGCCGCCTCTTTGTATGTGGCCCAGGATGGTGACCCGTACATCGTATTCGGGGTAATCTTTACCTACCTTCTGGGCAATGGTAAAGGCTCCTCCGGCTTCTTCCCCTTCGGCTACCAGCACAATGCTGCTCGACTTCTTATTGTTGAAGCCATTCTTCAGAAAATCCTCCAGCTGGTTGATGTCGGTTTTTACTTCCGGCACCAGGATGGCTTCAGCACCCGAGGCGATACCGCCTCTAAGGGCCAGGAACCCGGCATCGCGACCCATCACTTCGATGAAGAAAAGGCGACTGTGAGCCGTGGCTGTATCGCGGATTTTGTCTACGGCTTCTACGACCGTATTCAGGGCCGTATCGTAACCAATGGTATAGTCCGTGCCATACAAGTCGTTGTCGATGGTCCCGGGAATGCCCACTACGGGAATGTTGAACTCGTCGCCAAATTCTCTGGCTCCGGCGAAGGATCCGTCTCCACCGATCACCACCAGGGCATCTACATTATGTTTCTTCAGGTTGTTGTATGCCGTCTGCCGGCCTTCAAAGTCTCTGAAGGCTTTGCAGCGTGCTGACTTGAGAATGGTTCCTCCGGCCTGGATGATGTTACTTACCGAGTTGGACTTCATCTCAACGAAATCATCGTCGATTAATCCCTGATAGCCTTTGATGACTCCGCAGACCTCCAGATTGTTGTAAATGCCTCCTCTTACCACTGCGCGAATGGCGGCATTCATGCCCGGGGCATCTCCACCGGAAGTTAAAACAGCTATTTTCTTAATTTTATTCATACTGGAATGAGTTTGTTAATACATTTTAATCTTTGTGGCTACGGCCTCCATTAACCAGACGGGGGTGGAGGTGGCACCACATATGCCAGTGCTGGCGGGTCTTTTCGCGAACCATTTTGGGTTGAGATCATCGGGCCCACTGACAAAATAGGTGTTGGGGTTGGCGGTTTTACAGGTTTCGAAAAGAACCCTGGCATTGCTGCTTTTTACCCCACCCACAAAAATAACCATTTTGTGTTGGCGGGCAAACGCCTGCAAATGAGGTACCCGTCCCGACACTTGCCGGCAAATGGTGTTGTGAATTCTGACCTCTACTCCCTCAGATGCCCGTTCCTTTATGGTTTGGGCAATCTTTTGGAACTCTTCGGGATTCTTGGTGGTTTGAGAAAACAGGACCACTGGTCGGGAGCTATCAACAAGTCCTATTTGTTCTATGCTCTCAATCACGATGGCTTCGTGATGGGTTTGCCCCGAAAGACCCTTAACTTCGGCATGTCCTTTCTTGCCAAATATAACCACCTGTCCGTTGATGGGATTCATCTCCAGCCAGGCCTTTTTAATGCGTTCCTGCAACTTTAATACTACCGGGCAGGTGGCATCGATCAATCGCAGTCCCAGTCGTTTAGTCGTCTCGTACGATTCCGGGGGCTCTCCATGCGCCCTGAAAAGAACCGTCTCCTCCTTCAGCTTATTGAGGGTGGGGTGGTCGATCGTTTTCATTCCCTTTTGGGACAGCCTTTCCACCTCGAGCCCATTGTGCACAATGTCACCCAGGGAGCAGAGCGTTTCGCCTTGTGAAAGGGCTTCCTCGGCCTTCTGGATGGCCCGGACTACCCCAAAGCAAAATCCCGAATGGGTATCTATCTCCACATGAAGGGGTGCATTTTGTTTTTGGGAGGAGGATTGATTCATGGAATAAGTTGTTGTGTTATCTTATTGCAACTGTGGCCTCCGGCTATAGCCAGTCTCTTTCACGCAGTTTATTCAGAATCCACTGCAACTGTTCTTCGCGATTCAGGTGGCTGTTGTCGAGTACCAGAGCATCTTCGGCCTGACGCAGTGGGCTCTCCTTCCGGGTGGTGTCGATGCGGTCACGTTCGGCTAAATTCTTCATCACTTCCTGGTAGGAGAAGTCGATGTTTTTCTCCTTCATCTCTTTAAAGCGGCGCTCAGCACGGATCTCCGGTGAGGCGGTCATAAATATTTTCAGGTGGGCATTGGGAAACACAACCGTGCCAATGTCCCGGCCATCGAGGACTACCCCTCCTTTTTTCCCCAGCAGGCGTTGCATCTCTACCAGTTTCTCGCGGACGAATTTTAAGGTGCTGATGGGGCTTACCAGATTACTCACCTCCATGCCTCTGATTTTCTCTTCAACATCAATGCCATTTAGCCAGGTGTGGGTGATTCCGGTTTCGGGGTCGGCTTTAAATTCAACCAGGACCTGATCCATCCGTTCCTTTAATTTTTTTTCATCGATTTGTCCTTCCTGAATTAGGTTATTGTTAATCGCGAAAAGCGTTACAGCCCGATACATAGCACCCGTATCGATGTAAGCAATTTTAAGAAGACGTGCCAAATCTTTGGCTACCGTGCTTTTCCCACACGAGGAGTACCCGTCGACGGCGATGATGATGGATTGGATGTTGTGCGACATAGAATGGTATAATTTATCTGCCAGGCAGCGCCCGGTTTTTGCACGGCTAAGGTAGTAAAATAATGGGGCTCCCCTGTGGACTAAGGGCTTAAAAAATTTGAGATGCTTATGGGTGAGGTTGATCTAGAAGTCTGATATATTGGTGGATATGGAAAAATTATTGGACGAGGAAGCCAGATGATAACGGGCTGAGCCGTAGGAGAAATGAAACTTGTAAATCCTGAAGCCAAAGCCCCAGGAATAACCCACTGTGGAAACTCTGGAGTCTACCTGAAGTTCCTGGCGGCGACGGGGATTCAGGCCTGCGGCTACAAAGAAGTTGTCGGAGGGTACAAATTCCAATCCAAAGATGAGATGACGCAGCACCAGGTTGCCAATGTTGGCATTGGCACTTTCGGGTTGGGTTACCGTCACCCCATATTCATTCTCGGGGATCTCATAGTCGAGCGACCCGGTGAGCAGGTCGCGGGCGGTAACCGAAAACCGAAAGGGGGCGTGGGCCAGACGGGTGGAAAAACCTATCTGCAGATCGGGGGTTAGAGCCTCGGAGGGGGCAGCGTCGTAGCTTTGGAGCTGCCATCCGGCATTTCGGAGCAACAGGGCCGCTTGAAAAAGGCCATTGTCGTGTTGGTAATGAAGGCCTGCATCAAAGGCCATGCCCCAGGAATTGTAGGCTTCTATCCGGCTAAAAACGGGCTTCAGGGTAAACCCTGTCCTCCAGTGGGAGGTGAGTGCTTTGGAAAAACCCAGAAAAATGACCCACTCGGAAGCCGTGAAATTCCCGGTGATGTTTCCATTTTCGTCGGCTGCCACCATGTCGCCGTAACCCAGTTGGTTGACTCCCGCAAAGAAGGTCCCTATTCCCTTATAATGACGTGCATAGCTGCCATATCCGTAGCGAATATCGGCAATGTAAGGGGTGAGGCCCAACGATAAGTTGTTGTGCGAGGAGGCGTTCGCCAGAGCGGGGTTATAGAGTGCCAGAGCAGGATCCTGACCGTAAACAGCTGCCTGGTAACCTCCCAGCGCCGCAATCCGTGCAGAAGAGGTGAGTTGTAAGATTCCAAATAACGATTCTCCTCCTCGCTGCCCTTGCATGGTGAGGGGAAGGAAGAGGGTAAAGAGAAAATAAAGAATGGCTGGAGTTACTTTCCTCATGTAGACGGTAAAAATAGTAACACTTTTAGTTTAGAACAAACGAAAAGGGGCCCTGTTTATTGCTTTTTGCAAACAGGCAGAGCAAAAAACCTGGCGTATCGCGTTTTTCCTTTGCACAAAATGCCGTAGGATACCTGCCAGCTTGTGATCAGGCTCTTTGCCGGCGGACTCACTTTTTTAATCTGCTGCAGGGAAAGGTTGTACTCTGTACCTTAGTCCCGAATCTCTAACCTCTAACTTCTATTTTCTAACCTCTAATTTCTAACCTTTATCATCTTTCAACCCCTCCACAATCTCAAGAACTGCGGGGCATACCAACGTATTTCGGTAAGTGAGCTTTAATATCTGGTGAAAACGCTTGCGGTTGGTGTGCGGGTACTCCCGGCAGGCCCGGGGTCTTACCTCATAAATCATGCAGTAGTTGTCGGGCATCAGAAAAGGACAGGGGGCCGCACGAAAGACATAATCTTCCTCTTCATCCAGTTGGAGATATTGCTCGATGAGTGCCGAGGGTTTCATCTTCAGGTGGCGGGCAATGCGGTCGATATCCCGGTCGAGGACGATGGGACTGGTGGTCTTGCAGCAGTTGGCGCAGGTGAGGCAGTCGATGCGCTCGAAGGCCTTCTCATGTAGTTCCCGAACCATGTCGTCCAGGTTTTTGGGCGTTTTTTTGCGCAGTTTCTCCAGGAAGGCCTTGTTTTGTTTGGCCCGATTGTGGGCGGCTTCTTTAAAGGCTTCTATGTTGATGGGTGGATTCATTTTGGTTTAATTTTTTTGAGGAGGAGATCTGGAAGATAGAATTACAGGAACTCATGGTGTTTTCAAGACAAGCTATTGATTTTACAGTAGGGTTTGTTTTTTGGCTAATTAGTTTTCAGAGCCCTTACAGGGGCCGTCAATGAACTTTTTTTCGCAGTTGTGAGATAAATAATCCTCCAATGACCACGCCAATACCGGCCAGTTTTTGGGCGGTGAGGGCTTCGTCGAGGACCATCCAGGCAAAGAGGGCGGTAAACACGGGAATCATATTGGCAAAGACATTGGCTCTTGTTACCCCGATGTGTTTAATGCCATAGGCAAACCCGATGAAGGCAAAGGAGGAGGCAAATACGGCCAGCAGCAACAGTGCACTCAGAGCACTGGTTGTGACGGGTGTGGAGATAAAATGATCCCATTCGTTGAAGAAAAAAAAGGGCATAAAAAATACGATGCCAAAGAGGTTTTGCCAGGCTGTGAGGTTAACGGGGGAGTAACTGGAGCCTATTTTTTTAATCAAAACAGAATAGATCAGGGCGGCTAAAACGGCTAAAAACATGAGGGCGACCCCTTGGATGGGTGCCACCAATGTAAAGCCGTTCTCGAAAAGAATGAGACCGACTCCGAAAACCGAAAAAAGAAGACCCAGCACATTGATGAGCGGGAAACGTTCACGCATAAATAAAACACCCGCTAAAGGGGCAAACAGGGGAATGGTACTTACGATAACGGCTCCCAGAATGGAGGGGACCAATTTTAAGCCGTGGCTCTCGCCCATGAAATACAGGAAGGGTTGAAAGAACGAAAGAATCAGCATCCATTTAACATCCTGTTTACGCAACGGCTGAATACGGCCGGTGAGCCATAGATAGCCAAAGATTAAAAGGGTGCTGATGATGAGTCGCAACCAGATGGTGGAGACCGGGGTGAATACTTCGAAGGCTACTTTGGTCCAGACAAAGGAGAAAGCCCAGAAGAGCATGGCAGCGGTGAGCGCAGCAAAAACCTTAAGGCGTTGAGACATGGAATTTCCGGCTAATTTGGCCACAAAAATAAGCATAATGAAATAAAAAACCCCTGTTCAGGATTTATGATCCTGAACAGGGGGCTGGTTTCATTCCCGGCAGGGTCTCTTGAAAAGAGCCTGAGGGGAGTTAAGATCTAATCGGCCTTCCGACTAATCTTCACGGCTTTGCAGCAGCAGATTCAGAATGTCGATGGCGGCCTTTGATACGGGAGATCCGGGTCCAAAGATACCAACCACACCGGCGTCGTACAGGAATTGATAGTCCTGATGAGGAATCACCCCACCGGTGATGACCATGATGTCTTCGCGGCCCAGTTTTTTTAGTTCCGCAATGACTTGGGGTACCAGTGTTTTGTGACCTGCAGCCAGAGAAGAGACACCCACTACATGGACGTCGTTTTCCACAGCCTGACGAGCCGCTTCGGCGGGTGTTTGGAACAGAGGTCCCATATCCACGTCAAAGCCTATGTCGGCATAGCCTGTGGCCACCACTTTGGCGCCGCGGTCGTGTCCGTCCTGACCCATCTTGGCAATCATGATGCGGGGCTGACGGCCTTCTTTCTCTGCGAACTGTTTGGCCAGTGCGCAGGCTTTTTCAAATTCTCCGTCGTTAGCGGCTTCTGAGGAGTAAACTCCATTAATTGATCGTATCACAGCTTTATATCTACCAACAATTTTTTCACAAGCGAAAGAGATTTCACCCAACGAGGCGCGTTTTTTGGCGCAATCTACGGCCAGCTCCAACAGGTTGCCTTCGCCGGTCTCCACACACTTGGTGAGCGCAGCCAATGAAGCTTGTACCTCTTCTTCGTTACGGTTGGCCCGTAGCTTATTCAGCCGTTCTATCTGAGATTTCCGCACGGCGGTGTTGTCGATCTCAAGAATGTCGATGGGGTCTTCTTTTTCGAGACGGTAGCGATTGATTCCTACAATCACCTGCTTGTTGCTATCGATTTTGGCCTGTGTGCGAGCAGAGGCTTCTTCGATGCGCATCTTGGGAAGACCGGTCTCGATGGCTTTAGCCATTCCACCCATCTCTTCTACCTCCTGGATATGAGCCCAGGCTTTTTCGGCCAGCTCATTGGTGAGGGTCTCAACGTAATAGGAGCCGGCCCAGGGGTCAACCGCCTTAGTGATCTGAGTCTCTTCCTGAATGTAGATCTGAGTGTTCCGCGCAATCCGTGCCGAAAAGTCGGTGGGCAGAGCGATGGCCTCATCCAGTGCATTGGTGTGTAGCGACTGGGTGTGACCCAGTGCCGCGGCCATGGCTTCTATACAGGTACGACCCACATTGTTGAAGGGGTCTTGTTCGGTGAGCGACCATCCAGAGGTTTGCGAGTGGGTACGCAAGGCCAGTGATTTGGGGTTTTTGGGGTCGAATTGTTTCACGATTTTAGCCCATAACATACGGGCAGCGCGCATCTTGGCGATCTCCATGAAGTGATTCTTCCCAATGGCCCAGAAGAACGACAGACGAGGCGCAAAGGCGTCTACACCTAAGCCGTTGGCGATCCCTGCACGCAGGTACTCTAAACCATCGGCCAGGGTGTAAGCCAGTTCCAGGTCGGCAGTAGCTCCAGCCTCCTGCATATGATAACCCGAGATGGAGATGCTGTTGAAGCGGGGCATGTATTTAGAGGTGTATTCGAAGATATCACCAATGATCCGCATCGAAAAATCCGGGGGATAGATGTAGGTATTACGCACCATGAACTCCTTGAGAATATCGTTTTGGATGGTTCCGGTAAGCTCTTCCAGCTTGGCACCTTGTTCCAGTCCTGCCACGATGTAAAAGGCCATGATGGGCAAAACGGCACCGTTCATGGTCATGGATACCGACATCTTGTTCAGTGGGATTTTATCGAACAGGACTTCCATGTCGAGGATGGAGTCGATGGCCACACCGGCTTTACCAACATCCCCTTCCACACGCTCGTGGTCGGAGTCGTAGCCCCGGTGGGTGGCCAGGTCGAAAGCCACCGACAACCCTTTTTGTCCGGCGGCCAGGTTGCGGCGGTAAAAGGCGTTGGACTCTTCGGCGGTGGAGAAACCCGCATACTGACGGATGGTCCAGGGCCGCATGGCATACATGGCCGAGTAGGGACCACGTAGAAAGGGGGCCAATCCAGCGGCATAGTTGAGATGTCCCATTCCCTCAAGGTCTTCTTTGGTGTAGGCACCTTTCAAGGGAATTTGTTCGGGAGTTACCCAATCCTTTTTAATCCCGTGCTTTTTCTCCCAGGCTGCTGCATCCTGCTGGGCAGGAGCGCCTGTGTACTTTATTTTTGAAAAATCTGGTCTCATAATTTATGAATATCGATGAAGATTTAAGAGGGCCAAAAAATAACCCAATTGGCTTATCTAGAAACGAACCCGCCTAAGTCTGACATCTATGTTTTATATTTTCAATAGTTTATTGAATCCCTGGAGGGTTTCCAACAGGTTGCTTCGAACATTGATGAAGTGTTCTATACCCTGAGCCTTAAGCTCGTCGGCAGAAGCCGGGGCGCCGGCAATCACCAGGATAGCCTCTCCGTTTAAAGCCTTAAGGGCTGCCGGGGCTGCCGGGGTATATTCGTCATCTGAAGAGCAGAGCACAACGATGTCGGCCCCTGCTTTTTTGGCGGCTTCAACCCCTTCTTCAATGGTATCAAAGCCAAGGTTGTCGATGATTTGGTAACCTGCACAACCAAAGAAGTTGCCCGAGAACTGTGAACGAGCCAGGCGCATGGCCAGGTGTCCGAAAGTAAGCATGAATACTTTTGGCCTTTTGGCGGCCTTCTCAACAGCCAGACGAACCGCTTCGAACTGTTCGGCTCCACGGTAGAGTTGAATGGGTTCAATGGTGTTGCCCTCACTCTTTTGGGTGGCAGCCTCTTTTTTACTGATGTTATCGGCTACCGTCTCGAGCGAATTAGGATATTGGTTGGTTCCCAGAAGGGTCATTTTCCGGCGGGCCAGATCTAGTCTGAGTTTGTCGGACGATTCCTTTACCCTGGCTTGTACTAAGCCCGCTTGAAGGGCCTTGGTGTATCCACCTTGTTCTTCCACTTCCGAGAAGAGGCTCCAGGCTTCACGGGCTATGCTGTCGGTGAGATTCTCGAGGTAATAGCTTCCGGCGGCGGGATCGGCAATCTTGTCGAAATACGACTCTTCTTTGAGGAGTAGTTGCTGATTACGGGCGATGCGTTCGCTGAATGCGTTGGGCTCACGAAATACCTTGTCGAACGGAATCACGGTGAGAGAATCGGTTCCTCCGAGAGTGGCGCTCATGGCTTCCGTCTGGGTGCGCAACAGGTTGACGTATGGATCGTAAATGGTTTTGTTCCATTCGGAGGTTTCGCAGTGAACGTGCATCTTGGCCACTTCCTTATCGGAAGGCTTCCAGGCCTCCACAATGTTGGCCCAAAGCATCCGGGCAGCCCTCAGTTTGGCGATCTCCATGAAGTAATTTCCTCCAATGGCGAAGTTGAAACGCAGGCTTTTGGCAGCCTCGTTAATGTTGATGCCGCGTGAAGTCAGCTGAGCCAGGTATTCGTTACCCATGGCCAGCCCAAAAGCAAGTTCCTGAATGATGTTGGCACCTGCATTATTGAAATGTTTGGCATTGACAGTTAGCGTCTGAAAGGCGGGTAAGCTTTGACCTGCTTTCACCAGTTCGGCAGCGTTGTTCAAAAGCTCTTCGATGGTCACACACGACTCACCTGAGATGGTCAGTTGGCCCAGTGGATCGAAGTTGATCGAACCCTTCACCTGATCGGCTTTCAACTCTTCCGAAACCAGTTGAAGCAACGTTTTATTGCCGTGCAGAGCAGAGAAGTTTAATTCTGTTTCTTTGGATGCGAGGCCCTTAAGAAGCGTGCCGATGGTCTCCCGGGTGATCAGTTTTTCATCTTCGAAGATGAAGCCCAGAGAGGTTATCCCTTTGGAGATAAGGTCGAGCGCCTTTTTATTGGCTTCGGCAGCATCGGTTACCACCAGGTCCTGACGTACCAACCAGCTGTTGTTGGTTTTGGTGCCTCGTACATAGGGAAACTCACCGGGAAGCGTATTCAGGTACTCCAGGTTTTTAAGGTCTTCCTCTCTGTAAAATGGTCTTACCTTAAGGCCTTCATTGGTTTGCCACACGAGCTTTTTTTCAAAGTCGGCGCCTTTCAGGTCCGTTGTAATTTTATCCATCCACTCCTTGGTGGAGATAGGAGGAAACTCACTAAACAACGGTTGAGTTGTTTTATCTGCCATAATTATATCGGTTTACTTAAAACGAATTTTCAGGGCACAAAATTAATGCTTTTATCTCAGAAAGAGAACAAAATCAGCATGTTTAATCATTGTTATAGAGCAGGTGGGGTTAGATACGCATTTGGGCATCCATAATAATATGGGGAGCTCGATTTATTCTTTGGATTCTTTGATGACCGTCGGTATGGGGGGAGAAGGAAAACGCCACCTCACCCCAACCGGGCAATGGTCGGAAAGCCCCATGGTCTCAAAGCCACCTGTTTTAATGGATTGCCAGGTGGTACCGCTGTTCTCAACAAAAGGGCGATTGCTGAAAATGAAATCCAGCTTTCGGTTCCAGAATCCCTTTTTGTCGGTGGTGTGGGTAAAATAGGGCGAATTGTCTTCACGGTATTGCTCAAGTGGAACGGCCGGAAAATAGTGGTCGTAGAAGGCACTCATCCAATTGGTTTCATGAGAATAATCATCGGCTTCAAAATCGCCGTCAGTGCAGGCGGAGTCGGCAAACCCACTGGTTTGTCTGGTGTCGGGAGGCAGGGCATTAAAATCCCCGGCCAGGATGAAGGGAAGGTTCTTTCGCGAAAGGGAATCCAGGTAAGCGTTAATCTGGTCGATCTGTTTCTTTTTAGTGCCATCTTTGGCATAGGCCGACAGATGGGTATTTAAAAGCTGAATGGTTTCTCCATGTAGGGTGGTTTGGGCATGCAACAAATGGCGGCGTAAATAAAAATAGCGTACTATTCGGTTTTGGTCTCCGATAAGTGGCAAGGCTATCCGCCGGGCCATCTTTAACGGACTTTTGGATAGGATGGCATTGCCCGAGTTCATCCGCCCCAGCCCATGTGAGGGAATGTGGCTGGCCCGCCATTGGGGCGCGTAAACAGCGTGATTTAGGGGGGTGTGGTCAAGAAGCCATTGCACCTGATTGATGTAGGCGCTTCGTCGGCTGTCGAGGTCTATCTCCTGCACAAATAATATGTCGGGCGAGAGTTGGTTGATGAGCTTTGCGATCCCTTCCAGGTTGTGAAAGACCTCTGCAGAGTCCATTAATACCCGATGGCCGTGGCAATCGAAGAAAAAATCGATGCGTCCCCCTCCGAACTTGAGGTTCCAGGTCATCAATCGAAGGGTGTCGGAACAGGATATTTCAAGTGCGTCGGGGTGGTTGGCCACAAAATAGGAGACATCCTGCTCGTTGAGGCGCGTCCCAAAAGGATCGCAACCCCAAAGGGAACAGCAGAGTAGCAGAGGGACCAACAGCCATCTCATCTAACGCTGAATAAGGATGATGCTTATTAACAACAGAACAATTCCGCTCACACGGCTAATCGACAGGTGATGCAGGGGTACGTTAAACCATCCAAAGTGGTCGATGATGGAGGCGATGATTAATTGGCCGGCAATGGAGGCAGCCAGCATGGTGGTGACCCCTATGCGCGGGATGAGAATCACCACCGAAGTAACAAAAAGAGCCCCCAGTAAACCCGCAAAGAACAGGTACCAGGGTATGGATCTTAACTCAGAAAAAGACGGAACCTGGGTGCGCAGAATCACATTGAGCATGATCAAGGCAAAAGTACCTACCGCAAAATTGGTGAGTGCGGCTTGCAGCGGATGTTTGAGAAAGGAAGATAATTGGGCGTTGATGCTTCCCTGTATGGAAAGGAAACCGCCAATAAGCAGGGCCGCTAAAATAAACAGATATTTGCTCATGCATGTTGAATTTACGTGGGGGCGCAAGTTACAACCGTTGAGCGAAACCCCCAAAGACTATCTCTTGCTGAAACGGGCCATCTGGTTGTCGAAGTTGAGGTAGTAGGAGCCGCTTTTAAGTCCGGCTACATTTACTGTATCCTCGAATCCTTTAAACATAATCCGGCCGTAGTTATCGTAAATCTCGAAGAGGGTTGGCTGGGAAAATGTAAGTAGGTCGGTTACCTTATCCGAAGCCAGGGTTACCAATGGTTTGTCAACCAAAACGGTGGTCTCGGGCGATAGCCGCTGAATATTGCGGTAATCGACTTGTTTTACTCTAAAGCGGTTTTCTCCGGCATGCAGGCGTGGCTGGAATGTGTAGCGGTGGGTGCCCGGCGAACCAATACCCTTAACCTCACCTACTTTCACCCATTTATTCCAGCGGAATTGCTCAACCGTGTAACGAAGCGATCCGGCTTCATTGGTGGTTTCCCAGATGAGCACATCATCCTTTACCGCTATTTCGGTGGTTTTGTAGGTGGCCCGTGCGGCAATCACCTCAGGATTTATGATGTAGGGTTTGCAGCCATCTTTGTAGTGGATGCCAACACTCAGAGGGTCTCCGGGTGTAAATTCAAAAACCGATAGGTCTATTTCAAAGGCACTTGAGTTAATCTCATCGGTGGTAGTGATTCCGTTAACGGTTACTTCGTAAACGCAAAAACCCACTCCGGAAGGATTGAAAGGGTTCTTTACGTACAGATTCTCTCCCTGAAAGGTGCCTTCTAGCTCCAGTTCACCTGCTGATACAGCAAGAGGGAGCAAGGAAAAAAATATTATCAGATACTTTCTCATGAAACAGTTTCGTAGAATCGGGTTTAGTATTAAAGTGAGTTGCAATTTAATAAAATATGTGTCATCCGGCAAAAATATTTTTTGGGCCGGCTGGGATTTTTTTTATTCTTCTTTGACCTGTCTTTTTGTCAAGAGGGGTCGGTCCAGTCATTGTGTTCTTTAATGAGTTGAATTAGCTCAGATACAGCTTCTTTTTCAGGCACATTTCGTTTCACCAATTCGCGGTTTCGGTAGAGCGATATGCGGCCCGGGCCGGCCCCGACATAGCCGTAATCTGCATCTGCCATCTCCCCGATGCCATTAACGACGCATCCCATGATGGCGATTTTCAATCCTTTTAAATGGGCTGTTTGGTTTTGCACGAGGGTGGCGGCCTTCTGCAGATCGAAAAGGGTGCGGCCGCAACCCGGACAGGAGATGTATTCGGTTTTGGAAAAGCGCACCCTCGAGGCCTGGAGTATCCCAAACTGAAGGGAAACCACTGTGGAAAGAGCCTGGGCGGGTGCCGTGATACAAATGCCATCGCCGTATCCGTCGAGAAACAACAGCCCCGTGTCGGCAGCGGCTTTCACCTGAAGTGTTTCCCCATCGGTCTCTTCGTAGTTCCTGTGTACGATCACCGGATGGGTCAAAGCCACTTCTTCCATCTTCAGGAAAAAGGCCCGTTGTTCAGCGGTTCCGTTTAGGTTTTGGGTGCTTAACAGGAGGATGGTTTCGGGTTTCTTTTTTAAGTCGGCGCACATTTCGGAGGTGAGTGCCGGGTAGCTTATCTGAAAAAGAGAGGGTCCCTGGCAGGCTTTCCATGCGGGTTGCTGTCCTTCTTCGAAAAAGGGGATGATCCCCGGGAGGATCGTTGTGGGCAGTTTCTGAAAAGGAACCACCCGGGTAACATTGGTCCAGGTGCCGGGCAGAATTTGGTCCGGACGGTCGCACAGCACCAGGTCGGGTGTCTCCTGTTTAGCTTCAACAGCGTTTCTTTCACGCACATCGGCCAGGACCACGGCAGGTTGCTCCCCGCCGGCAATGAGAACGGGATGGGAAACCCTTTTTTTATAGTCGAAGGGGTGGTAGTGCCGGGTGGAGACAGGCTGAATGGCCTGGTGGTGGTGTCGCTGAGCTATGTAGCCGGCCAGTTTTCGAGCTACGGGAATCTCCTTTTCGGGGGCTTCGGTGAGGGAGACTCTAATGGTATCCCCAATTCCATCGGCCATCAAGGCTCCGATGCCCACGGCCGATTTTAGTCGCCCGTCCTCGCCACTGCCGGCTTCCGTTACCCCCAGATGAATGGGATAATACATCTTCTCATGGTCCATTCGGGCCACCAGGAGTCGCACGGTGTGTACCATTATCCTGGTGTTGCTCGATTTAATACTCAATACGATGTCGTGAAAATTTTCTTCCCGGCAAAGGCGCAGATATTCCATGCACGACTCCACCATGCCCTGGGGGGTGTCGCCATATTGTGACATGATGCGATCGGAAAGGCTTCCGTGGTTGGTCCCGATACGGATGGCGGTGCCGTGGGTTTTGCAGATCTGGAGGAAGCTTTTCAGTCGCGACCGGGTCAGATCAAGCTCTGCAGCTTCTTCGGAAGAGGAGACCGCAATTTGTCTGAATTTTTTTGCCCCTCCTGCGAAGTTGCCCGGGTTTATCCTGACCTTTTCTACCCAGGTGGCGGCTATCTCAGCTGCATTGGGGTTGAAATGAACATCCGCCACCAGAGGGACACTGCACCCCTTGGCTTTTAGAACTTCTTTTATGGCTTTTAAATTCCCGGCTTCACGACGACCCTGGGTGGTGATGCGCACAAGTTCTCCGCCGGCTTCCACGATCCGTATCGTTTGATTGGCAGTGGCCTCTGTGTCCAGGGTGTTGGTAGTGGTCATGGATTGAATCCTCACCGGTGCATCGCCGCCGATGGTGAGGGAACCCGTTTTAACCGGGATGGTTTTATTCCTTTGGAATTGAAATAACGACTTGCAAAATATTAAGGAATTGCTTTGTTGCATGGTTATTTGAATTAAACCTTACAAAGTTAGGAGCTTATTCATGAATTTCGTGATTTTTTAGTGATTTTTCCTGTTATTGGAAGGCCTGTTCACCCGGCCGGGTGTAATCACATCGCAACCCGGGGCTCCTTTTTGGGGGTTGATGCAGGATTAAAGGTTTTTTAATCTTTCAACATCGGCTAATCCAGGTGGTTGGGTGTTGGTGGATAAAAATTAATAACTTTGGGACAAATACTTTTTTAGGATGTCAATAACGGTTTCAAATGTCAGTCGGTTTTTTGGAAAACAAAAAGCACTCGATGAGGTTAATTTTAACATTCCTGCAGGGCAGGTGGTCGGTTTTTTGGGCCCTAATGGGGCGGGTAAGTCTACCATGATGAAGATCATTACCGGGTATCTTCCGGCTTCCTCAGGTAGTGTCGAGGTTTGTGGACTCAATGTTGAAGGTAATCAAATGGCTGTTCGGCGCTGCATGGGTTATCTGCCTGAACACAACCCGCTTTATCTGGACATGTATGTTGCCGAATATCTTTTGTTTGTGGCCTCGATGTATCGGATAAGTAATAAAAGGGAACGGGTGGAGCAGATGATTGAGCTTACCGGATTGAAGCCTGAGCGACATAAGCGCATAGGTGCGTTATCGAAAGGGTTTCGCCAACGGGTAGGTCTGGCTCAGGCCTTGTTGCCCGATCCTGAGGTCCTGGTATTGGATGAACCCACAACAGGACTGGATCCCAACCAGATCGTGGAGGTGCGACACCTGATCAGTAATATTGGTAAAACCAAAACCGTTTTGCTTTCCACGCACATCATGCAGGAAGTGCGTGCCATTTGCGATCGGGTAATCGTGATCAACCAGGGAAAAGTTGTGGCCGATGGAGAACTGGCCGGGATGGAGTCGGGCCCTGATGCGGGTGTAAGAACCGTCTTTGTGGAGTACGACCGACCTGTGGCGCCTGAGAAACTATATGCCATACCGGGTGTGTCGAGGGTGAAGGGACATGAAAATGGATGGCTGGTTTCAACTGGTGAGCAGGAAGACTTGCGTCCCGCTCTCTTTCGTCTGGCTGTGGACAACGACCTGGTGGTGCTGACATTGAACCAACAGGAGACCTCTCTCGAGGAGTTGTTTGGGGCCCTCACAAAATAAAGATTGGTCCTTTCTATATTGTTCCTGAATAATTCGATCGATAACGTGCTGGCTTGAAGCCTGATCCAACTTGATTGGGAAACGCCTTTTCCGGCAAGTGAAAAATGGAAATCGAAGCCGGGGGACAAACACAAATCACACCGTTACTTTTTTCAGGGAGCCAGGTGGCTGATGTGCCATTGGTGCGACTCTTTTTGGTAAAGGAACCGATTGTGCATCCGGTTGGGGCGTCCCTGCCAGAACTCGACCCGATGGGGCGTTAAGAGGTATCCGCCCCAGTATGGCGGTCTTGGCACCGGTTTACCCTCAAAACGATTCTCAATCTCTTTAAACCGGGCTTCCAGATGTTGATATGAAGAGACTACTTTGCTTTGGTTCGAAGCCCACGCTCCCAGCTGGCTTTGACGGGGGCGGCTGGAAAAATAAGCATCCGATTCGGAGGCGGGCAGTTTTTCGATGCATCCCTCCAGCCTGACCTGGCGTTCCAGGAGCACCCAAAAAAAAGTAATGGCTGCCAACGGATTTTTTTCCAGCTCCTGTCCCTTTCGGCTTTCATAATTGGTAAAAAAGCTGACCCCCTTTGCAGAAACATCTTTGGCGAGCACGATGCGTAACGATGGCTGACCGTGGGAGTCTGCCGTGGCCAGAGAGATGGCCGTGGGCTCGGGATGTTGTACCTCGATGGCCTCCCGCAGCCATTTATCCAGTTGCAGGAGCGGGGAGGCCTCAAGGTCGTCAAGACTTAGCGTGAGGTGCTGGTAATTCTTCCTTATGTTGGCGTAATCGGGATTCAATATTAGTTGGTTTTAAAATCGAATTTTATCTTTCCGAGTTCCTTATTGGCCAGTTCAATTTTTTGGGAGAGGCTTTCTTTATAATTCTTCACTTTCTCATAAGTTTCAGGTTCGCCGGTAGCCAGAATCTGTGCCGCCAGGATGCCGGCGTTTTGTGCTCCGTCGAGACCAACGGTGGCCACAGGTATTCCTGGAGGCATCTGAAGAATAGAGAGGATGGAATCCCACCCATCAATGGAAATAGAGGCTTTTATGGGAACACCGATAACCGGGAGGGGGGTAAGTGCAGCAATTACGCCGGGCAGGTGTGCGGCGCCGCCGGCACCGGCAATGATTACCCTGATGCCGCGGTCGTAGGCATCACGTGCAAATGTCATGACTTGCTCGGGGGTGCGATGGGCAGAAAGGGCATTGATCTCGAAGGGAATCTGAAAATCATTTAAAATTTTTGCTGCTTTCTCCATCACTCCTAAGTCGGAGGTACTTCCCATTATGATGCTGATCCTGGCTTTCATACTCTTTTCCTTTTTATGAATGAATGATTGTTAAAAGGACAAATTTAAGGAACTCTGGTCAAAAACACCCTTCTCTGCTCAAATTTTTATACTTTTGCGGTTTATAAATCGTAAAAAAGGCCCATGAAACGTATCAAGCTTTTAGACAAGGAGTTTCAGCTTTCAATCCCTGCCAGTGACCTTAAAAAGGTTCTTTGGCAAATGGCTGAGAAAATTAATAGAGACCTGGAAGGGAAAAATCCCCTGATGGTTTGTATCTTAAATGGATCATTTATGTTTTCGGCCGATTTGATGAAATTGATTGAATTCCCGTGTCAAATCAGTTTCGTGAAACTTTCCTCTTACAGAGGGATGGGCTCAACCGGAAAGGTTCGGGAGATCTTCGGATTGGATGAAGACCTTACCGGTCGTACAGTGGTATTACTCGAAGATATTGTGGATACTGGTGTTACCGTTAATAACACGATCAAACAGCTGAAAGACAAAGGTGTTAAGGAATTGAAGGTGGCTACTCTTTTGTTTAAACCCGATGCCTGTCTGCACCCGGTTAATCTGGATTATGTGGGCATGGAGATTCCGGATAAATTTATTGTTGGATATGGATTGGATTACGACGGTTATGGTCGTAACTTACCTGATATATATAGTGTTGTTGAATAATTTACCGTTTTAGTATGTTGAACGTAGTAATTTTTGGGGCCCCCGGATCAGGGAAGGGAACTCAGAGTGAGAAAATTACTGACCAATATGGATTAAAGCATATCTCAACCGGAGATATGTTAAGACGCGAAATCAAGAGTGGAAGTCCCCTGGGGATTATCGCTAAAAAACATATTGATCAGGGGCAACTGGTGCCCGATCAACTTATAACCGAGATGCTCAGTAAATTGCTGAAGGGTTTGGGGGCAATTAATGGGGTGATTCTCGATGGATTTCCCAGAACCGTAGAGCAGGCAGAGGCACTCAAGGGGATATTCGCCGACATGGACCAGAAGGTAAGTGTGATGTTGAACCTGGAGGTGGACAGAGAAGAACTCATAAAGCGATTATTGATACGGGGGGAAACCTCCGGACGCAGCGATGATAATTTGGAAACCATCCAAAAGCGCATTGCGGTGTATGATGAGATTACCTCCTCGGTAATAGAATTTTATAAAAAGGAGGGGCTCTATAAATCCATTGAGGGAACCGGTAGCATCGATCAAATCTTCGGACGCATCTGCAAGGCGGTTGATGCGGTTCTTGAAAAGCAGGCTTAGTTTTACTGGATCACCCCTTTGGGGCTCCCGGATCGATAACCACCATTAATCATAAACAAATATTATGTCGGCATCCAATTTTGTTGATTATGTGAAGATTTTTTGCCGGTCAGGACGTGGAGGAGCCGGTTCCAGGCACTTCCGACGCGAAAAATTTGAGGCTAAGGGGGGACCCGATGGTGGAGATGGCGGCCGGGGCGGACACATCATCCTGCGGGGCAACCGCAACCTGTGGACATTGGTTCACCTGAAGTACCAAAGGCATATCTTTGCCGGGCATGGTGGATCCGGAAGCCGTCAGGGCTCCAGTGGTTTAACCGGTGAGGATAAATACATTGAGGTGCCACTGGGTACGGTGGCCCGTGATGCAGAAACGAATGAAGTCTTGTTTGAAATTACCCGCGATGGGGAAGAGGTGATTCTGATAAAAGGTGGTCGTGGTGGGTTGGGAAACACCCATTTCAAGTCCGCTACCAACCAGGCGCCCCGTTATGCCCAGCCGGGCGAGGCTGAAGTGGAGATGGCTGCCGTGCTGGAACTCAAGGTTTTGGCCGATGTTGGATTAGTGGGCTTCCCTAATGCAGGGAAATCGACCCTGCTATCGGTGGTGAGTGCTGCCCGACCAGAGATCGGAAACTATCCCTTTACAACCATTGTGCCCAACCTGGGTATTGTTGAGTATCGCGATCATCGTTCGTTTGTCATGGCCGACATTCCCGGAATCATTGAAGGTGCTCACGAGGGGCGGGGTCTGGGACTGCGTTTCCTTCGTCATATTGAACGAAACTCCATATTGTTGTTTATGGTTCCTGCCGATAGCGATGATATCCATAAAGAGTATCTGATTCTTCTTAACGAGCTTAAACAGTTTAACCCCGAACTCCTCGATAAACAACGGTTGTTGGCCATTTCGAAAATCGATATGATTGATGACGAGCTCCAGGCTGAAATTGAACAAGATCTTCCTAACATACCCCATGTATTCTTTTCATCGGTCACCCAGCAGGGTCTTTCCCAGTTAAAAGATATGGTTTGGAAGGAGCTTGAACGGTCCAATCAAGGGATGTAATTAAAGAACTTATTTGCAATGAGAAGACACCTCAAACGCTTTTGTCTGCAAAGCTCAAATGCTATTCGTAACCTTCTGTTGGTGGTTGTCCTGTTGTTTCTTTCGCTCAGCGGATGCGGATTAAAAAAACCCGGTGAGGGGAAGGAAACCGCTACCACAACCCTTTTGCCTGTCCAGGGTTTTATGAACCGCCTGGCCGGAGATGCCGTGGAGGTTGGCGTGATGGTGCCCCAGGGAGCGAATCCGGCCACCTATTCGCCCACCCCGGGACAGATTAGGCAGATGTCGGGCGCTCAGCTTTATGTTAAGGTTGGGTATGTGGGCTTCGAGCAGGCATGGATGGATCGTTTGGTGGAGTTGAATCCGCAAATGAAAGTGGTCGATCTTTCTGATGGATCGGCCCTTATTCGCGGGGAAGAGTCTGTGCATGGCGACCATGTGCATGAGGGAGGAGTCGACCCTCACATCTGGATGTCACCCCGGGAGGTGCTCCGGTTTTTACCGGCACTAAAGGCCGCCATGGTTTCCTCCTGGCCCTCCCTGTCCGACTCGATAAATGCCCGTTATGTGGAGCTTGTTAGTGAGGTTCAGCAGCGGGACGAAACATTGCAGAACCTCTGCCGGGAACTCACTTCCCGTAAGTTTATGATCTTTCATCCCGCCCTCACCTACCTGGCGCGGGACTACGGCCTTGAACAACTCTCCATGGAATATGAGGGCAAAGAGCCTTCGCCCCAAGCCCTGAAAAACCTGATTGACGAGGCACGTGCCGAAAATATCAAACTCCTGTTTATTCAGGAGGAGTTTGACAAACGTAATGCCCAACTGGTGAGCGAGGAGACCGGGGCTCATTTGGAGGTGATCAATCCCCTCTCCTATGACTGGTTCGGCAATATGGACCATATTACCGCCCTTTTTGAGCAGTACCTCCGATAATGGAGGCCAATTGTTAATTGTTTTTCGTATTTTGAACCTTTCTCCAAGGAAGCCTAAAAATAATATTGCGCTATGCCAACACCCTTAATTTCTGTAAAAAGTGTCAGCGCCGGTTATGATGGGTTAATGGTGCTGGAGGATGTGAATCTGGATGTGTATCCAACTGATTTTATCGGCGTTATAGGACCCAATGGAGGCGGCAAGACCACCTTGTCGAAATTGCTGTTGGGGATTATCCAGCCTTTCGGGGGGAAGGTGATTTACCCTTCAGGCCCTCCTTCGATTGGTTATCTTCCGCAGGCTTCCCAGATAGATCTTTCGTTTCCCATTTCCGTGCAGGAGGTCATCTTGTCGGGGATGACTTTTCGGCAATCCTTCCGGCTGCGTCCCCTTAAAGAAGAGAAAGAAAAGGTGGAGCAGCTGATGGCAGAGACCGGATTACTGGGGCTGGCCAAACGACCTATTGGAAAGCTTTCGGGAGGGCAGGTTCAGCGTGTGTTGTTGTGCCGTGCTTTGATTAATTCACCTCAGCTTCTGGTTCTGGATGAGCCCAATACCTATGTAGATAAACATTTTGAGGGCGAACTCTACGATCTGCTGAAGACCCTCAATGAGAAAATGGCCATTTTTCTTATCTCTCACGATATCGGAACCATCTCGTCTATGGTTAAGACCATTGCCTGTGTTAACGGGACCCTGCATTATCATCCTACCAATGTATTAACCGCAGAAGTGCTGGAGGTGTATAATTGCCCCATCGACCTGATTGCTCATGGGCCGGTTCCGCATCGCGTATTAAAAAAACACTCCTGATGGACGATTTTTTATTGCTTTTCCAATATCGGTTTTTTCAAAATGCCTTG
This sequence comes from Marinilabiliaceae bacterium, assembly GCA_041583495.1. GTDB lineage: Bacteria > Bacteroidota > Bacteroidia > Bacteroidales > Marinilabiliaceae > JBFHFS01. The sequence goes on along the minus strand of JBFHFS010000003.1, from coordinate 128,752 downwards.
ATGGCAGCTATTCTTACCAGCCTGATGGCTTCCATGATTGGCACCTACATCGTGAGCCGGAAAATTGTTTTTATCGGAGGGGGCATTACCCACGCTTCGTTTGGGGGCATCGGGATGGCCTATTTCTTTGGGTTTAACCCGTTTTTGGGGGCTGCTGTTTTTGCCGTGGCTTCTGCCCTGGGCATTGAATGGATCTCCTCGAAGGGCAAAATACGCGAAGATAGTGCCATCGCTATTTTATGGTCGCTGGGGATGGCCATCGGGATCATTTTTGTGTTCCTGACACCAGGATATACCCCCAACCTGATGAGCTTTTTATTTGGCAGTATTTTGTCGGTAGGCAGCATGGATCTTTGGATCCTGGGAGTGATGTGTCTGGTTACGGCTCTCTTTTTTGTCTTTTTTCTACGACCGATAATTTCCACGGCTTTCGATGCCGAGTTCGCTAAAACAAAAGGGTTGCCTGTTACGCTGATGCGAAATGTCATGGCCATCTTTATTGCAGTAGCCATCGTTTTGAGTATTCGTACCATGGGAATCATTCTGGTGCTTAGCCTGTTTACGGTTCCCCAAAATACGGCGATGATCCATACCAACCATTTTAAAGGCATTATTTGGGGATCAGCCATTTATGGATTTACCGGGTCGCTGGCAGGTCTTTTCATTGCCTCATGGCTGGAGATTCCCGGAGGGGCTGCCATCATCTTTGTCCTTACGTTTCAATTCTTGCTGGTGAAGGGATTCCGATGGTTGCAGTTGAAATCGAAGTGAACACGCCAAAATTTTTTCTTTCCTCCCTTTCAAAATTTTTCCCCTGTCATTTGCCCGGGGCACTTTTCAACCTCCGCTGTCCTGTTTCGGGACATTCTTTAATGCTTACCTGAGATCACGAATAATAGTTCTTGCTCATTAATGCTCTAATTTCTCCGGCCTTTCCAGCTAACGGGCATAATAAGGGCGTTTACTGCAGCCACAACTACATAAAACGGATAAAACAGGGAGAAGGGAAGGAATTTGGTTACATTCAGGTGGGCCCCAAAAAAATCCTTGCCCGGCTTTAAAAGGTTCCAATCTGCAAAGCCTTTTACCAGCATGGCAATAACCCAATACCAGAAGTAGTTGAGGTTGACGAAGCCCAGGAATAGAGAGATGACCAGTAGGGTGTTGGTTAAGAGGACCAACAGGGCTGTCCCCAGGGTGGCCTTGTCCTTATAGGCCCTGCTTTTGCCTCCCCAGCGTGCCCTCTGAAAAAGAAAACCTTTGAGCGAGGCGGCAGGCGTGGTTTTTACCAGGGCCCCCGAAGATTTCACGTAGATGGTTTTCATGCCCGCTTTTTTCATGGCGTGTAACAGGAATACATCATCTCCGGAGAGAAATTTTTTCCCTGACATGAATCTGGACACACTGAAATAGGCGGCTTTTCGAAAGGCCAGATTGGCCCCACTGCATATCATGGGGGTGTTCTTGCCGATGGCTCCTGCGGTGAACATTTGAAGAGCCAGGTAATCCATTTTCTGAAATTCGGATGAAAGAGCGTGTCCCCCCTCCATGATTACGGGAGCGACAATAAGATCAGGATTTTGATCCAGATAAGCCTCCGTGATCCGTTTAATCCAGTTCTTTCCAAGCCGGCAGTCGGCATCGGTGGTCAATATAAGTTCTCCCGTTGAACAACAAATCCCGGTGTTGAGGGCCTCTTTTTTGCCCTTCCCGCCGGTAGAGACCATCTTGAGCCAGGGGCGGTCTGCCCTTTGCTTCTCAATCCAGGCGGGGCCATCATCGGTGGAGCCATCGTTCGAAAAAATAACTTCCAGATGGTGAAACGAATAACTCTGCCGATCCAAACATTGCATCAGCCGCGGCAGGTTAGGCAGCTCGTTGCGAAAGGGGATGATTACCGAAACAAATACCAGACTTTCCACATTGGGCGTCGGGGATATTTCGGGCAAAAGCTTCCAACCCCGGGAGAACCATCCAAGAAGCAGTGCGTAGCTAACAACCGCGATTAAAGTGACGGTGGGGAGTAGAAACATTAATGCTTATTTTCGCAACAAGATCCAGCTTTCCATTTTTTCCCGGGCCATTAGCTCTTCCTGCGCCTTTTGTGCCTGTTTGAGCGTGTTGAAGGTTAGAACAGAGACGACATACATCCCCTTGTTTTCAACTTTGGTAGCATTCTCAAAGCCTTTAGCGCGAAGGGAATTGGCCATTTTTTGGGCGTTGGATTCATTTTTAAAGCTCCCCACAATGATGTGGTAGGGCCTTTGGGGAACCACTGCCTCGACCGGTTTCATCTCTTTAGCACTGCTGGTGGTTGTGGCAGCCTGGGTCGGGGTATTTTCTGCTTTTTTAATAGATTCCACATCTGTAACCGGCAGGTTGGTGGTGTCGGTGGCAACTTCCTGTTTAAGTGTATCTGCGACTGGGGTCTTCTGGGTGAGATTCTTTTCACCGGATGGCCGGTTCCAGAAAAGGAAATAGAGCGCCACGATCAGGATGGGTATGAGAATCAGAAGGGCGATGGCCCATGGCGGAAGCAGGGTCCCTTTTGGGGCTTTCTTGTCCGGAATAATGGGAGCCTTTTCCTTTAATGGTGGGGGAATGACCGCCTTGGGAGGCTGTTCGGACTCTCCTTCAGGAGTTTTTAGGTTGGCTTCGGATCCCGCCTCATTTGGATCGAGGGTTAACAATAACTCATCCTCCACCTCTTCCAAAGAGGGGCTTGGCTCATCTTCTGAATGGTCAGAGGTTTCAGGACTCTCTAGGTCACTGTGGTCAAGGTCCAGAAGTGCCGAGTCATCTCCTTCGGGATCCAGGTCTTCATCTTCGAATAAGTCGGCGATGTCAGGATCTTGTTCGAATCGTAAAATGCCGCTCTTATCCCGGGTGAATTGCCCAATTTGTGGAATGATATATTTGCCCTCATCGTCGAGTTTTTGCTTTATACCCGACACATAATCTGAGACGCGTGCAGTGGCTTCAGTAATGTCAATCCCCTCCTGAGTACTGACCAAATTAATGAGCAATCCGTCGTTAAAGCTCAAAAAGTTATTAAACAGGACGGTGATCCCGGCCTCGCGTGACACTATATAAGCTCCAAAATTGGGAACTATCACGCGGTTGTTTTTTGGAATTAATTGCAGTAAATACTTTTCCATGTTGAAAAGGTTGAGATTCAATTCCTAAATATAAGCAGTTTTAAATTAAATGTAAAATCCAGAAAACAAATCCATCGTAAAGGGGTTCTTTTAAGTCCTCTCGTTGAGCATAAGCCTTGTCTTTAGGGGGCCTGCAAAGTCTTTTAAGGAAAATTTCCTGATCCAAAGCTCTTGGTTTTGGTCAGAATTATCATGATCCAGGGAAAGGCAGGGTTCTTAGAAAATCAGATTTAAGCCGGTTCTCATGGAGATCAGACGGGTACCGGCCATGTTTAGTAACCCACCGAGATGGTCGGTTACCAGATAGAATTGAAGTGGACCGCCCATAAGCATCAACCCGGCACCAAAGTTTGTAAAACTGTTTTTACGAAGGGTCCAGGTGGCCACAAAATTAATCCATTGGCCTGAGTTGACTCCGCCCGAGAGGGTGAATTCGGGATAGAGGACCCCATCGAGAAACCGATTGTGAAGCAGTCCGCCCACTGAAAGCCAATGGTTAGCCTTGTATTTGGCCGCCAAGCGCATGCTCCCTTCCAATCCGGAGGTGAAAGAGGCTCCCTCCCGGCTGACCCTAAAGGTGTTTTCGAGGGAGTCGGTAAGCTCTTCCAGGTAATCCCGGTCGTTGTCTTTGTTGGCAAACGAATCGGACAAGTCAAGGCCAGTATACAGAAAGGAGTCGTTTGAAGAGAAGGTGTGCGTGTTCGATTTCCACCGGATGGCGCCCAGATCGGTGATCGAGGCTTCCATTGTCAGGCGTTCCGAGAATTTATAGGTGGCGCCAAGGTCAACGGCCCAGCCCGAATTTCCTGAAAAGAAGTCACTGGCGGATGAGTCGTTAAAATCCAGATCCTCTAGATAGCCCTCTTCATCGAGGGTAACATCAAGGGGGGCTGCCACTCTTATGAGGGCATCGGTGCTAAAGGTCACATCACCGTTGGCCTCGGTTTGGATGCCCAGTTCCATTCTCTCGCTTTTGATTTGAGCATGCCCCATCAAATATTTGATGCGGGCGCCCAGGGTTAATTTAGAGGAGATCTTTCGCGACCATCCCAGGGCCATTTCAGAATAGCCCACCATATCGATGCCCATGTCGGAGAATGAGTGGCTGATGGGCACTTCGTTGGCGTAATCCCAATTCCCATAGCGTATATCAAGCAAGGAGCCAGGGTAACTCAACCGGGTTTTTATTTTGCTGTTCACCGAGAGGGATAGAAAATTGTTGGGATCGATGGAGATTCCCAGACTGAGAAGCTGGCCGGAGGTGTTGTTGGTAAAGAGGTTGTTTTTCTGAAGCTTTCCTTCCAGGTTGTCGAGGTCAATAATCAGGGAGTCGCGTTGTGCCCCGGTACCCTCATGAATGAGGTCGGACCATGCGAAGCCGGAGTTGTAAAAACTCAGGCCAACAGAACCCATGCCAGGAATTGAGACGAAATGTCTTCCTGGTTTTAATGCAGGGTTGGCCTCGATGTTCTGAGGTGCCATGGGCATAAAATAGAGGGTGTTGTCCTGGGCGTTGAGTTGATGAATCATCATCCATATAAGTGCCGCGGTGAGTATTTTTAGTCTCATTTGGGATAGGTGTTTCGTAACTGGTGTTCTTAAAATGTAGTAAATCGTGGCTGTTAACGTTTTCGGATAGCTATTCTATCGATTACAAATCAAGGTCAAGTTGGGTTCTGAGATCCACTCTCATTAGGAATTGGTATCCGGTAAGCAGGGTCACCATTTTATTTTCAGAATAATCGGAGGATTCAATGGTAAAGAAGATGATGAGTTTCTCCGATTTGCGAAGGTTATCGATGTTGGTATTGGTCAGCTCTATGGTTTGTGAGAAAGGGGTGGATAGAAACTGCCCGTTGTTGTCGCGGGCAACGATCAGCTCGGAATCATCTCCCTGAATGGAGGTGGTTTCAGCTGCTTCAATGGGTTGTGTCATTACCGAATCAATAACCTCCCGGGTTTGTTCATCCCAAAACAGAACCCTGCCCCGGGTTGTGAAGGGAAATCCGTTACTTCCCTGCAGCAGAAGTTCTCCTTTTTCCAGGTTGTCGGTAATATCTCCCAGATCCAGGTCGACGGTATCGGGCTGGATGGTCGAACTAAAAGCGATGGTGAGGGGAACGTCCATGATAAAGCCCATGACCAGGCTGTTATCCTGGGTCAGCTCAATCTCATCGCTCACCGTTCCTCCCGGGTTGATGGTCACCTCTCCTTTATAGAATACCTGGGAGGGAAGTTGTTCAAAAAAGGACTGGACGTTGGGGCTGGTCTCCTGATTAAAGGTTATGGTATCTTTTAATGCCGTGTTGCTGTTAGGGGCCGGATCCGTTTCGATGGTCACCGGGTTGGGTTCAAAATTTAGTTGGTGTCCTGTGCGGGTGGTAGACCAAATGTATGAGATACTTTGGATGGTGTAGGGCGAACCGTTGGAAAAGGTCAGGTGCAGCGCCGGGTCTTTAATCCGGATGTCGTGGTCAATATCATCCAGCGGTTCAAAATTGGTGTCGTAAATGGTAGTGTCTACGGTGAAGGATTTTTGGCCCAACACCCCCCGTACTTTTCGCAGCTCAACAATCTTAAAACTAAAAAGGGCGTCGGCGATGGTTGAAGGAAATACATCGTTGCTATTTTGTGCCGCGATGCTGTAGGTTACCGGGATATGTCCATTGGTCACCTCAATCACCGCAGGGTCGATCTCTATGGTTTTCACGCCGGTATTATTAAGTACCATGGAGAGGTATTCGGCGTTATTTACCGAAGGAAAGGTTATTTCAATGTCTACGGGGTAAGCAAAGTTGGAATACTCAACAGTTATCTCAATGGAGGCTTCGAAAGAACTGACCGTTCCGCTGGAAAGATTGACGGGAAAATGGGTTGTTCCCGAAAATCCCGACAGGTTAAACACGTTTTGTGGAATGGAGAGGGGAAGTGCGCCAGCCGAAATATTGAAAAAGTCTTTCAGGCTCAACTCTACCACGGAATCTTCGGGGTGCCAGAGTCTCAATCGCTCATTGCCATCCTCATCGGTATAGTATTTCACCAGGTCCTCGCCCTCCGTTAAGATGTCGCGCATCTCCACATTGGCTCTTGCCAGCGGTATGGACACGCCGGGGGTGGCCTTAATCCGGGAGGAGAGACGGTCCAACTCGAATTCATCGGTGGCGCAGCCCAACAATAGAGAGATCCCGGTAACAATGGCAAAGAGGGCGGGTTGGATGGGTCTGGTTGGTTTCATGAGGGATGGATAGGGGGTTTTGTTATTCTGTTCGGAACGGTTAAGGGTCGAAGTTCATTTCCTTGCATGGGGTACTCATCAAATGATTAAGGTACAGGGGCTGCAGGGAATGGTGCTTAAGCTCATTCTGCAGGCGCAAACCGCAGCAAAATGTCTTAAAACAAAAATACGATATTTCTGTCGCTTGGTCAATTTTAGTACCTTTGCCTCGCATTTTCAGATAACCGCATGAAAGTCCACTCAAACATAGATAAATTTCGTGCCGTCAACCCCGTGGTAACCATGGGAATGTTCGATGGGGTTCATCGGGGCCATTCAGCTCTGCTAGCCGGTTTGCGCGAGTTGGCCGATAAGAGCAATGGGGAGTCGGTGGTGTTGACCTTTTGGCCTCATCCAAGAGTGGTGCTGGCTCAGGATGTGGATAAGTTGCAGTTTCTCACCACCCTGGAGGAGAAGACGCGGTTAATTAGTGAGGCCGGCATTCACCATATGGTAATATTGCCCTTCACCAGAGAGCTGGCTGGCTTATCTGCGGAGGACTTTTTGAGAGAGTATCTGGTTAAGAAGATGGGGCTTAGCCACCTGTTGGTGGGCTTCAATCACCGGTTTGGTCACCGGGGGACAACCTTTAAGGAGCTGGGGCAATTTTCTCAAAAATTTGGGTTTAAGCTGACCCAGTTTCAACAGGTGTTGATTGATGGGGCAAAGCCCAGCTCCACTGCGATACGTAACCTCCTGAAAAAGGGCGACGTATGGACCGCTTCCAGGTTACTGGGTCATTTTTATTCGTTGAACGGACGGGTAATTGGGGGCAAACGGCTGGGGCGCACAATGGGTTTCCCCACAGCTAATATCGAAGTGGATGACCCCATTAAACTTATTCCTCTGGGGGGTGTTTATGCCTGTAGGGTGAACCTGTTGGGAGAGTGGTTTGGGGGAATGATCAATATAGGGTATCGGCCCACCGTCGATTCGGGGCGTGCCAACAAATCTTTAGAGGTGCATATATTCGACTTTAACAGGGAGGTCTATTCCGAAAAGATCATGGTCGAATTTATTGCCCGCACCAGAGGTGAAACCAGGTTTCCCAACCTAGAAGCCTTGCGAGAGCGCTTAAAACGCGACGAAATGGAAGTGCGGGCGGTTTTATCGGACCCCACTCTGCATGCCTCACAGGGTTGAAGTCCGGTTGGTTTTTTGGTGACCGAACCACATGAAACAGAGACGAATAACATTACGAATACACTCTTTTTTATACAGATAAATTAAAGATACCAAGCATGGATTATAAAATTAAAGATATTTCATTGGCCGGATTTGGCCGCATGGAGATAGCAATTGCCGAGAAGGAGATGCCCGGATTGATGGCCTTACGTGAAAAGTATGGGGAGACTAAACCATTGAAGGGGGCTAAAATCATGGGGTCGTTGCACATGACCGTTCAAACGGCTGTGTTAATCGAGACTCTGACTACCCTGGGCGCGCAGGTGCGATGGGCCAGTTGTAATATCTATTCCACCCAGGATCATGCGGCGGCAGCCATTGCCAAATCCGGCGTTCCGGTGTTTGCCTGGAAGGAAGAAACCCTGGAAGAGTATTGGTGGGCTACCGAAAGAGCGTTGGACTTTGGAGAGGGTTCAGGACCCGATTTGATTGTTGACGATGGTGGGGATGCCACCCTCTTGATTCATAAGGGGGTTGAGGTTGAGAAAAATCCCTCCATACTCGACATGGATTACAGCGGTGAGGGGGAAGATTTTCAGGAACTCATGGCCATACTTAAACGCAAACACACTGCCAACAGCACGCGCTGGCAAAAGGTGGCAGCAGGTATTAAAGGGGTTAGCGAAGAGACTACCACGGGAGTACACCGTCTCTACCAGATGCTGGAGAGAAATGAGCTTTTGTTTCCGGCTATTAATGTGAACGATTCGGTTACCAAGTCGAAATTCGACAACCTGTACGGATGCCGTGAGAGCCTGGCCGATGGAATCAAGCGCGGGACCGATGTGATGGTAGCAGGGAAGACCGTGGTGGTTTGTGGATTTGGCGATGTGGGTAAAGGTTGCGCTCAAAGTATGCGTGGCTTTGGCGCCCGGGTCATTGTTACTGAGATAGATCCCATCTGTGCTCTTCAGGGGGCCATGGAAGGGTATGAGATCACCACCCTCGAGGACGCTCTTGAGAAGGCCGACATCTTTGTTACCGCAACAGGCAACAGAGATGTTATTACTGCTGACCATATGAGTCGGATGAAAGATCAGGCCATCGTTTGTAATATCGGCCATTTCGATAACGAGATTCAGGTGGAACAGCTGGTAAGATATCCGGGGGTAAAAGAGGAGAATATCAAACCTCAGGTCGACCGGTTTACCTTTGCCGACGGACACTGCATCATATTACTGTCCAGAGGGCGCCTGGTTAATCTGGGGAATGCTACCGGCCATCCCAGTTTTGTTATGAGTAACTCGTTTACCAATCAAACATTGGCACAGATAGAGTTGTGGGAGAATGATCTGAGTCTGGGCGTTTACACGCTTCCCAAAAGGCTCGACGAGGAGGTGGCCCGCCTGCATCTTGATAAACTGGGGGTTAAGCTCACACAACTCACCGAGGTTCAGAGCCGTTACATAGGCATTCCTGTTGAGGGACCCTATAAAGCCGAGAATTACAGATATTGATTTTAATACGACGACACCACCAACATTGAACCCTGAACAGAGGTTTGATAGGCTTTGAGGGGCCAGGTAGATGGCCCCTCAACAATATCTCCATACCCGGTTGTGATGAGGAACTGAGACCCGCAACATTCGCACTCTGCAATATAGGGGTTCTCTTCCGGGTCGATCAGGGCACGACAGGTTAGCTTTTTCTCATTGGGGCACATGCGTTCATAAGCATAATACTCCGTGGCAGAAACCCTGTAAACAATGATACCGGCAAGCCCCACCCAATTGCCATACAGGTCCACGGTGGCCGAGAACGAATCGCCCGAGTAAAGAGGATCATTCAGATTGAAGATACCGGTGAATTGGGTTTCTGGAAATCCATCGTCGGTCCCCTTCTCGCAGCCACTTATTAGGGCGACAAGCAACAGGACCAGGAGGTGCGGTTTGGGTAGATTCATGGAGCGAAAAATCTTATTAAGGGGATGTAAAGGAAAGGCACTGGGGTGAAATATCAAAGTTTTTTTGGTAATTAAAAAGGATGGGGCTAAATTAGAGTTCCAAAATTCAACCAATTAATGGACAAAAACCTTGGGGATATAATCTATCTTGTGCTCATGGTGGCCGTGGTTCTCTTTTCTGCATTAAGAAAAAAGAAGGCCCCCCGGCAAGAAGTGCCCGAACCTAACGGAGAGGTGCGTGATCCCATGGATGAGATCTTTCCCACCCTAAAGGATTTGTTCGGGGGTGAAGAAGGGGTGGAGAAGCCTTTAACTGAACAGGCAGAATCTCATCAGCCCCTCGTGAATATCGAAAAGACAGATGAACAGAAGAAAGAGAGTCCATTCCTTAAATCCGACTATGTATTTTCAGCCAGGTCTTCAATGAATGATGTGCGCAGACAAAGGCGGATCTACAAAAAAAAGCCCATGGATTTAGAAAGTCAGGTATATGGGGAGGGTGGCCACTCAGAGAAAATGGAAGATTTTGACCTGCAACAGGCCGTTATCTATTCCGAGATTCTTAAAAGACCTGATTTTTAAGGCTTCTCTGTCACCCATCTGGCACTCTTTTTTTTAATCAAATAACATTTGCTAACTTTGCTGCAAAGAGTCCCGGACTTAAATGCCTGGGATTCTTTTCTTTTTTTAGTCGATTAATAAAACTTACAGTTAATAATAATTTAGGAGGAATAACCATGTCAAAATTGAGTTATATCACAGAAGAAGGACTCAAAAGGCTTCGAAATGAACTTACCCAACTCGAATCGGTTGAGCGGCCTGGTATATCCAGACAAATTGCTGATGCCCGCGATAAGGGAGACCTGTCGGAAAATGCCGAGTACGATGCGGCTAAGGAAGCCCAGGGTCTGCTGGAAATGAAAATTGCCAAGCTTAAGGAAACCCTTGCCAACAGCCGGGTGATTGATGAGTCGAAAATTGATACTTCGAAAGTCCAGCTTCTCAATAAAGTAAAAATTAAAAACCTTAAGAATAATGCCGTGATGACCTATATCCTGGTTTCAGAGAGTGAAGCCGACCTGAAGGAAGGTAAAATCTCGGTTTCCACACCCGTAGCCAAGGGTTTGCTTGGTAAAAAGGTGGGGGATAAAGTGGAGATACGGGTTCCTTCGGGCACCATTCCTTTTGAAATTGTTGATATTACGTTGTAATTTAGGGGAATCAACCACTAAAGTAATTGTTATGGCTACTATATTTTCAAAAATTGTAAAGGGCGAAATACCCAGTTATCGCATCGCTGAGGATGAGCGGTATTTTGCCTTTCTCGATATCAACCCTCTGGCCAAAGGGCATACGCTGGTTATCCCTAAAGATGAGGTGGATTATCTCTTCGACCTGGAGGATGAGGTGTTGGCCGGCATGATTGTTTTTTCAAGGAAAGTGGCAAAGGCCATTGAAAAGGCAATTCCCTGTAAGCGTATAGGGGTAGCGGTTTTGGGCCTGGAGGTGCCCCATGCGCACATTCATCTTGTTCCTCTAAACCGGGAGAGCGACATCAGCTTTTCCAAGCCTAAGTTGCAACTCTCTCCTGAGGAGATGACCGAAATTGCTGAAAAAATAAAGGCTTCCTTTTAGAGGGATTCTGTTTTAGGAGGAGACCTTAGCAGGCCTTTGGAGCTGCCATTGAATAAATGGGGCTCTTTTTTTTATCCCGGATTAACCCGTCCGCCCGAGGGGGTGAACCATCGGGAAGCTCCGGCAGATAAGCACTTGGGGAGAATGGGGGGCTAAGTTTATCGGGTCTTGTCCCGGGAAGTTAAGCGAGGGATCTGTGTTATCCTCAGGTGGATATTAAGAAATTCTTAATCACCTCCCGTTTACCCGGCCCGGGTTATTGCGGATAAATTCTTTCCAGCTTTTTGCCCCGCCGGCAGCCACCAGGTTTTGTTTTTGAAAGAAGTGACAGACCGCTGCCGCCAGCGCATCGGTGGCATCCAGGTATTCGGGGGCCTCGGTGAGTTTAAGATAGTGCTTAAGAAACAGGGCTACCTGCTCCTTTGAGGCGTTTCCCCTGCCGGTGATGGCTTGCTTAATGCGCAGAGGGGCATACTCAAAAATGGGCAGCGAACGCGACAGGGCTGCCGCCATTGAGACGCCCTGAGCCCTTCCCAGCTTGAGCATTGACTGCACATTTTTGCCATAAAAGGGAGCCTCGATGGCTAGTTCGTCGGGGTGGTAAGTGTCGATAAGATTCACCACCCGCTCGAATATCTTCTTCAACTTGAGGTAGTGATCGTCGTATTTACTCAACTTCAGAACCCCCATGGTAACCATTTGTGGGGTTTGTCGGGTAATTTGAATGATACCATAGCCTAAAACGGTAGTTCCGGGGTCTATGCCAAGAATTATTTTTTCGGCCATGGTTGTTTTCTTTCTGGTCTCTGGTTCAACTATTTGATCAATTCGGTTCCCATAAAGGGCACCAAAACCCTGGGCACCCTTATCCCCTGTGGTGTTTGGTTGTTCTCCAGGAGAGCGGCCACAATGCGAGGCAAGGCCAGTGCACTGCCATTAAGGGTATGTGCCAGTTGTGTCTTTTTATCGTTGGCTCCTTTAAATCGGAGCTTAAGCCGGTTGGCCTGGAAGGTTTCAAAATTAGATACCGAGCTGACTTCCAGCCAGCGTTGCTGAGCGGCTGAATAGACTTCGAAATCGTAGGTGAGTGCGGAGGTAAAGCTCAAATCGCCACCACAGAGACGTAAAATGCGCCATGGCAACTCCAGTTTCTCAACCAGCGACTGTACATGGGCTACCATTGCCTCCAGTATTTCATACGAATGGTCGGGGTGGGCAATCTGTACAACTTCCACTTTATCGAATTGGTGCAGACGGTTTAAGCCGCGCACATCCTTGCCATAAGAACCGGCTTCCCGTCTGAAACAGGCCGAGTAAGCGCAATGCTTGACAGGCAGCTGGGATTCGTCTAATACCACGTCGCGGAAAATGTTGGTTACGGGCACCTCGGCAGTAGGGATCAGGAACAGGTTGTCGAGGGTAGCATGATACATTTGTCCTTCCTTGTCGGGCAATTGACCGGTCCCAAATCCGGAGGCTTCATTCACCATCAGGGGCGGCATGATTTCTTCGTACCCGGCTTTGGTGGCCTCATCCAGAAAGAAGTTTATGAGGGCTCGTTGCAGTTTGGCCCCATACCCTTTGTAAACAGGGAAGCCTGCTCCCGTGATTTTGGTTCCCAGTTCGAAGTCAATCAGATCGTACCTGGAGGCCAGATCCCAATGGGGAATCGGATCTTGAAGTTCAGGTATTTTACCACCGGTTTTAACTATTTCATTATCCTCGGCCCCTTTCCCCTGTGGCACTGATGAATGGGGCAGGTTGGGGACCTGCACCAGCAACTCCTGCAATTGAGTCTCAATGGCCGCCAGCTGGGAATTGAATTGACGAATCTCTTCTTTTATCTCGGCGGTTTTCTCGCGTGCCTCGTTGGCCTCATCGGTTTTGCCGGCTTTAAACAAGTCACCAATGGATCGTGAGAGCGTATTTAGCTCGGCCTGCTGTTGTTCTGCCAGAGTTTGTGTGCTGCGGCGTTGATTGTCGGCCTCAATAATGGCCCCGACGATATTCTCGGCGTCGAACCGTTTAGTCCTGAGGCGATCAATCACCTCCTGGCTGTGTTCCTGAATATACTTGAGTGTGAGCATAATGAATTAAATAGAGCGATAAAAGTCCCTCGGGATGACCTTGTTGGACAGGCTGGGGATAAAAAAAATCTCCTGAATGTGCTACGAAAGTAACAAAAACAGGAGATTATGAGAATTATTTGCGGATAAACTTATTCTGCAGCAAAAGGCTCAACAGAAACAAAAGAGCGATCGTTTTTTCTCTTACGAAAAACTACCGTTCCGTTTATCAGGGCAAACAATGTATGATCCTTACCCATTCCCACGTTTAATCCGGGGTGATGTACAGTTCCGCGCTGACGAACAATGATATTGCCAGCTTTTACACCTTGACCGCCATAAATTTTGACACCGAGGCGTTTACTTTCTGATTCGCGTCCGTTATTGGAACTACCGGCTCCTTTCTTATGTGCCATATCGTATTAAATTTTTTTAGTTATCAAGCTTCAATTGTTTCAATCTGGATCTGACTCAGATATTGGCGATGTCCGTTTTTCTTACGGTAACCTTTCCGCCGTTTCTTTTTAAAGACAATAACTTTATCGCCTTTGAGGTGTGACAAGACCTTAGCAGTTACTTTGGCGCCTTCAATAACAGGGGCCCCAATGTTCACTTCGCCGTCGTTGTCGACCATCAGTACCTGATCGAATTCAACTGAGGTACCTTCCTCGGCGCTCAGGCGGTGGACAAAAATCTTCCTGTCCTTTTCTACTTTAAACTGCTGTCCTGCAATGCTTACAATTGCGTACATCGAACTTAAATTTTATGGTTCTCTCCGGGGGGTGGTTCTGCCTTTGCAAAAAACTCTTTTTTACCCGGCCGGATTATTTGGACTGCAAAAGTAGTAACTTTACTTTAACCTGACAAATATTTTGCAGCAATTCAATCAGTTCGGGTACAATATGGCCTGGCCATTACTGTAAAGAAAGATAATTTTCAGGAATATTTTTTAAAAACTGAGGTGGAAAGTTATGCAATGAACACTTATTTTGGGGTTTTTGGTGTTCCGGCCGGTGAATTTTTTTCTGTATTTTCAGTTGCGTACGGAGGGTCCTAAGGTGATAAGATTCTGCCGGGAATCCCTAAAACCAATGGCTGTTAAAAGAGTCTTTTAAGAGGTAAGGAAAAAATGAAATGCTTTTAGATGAAAAAACCAGTTAAATTCTGGGATGGAAAATGTGAATGATTATCTTTGCTATGTTCAAACATGTGAACATACCCCGGAGAGGACCTTCATAAAAAAACCTTATTCCAATGAAAAGAATTCCAAGATTATTGATTCCCTGTTTCAAACATCTGCAAATTGCTGGTTTAATAGGATCCATCTGCCTTCTGGTTGCCTGTGGGCATGAAAACAAAGTCCTCTGGCAAATTGGCCTGGAAGATATGAGTTCAGCCGAGTTTGCGTTATCTCCAGGCGATTACGACCAATTTATTGACAGGGATTTTGGTTGGGAAGACGGCTATTTTCTCATAGGAACCTCTGAGGTCAAAACCGATTGGCCTTATGTAATGCCCGGACCGAGCGATCATTGGGGTGGTACCTGGGGTACCTCGGGGTGGCGCTCTCAAACCCTGACGGTATTATTTGGAATAGAAAAAACCCCTTCGGTGGGGCCATTCAAATTGGTTGTTAACATTCTGGATAGCAATGTAGAAGATCTGCCCGTGTTAAAAGCCACCATAAACGGAAAATCATGGAAATACAAGCTTTCTAAAGGTTCAGGGAAGAAGCTGCCCGTAGGCGAAGCTGCCGATTCATCGGGTTATGAGGTTATTGAAATGGCGCTTCCCTCGGGATTGATAAAAGAAGGAGGTAACGAAATACAGTTAACTACTCTTCAGGGCTCCTGGTTAATGTTTGACCAAGTAAGGCTTGAGGGTCCGGGGAATACCCAATTGTCGGAAAAACATCCCGTTTTTCTGCGCGATGTATCGGTTGCTGAGTATGAGATCCAAAAGGAAAACCAGAAGGGAACGGTTCAGCCCCTGCTGGTGGATGTGCAGCATATTTCGGGTGCTCCCGAATTAAATGTGGTGCTGGATGGCCTCGATATTTTTTCCGCAACCCTGGACACGGGTCGTTATATCTTCGAAGTGCCCATGCCCGCGGTTCAATCTTTTGTAGAAAGCAAATTCGAAATCCTGGTGGATGGGCAGAGTCTGCAATCGGGCAGAGTGCAGCGAAGCCCCCGGGAATTAATTACCCCGGCAGATTATGTCGATACGAAAATAGGGACGGCTCACTCGCGCTGGATGATTGCTCCGGGGCCATGGATGCCTTTTAGTATGGTAAAACTTGCACCCGACAATCAGAACGGGGGATGGCAGGCAGGGTACGATCCCATTTTCGAAACCATTGGGGGATTCAGTCACATTCATGAGTGGACCATGTCGGGGCTATCGATGATGCCCACCAACGGGGTCCTTCAAACCCTGGTGGGCGATGAAAAAGATCCCGATAGCGGGTATCGTTCCCGCCTGAACAAGAGCACCGAAGAAGCGCCTTTGGGTTATTATAAAGCCGAATTGATTGACTATGGAATTACGGCCGAGTTAACGGCGACCACCCGCGGGGCGTTTCAGCGCTATACCTTCCCCAGAGACAGCTCGGGTTCACGGGTGTTGATCGATTTGCAAAGCCCGGCCGAATATGGCTATCAACTCGAAGAAGTCCGGATTAAGAAAGTGAGTGATACCCGTGTGGAGGGTTTTAGTAAACAACTATCGCCGAATACCTGGTCCGGGGGTATTTCACAGGAATATGTGGTGCATTTTGTGGCCGAATTTGACCAGCCCATCGCCAATTTTGGCGTTTGGACCGAAAAGGGAGTTCAGGATAAAACCGAACTTCTGGGGGTAAAAAATTGTGCGGATGCGGGGGCTTTTATCGAATTTGATACCCATGAAAATAATGTGGTTCAGGTGCGGACCGCCATCTCGTATGTGAGTATCGAAAATGCATCGGAGAATCTGGAAACCGAAATCAGTAAACCCTTTGGCTGGGATTTTGGGGCGGTACGGCAAAATAATGTGAACACCTGGAATGAGCTTTTCAAGCGGGTTAAAATAACCACCAACGACCGGCGCGAAAAGATGCGGTTTTATAACAATGTGTACCGGGCTTTGTGCAGCCGAAACATCTTCAGCGATGTTAACGGACAATGGCTGGATGCCGATGAGAGACTCCGCCAGATGTCTGATCCACAATCTCCCGCCCTGGGTTGCGACGCTTTTTGGAATACTTTCTGGAATCTAAACCAGTTTTGGAACCTGGTAACGCCCGAATGGAGCAACCGTTGGGTGAAATCGCAGCTGGCAATGTACGATGCCGGAGGGTGGCTGGCTAAAGGTCCTGCCGGAATGGAATATATCCCCGTCATGGTGGCCGAACATGAGATCCCTCTCATTGTGGGCGCCTATCAGATGGGTATTCGCGATTTTGATGCCGAAAAAGCTTTTGAAGCGGTGAAGAAAATGCAGATGAAACCCGCCACCGTCGTTGGAGGCGGACTGGCCGGAAACCGCGATTTGGAAACTTATTTGAAACACCATTATGTGCCCTATGATCAGGGACGTTTCTCGAACTCGCTTGAATATTCGTTCGATGACTGGACCGTGGCTCAGTTTGCCAAAGCTCTGGGTAAAAAGAGCGATTATGAAACCTTCCTTAAACGGGGTTACTACTGGAAAAATGTGATTGATGAAGAGACTGGCTTTGCCCGGATGAAAGATTCGAAAGGCCATTGGCTGAAGGAGTTTGATCCCTATCAATCGGGGGCCAATGAGCATTATGTGGAAGGAAATGCCTGGCAGCTTACCTATTTTGTGCCGCAGGATGTGCCTGCTTTGGCTGAAGCCATAGGTAAAGATCGCTTCGTTGAAAGGCTCGATTGGGGATTTGGGGAGAGTTATTTTACCCGCTTTAACGGTAAGAACGATCAATATTGGAACTATCCCGTGATGCAGGGAAATCAGCAGTCGATGCATTTTGCTTTTTTGTTTAACTGGGTGCAAAAACCGTGGCTGACCCAAAAATGGAGCCGTGCCATTATCGACCGTTACTATGGCTACGGGGTGGCCAATGCCTATCTGGGCGATGAAGATCAGGGGCAGATGAGCGCCTGGTTTATCATGGCTTCATTAGGGTTGTTTCAAACGGATGGTGGTTGCCGGGTCGATCCCATTTATGAAATAGGCAGTCCATTGTATAAAAAGGTGGAAATTGACCTTGGGGGACGCTTTGGTCGAGGCGAAAAATTCACCATCGAAGCCCAGAATGTTTCCCGCCGAAACAAATATGTTCAGAGTGCTTTGCTGAATGGCAAATCCTTGGATTCCTTTAAGTTTGAGGCCTCTGAGTTATTGAAAGGCGGCTCTTTGATTATGGATATGGGCCCCGAACCAAACAAGAACTGGGGTGTGAAACCTTAATCGTGCTGTGTTCGAATGGTGGTTGGGAAGAGGCGGCCAATGAGGGGTGGTTGAAATGGGTCCTTCATCCCTGCTCATTTTGTTTTTTTTACTCCGGGACTAAAGACGCCAGGGTTAAAGCACAAAAAAATCCGCCAGGCAAAAGGCTCTGGCGGATTTTTTACTCTGAAAAGAGAGGTTTATGTTTTTTGACCTTAGTTGTTGGTCTCTTTGACGATCACATCATGGGCGCCACCTTCAATGATGCTGGTGGACGAAACCAGGGTGATCTTGGCTTCGGTTTTTAATTCGCTAAGAGTGGTCACACCGCAACTGCACATGGTCGATTTTATCTTACCCAGCGTGATTTCCAGATTGTCCTTTAGTTTACCGGCATAAGGAACATAGCTGTCGACACCCTCTTCGAATTTGAGGTGGTTGGTGCCCCCCATGTCATATCGTTGCCAGTTTCGGGCTCTGTTGGAGCCTTCACCCCAATATTCCTTGACATAATTACCCCCAACCATGAGTTTGCGGGTAGGGCTTTCATCAAACCGGGCGAAGTATCTGCCCATCATCAGAAAGTCAGCGCCCATGGCCAATGCCAGGGTCATGTGGTAATCCTGAACAATACCGCCATCGGAACAAATGGGAATGTACTCCCCGGTTTTTTCGAAGTATTCATCGCGTGCCTTGGCGACCTCTATGATGGCGGTGGCCTGACCTCTTCCGATGCCTTTTTGTTCACGGGTAATACAGATGGATCCTCCGCCAACGCCTACCTTAACAAAATCGGCTCCAGCCTCTGCTAAATAAAGGAATCCTTCTTTATCGACCACATTGCCGGCACCCACGGCCACGTTTTCATCGAAGTTTGACTTGATGTACTTAATGGTGTTTTTTTGCCACTCCGAAAATCCGTCTGATGAGTCTATACATAAAACATCAACGCCTGCCTCGACAAGTGCCGGGACACGTTTCTCATAATCGCGGGTGTTTATGCCTGCTCCTACAATTAATCTTTTATGGGAATCCAACAGCTCCTTGGGGTATTCTTTATGATTGTCATAATCCTTCCGGAAAACGAAGTAGCGCAGATGTTGGTTTTCATCCAATATGGGAAGCGTATTGAGCTTATGGTCCCAGATGATATCGTTGGCCTCGTTTAAGGAAATTCCCAGATTTCCGGTGGTTAACTGGGCCAAAGGGGTCATAAAATCCTTCACCTTTTTGTCCATGGGATCTTTGCTTTCCCTATAGTCCCGACCTGTTACGATGCCTAAAAACAAGCCATTGGGAGATCCGTCGTCGGTTACACCAATGGTCGAGAATCCGGTCTTCGATTTCAGTGCTACCACGTCTTCCAGGGTCTGCTCGGGGGTTATATTGGCCCGGCTTTCCACAAAACCGGCTTTATATTTTTTGACGATCCTGACCATCGCCGATTGTTCTTCGATCGACTGAGAACCAAATATAAATGAGACGCCTCCCTCTTTGGCCAATGCGATGGCCATTCCACTATCCGAGACCGATTGCATGATGGAGGATACAAAAGGGGTTTTTAAGGTAATTCCCGAAGTTTGTCCTTTTTTATACCGAATCAGGGGAGCTTCTAAATTTACTTTATCAGGCGTGCACCCGAGGGTTGTTAACCCAGGAATAATAAGGTATTCATTAAAGGTTCTTGAGACTTCATCAATAATCTTGGCCATAGTTTTTCGGATAAAAAATTTCGCAAAAGTAAAAAAAATACCGCTCCAGGTCAATTCTTTAAGGAGAATTAGTTGCCTGCACTTTGTCTGGCGTCTGTTTGGTCGCGTGTTAAAACGAGCGGTTAAGGCCCGAAGGATTCTGACAGACCTAAAGAAACGAGGCCGATGATACAGGTGTGGAAGATTGTTGAGACCTCCTGTCAAATACTTCCTTGCTGAACGACATCCTGCTGTTGCGGACTGGCCTCCAAAGGTACATAAATTCATTAAATTGAGGGGGCCTTGATGGGGGAGTCCTGTAAAATCTTTAGCCATCCATCGGCAAATCCCATGAAAGGAGCCCGATAGGGACCTTAGGGAGACTCCTCCCGGGCGAAGCCGGCATTAGGAAACAACAGGTCATTCCTTCAGCTTTAGGCATACCCGATTGATGCAGTAACGGCCCGGGGGAACCCTATTGGCTTTAAACGCCGGGCGGGGCTCCTGCTTATTTTTCAGGATTTCCGTCTTAGTAGGGGGGCTGAATACAGTATTTTCAGTCTCTCTTTTTTAATCCAGGAGCGGCTCAATCATCCATAGGCAAATGGGTTCTAAACTACAAGTGTGTCCGGGTAAGGAATATGCCGCCAATAATGGTTCCCATGATGGCATAGGCAGCGATGAGTACCACCAGACTCATGATAAAGTAGATGGTTTTCTTTTCTTCAGGGGTTTTCATAAGTGGGCCGAGGCCCAAATAGAGCAAATACAACCCATACAGACCGCAAAGAGAAGCCAGTACCGATAAGGATGGAAGGATTAATAGAACGCCGGCCACCAGCATGGGGGTATAAGAATAGACCACCAGCTTGAAAGCCTGCCCGAAATTCTGTTGTGACTCAAAACGAGTAGCCAGAAAATTGATGACAAAGGCGGTCAGGAATGCCCCGGCCAAGGTGCTTAAGAGACTGGTAATACCCTGGCGGATACCTATCCCTATGGAACCTACATGGACGCCAAGGATCCGATAGCCTATCAGGCCAAAGCCAATGAAGGTGGCGATGGCCGGAATCACTGCGAGAGGAAGCAGATACTGTTTGGTGAGCTCAGCGGGTTGGGTTTCCTCTACCTCAATTTTTTCCCACTCTGTTTTGGGGGTAAGCAAAATGTTTTTTACCCGATTGATTAAATTCATAGTTGCCTTGTTTTTGTGAAGATGAATAAGTTAAAGCTTAATAAATTTCATCTCGTCGTTAAATATTCCCTCTTTTAACATGGTTTTAAACTCCTTTTTTGTGGGATTAATAAGATAATAATCAAACTTCTCATCGTGGTTAAATTCCTTTTTTATTTCGGAGGATAAAATTTTCTCAAGGGCATCAAGGGTCTGCTTTTCTTTATCTTCCCAAGTGTTAATAAGGTACACCACCAAAGAATTATTAATGTATTGAAATGGTAATACTTCCCAGCCTTTCCAGTCGGTTGGATTCCCATCGGAAATAGGGCATTTAGAGGAAAGAATGTAATATTTACCCATCTTTTTCAGAACAAGCCTGTCCTCCGAAAGCGTGTTGACATCTTTCTGGGTTGAGAACCCATATTTCGAAACTTTTAAGGTGTCTCCGTCTTTATCGATATAGATTCCCGTTAATTGTTCAGGAAATTCGGACAATTGCCTGGTGTTTTCGGGCTGTGGATTTGTAAATCTTATTACGGAACACGAGGCCAGAAAAATAATTGCTGCGACCAATGATAATTTTCCAGTCATAAGTGCCCGGTTTTTATGTGAATATCATTTTTTTATAGATGCTTACGGATAGTAAATTTAATGATAAATAATCTATAAATCCAGTCAATTATCGCAGGATCCACCAGAAATTTCATCTGCTTTTTCAGGGAAAAGGGTAGTTGCTACAGGGATCTGCAGTCAGCTCATTAACGGTCCGCAGGGGAAGGGCGTGAAACCTACATCGAAGTCGGGGAAAGCATTGTGTCTTAGATGGATTTGAAGGGTGTCTGTCGTAATTATTTGGATTATACCTGAACAATGGTTCGTTAAGCTTTTGCAAATAACTATATGCTAGTATTTTAGGCGTGCAGACCTTCTTCTGCTAATGTGCCGACATTAAGCATCTTGCGAATAAGTCTAACATCTATCATCTAAACTCTAACGATCTATTGACTGAAGGCAGCATGTAAGTTTTTTTGAAGAGGGGGATCAGGATTTAATCATTGGTGTGAGTCGGGCGTTTTGGTGTGCGACAGGCAGGAAGAGCAATAGGAGCGGGTTAAGAATTCGCTGATGGAGGTTGGAGGGGGCTACCCAACTATGGTGTTGAAGATCTCTTCATCAAAAGTCTCTTTGCCCATCTTTATCGCGATTTGCCCGGCATTCTTTTTGTAATTTTCATTGTTCATTAAATCCAGGATTCCGGGTTCCAGGTTTTTGGTTGTGAGCTTGCCAATTTTTATCCCTTTGGGTCCAAGCCCCATTCTGTAAATGATTTTATTCCAAACAAACTGGTCAATGATATGGGGGATAATCATGGAGGCACAGCCATATTTTAGCGCTAAATGAGTCGTGCCTGATCCGCCATGATGAATGACGGCATACATTTTCGAAAATATTTGGGTGTAAGGGATATGGGTCGAGAAATGGATGAGTTCAGAATCATATTCATCGGGCTGGACCAGCCCCCCTGAGGCGGTATTGATAATTGCAGGGATTTTGTTTCGTGTCAGGATATCCAGGAATAGTTTTGTCTTGGCCTCTGGCATGGGATTGAGCATGCTGCCAAATGTGACAAACAGAATTTTTGGGTGTTTCTCCAGAAACTCGGTTAAAGCCTTGTCGGACTTCCAGGTTTCCGTTTTTTTGGGTTCCTGATAGCCCAATACTTTGAGAGAGTCCTTCCAATCTTGTGGTCGGGGAATTAAAGCCGGCGAAATCGTATAGATCGACTGGTTAAACTTAAGGATATGGCGTAGTTCTTTTCGGCTTACTTTTCCGGGTATTTTCAACCACTTTTTTGTGATCATGACCGTTGTAATCATTCCAAGATGAACCAACCAGAAGCTCAGTTTATTTAGGAAAGTACCCAAGTTTCGGTTAAAAACGACATGAGAATGGCCTTTGGCATAATGTACATAGGGCACCGGGCTGATAAAAGTGGTTCTCCCCCGATGATTCAATTCCCAGAGGATGGGGTATACCGCCTTCCCGTTGTAAACCACTCTGTCGGGCTTTTCGTTTTTAACTATATCAAACTGTTTAAAAACCAGTTCTTTATTGATTTCTGTTTGATGTTTTGCCAGTCTGATCGTGGCCCAAAACTTTTTTAGGCCCGAATTGCTTCCGCCCATGGCGGCTCTTCCGACGGGACTGTTGAGCAGCTCGATAAATTTTGGCCCCAGGGAGGCAAACTCCAATCCGGCTTCATCGGCCCTGGCTCTGAATTGTTCAGGAAAAGCACAGATGACCTGTTGTTTTCTCTCCTTCAATAGCTTTCCTATCGATAAGAAAGGTTCAATATCCCCGAGGGTTCCTATTGAAATGAGAAGGATTTTCATCCGAATATTGTTTATTTCCGAGTGGCCCTCAAACCTATATCGGGGAAACTACCATTTAGAATATCCATACGTGCCTTCTTAAAAATAAAGGCTTTAGAGACATAAAACGTTGGGGCGTATTGTTTTCCTCCCTTTAAGGGGCCACCCGGGTTGGGTGTGAGCAGAAATATGGCCCGCGTTTAACCCCAAGGTTTTATGTCGGTTATTACACTGTATCTGTTAATAATTTTCTTCTCTCACTTGCATATAGGCTTTGGGATGCAGGCAGGCAGGGCAGTTTTCCAACGCTTTTTCCGATTCGTAAACGTATCCGCAGTTCAAACATTTCCACCAGACTTTTCCATCCTTCACAAAAACTTTGTCTTCCGAAATGTTCTGGAGAAGTTTCAGGAATCTGCGTTCATGTTCTGCCTCTACTCTGGCAATCATCCTGAAGGCAGTTGCAACTACCGGAAATCCTTCTTCTTTGGCGACCTTTTCAAATTCAGTATACAAAAGGGTCCATTCTTCGTTTTCTCCTTCAGCTGCTGCTTTTAAATTTTCTTTGGTGGTGCCAATAATCCCTGCAGGGAATGAGGCTGTAATCTCTGTCATCCCACCTTCCAAAAATTTGAAGAATCGCTTGGCATGTTCTTTCTCCTGGTTGGCAGTCTCGGTAAAAATGGCCGCTATCTGCTCATAACCTTCTTTTTTGGCAACACTTGCAAAAAATTCATAGCGATTGCGTGCCTGGGATTCCCCTGCAAATGATTTCAACAGGTTTTGTTCGGTCTTTGTTCCTTTTAATGATTTCGACATGATAAAATGTTTGTTTATAGATTATGTTTAAATTTTCAGCCTTCTCCGATAGGTTTGCAGGTTGCGCCCAGTCATCCGGTCAATCATTACCTTAAAAGATTGGTTTGGGAAATTCCTTTTGTTATAGAGTTCTGGGCCAACCCGGTTATCTTATCTGAGGAGTTCAAAATGGCCTCATCGCCTATCGTTTGGTTTTGAATTAATTAAGGGGTTGTTTGAATCTCACTATTGTTCCATTTTTATCCCCCCCCCCAGCCAATTGACCCGTAAAAGTAACGGATTCCCTTTATTATAACAATGTAGGGATATGATCAATTGGTTGTTTTTGATAAAAAATTTTTCAACCATCCGGTTGGGCGATCTCTCCATGGGGTCGCTGCCAGGAAATTGGATCATTTTAGAACGAACAATGTTGCGGCCCGGTCGCTCCTTTTTTTGCCTTAGTCGATGGTTGTTGGGGACTCCCGGCCATTAGTAATAATATTTCCAAACAATTTGATTATTTTTGCAGACTATAGGTAAAAAAAACAGACCAATGCAAAGAAGAAAAATAGCTAGCCTGCTCAAGTCGGATGAGATCGGAAAACAGGTTAACGTAAAAGGCTGGGTGAGAACCCGCCGGGGAAACAAACAGGTTAACTTTGTGGCTTTGAACGATGGTTCAGGCATTCAGAATCTTCAGGTGGTGGTCGATATGACCGCATTCGAGGAGGGGCTTATTCGTCGCATCACCACCGGGGCTGCCATTTCGGTGGATGGGGAGTTGCAGGCCTCACAGGGCGCCGGACAAACCCTAGAGTTGCAGGCCACCAGGATTGAGGTGCTGGGTGACAGCGATCCCGATAAATATCCCCTTCAGCCCAAGAAGCATTCGTTGGAATTTCTGCGTGAGATTGCTCACCTTCGGTTCCGAACCAATACCTTCGGGGCCATTACACGTGTGCGTCATGCCATGATTTTTGCCGTGCATCAGTTTTTTAATCAAAAAGGATTTTTCAATATTCATACCCCCATCATCACAGCTTCCGACGCGGAAGGAGCCGGTGAAATGTTTCAGGTAACCACTTTGAATTTGAAGGACACTCCACGGAATGAAGAGGGGGAGATTGATTTTTCAAAGGATTTTTTTGGCCGTAGGGCCAACCTTACCGTATCGGGTCAGCTCGAAGGGGAGCTGGCAGCATTGGCGATGTCGAACATATACACCTTTGGACCTACCTTTAGAGCAGAGAACTCCAATACCTCGCGTCACCTTTCTGAATTTTGGATGATTGAACCCGAGATGGCGTTTTACGATCTGAAAGACAATATGGATCTGGCCGAAGAGTTTCTCCATTTCATGATTCAATATGCGCTGGATAATTGTTACGAAGATCTTCAGTTTCTTAGCCAGCGTCAGCAGGAGGAAGAGAAGAATAAGAAGGCTGCCGACCGTTCGATGGAGTTGATTGAAAAACTGAACTTTGTTCTTCAGAACGAGTTTCAGCGCCTTACCTACAGCGAAGCCATTGAGATCCTCCAAAACTCTAAGCCAGCCCAAAAAGGGCAGTTTCAGTACCCCGTAAAGGGCTTTGGAACCGATTTGCAGTCGGAACACGAACGCTATCTGGTGGAGAAACATTTTAAAAAGCCGGTAATCCTGACCGATTATCCGAAAGAGATTAAGGCCTTCTACATGAAGCTGAACGACGACAATGCCACGGTGCGGGCGATGGATGTGCTTTTCCCCCAAATAGGTGAGATCATCGGCGGGTCACAACGTGAAGAAATTTATGAAAAACTGGTGGGCCGCATGGAGGAGATGAATATTCCCCAGGAGGAGATGTGGTGGTATCTGGATACCCGTAAGTTTGGTTCTGTTCCCCATAGCGGGTTTGGGTTAGGCTTTGAGCGTATGATGCTTTTTGTAACCGGAATGACCAACATTCGCGATGTTATTCCTTTCCCTCGTGCGCCGAAAAGTGCAGATTTTTAAATCACTACTTAATTAAGATATTCCTTCGGGGTTATAAAAAATACCGTATTTTTGCTCTAAGAGGTCAGAGAGGCGGAACAATTCCTATTCGATTGACGTTTTACAAGCAATAAGGAAGTCAATGTTAAAACAAAGTTTACAGCAGAAGCTACTTCAAAAATTATCACCGCTTCAGATACAGGTCATTAAGTTGCTGGAGATTCCCACTGTTCAACTCGAGCAACGGATCCAAGAGGAGCTGGAGGAGAATCCTGTGTTCGAGGTTGAACCTAAGGCGGCCGATGCTGAAAACGGGGAGGAGGAAAAGGGGCCCGAGAGTGAAAAGGACCAGATCTCTATGGAAGAGTATATCCAGGATGAGGATATTCCGGCCTATAAGCTCAAAGCACGGAACTTTTCTAAGGACGATAAACAGGAGGATATTCCTTTTTCCACCGGGACCACATTTCATGAACATCTGATTCGTCAGCTGGGTCTGCGCATCCTGGATTCGCGTCAGGCTCAGATAGCAGAATACATCATCGGGAATATTGATGAAGATGGCTATCTGAGGCGCGGGGTGGATGAAATTATCGACGACCTGGCGTTCTCGCAAAATATGGAAGTGGAGGAACGTGAAGCCCTGGACCTGCTGGATGTGGTGCAGGACTTTGACCCCCCCGGTGTGGGGGCCCGTGACTTGCGGGAGTGCCTCTGGTTGCAGCTGGAAAAAAAAGACCGTTCAATACCCCAGGTGAAACATGCCATCGAACTGGTGAAACATCATTTTGAGGAGTTCACCAGGAAACATTACGATAAAATTGAAAAACGGATGCACCTCGGAGAGGGCGAACTCAAAGAAGCTCTCGATGAGATCCTGAAACTGAACCCCAAGCCTGGAAGCTCCTACAGTAACCCTGTGAACAAGACGGTTCAGCACATCATACCCGATTTTATCCTGGAAGTGGAAGAAGGAAAACTCCGGCTCTCCCTGAATAACCGCAATATTCCTGAGCTTCGGATCAGCAGTACCTATTCGGAGATGTTTGAAGATTACCAGGCCAACAAAAAAAATCAAAGCCGCGAGCAGAAGGAGGCCCTTATGTTTGTGAAGCAAAAGCTCGATTCGGCCAGGTGGTTTATCGACGCCATCAAACAGCGTCAAAACACCTTAATGACGGTAATGCAGGCGATTCTCGATTACCAGAAAGAGTATTTCCTGGAGGGTGATGAAACCCGTATGAGACCTATGATTTTGAAAGATATCGCCGATGTTACCGATTTGGATATCTCCACCATTTCAAGGGTATCCAATAGCAAATACATTCAAACCCATTTTGGGATCTATCCGCTCAAGTACTTTTTTTCGGAGGGGTTGCAGACCGATTCAGGGGAAGAGGTCTCCACGCGGGAGATTAAGAAGATTTTGGAAGAATGCATTGCCGTGGAGGACAAGAGTAAACCTCTTACCGACGATAAGCTGGCGCAAATTCTCAAGGACAAGTCGTACAATATTGCCCGTCGAACCGTTGCCAAATACCGCGAGCAGCTGAACATTCCTGTAGCGCGTTTAAGAAAAGAGTTATAATCAAAATATTGGGGCGCGGCATTCCTGTATTTAATGAATTGACCATGAGAGTATTTAGTCAGATTGTCTCGTTTGTTTTTCATCCTATGTTGATGCCCACCCTGGGTTTGTTTTTGATTTTGCATTCGGGAACACATCTCTCCTTCTTGCCTTTTGAACTCAAGCGACTCATCTATATCATCGTGGTGTCCTCCTCCTGTTTGCTTCCCGTCTCTTTATTGCCGCTTTTTCTTCAGTTTAAGGTCATTCATAGTTTTAGGATGGAGACGGCGCGCGAGCGGGTATGGCCGCTGCTTTTTTCGGGGATCTTCTTTCTGTTGGGCTATTTTCTGTTGATGCGCCTGCAGGTGCCTTCTCTTATTCTGACTTTCCTTTTGGCGTCTCTGGTGGCGGTGATATTAGCCCTGCTCATCTCGTTGTTTTGGAAAATAAGCCTGCATATGCTGGCCGTTGGCGGTGTCACGGCAGTGCTTATGGGTATTGCCTTTCGTTTCGGGATTAACCTGATGGTGCCGGTCTCCTTTATGATACTGGTTTCCGGATTGGTGGGAACTGCCCGGCTCTATCTTGGCGCGCACAGCCCGGCACAGGTTTACGCCGGTTATTTTACCGGATTTGTGGTGGTGTTGCTTGGGGTGTTTCTTTAAAGGGGGCCTTCCTTCTCAGGGGTGGCAGGCAAGGAATAAATCAGAATTTTTAAAGCACCAAAACCAGGATGGTGACGCAAACAAGGGCAATCTGAAACAATAAAAATCGTTCAGGCACATCCATATGTCTGAGCCCGGAGAGAAATTTTTTAAGTTCAGAGGTGCGGGTTTTGTCAGGGAAGGACCTTATTGGGTGAAGGTGAACAGGCGTAAAACGAGGTGACACGTTTGGGAGTGTCATGGCATCTCTCTGACTACCGGTTGAATCCAGATGTTTGGTGTAAATGCTCATTTTGTTGTCCTGATAGCATTAATTACCACGATTCATTTAACCCAAAAAATTCATGCCTTTTTCCTGTCCCCGACAGCGACCAAATTTCAGAAAGAGCTTTCTTCAGAAGTTTATGTTCAGCCAGGTCGGGATTAATCCCGAAAAAAACGTGACAGGCTCTGAACGGTATTCACTTTTCGATAGGTTGTGAATAGTTCAGCTTAAAAAACATTGTCCAAAATGTGAGGAACGTAAATAGAAGACGCAAAAAAGTTAAAAAAATTGCGTAAGAAAGGAAAAAAATACAAAAAAAGCCGGGTTCCTTTACAAAACCCGGCCGTATGAGGCGTTTTAGATTATATTGAGGGGATTAAAAGCCCATTTCTCCTTCCGAAAATTGTTTTTGAAGGGATAAAACCATTCTTGCACAATCGGTGTATTGGCCGGTATAAGAAAATACCAGTTGGTAAACCTTGGTGGATTGGCAAATGAAACCAAAAGCATCGTAAACCTTGGCTCCTCCAACGTTACTGGCCACCATTTTGTCTCCGTCGAAAAGTTCCATCACCACCTTGCCTGCCTCTTCTGAAGCATAAACCAGCTTGAATTTATATTGACATCTGCTGTTTAGGATGACCGCATATTCCAGAAGATGAGTGGATTCCGGATCCTGATCGGGATTAAAATCCACCACCAGGTCACGGATGTATTGACCATCATCCAGCTGGGTAAGCGCCTTCTTTAAAAGCGCTTCCTGGTCGCATTGTGCCGAGGAGTCAAAAGCAAAAAGCGAGAATAGAAAAATGAAAAGGGTAATAACAGTTCTCATATTAAGGTTTTTGGATCTTGGTTAAAAATGGTTTCCTCGGGAGGCTTAATCCCTATTCTTGACAGGGAACCTTAAAACGGGCACGGTGCAATCGAAACAGCCTCGTAAATATAATCACAATTCAGTTTCTGCCAATTAAATGTAGTGGTAACTTTTTTATTCGATGGTCAAATCGATCAGGTATCCCGAAAATCGGCGAATGTTGAGAATTCGTTCCTGATCGAAAAAGAGATACTGCCCTCTCACTCCGTTAAAAATTCCTTCTACCTCAGGGCTCTTATCCAAATTTATCTGAACCGGATTCCGGGGCCATTGCAGAACCGGGTATTGGGCCGTAAAAAGGGTGTCGTCCCGGGAGGCATATTGTTGCAATTCAGAGGGTAAAAGGTCCAGTGCCTGTTCTTTCTCTTCTTTCATCTGGCCGGAGGCTCCCATTTGGTTGCTTACCATTTTGCGCCACGGGGTTTTATCGGTGTAGTATTGTTTTAGGAATGTTTCAATAACACCGGCAATATGCCTGTTGGGAGTCTGGCAAAGTTTTATGGCCGATGAGGCGCCCTGGTCTATCCATCGGGTGGGGATTTGCGAACAGCGGGTTACACCCACCTTCAGATCCCCCGTTTGAGCCAGGTAGACATAATGGGGTTGCAGACAGTGTTGCTCTGCCCAGTTTAAGTCGCGCGCCAAACCCAGGTGGGCCTTGCACAATTCGGGGCGGAGAATGCACTCATCTGCTTCGGGGGCGGTAGTGAAGCAGGTGTAACAAAAACCTTGTCCAAACGATTTCTTAGTGGTCTTTCCGCAAACAATGCAGTTGATCTGACCTTGAAAACGAAGCTTTATGGATTGCCCCAGCAGAGGGCTCAATTCAATGGAATTCTCATTCAGACAAAGGGTATAGGCCACTTTTTGGTTTAGCAGGCTGCTCTTCATTTTTAATAAGTTCCCTTGGTATTGCTTCATTTCTTCGTTTTTTTGGGTAATCCGATAAGGGGTGGCTTTTCCTGTTGCTAAAATATGCTTCTCTCTTAATGAATTAGGGTAAACCCCAGCAGGGAAAGGGCTGTTTGTAGCTCTGTGGAACCCTCCTTAACGGGGAAAGTGTAATAAGGGAATTCACGCCGTACGGGATACTGACCCCTGAGTTTTTCAAAATCTTCCGGGTTGGCCGTTAATCGATTAGAGTCATCCATTACATCGTAAGTTTGCAAAATGGCTTTGGCCAGTACAAGATTCATTTCCTCCGTGGAGGTGTCCACTTCAATCATTCGGTGATCCGGGTCGGGAAGATTCGCGGGCGCCCAGGTATCTAAAGGAAGATTAAAACACCGGCTGATAAATTGTACGGCGGCTGCCGTTCCATTGGCTTTGCCATCTGTGGAGTAACCGGCAATATGAGGGGTTCCTGCCATCAGTTTTTCCTGCAGTGTTTTTGAGATACGGGGTTCATGTTCCCATACATCCAGGACGGCTTTTTTTACCACCCCGTTATCCAGACCATCCGACAGGGCTTCCTGGTCAACCACCTCTCCCCGTGAACTGTTAATGATTATGCTTCCTTTCTTCAGAAGGGAAAGGGTATCCTTGTTGAAAAGATGAAAGGTAGGATGTGGTCCATGATAAGTTAGTGGCACATGGAAGGTAACCAGGTCGGCTTGCTGCAGAAGGGTGCTTAGCTCAATCCCCTCAAAATCCGGTTCTGTTTCCTGGCGGGGTGGGTCGTTTAAGAGCACACGCATGCCAAAGGCCCTGGCCACATCCTTCACTTTGCGGCCTACATTTCCCACACCAACGAGGCCCAGAGTTTTACCCTTCAGGGGAATTCCCGACACGATGAGATGGGCCAGTACGGAGGCCACATATTGTTTTACCGAACCCGAGTTGCAGCCAGGTGCGTTGGTCCATCGAATACCTTTATTTTCCAGCCAGGGGATATCCATATGATCGGTGCCAATGGTAGCCGTGGCAATCGCTTTTACCCGGGTGCCTTCCAGTAAGGAGGCATCGCAATGAGTCCGCGTGCGAACGATGAGCGCGTCGGCCCTTTGCAATTGTTCTTTATTGATGGAGCCGCCGGGTAAATAAACCATCTCGGCATAAGATTCCAGGACCCCTTTCAAAAAGGGGATTTTATCGTCTGCGACTATTCGTATCATACATGGTTTTTCTTGGTATCAAAGGTAACAAAAACCCACTGATTTGTTTTGGGAGAATCCCTTGTCAGATTGTTGTGGATCGCTCTAAGTATTGAAAAACAATTTTCTGCAATTAAAAAAAAGGCTATTTTTGTGAATAAAATAAGTGAATCAGAGTGAAATACCTTTTTTTATTTACAATAAAATAAACAAATATTATGAGCAAAGAGATTAGCCAAAGAGCTGCTGATAACATCCGCGTGTTGTCAGCTGCGATGGTCGAAGCTTCCCAATCGGGACATCCCGGAGGTGCCATGGGCGGAGCTGATTTTATTCAGATTCTGTTTTCAGAATTTATGCAGTTTGACCCAAACGACCGGAATTGGCCTCTGCGGGACCGTTTTTTTCTTGATCCCGGACATATGTCGCCTATGCTCTATTCGCAGCTGGCCCTTACGGGAGCCTTCAGTATGGAGGAGTTGAAGAATTTCAGGCAGTGGGGCAGTCCTACTCCGGGACATCCTGAAGTGGATTTTGCCCGTGGTATCGAGAATACCTCAGGCCCCCTGGGCCAGGGCCACACCAATGCAGTGGGAGCGGCAATCGCCGAGCGGTTTCTTTCCCAGCGATTTGGCGACTGGGGGGCTCACAATATATACACCTTTATCTCCGACGGAGGCGTTCAGGAAGAGATCTCACAAGGAGCCGGTCGTATTGCCGGTCATTTGGGACTGGGAAACCTGATCATGTTTTACGATTCTAACGATATTCAGCTCTCCACCGAGACCAATGCAGTAAGCACCGAGGATACGGCTAAAAAATACGAATCCTGGGGATGGGCAGTGAAAACCATCGATGGCAACGATTCTGAGCAAATTCGCGAAGCCCTTATTGAAGCGCATCGGGTCCTCGACCGTCCTTTCCTGATAATTGGTAAAACCATTATGGGTAAAGGGGCTCTAAAGGAGGATGGGACCTCATTCGAGCGGATGGTTTCTACCCATGGTCAGCCGCTTAGTGCTGCAGGTGCTTCTGTATCTGCTACACTTGCCGGTTTGGGGGCCGATCCGGAAAATCCCTTTGTCATTTTCCCCGAGGTGGCTGAGTATTACCAAACCAAAATGGCCGAAAAAAGCCGGAAGGCAGAGCAAAAGCGGGCCAAGCAAGAGGCTTGGGAAAAGGCGAATCCTGAGCTGGCTAAAAAGTTCCATGATTTCTTCTCAGGATCAGCACCGGATCTGGACTATGCCTCCATCACACAAAAAGCCAACTCGGCTACCCGTGCCGCCTCTTCGACGGTTCTGGCCCATTTTGCCGACAACGTTGAGAATATGATTGTGATGTCGGCCGACCTGAGTAACTCAGATAAGACGGATGGATTTTTGAAGAAAGATAAAGCCATTGTAAAGGGCGATTTTTCAGGAAGATTTCTTCAGATAGGTGTTTCTGAATTGACCATGGCCACCATCGCTAACGGGATGGCGCTTCATGGGGGAATCATTCCGGTGTGTGGAACCTTCTTTGTATTCTCCGATTATATGAAGCCGGCCGTTCGTTTGGCCGCCCTCATGCAGTTGCCCGTGAAATATGTATGGACGCACGATGCCTTCAGGGTTGGGGAAGACGGACCTACCCATCAGCCTGTAGAGCAGGAAGCACAAATTAGGTTGTTGGAGAAACTTAAGAACCATAAGGGCCAAAACAGTATGTTGGTACTTCGGCCCGCCGATGCAGAAGAGACTACCGTTGCCTGGCAAATGGCCATGGAGAACAACCACACCCCAACGGGGCTCATCTTGTCGCGTCAGAACATACCCAACCTGCCCGAGAACGATTATCAAAAATCCCTGGCGGCCCAAAAAGGAGCCTACATCGTTCAAAAAGACAGTGGAAAATTAGACCTGGTGATGGTTGGAAACGGATCGGAAGTCTCGACGTTGCTCGAGGCGGCTGACCTTTTGCGTAAGGAAAAAGGATTGAAGATCCAGGTGGTCTCTGCCATCTCGGAGGGCGTATTCTTTAACCAGCCATTAAGTTATCAACAAGAGGTGCTGCCTTCCCAAACGCCACGTTTTGGATTAACCGCCGGTTTACCGGTGACGCTTGAAGGTCTCACCGGAGCCAATGGTTTGGTGGCAGGTCTCGACCATTTTGGTCACTCGGCACCCTATACCATTTTGGACGAAAAGCTTGGCTTTACCGGACAAGCAGTCTTTAGTAAGGTTTGTAAGTGGCTGAATATACAGTAGATGCTTAACCAGTCAGCGTTTGTAAAAGCCGGCATTTTGGGCAAGCCGCATGGGGTTTCGGGTGAAACGACCGTGCGGTTGTTGCCCGGGATGGAGAGTTACCAGCTGTTTCCCACTTATGTTTATATACTTATAAGTGGGGGGCTGGTGCCCTATCGGGTAGAAGCCTGCCGTTACAAATCGGATGAGGTGTTGTTGGTGAAGCTTCCGCTTCTGGATACTCAGGAAAAAATCAGAGCGCTTTTAAATTGCGACGTCTTTTTGGCTCCGGAGGAAATGGAACAGACGGTCCCCTCCTCAGATGGCATTAATCCTTTGATTGGATACGGGGTGACCGATGTCAACCTGGGTTTCGTTGGGACCATTTCAGATATTCAGGAAATTACAGGAAACCCTTTGTTTGTTGTGACGGGCAAAATGGGTGAAGTCCTGATCCCCGCAACCGACGATTTTGTGGTGGCGATTGATGATGAGGCGAAACTCATTAGGGTTGATACCCCCGAGGGGCTCCTGGAGATCAATGAGGAGCCGTAAGATCGGCATTTCCTGTCTTTTGCAGGGAGATGAACAAATAAAAAGAGAAGCACCCGGTAAACGGGGTGCTTCTCTTTTGTTTTAGGAAAGAAGAGTTACTCTTCTACTGTTCCTTCAAAGTTTTTAATTTTGTTTCGCCATTCTTCGGGCAACACAAAGGAACGGCCCTCTTTTCTCAGGAAACAGGCCATCACCGATTCGCAGGCTGCCAGGGGTTGGTTTGTGCCTTTTTGAATAATCCATTGTATCATCTGAAGGCTTTTGTTGCCCAGGGCAAACACCCTGGTGAGCACTTCCAGCTCTTGGTTCAAAAGCATCTGCCCCAGGAAATCTGTTCGGGTGGCTACCACCACCAGTTGATCGTTTCGTTCGGAGACCCCCGGGCTCCAACCCAGGACTTTTTGCATATAGTGCATGCGGCCCACGTCGCAGAACTCCTGTACCACGGCATTGTTTACGTGGGCAAAGCCATCCACATCGCTAAACCTTAGCTGCAGGTTTACATGATGCTTAAACGCCTCCCGGTCAACTTCTTTTATCTTTTCCATAAAAATTAATCCCGAATCACTTTAATCTCACCGCCCACGCCCAGCATGATGATGCTGGATGGGGTGGCCTCCGTCAGATCGTCCTGTTTATAGGAAACCACAAAATCCACTCCCTTAACAATCTCCTCGCAGATCTCGCTAAAATTTCGCGGTGCAGGCTCATTGCTGAGATTGGCCGAGGTTGACACGACGGGTTTTTTAAACCTTTGACACAGGGCTTTGGAGAAGTCCTCGGTGGTAATCCTTATCCCTATGCTGCCATCGGCGGCCGTCAGATTGGGTGCCAGGTTTTTAGCGCCGGGATAAATGATGGTGAGGGGCTTATCGGTTACTTCAATAAGGTCGTAGGCTATCGGGGGCACCTGCTGAACGTAGGAGGCCAGGCGACCGCTGTTTTCGAGCAGTATCAGCATGCTTTTTTGATCCACCCGGTTTTTAAGCGCATAAACTTTTTTCACCGCTTCGGGGTTGGTGGCATCACAGCCAATACCCCAAATGGTGTCGGTGGGATAGAGTATGAGGCCTCCGTTTCGCAAGGTCTCCACGGCCAGCCTTAGATCATCCTGGTAATTCATTATCAAAACAGATTTATGGAGGTGAATAATAATCCAAAAATAAAGGCCCATTTATGAAAAAAATCAGCCTCCAGGCCCGCCTTCACAGGCAGCCTGGAGGTGAAGAACTTGCGTTATACCGCCACCCCAAAGTCTCTAAGGGCATTGTTGAGCGACGTTTTTTTGTTGGTCGATTCTTTTCTTTGGCCAATGATGAGGGCCGCGGGCACCTGGTAGTCGCCTGCCGGGAATTTCTTTGTGTAGCTGCCGGGAATCACCACCGAACGAGGGGGCACATAGCCATTGTATTGTATAGGTTCCGGACCGGTCACATCGATTATCTTTGTGGAACCCGTAAGCACCACATTAGCGCCCAGAACGGCCTCCCGGCCAACTCTGCAGCCCTCAACGACAATACACCGCGAACCGATAAAAGCATTGTCTTCAATAATCACGGGGGCTGCCTGTACGGGTTCCAACACTCCGCCAATGCCAACGCCACCGCTCAGGTGTACATTTTTGCCAATCTGAGCGCAGCTGCCCACGGTGGCCCAGGTGTCGACCATCGTTCCTGACTCCACGTATGCCCCAATATTTACATAGGAAGGCATCATCACCACGCCTCGTGCGATATAGGCACCATAACGGGCCACGGCATGAGGAACCACACGGACGCCCAGCTCTTCATAATTTTTTTTCAACGCTATTTTATCGTACCATTCCAGAGGGCCCGCATGCAGGGTTTCCATTTTCTGGAGGGGGAAATATAGAATGACGGCCTTTTTGATCCATTCATTCACAATCCAATCGGTGCCATTTGGTTCGGCCACCCGGAGCGTTCCTTTATCCAACCGGTCAACAACCTCTCTTATGGCATCCTGTGTTTCTTTCTCTTCTAAAAAGGCTCTCTCATCCCAGGCCTTTTCAATAACAATTCTTAAAGCATCCATCATCGGTACAGTTTTTGTTTTAACCGTAAAGTTATAGCATTCGAATGGAATAACCCAAAAAGGGGTTGTTGTCAAAAACTCTTCTATCGGTGTTTATGTTATACATGAGGTTTAGGGTCTTTTATTTAAAGGTTGTTTTATGAGATTTTGTTGGGTTCTGATTCTTGGGCTCTTTTTTGTTTTTTCTTCCCGGGGATTGGGGCAAAGTACCGACCCGGTCACCGTGGAAGGTCTCGTTGTGGATGCCCTCACCAACCGGCCCGTGCCCAATGCGCAGGTGGTTAGTTATGGGTTGGTAAAGGTCTTTGTGGCCGATACATTGGGTTTTTTTCAGATAGAAGTATTACCCGATGATTCCATCAGGGCAACCTCTATCGGCTATTATCCCCAAAATTTTAAGGTGGCAGATTGTAAAACCGATTCCGGGATCAACATGATCGCTCTCCGGCCCATGAGTTATGCCATAAGAGAGGTTACCATCAGGGGGTACCAGGGCATTTTAGATCCATCTATTTTTCCCAGGCGCAAGGATCCAGGTCCTCAGATAAACCTGCACCTTCCCTCCTGGATCGGATCCCAAACAAATCCGCTGCCACCTTCGGAAAGGGAACTGATGCATTCGCCTTCGATTCCCCAGGCGGTGATTTCTCCGGTTTCTTTTGTCTACTCAAAATTAAGCCGACAGGAGCGGTCTTTGCGAAAACTTCACCAGATTAGACTGACTCAGGATTCCCGAAGTGCCTGGGAGGAGATTTTATCTGATTCCCGTATCGGCCAATGGGTCGATCTTGAGGGGGAGGAGCTGGATCGGTTCATTATCTATTGTAATATCCGGATATTGGTTTCCCATCGGGACACCGAGCTAACCCTTTATCAAAAAGTCATGGACTTGTTCGAAACTTTTCAGAAAGAACCATAGAGTTGAGAAAGGCTAAGGGGTGCAAGTCTGACCTTGTAAGAGAGCGACGCTCTTTTTGGTTAACATAAGGGAAACGAGTAATTTTTTTGCGTCGAACCCGGAGTGCTGAATTGGAGTTGTTAACTTGCTGTTTTGTAGTGGCCTGTGATTTGTGATCTCAATTTTTTGCTTCAGATGGTTGAAAGGGTCGAAAAACAAGGGGTGTCGGCGCGAAATTTCAACACTCTTTTGGGCTGTTTTGGATAAAACTGCAAGGGAAAGTGTTTTTTTTATAACAAAATATTTGCTAGTGTTTTCAAATTATTTACTTTTGCACAGAACAAGTCTTAATAAGCCTTGATTATGAAACTGAACCTATCTCTCATTCTCGTGAACATTATTCTTCTCGTGGTACGGCCACGAGTGAGTGAGAATGGTATATGACCATATAAAGTAAAGACTTTAAAGCCCCTCTCACTTACTCAGTGAAAGGGGTTTTTTAATATATATAAAGAAACAATTAGTCATGAAGATTCCCTTAAGAAGCAATACCACAACACAAGGACGCCGAATGGCAGGTGCCAGGAGCCTTTGGCGGGCCAATGGCATGAAAGATGAACAAATGGGTAAACCCCTGGTGGCCATCGTAAACTCTTTCACCCAGTTTGTGCCGGGTCATGTGCATCTTCATTCCATAGGGCAAGAGATTAAGAAAATAGTAGAAAAACAGGGTTGTTTCGCCGCCGAGTTTAATACCATTGCAGTAGATGACGGCATTGCCATGGGGCACGATGGGATGCTTTACTCTCTGCCTTCCCGGGATTTGATTGCCGACAGTGTGGAATACATGGTCAATGCTCACCGGGCCGACGCCATGGTTTGTATCAGTAATTGCGATAAAATTACCCCAGGGATGCTGATGGCAGCCATGCGGCTGAATATCCCCACGATCTTTGTTTCGGGGGGGCCTATGGAAGCCGGTAACCTGAATGGCCGGGCACTCGATCTTATCGATGCCATGGTAATGGCTGCCGATGATGGGGTTTCGGATGAAGATGTCCTGGCCGTAGAGCAAAATGCCTGTCCTACCTGTGGGTCGTGTAGTGGGATGTTTACCGCCAATTCGATGAACTGTCTTAACGAAGCCTTTGGCCTGGCGCTTCCGGGCAATGGCACCATCGTGGCGACCCATGTAAACCGCAAAAAGTTGTTCGAAGAAGCCGCTTCGAAAATCGTTAAACTGGCTTATCAATATTATGGCGAAGGAGATACTTCGGTTTTGCCTCTGAGTATCGCTACCAAACCGGCATTTCTCAATGCCATGACCCTCGACATTGCCATGGGCGGGTCTACCAACACCGTCTTGCACCTGTTAGCCATTGCCCACGAGGCAGGCGTTGATTTTACCATGGAGGACATTGACAGGCTCTCCCGGAAAACACCTGTTTTATGTAAGGTGGCTCCCAACAGCACCTATCATATTCAGGATGTAAATCGTGCAGGAGGTATTTTGGGCATTCTGGCCGAATTGGCCCGACATGATCTGATCGACACCACCGTGAGCCGGGTCGACTATCCTACACTGGGTGAAGCCCTGGCAGACTTTGACCTGACGAGTAGCAGGGTTTCGGAGGAGGCCCGTGAAAAGTACAAAAGTGCCCCCGCGGGATTCAGAAATTTAGTGATGGGATCCCAAAATGCGGTTTACGAAGCGTTTGACCTCGATCGTGAGAAGGGGTGTATTCGTTCGGTGGAGCATGCTTATTCTCAGGATGGGGGGCTGGCGATTCTTTTTGGGAATGTGGCCCGCCACGGATGTGTTGTCAAATCGGCCGGTGTGGATGAGTCGGTGCTGAAGTTCAAGGGGCCGGCACGGGTATATGAGTCGCAGGACGATGCCTGCGAGGGAATCCTCTCGGGAGAAGTGAAAGCCGGCGAGGTCGTGCTGATTCGTTATGAAGGGCCTAAAGGGGGACCGGGAATGCAGGAGATGCTCTATCCCACCTCCTATATTAAATCGCGCCAACTGGGAACCAAATGCGCCCTGATTACCGATGGTCGCTTTTCGGGGGGTACCTCCGGGCTGTCTATCGGTCACGTCTCTCCCGAAGCCGCAGCAGGGGGGGAGATCGCTCTGGTTCAAACGGGCGATCAGATTATTATTGATATCCCCAATCGTTTGTTGGAGGTGGCCGTGAGTGCCGAAGAACTTGAAAAACGGCGTCGTACGGAGCTTCAACGCGGCGACCAGGCTTTTAAACCGGCGCCAAGAGAAAGAATGGTGTCGAAAGCCCTTCAGGCTTATGCATCTATGGTGTCTTCTGCCGATAAAGGAGCTGTAAGGATTATTTCCTAATATTTTTGAATAGTGATGCAAATGCAATAAAACCATAGAGCTATGGAACCACAAACACAATTGCTGATGAAAAGTGAAACAGCGGAAACAACCAGAATGAGCGGATCTGAAGCCGTCATTCAATCGTTGCTCAAGGAGGGAGTCAATCTGATTTTTGGTTACCCGGGAGGAGCTATCATGCCCATTTATGATGCCTTGCACGACTACCATGATCAGGTGCATCATGTCCTAACCCGGCATGAACAGGGAGCCGTGCATGCTGCCCAGGGATTTTCCAGGGTGACCGGCAAGGTGGGTGTGTGTTTTGTGACCTCGGGTCCCGGAGCCACCAATGCCATTACCGGAATTGCCGATGCCATGCTGGACTCGACGCCCCTGGTGGTGATCAGTGGACAGGTGGGATCTTCCCTGCTGGGTTCCGACGCTTTCCAGGAGATTGATGTTTTGGGGATTACCCAGCCCATCACCAAATGGAACTATCAGGTCAAAAGAGCTAAAGACATCCCGGTGGCCCTGGCACGTGCCTTCTTTATCGCACGTTCGGGAAGACCCGGACCCGTCGTGATCGATATTACCAAGGATGCTCAGTTTGAGCAACTCGACTTTTTTTATGAGCCGGTAAAAAGTATCAGAAGTTATTCGCCGGTGCCTAAAATAGAGAAGCGACAAATTGAAGATGCAGCTGCCCTTATTAACTTATCCAAAAAACCTCTGGTACTGGTGGGACAGGGTGTGGTTTTGGGAAATGCTGAAAAAGAGTTGCTTGCTTTTATCGAAAAGACCGGAATGCCTGCAGCATGGACCCTCCTGGGACTCTCCGCAGTGCCCACGGACCATCCTTTGAATGTGGGTATGTTGGGCATGCATGGTAATTACGGGCCTAATCTTAAGACCAACGAGGCCGACCTTATTATTGCCATAGGGATGCGTTTTGACGACCGCGTAACCGGCGACTTAAATCGATATGCCATCCATGCAAGGGTTATTCATCTTGAAATTGATCCTGCTGAAATAAACAAAAACATACATGCCGATGTTCCTGTTCTTGGGAATGTTAAAGAGACGATCCCATTGTTGACAGAATTGGTTTGTGCCAACACCCATCACGAATGGGTAAAGGAATTTCAGGCCTGCGATCGTATCGAGCATACACGCATCATAGAGAAAGAGTTGAACCCCTCTAAAAAGGGGATGACCATGGGTGAAGTGGTGGCAAAGGTCTCATCGGCTTTCAATGATGATGCCATTATGGTTACGGATGTGGGGCAACACCAGATGATGGCTGCGCGTTATTTCCGTTTCAAGCAAACCAGAAGTGTGGTCACCTCGGGCGGATTGGGAACAATGGGCTTTGGATTGCCTGCTGCAATGGGCGCCGCGATGGGTGCCCCCGACCGACCCGTTTGCCTTTTTGTGGGTGATGGGGGTTTTCAGATGACCATTCAGGAGCTGGGAACCATCTATCAAACCGAAATCCCGGTGAAGATTGTTTTGTTGAACAACAATTTTCTTGGAATGGTGCGCCAATGGCAGGAGCTGTTCTTTGACAAACGATATGCATCCACTGAACTCATTAACCCGGACTTTCAGACCATTGCCAAAGGTTACTATTTACCTTCCATAAAAGTCACCGAACGCGAAAATCTGGATGCTGCTATTCAACAGATGGTTGAGGCAGAGGGTCCGTTTTTGCTGGAAGTGGCCATTGAGAAGGAAGGCAATGTCTTTCCCATGGTTCCTTCAGGGGCCTCGGTGTCGGATATCAGACTGGAATAGCCGGGTCTGAGCGATGATGTACCCTGGATAATAATGTTAGATTCAGAAATTTAGAATTAAATCAGAAGGACCATGAAAGAACCATTAAGAGAAGAGTTTACGCTCTCTGTATATTCTGAGAACCACGTGGGAATGCTTCACCAGATCACCACGGTTTTTACACGACAACAAATCAATATAGAGAGTCTTACCACTTCAGAGTCGGCCATCTCAGGCATACACAAATTCACCATTGTGGTGTATGCTTCCCGTCGGGAGATTGAGAAGGTGGCCAAACAGGTGGAAAAAAGAATTGACGTACTTAAAGTTTTTGTTTTTAAGGCCGATGAGATTATTCATCAGGAGATAGCGTTGTATAAGGTGCCCACCAGGAAGCTACTGGAGGGTAACGAGATTGAGAAGCTGGTGCGTAAGTTCGGCGCACGGATTCTTGAGGTTACCCCCGAATATACCGTTATTGAAAAAACCGGCCACCAGAGTGAGACCCAGGAGTTGTTTAATAAGCTGGATGCCTATGGCGTGTCCCAGTTTGTTCGTTCGGGTCGGATTGCAATCACCAAGCTCAAACAAGAGTTGCTCGAGAATTATCTTAAGAATCTCGAAGAAGATCAGGCACAATTAAATTAACTGTTAATATATTTAAGTATCATGGCAAAAATTAATTTTGGAGGAACCGAAGAGAATGTGGTAACACGCGAAGAGTTTCCTTTATCAAAGGCACTCGAAGTATTAAAAGAGGAAACCATTGCCGTTATTGGTTATGGCGTTCAGGGCCCGGGGCAATCTTTGAATCTTAAAGACAATGGGTTTAACGTTATAGTTGGGCAGCGTGCCGACTCCAAAAGCTGGGACAAAGCGGTGGCCGATGGCTGGGAACCCGGAAAAACACTCTTTCCCATTGAAGAAGCTTTGGAAAGAGCTACCATTATTCAGTATTTACTCTCCGATGCCGGGCAGATTTCGGTCTGGCCTACTGTGAAGAAGCATCTGAAACCGGGAGATGCACTCTACTTTTCTCACGGGTTTGGCGTTACTTATAAGGAGCGGACAAATATTATCCCTCCTGCCGACGTGGATGTGATCCTGGTGGCTCCAAAAGGATCCGGGACCAGTCTGCGCCGTATGTTCCTGCAAGGGCGTGGCCTTAACTCCAGTTATGCCATTTTTCAGGATGCTACCGGAAGGGCTTTCGAACGGGTTGTGGCCCTTGGAATTGGGGTAGGCAGTGGTTATTTGTTTGAAACAACCTTCAAGAAAGAGGTTTACAGTGACCTTACCGGTGAGCGCGGAACCCTCATGGGCGCCATTCAGGGTATTTTTGCCGCTCAGTATGAAGTGCTGCGTTCTAACGGACATTCGCCATCCGAAGCTTTCAATGAAACCGTTGAAGAGCTTACCCAAAGTCTGATGCCGTTGGTGGCCGAAAATGGGATGGACTGGATGTATGCCAACTGTTCTACTACCGCACAAAGGGGTGCCCTTGACTGGTGGAAGAAATTCCGCGATGCTTCGCTGCCCGTATTCAAAGATCTTTACAGCGAGGTGGCTGCCGGAAGAGAGGCTCAGCGCTCCATTGACTCAAACAGCCAGCCCGATTATCGCGAAAAACTGGATGCTGAATTGAAGGAACTGCGCGAATCAGAAATGTGGCAGGCCGGAAAACAGGTGCGCAAGTTGCGTCCCGAGAACAAATAGATAGGTTTTTTTTCAATAGATCAGGGAGGCTCTGCTTCCCTGACTTTTTTTAATTTTTCCGGGAAATCCCGGATGGAAAAATGAAATCCATGAGCAACAGAGTCTATATCTTCGATACCACTTTGCGGGATGGTGAACAAGTTCCCGGATGTCAGTTAAACACTATCGAGA
Organism: Marinilabiliaceae bacterium; assembly: GCA_041583495.1. Classification (GTDB taxonomy): domain Bacteria; phylum Bacteroidota; class Bacteroidia; order Bacteroidales; family Marinilabiliaceae; genus JBFHFS01. Next base: position 85,904 of record JBFHFS010000003.1, on the reverse strand, counting down.
AGATTGAGGTGGCCAGGCAGTTGGAAAAACTGGGCGTTGATGTTATTGAAGCAGGATTCCCGGTCTCTAGTCCCGGTGACTTCAAGTCTGTGGTTGAAATCTCCAAAGCCATAACCCAACCAACCATTTGCGCGCTCACCCGTGCGGTAAAAAAGGATATCGAAGTGGCAGCCGATGCGCTTAAACTGGCCAAGAGAGGGCGGATTCATACGGGGATCGGCACCTCATTCTACCATATCAATTATAAGTTAAAGTCGAATCCCGAGGAGATCATCAAAAGAGCCATTGAGGCGGTAAAGTATGCCCGCAAATTCATCGATGATGTGGAGTTCTATGCCGAGGATGCCGGCCGTACCGACAATGAGTATTTGGCCCGTGTGGTCGAGGCGGTAATCAAAGCGGGTGCTACAGTTGTAAATATCCCCGATACCACCGGGTATTGTTTGCCCTCTCAGTATGGCGAAAAAATAGCCTATCTAATCAACAATGTGCCCAACATCGACAAGGCGATCATCTCGACCCACTGCCACAATGACCTGGGGATGGCTACGGCCAACTCTATTTCAGGGATCCTCAACGGGGCCCGGCAGGTGGAGGTGACTCTCAACGGATTGGGCGAACGAGCCGGAAACACGGCTCTGGAAGAGGTGGTGATGACCCTGAAAAGTCATAAAGACCTGGAGCTTGAAACAGGCATTGACTCCACGCAGATCATGAAAACCAGCAAGTTGGTTTCTACCCTTATGCGGATGCCGGTGCAACCCAACAAAGCCATTGTGGGGCGTAATGCCTTTGCTCACTCATCGGGCATTCATCAGGATGGGGTACTTAAAAACAGAGAAAACTACGAGATTATCGATCCGGCCGAAGTGGGCGTGAAGGAGTCCTCCATTGTTCTTACGGCGCGCAGCGGACGTGCGGCTCTTAAACACAGGCTTCAGGTGCTCGGTTATGATTTTGAGACCGAGGAACTCGATCAGGTTTATCAGCGTTTTCTGGAGCTTGCCGATAAAAAGAAGGATATCACTGAAGAAGATCTTGAAATCCTGGCGGGCCGTAATAAGGACTCGAAAAATAAGCCCCTGCAGCTGGAATACCTGCAGGTGGTGTGTGGTAAATCCACCATTCCAACGGCTACTGTGAGAGTGAACTTTAGCGGGGACGTCTTCACCGAAACAGCCTCGGGCAATGGGCCCATCGATGCGGCCTTCAGTGCCATTAAGGCCTTGGTTAAGAGACGTGTTCGCCTGGAAGAGTTTCTGGTTCAGGCCATCACCCGTGGCAGCGACGACCTGGGAAAGGTGCATGTGCAGGTAGAGCATCAGGGGGAAACCTACTACGGCTTTGCTGCCCACACCGACATCGTGACCGCTTCGGTAGAAGCCTTCCTCGATGCACTGGGTAAGATAGCCTGATAATTGACAGTTATTGAATTTTAAACTTTTAAACGAAAATACCTTGGCAGGAAAAACATTATTCGAAAAAATCTGGGACAAACACGTGGTAGATAACGTGGAAGGCGGTCCTGATGTGTTGTATATCGATCAGCACCTGGTTCATGAAGTAACCAGCCCACAGGCTTTTGCCGGCATTAAGGAACGGGGCTTAAAAGTGAGACGGCCCGAAAAAACCGTGGCCACCCCCGACCATAATATTCCCACCATGGAACAGGATCTTCCCATCAGGGACGAGTTGAGCCGTTTTCAGGTTAATAAACTTACCGAGAATTGTAATGACAATGGCATAAGCCTTTATGGCTTAAATCATCCTTACAATGGCATTGTGCATGTGATTGGGCCCGAGTTGGGGATCACCAAGCCGGGAATGACCATAGTTTGTGGCGACAGTCATACCTCTACGCATGGTGCTTTTGGAAGCATCGCCTTTGGTATTGGAACCAGTGAGGTGGAGATGGTGTTAGGGACCCAATGTGTGTTGCAACCCCGGCCCAAAACCATGCGCATCACCATCGATGGAACCCTCACAAAGGGTGTTGTATCCAAAGATATCATCCTTTATATTATCTCTCAGATCTCTACGGGGGGGGCTACCGGCTACTTCGTCGAATTTGCCGGGTCGGCTATCCGCAGCCTTTCCATGGAGGCCCGGATGACGATCTGTAATATGAGCATAGAGATGGGTGCCCGCGGAGGAATGATTGCTCCCGATGAGGTGACCTTTAATTATATCAAAGGGCGCGAGTTCGCCCCTAAAGGAGCTGAATGGGAACAGGCGGTGGCTGAATGGAAAATGTTGCCCACCGACCCGGATGCCGTGTTCGACCAGGAATTACAGTTTAAAGCCGGGGACATTGAGCCGATGATTACCTACGGGACAAATCCCGGTATGGGGCTGGGGGTCACCCAGTCGATTCCGGTGGTTGAAGACCTGGATAAATCTTCCCGTGCCTCCTTCAGTAAATCCCTTCAGTACATGGGATTTGGCCCTGGAGAGCCGATGATAGGTAAAAAGGTTGACTATGTGTTTGTGGGTAGTTGTACCAATGGTCGCATAGAAGACTTACGCTCCTTTGCCGCTTTTGTGAAAGGGAAGAAAAAGGCCGATGGGGTTACCGCATGGATTGTCCCCGGGAGTAAGCAGGTGGAGAAGCAGGCTGAGGAAGAAGGCTTGCAGCACATCCTGAAAGAGGCGGGTTTTGAATTACGTCAGCCCGGCTGTTCAGCCTGTTTGGCCATGAACGATGACAAGGTCCCGGAGGGCAAATATGCTGTCTCGACCTCTAACCGTAACTTTGAAGGAAGACAAGGGCCCGGCGCCCGCACGATGCTGGCCAGCCCTTTAACCGCGGCTGCCGCAGCGATCACCGGAAAGATCACCGATCCCCGGGAATTCCTTTAATTTATTCAACCCAACTTAGAAGAACCTATTATGCCAATAGATAAATTTTTGACACTAGAATCGACATGTGTCCCTCTTCCCATAGAGAATGTGGATACCGACCAAATTATTCCTGCCCGCTTTCTTAAGGCAACCACCAGAGAGGGCTTTGGTGATAATCTTTTTTGCGATTGGCGCTACGAAAAAAGTGGTGCTCCCAAAAAGGAGTTTGTATTAAATGATCCTACCTTCTCGGGGCAGGTTTTAGTTACCGGTAAAAACTTTGGGAGTGGATCCAGTCGTGAGCATGCCGCCTGGGCTATCCATGGATATGGCTTTAAAGTGGTGGTGTCCAGTTTTTTTGCCGACATTTTTAAGAATAACTCCCTGAACAACGGTCTTTTGCCGGTTCAGGTGTCAGAGGGGTTTCTGGAAACATTGTTCGAAGCCATCGAGAAGGATCCGGCTTCCCGGGTGAAGGTAGACCTGGAAGCTCAGGAGATTACCCTGCTTCCCAAGGGTCCTTCGGAATCGTTCGACATTAACCCCTATAAAAAGAAATGTTTGCTCAAAGGATTCGATGATATCGATTATCTGCTGAGTCTCAGCGATAAGATTAAGGCCTGGGAAGTGAAAAATGGCTAAGGGCCATTGATTACTTACCATCATCAAAAACAAAGACCGATGAAGACCATTGAAGTGATGGATACCACCCTGCGGGATGGAGAACAGACAACCGGCGTATCATTCAACGATGCTGAAAAGCTTGCTATTGCCCGGTTGTTGATAGAGGAGGTTAGGGTAAATCGTATTGAGGTGGCCTCAGCCCGGGTCTCTGAGGGCGAGCTTAAGGCAGTGAAGCGCTTGACCCAGTGGGCGGCTAAGCACCATTGTATTGATAAAATTGAAGTGCTTGGCTTTGTTGACGGAACCGCTTCGCTCGACTGGATTGAAGAGGCCGGAGGGAAGGTCTTGAATCTGCTTACCAAGGGTTCTTTAAAGCACCTTACCGGACAGCTTCGTAAAACCAAAGAGGAGCATATCGGGGAGATTATGCAGGTGTTGGAAGAGGCTGAAAAAAGGGGGATGGCCGTTAACGTCTATCTTGAGGATTGGTCCAACGGGATGATCGACTCGCCCGAATATGTTTACTTCCTGGTGGAGCATTTGGCGGCCAGTACTGTGAAACGAATCATGTTGCCCGATACCCTGGGGATTCTTAACCCGGATCAGGCTTATTCTTTTTGCAAGGAAATGATCACCCGGTTTCCGTCTGTTCATTTCGATTTCCATGCTCATAACGATTACGATTTATCGGTGGGGAATGTTTTTGCCGCCATCAAGGCCGGGGTACATGGCATTCACTCCACGGTGAACGGGCTTGGAGAACGGGCTGGAAATCCGCCTTTGGCAAGCATCACCGGCATCCTGAACGATCATTTGAATGTGCGCAACACCATCAATGAGAGTCGATTAACACAGATTTCGAAGATGGTGGAAACCTTTTCGGGAGTGCGCATACCGGCCAACAAACCCCTCACCGGCGAGTATGTATTTACTCAGTGCAGTGGGGTGCATGCCGATGGTGACAATAAGGATAATCTTTATTTTAACCGCTTGATGCCCGAACGGTTTGGAAGAGTGCGGCGTTATGCCCTGGGCAAAACCTCGGGTAAGGCCAACATTAAAAAGAACCTCGAGGAACTGGGTATCCGACTGGGTAATGAGGATATGAAAAAAGTAACCCTGCGGGTTATTGAGCTGGGGGATAAAAAGGAGTCTGTTACAACCGAGGACTTACCCTACATCATTTCTGATGTGTTAAAGAGCAAGTCGGTGGAGGAGCATATTAAGCTTAAAAACTATAACCTCTCTCTGGTACAGGGCCTCCGGCCTGTAGCCTCCCTGAGCTTGCAGGTTAAGGATGAGCTGTTTAATGAAACCTCGGTGGGGGATGGTCAATATGATGCCTTTATGAAGGCGCTCTGGAAGATCTATGACCGGCTGGGGAAAGAGCACCCCGTTCTCACCGATTATGGCGTCTCCATTCCTCCGGGAGGTAAAACCGATGCCCTTGTGGAAACCGTTATCACCTGGGAATACAACGGCCAGGAGTTTAAGACAAGAGGGCTGGATGCCGACCAGACAGAAGCCGCCATTAAGGCGACGCTAAAAATGCTTAATATCATGGAAAATAAGGAGTTGGGATTTATTAAATCATAAATCCATGCCCCTGTTGAACCAGAATAAATTGTCAATTTCGACCCTTCAAAGTAGGCGAAAACCTTGAAGGTAGAACCATTAAACCATTTACGAATGAAGTTAAACATAGCAGTTTTGCCCGGCGATGGCATCGGGCCTGAGATTGTTGAACAGGCCATAAAAGTGTTGGACGCTGTTTGTCTGAAAAAAGGGCATCAGGTAAATTACAAAAATGCCCTGGTGGGGGCCGTGGCAATCGATAAATGTGGGAATCCTTATCCTGATGAGACCCATGAGATCTGTATGTCTTCGGATGCCGTTTTATTTGGGGCTATTGGCGACCCCAAATACGACAACGACCCCAAAGCCAAGGTGCGTCCAGAGCAAGGTTTGCTGGCCATGCGGAAAAAATTGGGCCTTTATGCCAACATAAGGCCGGTGGCCACTTTCCCGGCCCTGTTGCATAAGTCGCCTCTTCGGGCAGATTTGGTTGAGGGTGCTGATTTTGTTGCCATCCGTGAACTAACCGGGGGCATCTATTTTGGGAAACCTCAGGGCCGGTCTGAGGATGGTAATACCGCCTACGATACGTGTGTCTATTCCAAAGATGAGGTGGAACGCATTTCCAGGCTGGGTTTCGAATTTGCCATGAAGCGACGTAAGAAGCTGACGGTGGTGGATAAGGCCAATGTGTTGGCCACTTCACGGCTCTGGCGCGAGACGGTGCAAAGCATTGCCCCTGATTATCCCGAGGTAGAGGTGGAATATATGTTTGTGGATAACGCTGCCATGCAAATCATTCAGTGGCCCAAACGTTTCGATGTGATGGTCACAGAAAATATGTTTGGCGACATTCTTACCGATGAGGCCAGCGTGATTACCGGCTCTATGGGGTTGTTGCCCTCTGCCTCTATCGGGCTGCACACCTCTGTGTTTGAGCCTATTCATGGGTCCTACCCCCAGGCCGCAGGCAAGAATATTGCCAATCCATTGGCAACCGTGCTTTCGGTGGCACTCATGTTCGAATATGCATTTCAGCTAAATGAGGAGGCCGCCCTGATCCGGGAGGCCGTGGACGCATCCCTGCTGGAAGGAAAAGTTACCGAGGATATTGAGAAGGATCATGCACTTTCTACCTCCGATGTGGGGGACTGGTTAGCGCAGTATATAGCCAAAAAATAGGACCCTATTGATAGAAAGCCGGATCCCTTTGGATGCCGGCTTTCTAATTGAAACAGCCGGGGGTTTTTATATTCCCCGGCTTTCCAAAAGGCCTGTGTTTGGTAAGACGAGCTATTGACCAATAGGTTGCCTGAAAATCGGGAATAATAGAGGGGCATGAAAACAAATATTTTCGTCTGAAAAAATAGTTTTATCTTTGAGCGCATAAATACTCAAAAAGTTAATTAATTTTTAATCTTCACGAACTGCTTTTAGATGAGAAACCTAATCGTAACAATCCTTTCTGCTGTGCTCATTTTTTCAGCCTGCAAGCCCACCCATTTTGAAATTAAGGGTAACATCTCGAATGCGGGTGGAGAGGCGCTGATTCTGGAAAAGCTGGAGCTGGATCGCAATATTGTGATGGATTCTCTGGTACTTGGCAAAAGTGGCCGTTTTTCATTTGATGGAGATCAATTGGAGGTGCCCTCATTTTTCCGGTTAAGTTTATCGCCCAATAACTTTATTACCCTCTTGATCGATAGTACTGAGCAGCTGAAGATAACTGCCGACGGCAGTCATCTCGAGGATTCTTATCGGCTGGAAGGGTCTCTGGAATCCAAAAAGATACAGATTCTCAACCAAAGGCTTAAAACCCTTCGGGGCAGTGTAGATAGCCTTTTAACGCTATATCAGTCACTGCAGGCGAAGAAAGACCTTGACCGCAAAAAGGAGATCGGTCAGGAGCTACTAACCTCCCTGGAAGAACACAAGCAATTTATAGGCAGCTTTGTCATGGATAATCCGCGTTCTTTTGCCAGCTATTATGCTCTTTTTCAGAGGCTGAGTGACAATACTCTGGTGCTTAATGTGATGGATAAGAAGGAGCAGGTTTATTTTGCCGCTATCGCCACCAGCCTTAATCTGCTTTATCCGGAATCGCCGCGGGTAAAACAACTCTACAATTATGTGTTGAGTGCCAAGGCCGAGGAGCAGCGCAGTAAGGTCACGGCCCTTCTCGAGTCGAGTGTTGCGGAGTCTATTCCGGAGATCAGGGAGAAAACCATAGATGGAGAAGAAGTGGCTCTCTCATCGCTCAAAGGCAAGGTGGTTCTGCTTTCGTTCTGGGCTTCGTGGGACAAGGGCTCGGTGGCCGATAACCTGGAACTGAAAAAGATTTACAGTGATTTTCACAAAAAAGGGTTCGAAGTGTACCAGGTCTCTCTCGATAGAAGTAAAGTGCTATGGGAAAACGCCATCGTGAGCAACCAACTGCCCTGGATCAATGTCAGTGATTTGCAGTATACCGACTCCTATCCCGCCAGAATATACAACATCAAACAATTACCGGCCAACTACCTTATCAGCCGCGAAGGTGAAATCATCGGAAAAAACCTATTTGGTAATTTGTTGAGAGAGAAACTCGACGAGTTATTATAAATAGATTACTTGAAAGGCCACAAAAAATTGGATTCAAAAAAGAAAATATTTTTTGCCTCAGATGTGCATCTGGGGGCTCCCAACATCAAAAACCACCGCGAACACGAACGGCTCTTTGTATCATGGCTCGAAAGTATTAAAGAGGAGGCCCGGGAGATCTATTTGATGGGAGACATTTTTGACTTTTGGTTCGAGTATAAGAAGGTGATTCCCCGGGGCTTTACCCGACTTTTAGGCAAACTGTGCGAATTGACCGATCGGGGGATTCCGGTTCATTTTTTTACGGGAAACCACGATATTTGGATTTTTGATTACCTGCCCGGTGAAACCGGAGTGATCGTTCATCGGGAGCCCTGGCCTGTTGAACTGGACGGCAAGCGCTTTTTTTTAGCCCATGGGGACGGGTTAACCCCCGATGAGAAAGCCTATAAACGTCTTAAGGCTTTGTTTACCAACCGGGTGGCACAAAATATGTTCCGATGGCTGCATCCCGATCTGGGGATTCAAATGGCGCTCTTCTGGTCCAGGAAAAGCAGACGGAAAAATGAGCAGTTAAGTACCGCTGTTTTCCAGGGTGAGGAGAACGAATGGCTGATAAAGTTTGCCCGCCAAAAGAATGAACAGGAACATTTCGACTATTTTGTTTTTGGGCACAGGCACATCGCACTCGATTTGGATATTGGATCCGGAAGCAGGGTGGTCTATCTGGGCGATTGGGTTAAACACTTCTCCTATGGGGAGTGGGATGGGGAAACATTTAAACTAAAATTTTACAATCGGAGCATCTGATGTAACTAAACGGGAAAAGCAATGAAGAAATCACCACGAATTTATTCGGTGGCGACAGGGACGGGGAGCTACATCCCAACGAGGGTAGTGCCAAACAGTAGTTTTTGTGATAACTTATTCCTCAACGAGGATGGGACAAAAATTGAAACGCCAGGGATCGAAATTGCAGAGAAATTCGAACAGATTACCGATATTTCTCAGCGATGCACGGCCGAACCCCAGTTCAACACCTCCGATCTGGCCACTTTTGCCGCCAGGGAAGCCCTGGAACATTCAGGCTTCGATCCGGAAAAACTGGATTATATTATTGTGGCCCACAACCTGGGCGACATGCGTTTCGGAAGTCACTTCCCGGATATGTTGCCTACCCTTGCTTCGAGGGTGAAGAAAAACCTGGGCATTAACAATCCCTATACTGTAGCCTACGACATTACTTTTGGTTGCCCCGGATGGACTCAAGCCATGATTCAGGCCAACTATTACATCCGTTCGGGAGACGCTAAAAGCGCACTTGTGATCGGTGCCGATACGTTAAGTCGCGCCATGGATCCCCACGACAGGGATGCCATGATTTTTTCGGATGGAGCCGGTGCCGTTGTGCTCGAGGCCCGTGAAAGTGTTGAGCCGGTAGGCATTCTTCGCCATGTGGCTCGTACCGATGCCATCGAACATCTCGATCTCCTTGCCATGGGGCCCTCCTATAATAAGGAGATTAAACGGGATGAGCTGTACCTTAAGATGTTGGGTCGAAAGGTTTATAACTATGGGTTGACCTATGTGCCCCTTGCTGCCAAGGAGTGTTTGGATGTTAATGGTCTTCATCTGAAAGATGTGAGCAAGATCCTGATCCATCAAGCCAATGCCAAGATGGATGAAGCCATTCTGAAACGGCTCTTCCGTCTTTATGGCGAAAAACGACCGGACCTCAGCATCATGCCCATGACCATTCGTACTCTGGGTAACAGCAGTGTAGCCACTGTTCCGACTCTGTTCGATTTGGTGGTGAAAAATAAGATGGAAGGTCATGTGCTTAATCCCGGCGACTACGTGATGATGACTTCTGTGGGCGCAGGGATGAACATCAATGCCTTCATGTACAAAATGCCACCTCGCTAACGGGGTTGTTGTTTCAGCAGTGAATCGGCGATAAGTAAATCGAAGGGAGTGGTGATCTTAATGTTTTCGCGGTTGCCTTCAACGAGGGTTACCTCGTATCCTGCCGCTTCCACCACAGAGGCATCGTCGGTAAAAGTATTATTGTAAGGCTGGTTGTAGGCGCTTTTGATAAGACCTGCTCTAAACACCTGTGGCGTTTGCACAGCCCGGTATGAATCGCGCGGAAGGGCCTTGCTTTTATTGCCGGAGAGCATTCTCATGGACTCTATCATGTTGGTTACCGGAATGGCTGCACCACAGGTTTCAGCGGCGCTAAAGCAACGGGCAATGGTTTCCATGCTCACAAAGGGCCTTACCCCATCATGAATCGCCACCAGTCCCCTGGTCACCCGGGTCAGTCCGTTTTGTACGCTGTGAAACCGCGTTTCGCCGCCTTCTGCCAATTGATGAGGGAGTTCAAAACGGTGTTTTTTGCACAGAGCCTTCCAGTAGGCAAACTGGTCGGCCGGCAGCACCAAAATGAGACTTGTGTTGGGGTTAAATTGATAAAACCGCTCAAGGGTGTGCATTAACACCGGCTTGTCGCCCAGGGGGATAAATTGTTTGGGCACATCCTGGCCCATTCGCATTCCACGTCCACCCGCAACGATTATGGCAAACAATGAGTCCATAGAGGTATTGATTTTCACACACCGGGGAAATAAAGGGGCCCCATTTCCGGTTAATAGCTAGAGAGTGCAGTTCTGAGGTTTTCGAAACGCGATTGGTAATCCAGAATGGATAGCCGAATCACTTCCCGGGCCTCCTCGGCATTGTAGACATGGGTAATCTCCGATTCGCGGGTCATGCCGGGCATGTCTTTATAGGTGAGGAAATAGTGTTTCAGGCGCCGTATAACCAGCTCGGGAAGCCCCGAAATATCAGTAAATCCGCCATATACCATGTCTCCTTTCAATACCGATATTATTTTATCATCGGCTGCTTGCCCGTCGATCATTCTGAATCCTCCGATGGGAATGGCTTCGGCAATGATGTCGCCATGAGAGACATCTTTTTCGGTCAGGACACAAATATCCAAAGGATCCTTGTCTCCCATAATCTCTTTCTTTGAAGTTTTTTCGCTGCAGTATTTGCCCACCTTATCCCCGCAGTAGGTCTGGGGAATAAAACCGTAAAGGGCCGGCACTACATTGGAGTACTTTTGTGGCCGATCAATCCGCAGATAGCCACTCACCTTATCAATCTCATATTTAATGGTGTCGGTAGGTACTACCTCTATGAAGCAGTTGACAATATCGGGGGCTTTATCGCCAATATCGATTCCATGCCAGGGATGCGACTTGTATCTCAAACCCATCAATCGACCTATCGGATCCATCAAACTGTTGGTTGTCATAAGCTGGTCATTTTTCTTTTTCTTCATAAAGGAACACCGTATTGGCCCTCATTTTTCATGTAAAGAGGTAATCTTCCACAAAATAAGCTATTTCTTTGGGATAATCCAATCTATCCTGCCCATCCTGCCCGGTCGAGGTTTCGGTATTGCACGGCTTCGGCTACATGGTGGGCCTGTATGATGTCACTGCCCTCGAGATCTGCAATGGTACGGGACACTTTCAGTATTCGGTCGTAAGCCCTGGCCGAGAGATCGAGCTTCTCCATGGCATTTTTCAGGATGGCCTGCCCGCTCTCGTTGGGACGTGCATATTCGCGCAGCAGGCGTGTAGTCATCTGCGCATTGCAATAGATATTGGGGTGAGGCTTGTAGCGTATCGACTGAATTTCCCGGGCCCGGAGGACCCGTTCGCGAATCAGCTTGCTCGATTCGGCAGGTTTGTCGGAGGCCAGTTTTTTAAAGGGCACCGGAACCACCTCTATATGGATATCGATGCGATCGAGTAAAGGCCCCGAGATGCGGCTTAGGTATTTTTGAACCACTCCGGGGCTGCATAAACAGGGTTTTTCGGGATGATTATAATATCCGCAGGGGCAAGGATTCATGCTTGCGACCAGCATAAAGCCGGCGGGATAATCAACGGCAAAGCGGGCGCGGGAGATGGAGATATGACGGTCTTCAAGGGGTTGGCGCATCACCTCCAACACGGTGCGTTTAAACTCCGGCAGCTCGTCGAGAAACAGCACCCCATTGTGGGCCAGGGAAATCTCCCCGGGCTGGGGATAGGCCCCTCCCCCGGTCAGGGCCACATCGGAGATGGTATGGTGGGGGCTCCTGAAGGGTCGGCGGGTGAGCAGGGAGATATGACCGTTAAGCTTTCCTGCAACCGAATGAATCTTGGTGGTTTCGAGTGCCTCATTCAGGGTAAGTGGCGGCAGGATACTGGGCAATCGCTTGGCCAGCATTGACTTTCCCGAACCAGGGGGGCCAATCATGATTAAATTGTGTGAGCCCGCTGCAGAGACCTCCAAAGCGCGCTTCACACTGTCCTGGCCCTTTACGTCGGCAAAATCAAGATCCCCGTTGGATTGCTCTTTCAGGAACTCGGCCTTCATATCGATCACTGTTCGTTCTATCTTTAACTCCCCGGTAAGAAAACCCACCACCTGCGAAATGTTGTCGACACCATAAACCTTCAGCCCCTCCACAACCGCCGCTTCCCGGGCATTCTGACGGGGCACAATGAAGCCCTTAAAGCCATCGTCTCTGGCTTGCAGGGCAATGGGCAGGGCCCCTTTCACCGGATGAAGAGAGCCATCCAGTGAGAGTTCACCCATCATCATAAACTCATTGGTGAGGTCGGTGGCAATTTGTCCGGAGGCGGCCAAAATGCCGATGGCAATGGGCAGATCGTAAGCGGAGCCTTCTTTGCGGGTATCGGCCGGGGCCATGTTAATCACAATGCGTTGCCCGGGCCACTTAAAATTCATTTCCCTGAAAACCGATTCAATGCGTTGCTGGCTCTCCTTAACGGCATTGTCGGGCAGGCCTACCAAAAAGAATCGGATGCCTCTGGTCACATTAACTTCAATGGTAATGGTGATGGCATCAATACCAGTTACCGCAGCTCCATAGGTTTTTGTTAACATAGCTAAACGACTATTTCACGCACCAGGCATCCTGGGTGTTTTTTTTACATCGGATACTACAAGTTAAACAAAATTTTGGAATCGTTCAAAAGTCCTTGAGGTTTATAAACCGGGGAAGGACATGAATCATTTTCTTTTATTGTTTGGACATGCGGTGGTTACGAAGGTATCTTAATTTAGGGCATTCCAGGCACCCTTCCCCTTCCCCGGGAGTTCGTTGGGTCACTCGCAAAACGGGGGGTAGATTAGAAAAACAACAAAGAATGTAAATAACTGTTTAACAAATGTTTAGATAAAAACAGGTGAAAAAACCGGGGGATTTATTACTTTTGTCTTTCTAAAGCCACCAAAATGAAGTTTACCTTTTTTAAACTACCTGATCATCGGCGATTTAACTATACGCCTTTGTACTTCGACCCGGAGCAGGAGAAGCGTAAGGAGCGGGAAAAAAGAATAAAAGAAGAGATGGGTGTTGCTGTTGAAGAGGAAAAAGGCCGGGGTTATGCCGATCGTATTCGGGGTGGCATGCGTCGTAAAATCAAGTCCCACTTCGAGGTTACTCGCACAGAGCGCAAAAAATCAAACTTACGTTTGGTTATTATCTTAATAGTTCTGATGGTGCTTTTTTACTATCTTCTGAACTCCGCTCGCGAATGGTACGACCTCTTATTGCAGTAGCTTAAATAATTGAAGGAAGAATAGAGTAGAAGGCCCATGTCAGACATCATCCAATTGTTGCCCGATTCGGTTGCCAATCAGATTGCAGCAGGGGAAGTTATTCAACGTCCCGCTTCGCTGATTAAAGAGCTGGTGGAAAACGCGATTGATTCCGGGGGCAGCGATATCAAAATAATAGTAAAAGACGCCGGACGTACACTGGTGCAAATCATCGACAATGGTTGTGGTATGTCGGAGACGGATGCCCGCATGGCCTTTGAGCGTCATGCCACCTCCAAGATTCGGGAGGCTAAGGATTTGTTTGCCATCCGTACGATGGGGTTCAGGGGTGAGGCGCTGGCGTCCATTGCCGCGGTGGCTCAGGTGGAGCTAAACACCCGGCTGCACGATCAGGAGTTGGGGACCCATCTGGTGATTGCCGGCTCACGTGTGGAGACCCAGGAACCCGTGGCATGCCCTCCCGGCAGTAACTTCATGGTGAAAAACCTCTTTTATAATGTGCCGGCACGTCGCCGCTTTTTAAAGACTAATGCCACCGAGTTGCGTCGTATTGTTAACGAGTTTCAGTGTCTGGCCCTGGCCAACCCTGAAGTCTCCTTCACGCTTATTCACAACGATCAGACGCTTTTTACCCTGCCAGCAACCAACCTGCGGCAGCGCATCATGGCCGTTATTGGCCGGCAGGCCAACCAGCATCTGATTCCGGTAGAGGTTAAAACCTCTATGGTAAATATTTCCGGGTGGATCGGAAAGCCTCAGTCAGCCCGCAAAAGGCTTGGCGACCAGTTCTTTTTTGTGAACAAAAGATATATGCGGCACCCTTACCTGCATAAAGCGGTTACGGCAGCCTATGAGAACCTGATCTCTTCGGAGCACTACCCCCTTTACTTTCTCTTTTTTGATGTGGATCCCCAAATTGTGGATATCAATATTCATCCCACCAAAACCGAGATTAAGTTTGAGGACGAACCATCGGTCTGGAAAATTCTCAACGCAACGATTCGTGAGGCACTGGGGAAATTCAACATGGTTCCTTCCATAGATTTTGATCAGGCCGATGGAATCGACATTCCCGTTTTTGGCAAAGACGAAGCAGTGGCCATTCCCACGGTGCAAATAAATCCCGACTTCAACCCCTTTGAGACGGGGACTGCTTCCTCGCCACGGAGCGGGGGGACCCGTATCTCATCAAAAGGATGGGAGACCCTTTACGAGGGATTTGAAACTGAGCCCGAGGGGTTCGATGAGTTCGAAACGCCCCAGGAGCTGATTATTCCCTCGCAGCCGGATGAGGACGAGCAGCAGGGAGATCTGGGTTTTTCGGAGGCTTCCCAACAATCACAGATGCCCGGGAGTCTTTACTTTCAGATAAAAAACCGATACATTCTCACCTCGGTAAAGTCGGGGCTTATGATCATTGATCAGCGACGGGCACATGAGCGCATTCTTTTTGAGGAATTTATGGCTATTATTCAATCCAAAGCCGCCCTGTCGCAGCAGTCGCTTTTTCCCGAAAAACTCTTTTTTAGCCGGGAAGACGCACTTTTATTGAGTGAGATTAAACAAGACCTTAAGCTTTTTGGTTTCGCTCTTAAGGAGGATACGGATCACTCCTTTGTGGTAACCGGCCTGCCCTCGGTTTTAAAAAATGTGAATGTGGCCGAATTGGTGGATGCGATCCTGGAGTCTTTTAAGACCGGCGAGGTGGATGCCGAGCATGAAGCCAGAGAGCAGTTGGCCATCGTGTTGGCCCGTAATGCGTGCATGAGGTCGGCTCAGGCCCTTTCACAGGCCGAAATGGCCTCGCTTATCAACCGGCTGTTTCTTACCTCGAAGCCCACCTATACCCCTTTGGGCAAAAAGGTGTTCTCCATAATGGAGAATGAAGAGCTGGAGAAACGATTGAGATAATTTGATAATTTGGCCCCGGGTGGTGACAGGCCCTGGTGTTGGAGGTTAGTTAAAATAGTAAATAGTAAAGAACGACATGAATATAGGCTCATCGCCCTTTGGAGGGCTTACCCCCGTGGTTAAAAACCTGATCATCATCAATGTGATCTTTTATGTTGCCAGTCTGGTGTTTCTCAGCACGTTTGGGATTCAGATTGAAAACTATTTAGGGTTGCATATCCCTTCGGCTAAGGATTTTAATCCTTTTCAGCTGGCCACCTACATGTTTCTGCATGCCTACTATTCACCTCAGGGGGGGATTATTTTCAGTCACCTGTTTTTCAATATGTTTGCGCTTTTCATGTTTGGGCGGATGCTGGAAACCGTTTGGGGTTCCAAACGTTTTCTGCTTTACTATTTTGTAACCGGTATCGGTGCGGCCCTGATCCACCTGCTGACCCAATATCTTGAGGTGACCCCGGTTCTGGAAAGCATTAACCATTATATGAACAATGCGAGCCACGAAAATCTACAGGCTTTCTTCAGTCAGCATCTGGAGATCCGTAGTTATGACATGAAGCAGCGTTATGAGGAGTTTGCCGCATTGTATAACCAGCTGATCAACACCGATCCGGACAGAGCCATGGCGCTGTCGAAAGAGTTTCTTTTCCAATACCGCGGCAGTTATCTTAACAGTTATGTCACAGTGGGTGCCTCGGGAGCCGTTTTTGGTATTCTTCTGGCTTTTGGGATGCTCTTCCCCAATACAGAGTTGATGTTGCTTTTCCCGCCTATTCCCATCAAGGCCAAATATTTTGTGATTCTTTATGGAGTCATCGAGTTGTTTATGGGTGTAGCCCAGTTTTCGATGGATAATGTAGCCCACTGGGCCCACCTGGGGGGGATGCTTTTTGGATTTATCCTGATAAAATATTGGAAACGAAAAGGCATTTATTATTAAATTGCGTTATGACCATTTGGAGCGAAATAAAAGAATCCTTTAGAAAAGGGACGGTTCTCACCAGGCTTATCTACGTGAATGTTGGGGTTTTTGTGGCCTTGCGTCTTCTTCAGGTGATTTTGATGTTGGGTGGAGGAAGTCCGGTGGCGGTAATGCCTTTGGTAGGTTGGCTTTCGGTGCCCTCCGCACCCGTTGAGCTGCTGTTTAAACCCTGGAGCCTGTTCACCTATATGTTCCTTCATTTCGACTTTCTGCATGTACTCTTTAATGTGTTGTACCTCTACTGGTTTGGTCGGCTTTTTATCGACCTGGTCGGGGGGCGTAGGATGCTTTCGGTATATATTCTGGGAGGTCTGGCCGGGGCCTTTGTTTACGTTTTGGGATACAGTCTTTTACCTGCGCTCTATAACAGCTCTTCTTCTTCTTTGCTGCTGGGGGCTTCGGCTTCTGTGATGGCGGTGCTTTTTGCCGTGGCAAGTTACCGGCCCGATTTTACCGTCTATTTGTTTCTTATAGGGCCGGTGAAATTGAAATATCTGGCTCTGGGGGCTTTTGTTATTGACCTGATAAGTATTCCCACCTTGAATAATACCGGGGGGCATCTGGCGCATATTGGAGGTGCGTTACTGGGCCTCTATTATGGCTGGAAGATGCCTTCACAAAAAAGCTCAGGCACCTTCGAAAGTTTTGGGGAACAACTGGGATCTCTGTTTCAAAAGAAATCAAAGATGAAGGTGACCCATAGCAGGCCGCTCACCGATATGGAGTACAATGCCCTTAAAATTAAGAGGCAAAAAGATCTCGACCGGATTCTGGAAAAGATTAAGAGCAGCGGTTATGATAGTCTCAGCAAAGAAGAGAAGAAGTCTCTCTTTGAAGCCAGTCAGGATTCATAAAACTACCAACTTGAAACGTATAATAAATTCTATATCCTTTCTGGTTACGCTTTCGGCAGCTATGCTGTTGTTGGCCTCGGCCGTTGTTATCTATGTGCGTCCGGAGAAGATTCATGTATTTACCTTTATGGGAATTCTGTTTCCCGCGGTGTGGATGCTCAATGTCATCTTTTTTGTGTTACATGGGCTTCGCATGAAGAAAAGAGCCTTGATTCCACTTTTTGTAATATTGCTCACCTGGACGCAATGGACTAATATTTTTCAGTGGAGCGGCTCTCAAGCTCCTGAAAAAATGAATCAGCCCGTAAAGGTTATGACCTATAATGCGCGGATGTTCGATTTCTATAATTGGTCGGGTCAGCCGGGTATCCTGGATGCCATCCTGGATTTCATCCGCAAGGAGAATCCCGATGTTTTGTGTGTGCAGGAGTTTTTCACCTCCACGCGTGAAGAAAAATATATTCCCCATAGAATTATTGCCCGACTGAATGCATTAGGTTTCAGACATATCGAGTACAGTGTTAAAGGGCCAAGAGACAGCGGTTATGGGATAGCAACTTTTTCGAGATTTCCCATCGTTAACAAAGGGAAGTTGCGTTTTGAGAACAGCAAGAACATGTCGATCTTCACGGATGTGGATATCTCCGGAAAGGTAATCCGGATTTTTAATAACCACCTGGAATCCATAGGGCTGGAAGCCTCCGAATACAAGACTCTGGACAGTCTTAACTTTCAGATAAATGAGAAACAGAATAATGGGTTGAAGAAGATCTTCCAAAAGATGTCACGTGCTTTTCGTTTTCGTTCCGATCAGGCCGAGACGGTGGCACGCCACATTGCCAATTCGCCTTATCCCGTGCTGGTTTGTGGCGATTTTAATGATACGCCTGTTTCGTATGTATATCGCACCATGCGGGGTGATTTGAAGGATGCCTTCCGGGAATCGGGCTCTGGTTTTGGAGGGACCTACCATGGCCGGTTGCCCTCCTTGCGCATCGATTACATTTTTTACGCCCCCCAGTTCAGTGTTTACGATTTTCATACCTTTAGAGTGCCTTACTCCGATCATTACCCCATCATGTGCACGATTGAATTGGCGCCGGAGGGAGGTCCCTAGGCAGCTATTGGAAAGATCATAAACCCTAACCGACAAACACTAATCACAGATGCTATGAAACAATATAAAAACCTGCTGAGACGCGTAATGGATGAAGGGGTGCGGAAAGAAGACCGCACCGGAACAGGCACCATAAGCGTGTTTGGACATCAGATGCGTTTCGATCTGCAGGCAGGATTCCCCTTATTGACCACTAAGAAACTACACCTTAAATCCATCGTTCACGAGTTGCTTTGGTTTATAAAGGGCTCTACCAATGTGGCTTATCTTCAGCAAAACGGCGTTCGTATATGGAACGAATGGGCCCGGGAAGATGGAGAGCTGGGGCCCATCTATGGTTATCAGTGGCGTTCCTGGCCCGACTACCGCGGGGGACATATCGACCAGCTGAAGCAGGTAATCGAATCCATACAACAAACCCCCGACTCACGCCGGCACCTGGTAAGTGCCTGGAATGTAGGTCAGCTGGAAGAAATGGAGCTTCCCCCCTGTCATATCCTCTTTCAGTTTTATGTGGCCGAAGGAAAACTCAGTTGCCAGCTCTATCAGCGCAGTGCCGATATCTTCCTGGGTGTCCCCTTCAATATTGCCTCCTATGCCTTGCTTACCCAAATGGTGGCCCAGGTGACGGGGTTGCAGCCGGGTGAGTTTATCCACACCCTGGGTGATGCACACATCTATCTGAACCACCTGGAACAGGTTAAAACCCAACTTGCCCGGGCCACTCGTGAACTGCCCGTGCTGAAGATCAATCCGGAGATTACGGATATTGATCAGTTTAAATTTGAAGATTTTTCATTGGAGAATTATAACCCTCACCCCCATATCAAAGGGGCGATCTCCGTTTAAAGAGTTTATGTATGCAGCTGGCACTGATTGTGGCTACCGACCAAAACAATGGTATTGGGAAGAACGGTAATCAGCCATTTTTTATCTCCAACGACCTCAAACGGTTTAAGGCCCTTACCACCGGGCAGACCATTGTGATGGGGCGCAAAACCTTTGAAGCACTGCCAAAAGGGGCTTTACCCAGGCGTCGTAACCTGGTGTTAACGCGCAATAGTGGCTTCAGTGCTCCCGGTACCGAGGTTTTTCACCGGGCCGAAGCGCTTGAAGAGATGGTCGAGGAAGACGAAAAGGTGTTTGTGATCGGAGGAGGAGAGCTTTACAAACTGTTTCTACCCAAGGCCGAAACCCTTTATCTTACGCGTGTTCATCAGGCGTTTGAAGGCTTGGATACCTGGTTTCCCCCGTTGAAAGGGGACGAGTGGACCGAGGTGGAGCAGGAAGGCCCCTTTAAAGATGAAAAAAGTGGATTGGCCTATTCATTCTTAACCTTCAAACGGGTGAAAGCCTGAGCCATAACCTTACCGCCAGCTGGAGGGGCATTCTTATGAAACCAGAGGGGACCTTGCTGCGGACATGAATTTCTAAAACATGGCTAAAATAAACTCTTCGATGGATATGTTGTGAAAATATCTCTCAAAAGAGAGGCCATTGAGTTTTTGGCGAATATCCTCAACTTTATGTTTTTGACCTTTAAGGCGATCTTCTACCTCCGAAATATCACGTTCATTGAAGAAGTCCCCGAAAATTTTCAGATCCTGAATGATTCCCTTTTCAATGTTCATTTGAATTTCGATGCTGCCACCATTGGTTTTGATTAATTTCCCGAAGTTATATTTTGGGGAATACCCAAAGTTCCAGTCCCAGGTGGAATATTTTTCTTCAACCAGTTTATTTATTTGGTTAAAATCTTCATCCGAATATTCATACGGAGCTGCATGGGTATTCGAGTTCATTATGAATTCCAATATCTTATCCTGAAATTCTAAAACGGTTATTTTATGGGGCAGATGGTCGCTGATATTGGTGACCCGGCTTCGGACCGATTTCACCCCTTTGTCCTTGTATTTTAATGGGTTTATCTTCAGTGCTTTGGTTAGGTCTTCCATCTCGGACGAAAAAAGCAGGGTGCCATGGTGGAGTACTCTTTTCTTAAAAATATGTTCAGCATTCCCCGAGATCTTTTTTCCCCCAACCAGGATGTCATTTCTTCCTTCAAATTTGGCGTTAACGCCTAATTGATGCAGGACTTCGATTATTGGGTCGGTGTATTTTTTGAAATCTACCAGGCTTCCCTCGTCTTCCACATTCTGGATAAAGGTGAAGTTCAAATTTCCCAGATCATGAAATACCGCCCCTCCTCCCGACAATCGGCGAACAACCTTGATGTTCTTGTCCTGCACATACTCGAAGTTTATCTCTGCCAGCGTGTTTTGGTGTTTTCCTACTATGATGGAGGGTTGATTGCGCCAAAGCATAAAGCAATTTTGGGGGATATTTTTTAAAACATACTCTTCGGCGGCCAGGTTGAAATAGGAATCGGTGCGGTTATTTTTAATGCAAAGCATGCTGATTTCTTAAGGGTAATTAATTAAAAAGTTAACGAGGTGATTTTTCCCCTTTGGGTGCTGAAGCCTCCAGGCTAGCTCCCGATTTTTCCATACCTCTGGTAATCGGAAAAATGCAGAACAATCTTTTTGTTGTGGTCGAAATAGGGAAAAAAGAGTTCATAATTTCCGTCTTCAGCGCTAAATCTTAAGTCCTCGGTGTTTTGATCAAATACTTTATTTAAATAGTCTCTCTCTTTTTTCGTTGACTCATAAATAAACTCTTTTTTTTGGAGCGGAAGAGTGTCGTTCGCATGGTGGTAATAGCGACTGAAGACAAGAAATAATTCAGAGCCATCGATGGAATCCTTTACGATCACTGCCACATCAGGGAAATGTTTGTCGGTTTTGGATAAAATTTCCAACATATCCGCCGTTTCGACCATCCATTTTTTGTTAAAACTGTAGTTAACAAGCGCATCCGCCATTTGAGAATTGTCCTGAATAATTGCCTGAGCAGATTGAATTAACAGTTTCTCTTTCTGTTTTGAACTCAGATAATCTCCCCCGAACAAGAGCCCAAGAATAACGGGAAAACTAAAAACAAACAAAAGAAGAAAGGTTTTTGATTTACCGGTCATTAAAAGGTCACTATCGTTATTGTGTTTTTGGGCTATCCGGGTCAGATTAAACATGATGTTGATAATCAGTGCCCCAAACATTAAGGCCAGTATTCCCAAAATACTCAGATAAAAGGTCTGAGTTAAATTCTCACGAAATACTTTTAGTTCAAATACTTCCACGGTCATAAACACAAAGACCCAATATATCAAAAGGGTAATTGATACGATCCCGATAAGGTTACTTAATTTTACGAGTGTTTTTGGATTCATTTACAGTGTTTCCTGATCCATCTTAATGCGTTAGTAAGGTGGGCGGGGGGGGGTAGCTACGGAACTCTATTGGCTGTTAAAGAGTCGGGGCCATCTCTATTCTTTGTCCGCCAGGGTTCAAATATGCGAATTTTTTTTGAGATTGAATTTCGGCTGGTTAAACCGGAGGTGTGGTTTTTACCCGTGGCTTTGAAAGGCAGGGATAAAGAAAGCCAACAACAAGGCCGAAGGGTTTAATCGTAAGGTAAAAAGCGGGTTCCCACATGGGCATAGCGTACCTGCTCGCCATATTTTTGCCAAAAGGCCATAAAGGGAATCAGTCCGGTGCAGTGACAAAGGCCGAATTGTTGCACCTGAAACTCGTCAAAGGCCTCCAGGGTTTGTTCAATTTTTCCGGAAGAGGCCCCCTTTAGGTGGGTTCCCCCCAGAAGCATACGGATTTTTGGGTTATGGCTGGTGTGGATCGCTGTTTTACAAATGTTAAGAATGCCCCGGTGTGAACATCCGGATAATATGCACAGGCCCTGAGGGTGATCAAAAAGCATGAATAGCTCATCCTCGAAGTTATCAGGAATGTTTTGCCCTTCTCTCTTCACCAGCATTTTTGAAGAAGACTGTTCGAACGAGAAATGCGATTCGATGCCGGGAACAATCCAAAGACCCGGCGTTAACTCTAATTTCTCCTTCACAAAATGAAAGCGGTCGCGAAAAGCGGTAAACAAGGTGGGTTGCATGCCAATAGGCCTGACCTGACCCGTTGATTTGGAGTATTTGGTCTCGAAGGCAGCCGGTTTCAACCAGACCGGTGCATGCTGGTTGACCTTAAAAAAAGCCTCCAGTCCACCGGTGTGATCGTAATGGCCATGACTTATCACCACACTATCCACTCTGGAAAGATCGATGTCCAGTTGTTTGGCATTTGCCAGCAGCAAATCGCTTTGTCCGGTGTCGAACAGAATTTGTTGGTCGTTGGTATTTATGATGAACGACAAACCATGTTCGCCTTTGGTGCCCTGCCGGTAGGCCATGTTTTCCACCAGGGTAATGATTTCCAGGTCGGGATGGGTCATGGGTTCTTTTTATTCAAATTTAGCAAAACATTTGGGGGGAAAAAAGATTTTTCGCTTTAAGGGTTTTGCCGCAAGCTCGTTCTTTAAACGTCAAACAGCCCTGGCCGCCTGATGGGCGGCCAGGGCTGTTTGAGCTTACCGGGAGCTTCCTGTTGGGATGAATGAAAAAAGGGGCTAAGAAATGTATTTGTATCGTTTAATACTCTTTTTAGGTGTTTTTTCGAATTCTTCAGGGAAAAGCACCATTCGCGCGATATTCATAAAAGCAGGCAGTTCGGCGTTTACTTCGGTTTTGATCTTTTTCATGAGTTCTTCCAGATCTTCATTGGTGAAACCCTGGCGGTCGGTCATCTCATAGTCGGGGTAGACCAATGCTTCAATCCTGCCCTCATTCTCACGTACCAGGCACTCCTGTACATACTCATTATTGTTTAGGATGGCCTCGATTTCCTCAGGATAAATGTTTTGCCCGGAAGGGCCTAAAATCATATTTTTGCTACGCCCCTTGATGTAGATGAAGTTGTCTTTGTCGATTAAGCCCAGGTCACCGGTGTGCAGCCATCCATCGGAATCGATAATTTGGTCGGTGGCCTGTTTGTTTTTGTAGTACCCCAGCATGTTGTTTTCACCCCTTACAAGAATCTCGCCCACCTCATTATAGGGGTCCTTTGAATCGATACGTACCTCCATGCGTTCGATAATTTTTCCGGCCGATTGGGGTCGTGTGGTATCCCATGAGGCATAACTGATCAGAGGGCCGCATTCGGTCATCCCATAGCCTATGGTAAAGGGAAATCCGATCTTTCTGAGAAATGTCTCCACGTCCCGGTTAAGGGCGGCTCCACCAATCACCATCTCTTTAAATTCGCCGCCAAAGGTGGTGGTTAATTTGTCGCGTATCTTACTGTAAATTAACTTATTCACCAGTGGG
This sequence comes from Marinilabiliaceae bacterium, assembly GCA_041583495.1. Lineage (GTDB taxonomy): Bacteria > Bacteroidota > Bacteroidia > Bacteroidales > Marinilabiliaceae > JBFHFS01. The sequence continues at coordinate 62,484 of JBFHFS010000003.1, read as the reverse complement.
AGTTTAACGATGGTTTTCAAGGGGCCCTTTTCCAGAAGGGGTTGAATCTTGCGCTTAAAGATCTTCTCAATGATCAGAGGCACTGCGAGAATTAAATAGGGGCGCACTTCCCGGAAGGCCTCGGTAATAATCTGGGGAGAGGGGGTGCGGGTGAGAAAGGTAATGTGAGCTCCCTCGGTAAAAGGCCATAAAAACTCGAATAAGCAACCATAGGCATGTGCCAACGGGAGAAAGGAGACGATTCGTTTCCCCGGAGAAATGTGAAAGGCATCGTGGGCAAATCTTACATTCGACCAGATGCTTCGGTGGGGCAATAGCACCCCTTTGGAATTTCCTGAGGTGCCAGAAGTATAGGATAACACCATGACATCCTCGGGTTTGGGATCGAAGAACGTCAGGTTTTTGGGCGAAAAATTTTTCCCCAGTTTTTCAAGAGCGTTTCTTGCCTTATCAATGGCTTTCTTAATTCTGCCATGTTTGTCCACCAGAATCGAGAAACTGTTAATCGATATGATTCCCTTCAGGCCAGTCATCTGGGTCTCATCCACTTTGTCGAAGATGAAGTCGGTGGAAAAAAGAAGCACTGAGTTGGAGTGGTTTACGATATGGGTAATATCGTTGGGACTAAAATCGGGGAGGATGGGGACCACCACTGCCCCATAAGTAACGATGCCCAGATAAACCATTCCCCAGTTGGTCATATTTCGGCCGATGATGGCTATTTTATCACCCCGTTTAATATCCAGTTCTTTAAATACCAGATGACATTTATAGATTTGTTTGGCAACCTCTTCAAAGGTGACTGTTTCTCCTTGAAAATCGGTGAAAGCAGGGCTTTGGGGATAATTCTCAAGGGCCGATTTAACTAACCCTATATAACCTTGTTTTTCCATGCTATTTATAATTTGAAAGCCAATTTATGTTAATGTATTAATAGATAACCACTCACACCCCTAAAAGCATGTTTTTTATGTCATAAAATCAGGAGAAAGTGGCGTCAAAAATAAAATAAATATTCAGGTTAAGGAGATGGGGGGCCTATTTTTCCTGTGTATTAACTGTTTTGAGTGTCAGGGAAAGGTCAATGATTCTTTGGGGTTGCTTAGTTGGCCTTTTTAAGTGTCAGATGCATAGGGCCTCATCTTTTCGTCCTTGTGCTATGCCCGGCAGGCGCGCCGTTGTCGTTCTGTGCGATGGTCATGTTCCATTCATTCGGATAAATGCCCCCCTTGCGGAAGGCAATAAATTTAAGAAAATACAATAGATCATAATGTGTTCCTCCAAATAAGAGCGGATAAGCAAACTTAGGGAAAAATTTATGAAAGGTGCTTCTTCTTATAAAAAAGCTTGTACGACCAATGGTTGTCTGCATCAAAAAATAAAGGGATTGGAATCTGATTGTTCCAAAGGGAAACCTATTCTCCAACGCAAACTATTTAGGAATGGGTCTGGGGATTCTTTCGTAATTAAGGAAAGTCATTCTTTTTGGCCATTAGAGGTAAATAATCCGGTGTGTTTTCCCCTAAATGAAACTACCTGGGGCGTTTAGTTGTTATAAATGTATTTAGCTGGTCATTAAAGTAGAAGAGTATGCCCATTTATATGGATCGACACGATTTGCCCGGGATTACCGCCCATGATGTTGCCGCAGCTCACCAGGCGGATTTAAGGGTGCAAGAACGTTTTGGATGCCGGGGCCTCACCTATTGGTTTGATAAAGAACGGGAGACTGCCTTTTGCCTGATTGAGGCTCCCGATGGTGAGGCGGTAAAAGCTATGCATGATGCCGCCCATGGCATGATGCCCAACAAAGTGATTGAAGTCAACAGCCAGCTGGTGGAGGCTTTCCTGGGGCGGATTGAAGATCCCTCCTTTCCTGATCCTGACACCCCCATCATCCTCAATGATCCCGCTTTCCGGGCCATTTTAGCAACAGGGTTAAAGTTTTCGGATGTTGTAAGTGAGAGTATGAAAACCGGTAGAATCCACAAGATCAGGAGCCTTCACGGGGATTTGGTGCGACAGGCCATAGGTGATTTTGGCGGAAGTGAGGCTGAACATCGGGGGGAATGTCTGCTGGCTTCTTTTGCCTCCGTCTCCCAGGCGGTGCTATGTGCTCTCCGGATTCAAAAGGACTCCATGGAGCACCTTCCCAAAAAGCTAAAGGTTCAAATTGGGTTAAGTGCGGGAAGTCCCGTTACTGAAAGCGAGGATTTTTTTGGGCCTACCATTGGCTCCGCCCTGCATCTTTGTCGGTTGTCCGACCGGGGTCATCTCAATGTCTCTTCGACGGTTGCGGAGTATCTTAGAAAGGATCGTTTCAATGTTTTGGATAAAAAGGGGCAGGTAAAAATCTGGAGGCCCCTGGAGGAGGATCTGGTGAATCAACTGATGACTCTAATGGAAAGTTCCTGGAATAAAGAGGGGTTTTCAATCCATGATTTAGCCGAAGGGATTGGGGTGAGTAAATCCCAATTGTATCGAAAAATTATCTCCTTGACCGGTTTGTCCCCTGGTGATTTCATTAAGGAATTTCGGTTAGAGAAGGCCCTGGGAATGATTGAAAAGCAAGCAACCAATATTTCTGAGATAGCCTATGGATCGGGGTTTAGTAGTCCTTCTTATTTTTCTAAATGCTTTAAAAAGAGGTACGGAATGGTGCCTTCCCAATATGCATTACTGAGGGGTCATCAGTTATCTTCGTGAATTATAGGGCCTGGCGCAGTGAGCCAGAATTACCACTCTTTGGTCCGGTAGTCATAGGCCTGCTTTTTGGTTTCAATCTAACTTTGTAGAAATCAAAAAACAGAGAGACATGAAAAATACTTCAAAGCATTCCGGGTTATCTTCTTCTTTAATAGAAGCTTTTCGCGGTCAACTCAGAGGTGAACTCATTCTCCCTCAGGATTCGGGTTATAACGATTCACGAAAGGTATACAATGGGATGATCGATAAATATCCTGCCATGATTGTTAAGTGTGTGGATGTGGCTGATGTGGTTTTTGCGGTCATCTTTAGCCGGGAAAACAATCTTTTAGTCGCCATCCGGGGTGGCGGTCATAACGGTGGCGGATTGGGATTGTGCGACGACGGGCTGGTTATCGACCTGTCCGGGATGAAATATGTGCGCGTAGATACATCGGATAATACCGTTCGCGTGGGTGGCGGAAACCTTTGGGGCGAGGTCGATCATGCGACCCACCTTTTTGGGTTGGCCATCCCTGCGGGGATTATTTCCACCACCGGGGTCGGGGGATTAACCCTTGGTGGAGGCGTAGGCCATCTCTCCCGAAAATATGGGCTTACCATCGATAACCTGCTGGAGGCCGACATGGTCCTGGCCGATGGTTCAGTGGTGACCACCAATAAAGATAAGCACCCCGATTTGTTCTGGGCCATACGCGGAGGTGGCGGTAACTTTGGGGTGGTTACTTCCTTTAAATTTCAAGCCCACCCGGTCAGTACGGTAATAGGCGGGCCAACTTTGTGGCCCATCGAACAAGCAGATGAAGTGATTCAATGGTATCATAAGTTTATTCATGAAGTCCCCGAGGAGTTAAATGGGTTTCTGGCTACGCTGATCATTCCCGGCGATCCATTCCCTGAACATCTGCACCATAAGAAGTTTATCGGGATTGTTTGGTGTTATACCGGCGACACAAAGAATTTTGACACCTTGTTTCAGCCGGTAAGAGATCAAAAACCGTTATTCGAACATGTAGGCGAGATGCCCTATCCGGCTATTCAGTCGATGTTTGATGGCCTGGTCCCTCCCGGCCTGCAAATGTATTGGCGGGGCGACTTTTATAATGAATTAGGCCCCGAAATAAGAAAGGCCCATAAGACATTTGGATCGTCCATTCCAACACCTCTTTCCCTCATGCACTTGTATCCTATTAGTGGTGCAGCCGGCAGAGTTGGAGGAAGTGACACTGCCTGGGCTTATCGGGATGCTAAATATGCGGGTGTAATTGTGGGTATCGACCCAGATCCGGCAAAGGCTGCAACAATAACCCGCTGGTGTAAGGATTATTGGGAAGCATTGCATCCCTTCTCCGCCGGGGGATCCTACTCCAATTTCCTGATGAATGAGAGTCAGGATCGGGTGAAAACCAGTTACCGGCATAATTATGCCAGGCTTTTGGAAATCAAGAAAAAGTATGATTCGCAAAACTTTTTTAGAGTGAATCAGAATATTGCCTAATGAATTTAAGTCTATTCGGTAGTTGACCAAAAGAGAAAACCAACGAAGCTTTTTATACGAACCTTGCAAGGTCATCCATAACTCTTGAAAGATAAAAAGTTGAGTGGTTTCAGGTCGGGATTTGTCGGAGCCTGTCGCTAGTTAGCCTGGCATCCGACGACTCATCGCGTTATAAATGTTCACTAAAAATCAACGTCATGAAAATTGCAAAGAAAGACATTCCGGTAAGAATAAATGTACCAGGCGCAATAGCCAGACAACAGACTAACTTTGGTGATGCCTCAGGTCTTGGACAGATCAGTGGGGAGTACTTCTCGCTGGGCAAAGGAACAGACATTGCGCCCCTGCTTCAGGGGTTGAAGGGAGACCTGTGTCAGTCGCCTCACTGGGGTTACATGTTGGAGGGTGAGCTCACCGTAACCTACACTGATAAAACCGAGGAGGTAGTCAGCGGTGGGGAGTTGTTCTACTGGCCCCCAGGGCACACAGTTAAAGTGAGCAGGGATTCTGAGGTTATCTTATTTAGCCCGCAGGACGCCCATAGTGAAGTGATTGATCACATGCTGAATAAGATGGCCGCCTCCTGATTCCATGGAGAGCATCCCCTAGACATACACATTCCCTGTTTTTATTAACTTGGGAATATTCAGCAACTTAATTTTACGCCCGTTGAGTTCAATTAGTTTGTCGGATTTAAATTCCGACAGCAAGCGAATCACCGATTCGGTGGCTGTGCCAACCATGTTGGCCAGCTCTTCGCGCGTCAGGGATATTTGAATGGTATTGTCTTCATCCAGATCGAAGGTATCCATCAGGAGTAAAAGCACTTCTGCGAGCCGCTCACGTACGGTTTTTTGAGCGATGTCGGTAAGGAACTTATTGGATTCGCCCAATTCGCGACAAGTGAGGCGCATCAGCCCCATGGCAAATTCAGAATTTCCCTTAATGAGTCCGGTAAGTACCTCACCGGGGAAATAGCAAAGAACCCCCTCCTGTATGATTTGCGCGGTGGTGCAGGCCAGCTCCTCACTGATTACCGAGCGAAAGGCAATCAGGTCGCCCCCCTTGGCAAAGCGGATGATCTGTTCTTTCCCGTCGAAGCCTGTCTTGTAAATCTTTACCGTGCCGCTTACCACTACGTAGGAGCCGTTAATGCGGCTTCCTTCGCTATAGACAATCGAGGAGCGCTTAAAGGTGCTGCAGACCATGGATTGGCTTAATAATTCCATCTCCTGATCCGTTAATTCTTTGAATATTGTAAACGACCGTAGGTCGATCTGATCGGCAGAGATGGACTCCTGAGAATTTTTCATAGCAAAAGAATGAATTCTGGTTTACCCTGACATAAGTCATTGAATGCTCCTGCAAATATAAAAATAAAGATTACATTTGCATTACAGATCCAAATGTCTAACTATCCACATAAGTAAATTAGATTGGGTATGAGTATTTTTAATGAATTAGAGTTCAATATTCATCCCTGGATTTGGTAACTTGTATTTTAATTGGGATAATTTTTTTTCACGAACCGAGCAAAAGATATATTTATGAAGAGTATTGTAGATTTGAAATGGTCTGGTAATATGGCTTTCGAGACAGAGATGAATGGCCATAAATTAATTCTGGATGCTTCCCCTGAGAATGGTGGCGAAGATAAAGGTCCCCGTCCCAAAGCGCTGATGTTGCTGGCTCTGGCCGGCTGCACCGGAATGGATGTCGTCTCCATTCTTAAAAAGATGCGGGTTGAGGTGGAGGGTTTTTGGGTAAGTGTGGAAGGTAATTTAACCGAAGAGCACCCCAAATATTACGACCAGATGCATGTGATATACCATTTTAAAGGGAAAGATCTTCCCATGGACAAGCTTGAAAAGGCCGTGAAGCTATCCGAAGAAAAATATTGCGGGGTTTCTGCCCTCTACAAAAAGGCAATTCCGGTTACCACCGAGGTCAGGTTGGAGTCGTAAGTCAGGCTATTGGGGCCACTCTTTAGCGGGAGCGACCATCCTAACACCTATTCCATGTAAAGTTTCACCTGCAAGGGTTTCTCTTTAACTTCCACGGAATGGGTTTTTTCTTTTCCGTTGGACCCGGTATATTTGAAGGTGTAGGTTTTATCTTTAGCCAGATAGAATGTAAGCACATCATTCAGGTCCTGCGTGGGAGCTGCGGTTCGTCCGCCACCTACTTGATCATTGCCTGTGAATACGTCGATATTGGCAGCTACCCGGTCATCCCCCTTGAGGGTGCAATTATCACTTTTGAAGAGAGACACCTCAACGGGGATCAATTCGCCGGAGGCAATTTTAGCTGCTTGCCGGGCATTATATAGGTCGACATAGCGGGAGGTAACATTCACGGCCGGCACCCAGGTAATAGCTTCATCCCAAACCAGGGGAAAAGGCAGTCCGGTCGTTTTGTAAGAGGAGGCATAAATGGCATGGTCGGGTTCATCGGCTTTTGCTTTTCCGGCATCGGCCAGGAACCAACCCTGGTTCAATCCCGAGGGGTAATATTCAGTGAAATACCATTCACCCCCAATCCAAACCTCACACCAGTTATGGTTGCCACGGTTGTCGTGCCAATTGGGTGTTCCAGCGATGCGCGAGGGAATACCTACCGAGCGAAAGGCATCGGTGAGCAAAATGGAGAGACCCGAGCAGGAGGCCATCTTCTGATCCATGGACTCGTACGGACTTTGATCGGGTTTTTCGCGTTTGGTATTGTAATCGACCATCACCTCATCGCGAATATGTGCATTCACCGAGTCAATGGCAGTTTGCAGGTCGGGGGTTCCCTCCACATATTTGGAGAACCGATTAAAGAAGTCTTCGCGCCAGTTATCCCGCCGTTCGTTAAGGGAGGCATAGGGCAGCACCTCGTTAAAGAATATCGAGTCGGGGATTTGGGCAGCCCATGAAAAAGCGGCCCGCGCCTTATAAGCGATTGTTACATTATCGATTAAAAACTGAGCCGATAAGGTTTGAGCATCGTGTCGGGGCATGTAGGCAATTAAAAAGGCCATGGCCTCTTTTTGAGAGCCAGGGACCCCGGCCAGGGCCGATTCAAGTTGTTGGCTATTCTCTCCGGCACTGACCATTGCCTGATCCAACAGGGCGTGGTAGCTGGCAGGTACCTCCGGATAGGGGTTGGTACATCCCGCAAAAAGCAGCAGGGAAAAACAGACAGGAACAATAAATCTTAATGCGCTCATAGGACTTTCTTTTATCGATTAAACCATCGGGGAACCCTAATGGCTGGCAGGCTCTTTTTTAAAAACAGGGGCAAATCAATGTTCCTGTTTTTCGCCGGGAAGCCGGGTTTCATTATTTCTCCAGGTTGGCAATACTTTCGCTGAGCACCTTTATTTTGGCTTCTGCATCGGCCTTTTTTTGCTGCTCCATCTCCACTACTTTTGCAGGTGCGCTATTCACAAAGCGGTCGTTACCAAGCTTTTTCATTACAGAGGTCAGGAAGCCGCGGGCATAATCCAGTTCGGCATTGAGTCGGGCAATCTCCTCCTCAACATTAACCGATCCCTGCATGGGAATGAAAAACTCTGTCGATTTCACGAAGAAAGAGATGGCCTGGTCCACCTTTTCCGGGGCTTCTTCTACTGACTCCAGGTTAGCCATCTTAATCAACACGGGGTTAAAACGGGCAAAATAGCCATCCTCGCCACGCAGGACTTTAAGGCTAAGTGAATCGCGGAAGGGGATGTTTTTTTCCTTACGGATGTTACGCACCGCCCCGATAACCTCCTTGGCATATTCGAACTCCTCCAGAAGAACATTGTCGTAGGCTTCATTTTTAGGCATAGGGCTAATCATGATGCTTTCTCCCTCTTTACGGGGCGACAACTGATGCCATATCTCCTCGGTGATAAAGGGCATAAAGGGATGAAGCAGGCGGGTCAAATCGTCAAAGAAGGCCAGTGTGGCTTCCAGTGTGGCCGGATCGACGGGTTGTTGATAGGCCGGTTTTATTATTTCCAGGTACCACGACGAAAACTCATCCCAGAAGGTGTGATAGAGGGTCATCAGGGCATCTGAAATCCGGAATTTTTCGAAGTGGTCATTGATCTGCTCCATGGATTGATTCAGTTTGTTTCTGAACCACTCTATGGCCAGGCTTGAGCTTTCGGGTTGTGCCAGGTCGGGGGCTACCTCCCAGCTCTTCACCAGTCGGAAGGCATTCCATATTTTGTTGGCGAAGTTACGTCCCTGCTCGGTAAGGCTCTCGTCGAAGAGGATATCGTTCCCGGCTGGAGAGCACAGCAACATGCCCATACGAACGCCATCGGCACCGTATTGTTTAATGAGTTCAAGGGGCTCGGGAGAGTTCCCCAGCGATTTGGACATTTTCCGGTGTTGCTTGTCGCGTACGATGCCGGTGAAGTACACATTTTTAAAGGGGTAGGTTCCACGGTATTCGTAGCCGGCGATAATCATGCGGGCCACCCAAAAAAAGATAATCTCCGGGGCTGTAACCAGGTCGTTGGTTGGGAAATAATAATCAATCTCATCATTGTCCGGGTTAAAACCGTCGAATACCGAGATGGGCCATAGCCAGGAGGAGGCCCAGGTGTCCAGCACGTCTTCGTCCTGCTTAAGATCTTCAGCACACAGGTTGGGGTTGCCCGATTGTTTACGGGCCAGCTCAAGGGCTTCATGGGCTGTGTTGGCTACCACGAAGCTGCCATCGCTCAGGTAATAAACAGGGATCCGATGGCCCCACCACAGCTGGCGTGAGATGCACCAGTCCTTCACATTCTCCATCCAATGGCGATAGAGGTTCTTAAATTTAGGGGGATGAAACTTCACCTCATCATTCATCACGGCATCCAGGGCTGGTTTGGCCAGGTCTTCCATTTTCAGGAACCACTGAGTGCTGAGTCGGGGTTCGATCACGGCTTCGGTACGTTCAGAGAAACCCACCTTGTTGAGATAGTCTTCAACTTTAACCATGAAACCCTCTTTCTGAAGAGTCTCAGAGATTTTGGTGCGAACCACAAACCGATCTTCTCCCACAAAGAGGCCTGCGGCTTGGCTCAAAGTACCATCATCGTTAAGGATGTCGATGCTCTCGAGGTTGTGGCGCATGCCTATTTCATAGTCGTTGATATCGTGTGCCGGGGTAATCTTTAAGCACCCTGTTCCAAATTCCATGTCCACATATTCGTCCTGAATGATGGGAACGGATCGGTTAATTAAGGGAACCAGCACCCGTTTGCCCGCCAGGTGATGAAACCGCTCATCGTTGGGGTTAACACAAACGGCGGTGTCACCCAGGATGGTTTCCGGCCGGGTGGTGGCAATGGTTACAAATTCATTGTCGCTTCCCTCGATGGGATAGCGAACGTAGTATAGTTTGGATTGTTCTTCCCGGTGATTGACCTCTTCGTCCGAAAGGGCTGTTTTGGCCACGGGGTCCCAGTTTACCATTCGAACGCCACGGTAGATGTAGCCTTTACGGTAAAGATCGACGAAGACATTAATGACGCCTTCACTTCTGACCTCATCCATGGTAAAACAAGTCCGGTCCCAATCGCAGGAGGCCCCCAATTTCTTAAGCTGTTCGAGGATGATGCCGCCGTGTTTGTGGGTCCATTGCCAGGCATGGGATAGAAACTCATCCCGCGACAGTGATTTTTTGGCGATCCCTTCGGCCTTCAGTTTGGTGACGACCTTGGCCTCGGTGGCAATGGAGGCATGGTCGGTGCCGGGCACCCAACAGGCATTTTTTCCCAGCATGCGGGCTCTGCGCACCAGGATGTCCTGAATGGTGTTGTTGAGCATGTGTCCCATGTGCAGCACACCGGTGACGTTGGGTGGAGGGATTACGATGGTGTAGGGTTCCCTTTCGTCGGGAACGGAGTGAAAAAATCGCTGCTCCATCCAGTAGCGGTACCATTTGTCCTCTGTCTCTACGGGATTGTATTTGCTTTCAATCTTCATGATGCGCTGGTTCAATTCTTTTTAAACAAAGTGCAAAAATATAAAAAATTAGAATGCCAGCGTTGCTCTTACACCAAAGTGTTGGTATTCACCTTCTCCGAACCCGGCAAAAATTCCCAGGCTGCCCATGAAAAAAATCTGATCGATGCTGTAGCCTGTCTGGAAGTAGTGGGGTGTCTGGGGTGTGTGTAACCAGGCCAAATGCAGGGACTCCTGCCATAAGCGGTTGCTGAATCCGGGCAGGTATTTCAACAGCAGGTAAGGCGCAGTGTATTTGAGGTGGGCATTCAGAAACCAATCCCTGGTAGAGGGGGTAAAATCGCTGAGCAGACGGTAAGTCCGGTCGGCCCGGAGTGTGACGGGTATGGCGGAGGTGTTAAAATGTTTATAGCGGGAGAAGTGGAGTGCGTTGTTGCGGGCAAACCATCCTGCTTCGGCCCCCCACGAAAAGGTTGGGAAAAATCCCGGAGCTACCGATTTGGTTATTCCGCCCTGCACCAGAAGATAATCGGCCCGGCTATCGAGGGTGGGGATGCCTTGCGCGAGAGAGGCAAAAAAGGTGGGATAGTTGGAATGGGACATCACCTTGCGCCCTTTTTTGATTCGATAAAAATAGCGTGGGGTATAGGAGAATTTCATTTCCCAGGAAAGTTCATTTTGTGCCATGAGGTCTTCTGCCTGCCAGGCATCGTTTCCCGGCAGGTTGGGGGAATAGGCTTTCTCTTTGTTGAAGAACGAAAAATCGGAGTGATTGCTCAGTGGCGAGAGCCGGCGGTAACCGGCCGACACCGCCCAGCGAAAACCGTTAAAGAGGTCCAGCTCATTGGTGGCGTTAATATATTCCTGGTTGTAATAGCGGTTGTAATTCTCTTTAAAGAATAGGGTGGCGGCCATGTTGGCCAAGGGAGCCACTGCGAGAGGGTCCCCTTTAAAGTCGCTGCTTCCCTGCCCACCCGTGAGGGTCAGGAGTCCCCGTTTGAGAGGGGCATAATCCTGGCTGAGGGTTGCCTGCCACATCAGTGCTTTTCGTGCAAAGGCATAGCTGAGCGTGGGTTGCAGGGTAAGTTGGTGCAGGGAGTCCTGCTGCCAGGAAAGGGTGAGGCTCTGGCCATATCGCCAGCCATCCACCGGGTTAAACCCTATTTTTCGTAATCCGATCAGTCCGTCGTAAGTAAGAGTTACCGAGGAGTCGGCCATCCACCATTTTCTGCCTCCAAGGGTCTGTGAAAGGTGTTTTAGAAGCCTGTTTTTTTTATGCTCTGAGGCTGAATCGGTTTCGGTCTCTTTGACCTTGACGAGGCTGTCGCGGACCAAAAAACTTTTTTGCTCTCCCATGGTCAGTGGCACCGGTCGTTTCGTTTCCCAAAAAGCCGAGTCTCGTTTTGCGGAGTCCCGGGTCACCTTCATCTGATAATTGTTTGAAAGCTCCAGTGATTTTGGATGCTCTTCGTTACGGGTCTCCTGATCCATAAGCCTGGCCAGTCTTATCATCTCCCGGTTGTTGAGTTCCTCCTGGGCTAAGAGTGCCTCTATTTTTTGTGTGGGATCCTTTTGGCCTCTCTTTTTTTCCTCCTCAGAGCGTCCTTCTGGGGTTTCTTCAACAGGCCGGGTAATGGGGTCCGGATTTTCGTGCAGTGCATAATCGGGGTTAAGGGTCACCTCTTTGTATTTCACCGAGCCAACATAAGCCACCATGGCTTTTACGCCCATGAGGGCTACATCCAGATCGAACTGATGTGTAACAGGAAGCCATGCGTCGACGGCCACCGGCTGGAACAACTGCTTCACCCGGATGGTTCCAAAAAAGGCGTCATTGGTAAGGTCTACCGAGTGAAGGTTCCACAATCCATCTACAATATAAAGGTAGCCGTCCATGAGTTGTTGGCTTTTTCTTTTGGGGGTGACCTTTATCTTGTCCACCTCAGCCTCCCCCTCGTAAAAAAAGCCTTCGTAGCGAAAGTTGTAATGGCGCATGGCCTGTGGTGCCAGGGGGGATATCACCATTCCGTTGTCGGGTTCGTAAAAGCTGCTGTTAATAAAGCCCATGGCGGCCGATTCATCACCTGCCGGGAATGAGTTGCGCGAAGCCAGAACGGTGTGCTTAAAGGTGTCGGGGGCGGAAAAGGAAATCTCGTTCAACGATTCCATGGTATAGGTTCTTCCCTCCTCGATGTTGGTCTCGGCCCCGTCCACATCTATTGACAATGATTTTTTTAATAGTCGGGGTACTTTATCCATCCTGAAAGAACCCTTCAGGTAGACTTCGGCGCAATAGCGTTGAGTCTGCCTCAAAAAATAGGGTGCCCGGCCAATGGCTTTTCGCATGATGGGATAGGCCGGATCCTCCCCCGATGAATAAACCTTAACTTCCGGTAGTTGATAGTCCTGAGGCTGGAGCATTACATTCAGGTCGAGCCAGTTATTGCGGATGGTAAGGTTGAACTCGCGCCGGGCAAAGCCCAGCGACTGAAACACCAGCAGGTATTTTCCGGTGTCGAGGGGAATTTCGTAATTTCCTTCCAGATTGGTGGTAGTGCCTGTTCGCTCGGATGCAATAAAAATGCTCACCATGGGTAAGGGCGCCCCTGCCTCATCGGTCACGATCCCGCGTACCCCCCGGGTTTGAGCGATGCCGGTTAGAGGTAAAATCCAAAGAAGAAAAAAGAAGCAAAAAAGCTGCAGTAATGAGGGATGTGTAAGGGTAAACCACCTATGGGTTTTGGATTGGTGGCGCCTGGTTAGGATGGTTTTGTATTGGGCGTTAGGGTCCATTTCTTAATGATCATAATTTAAAAGGCCCATTGAAATGAATTGTTTACCGTGTAGAAGAGGTTGTCCACTTCGGGGGCGGCCATATTATCATATTCAAGTTTTACAAACAGACCAAAATTAAATTTCTTTGATATTTTAAGATTGAAACTTGTCTCACTCCAGATGCGGAAGTCGGCAGGATCGGAATAATCGGGTTCATAATAGGTGGTGTGTTCCAATTGAGCCGTGGGACTCATCTTCCAGCTGAAGCTGCCCATGGAGCTGAATTTAACCAGGCTTTTGCGGTTTTCATAGTCGTCGGTGGAATAAAGCTCTTTTAGATAGATGGTGTAGGCCACCAGGAAAAGGGAGAACTTATCGTTATCAGCGATGTTGAATCGGGGGCCACCACCCAATATGTAGCGGTGTTTCAGGCTTTTAACACGGTTGTACTGATACTGAAAAAAACCCTCTGCAATGATGATTTTGTCGGGGACCCAATAGTTATACTTGAACATGAGGCCTCCGTTGTTTACGTTTTGTTCACTTCCCACGCGGTTAAAGCCAATGTCGGAAGAAAAAAGATAGGTGTTGAGTGCATCGTTGTACTGAAGTTTTAATAGGGAGTTGAGTTGTCGTTGGTCACTGGTGGTGTGGATGATGTTAAAACCCAGATTCAGATTCCCTTGCAAGCCTTTGTTGGGGTCCTTGGTCCTGCGTTTATCAATATTCACGATTTGGGCCTCTCCTGGTTGAAACCCTAATAACCACATAAAAAAAACAGCGATAAAAAAAGAGGAGCGTTGGGTCATTTGTACAATGATATTTGATGATTCTTTTGAATGACATTGAAAAGGATGGTATCCGGACCAAATACAAAAGTAGTGAAACCTTTGGTAACAAAAACCGGAAACGAAATGGAAATATGTGCAGCTTTTTGAGGATAATATTTTAAGTTTGTCAAAAAAAAGATAAGCCATGCCCCAAATTTCGAATCGCGGTGGACAGATGCCCTCTTCTCCTATCCGTAAGCTGGTTCCCTATGCAGAAAAGGCTAAGTTAAGAGGAATTAAGGTGATTCATCTTAATATAGGACAGCCCGACATCGCTACCCCACAGGTTGCCCTGGAGGCAATAAGAAACCTTGACCAAAAAGTGTTGGAGTACAGCCACTCGGCCGGAAATGAGAGCTATCGTAGAAAACTGGCGGATTATTATCGATCGAACCAAATAGATGTTGATTATTCCCAGCTGCTCATCACCACGGGTGGGTCGGAAGCCATCACATTTTCTTTTTTAAGTTGTTTGAATCCGGGCGATGAGGTGATCATTCCCGAACCATTTTATGCCAATTACAATGGGTTTGCCACCTATGCCGGCATCACCATTAGACCGGTAACCTCCACTATTGACAATGGGTTTGCCTTGCCTTCCATCAGCGAGTTTGAAAAACTCATCACCCCCAAAACCAAAGCGATTGTTATTTGCAACCCCAATAATCCTACGGGTTACCTTTATTCGAAAGAGGAGTTGGAGCAGTTGCGGGACCTGGTGTTGAAGTATGATCTTTATCTTTTCTCAGATGAAGTGTATCGTGAATTTTGTTATGATGGGCACGAATTTGTGTCGGTGATGAATTTGGCCGGATTGGAAGAGCATGCCATTATGCTGGATTCAGTTTCGAAGCGTTATAGCGAGTGCGGAATAAGAATAGGGGCACTGGTAAGCAGAAATAAAAAAGTGATCGAAACCTCCCTGAAGTTTGCTCAGGCACGGTTAAGTCCTCCCGGACTGGGGCAGATAGCAGCGGAAGCCTCTCTGGAAACCAGTCCCGACTACTTCAAGGCGGTCTACGACGAGTACATTCAGCGGCGTAACTTTTTAGTGGAAGGCCTCAACCGTATTCCGGGGGTCTTCTCCCCACTTCCCAAAGGGGCCTTCTATACCATGGCCAGGTTGCCTGTGGACAACAGTGACCGGTTTTGTCAATGGATTCTCAGCGAATTCGACTATGAAGGCACCACCGTGATGATGGCTCCGGCTACCGGTTTTTATTCGACCCCCGGGAGGGGAACCAACGAAGTGCGCATCGCCTATGTATTAAAGATAGAAGAAATGAGAGAGGCCCTTGTTGTTCTTGAAAAAGCGCTGGAGGCTTACCCTGGACGAACCCTTTGAGGCTGTTCTGTTTTTATTTCTTTTTTCATTAAAGCCTTATGTGTTGAACACTGAACTTTTTATAGTCCGCCGAATCAGGTCGGGAGGTGTCTCCGGAAATCGGTTCGCGGGTCCTGTTATCAAGGTTGCCATTGCGGGGATCGTTTTGGGAATGGTGGTTATGATTCTTTCCATTGCCATTGGTCTGGGCTTTAAAAAAGAGATTAGGGAGAAGATTATCGGTTTTGGCAGTCACATTCAGGTGATTAGTTACGATTTTAACCTCAGCTTCGAAACGAACCCTATCCATCAGGATACAGCACTGGAGGCTGCCATCCGTGAGATCCCCGGCATCGTGCATCTTCAGCGATTTGCCACCAAGCCGGGACTCATTAAAGCCGGGGACCAGATGCAGGGGGTGGTAATCCGTGGAGTGGGCCCCGAATTCGACTGGACCTTCTTTCGTTCTATCCTGGAGGAGGGCAAACCCATTGATGCCAGCACCGAACGGCCTTCCAACGAAGTGCTTATCTCGGATGATTTGGCACGTATGCTGCATCTGAAAGTGGGGGACCGGGTGCCCATGTATTTTTTTGAGGAACAAATAAGGGCCCGTAAGCTGGAGGTTACCGGCATCTTCGACACCAACCTGCCCGAAATGGACAAAACGTTTGTGGTGGCCGATATCCGTCAGGTACAGCAACTCAACAACTGGAGCGACCAGCAAATATCGGGCTATGAACTGCTCATCACCGACTTCGACAATCTTATGACTACGGGTGCCAGGGTTGCTGACCTGGTGTCGACCAATATCTCTCCCGACGGCACGTTGCTTCGCACGCGCACCATTAGGGAAACCCAGCCGCAGATATTTGGGTGGCTCGATTTGCTGGATACCAATATCGCGGTGATCATAGGCCTCATCATTTTGGTGGCCGGATTCAATATGATCACGGGCTTGTTGATTCTTATTCTCGAGCGTACCAATATGATTGGTGTGCTTAAGGCTTTGGGAATGAGTGACTGGCCCCTTCGTAAAATATTCCTGACTCTTGCTGCCCACATCGCCTTACGTGGCCTCGTGATTGGAAACCTGGTAGGGCTCATTCTATGTTGGCTTCAGGCGCGTTTCGGGTTTGTGAAGCTCGATCCGGATAACTATTTCCTGAAAACCGTACCGATAGCTCTCTCGCCTCTTCATATTCTGCTGCTCAATTTAGGGGCCATTTTGGTGGTTTTTCTGATGATGATTGGCCCTTCGTATCTTGCCGCCCGTATTTCGCCGGTGAGAGCCATTAGGTTTGACTGATCAGAGCCGGTTAAACAGGGCCGGGAGAGTTCTTCCTGCTGGGTCTTCTGCAATTAAAAGCCACGGTGCGACGGGGTCGTCTCCAATTATTGTTTTTTTATTTCATTGAATACCAGGCTGTTGTCCGGACTTAGGGGTTGGGGACTCAAAAAATGAAAATCAATCCTTTAGTTTGGCACGCTTTTCCCTTAAAGAGAAGCATCTGGATAATCTTTTAGAGGTTTAAGATTAGCAACTAGAACTTCAAAAACCATTCTTCTAAACGTAGGAGAATGGTTTTTTTTGGGAATTTGTGAAATAATGCAACCAACAAAGCGTGGTGTTTGTTATTTTTACAGTCTAAAAGATCAGGGAAGAGAGATGCTAATCGATTTGATAAAAACAGCGCTGGAAGGAGCTCTTCCGGGCAGTGAGGGTCAAATGCTCATGGCCCCCTCGTCGCGGTTTACCGGGAATAAACCTCCCCAAAAATCTGCAGCGCGGGAGAGCAGTGTCCTGATTTTACTCTTCCCCATCGACAATGTCTGGCATTTCCCCCTCATTCGAAGGACTGAATACAATGGTGTTCATAGTGGTCAAATCAGTTTGCCGGGTGGAAAATGCGAAAAAGAAGATGCCAATTACTGGGGTACTGCCACTCGTGAGACCTATGAAGAAATTGGCGTGGACCCCGAAAGCATTCGGCCTTTGGGGGCCCTCTCTCCGCTTTACATCCCCAATAGCAATTTTTATGTGTTTCCTCAGGTAGGGTGGTTACCCCAAATGCCCATATTGAAAGCCGAGCCTGCTGAAGTGGATGCGATCATTGAGATGCCGGTGGCCCGGCTTGTGGAGTCGACCTCCCCCCGGGAGTTTAAAAAAGACATCAACGGCATATCCCTGACGGCTCCATATTATGAGGTCGACGGGCATAAGGTGTGGGGTGCTACAGCCATGATTCTGAGTGAGTTCGTCGAATCGATGCGACGAACCCGGGAATCGATTACTGCATCACATTTTTATAATGCTCGTAACGTTCAAGGATATCCTTAACGTATTGATAAGGTTCTTCCCCCCTGCAGTAGCCATGTTTCACAACCGGATCGTTGTAATAAGCCGGTTCCGATTTGTGTAACAAATAAAAGTCCACATTTTCCTCCCATTTTTGCGGGTCTTTGCCGTTCTTTTCGGTCAGACTCATGGCGTCGAGGACGTGTCCAATACCCACATTATAGGAGGCCAGGACAAACTTTATTCGTTCGGCGGGGTCTTCAATTCGCAAAGCCAAACGCTCGTCGAGCCACTTAAGCAGCTGAACGCCACCTCTTATATTTTCTTTGGGTTCGAGCAATGAAGCCACCCCGAATCTTTCAGCGGTTCCAGGCATCAGTTGCATGAGTCCGCGGGCACCGGCCCAGCTCTCTGCATCGGGAAGAAATCGGGATTCCTGATAGATCAGGGAGGCGATCAATCGCCAATCCCAGTCAATTTTAGCACTGGCAGTTTTTATCAGATCGTCGTAGATCGAGACTTGCCCTCCCTTTATGGAATGGAAGCCGTCGTTGACAATATGTGTTGAGCGCTTGTTAAAGAAATATTTTTGGTAGATCCGGTTGTACCGGGTGGTTTTCTTAAAGCCTATCAGCCAGTTGTTGATGGCATTCAGCAGGGCAGGCGAGTTTTCACGAACCGCCCAGGATAATTTCTGGGGGAAGCTGATGGCCGTTTCCACATCTATATTAGGATAGAAATTTAGGTTTACCCGTGCCAGGTTTTCGTCGCATACGGTATACTCAATTTCTCCTTGTGCAACCAACCCAATGAGTTGTTCAACCTCGTAATCGGATATTTCGACGATGTTAATGCTGTCGCCAATTTCTTCCGACAGGTTTTTTAGCCGGTCGGCATAGGCCGATTTATTTTGCACATAGATGGTTTTTCCGGCCAGGTCGAGTTGGTTCCGTATGATCTCATTAAAAACCGGATCGTGGCCGGAGGCCTCGTCGGGCTGGTACTTCTGTTGTATCAGAACTTGTCGGCTAAAACTGTGTGGTTCGGTAAACCGCACCTGTTTTTCGCGCAGGAGGGTGGCCGCCAAATTGCTGGCAATCACATCAACCGACCCGTCCCGGAGGGCTGAGAAATTGGTTTCCAGGTCGTTGTTGGCCGAGATCTCGAGCTCAAGCTCCATGAAGTTCGCAAACTCAGTGAGAATCTCCAGTTGGTAGCCCATGGGGGTTCCTTTGTATACAAAGTAATTGGTGGAGTTGTAGTTGGTTACCACACGGATACGACCTTCCTTTCTGATTTGCTCCAGGTCTCTTTTCTCCGGTGCTTGATCCTGATTTGGCTTTTTCTTTTTTGGAGCTTCCAGGCATCCGGTTTGTATGGAAGCCATTAGAAGGACGAGAAAAAACAAAAACGATTTAATAGGCATAGACTTATTTTTGGTTACCTGGGCCTGACACATAGCAAAAAGAATGCCATATAACTGCTTCTTTATAGGGTGGTAAGAGGGAGCAAAAGTACTAAATATTTGGAAGTTAGGCAACCATTGTCCTAATCGTAGAAATTCCAGGAAACGCCAAATCTTATTCCCCGTGGGTTCGCAGGGTATCCGATGGTGTGAAAATAGTCGTAGTTGGGAATGCCCTGGTTGGCATGATCCAGCTTCACGAAGATATTGGCTCTCTTCAGGTGGAAGTTGGCAAAGACATCCACCATGGGGTAATTGCCCGTTTTTCGCTCCCTTTGGATGAAGAACTGGCCGGTAGCCGGCATATAATCGGGTGAATAATAGGCCGAATGATATCTGATGTCGAAGCCCAATTGAAAAAAGAGGACTTTAAACATCGTGTTTTGATAATAGTTGGAGCTGAATAAGGCTACCTGCGGAAGAGGAATGATATCATCGTGACTGGTGATTTGGTAGGTCGCCTGATTGCGGCTGTGGAATCCTCCCAGTACAAAATGTTTATCCAATCGGAACTGAATGAGTTTGATAAACTCACTGCTTTGTTCGGGAAGAGCTTCCTGGTTCCAGTAGATGTAATCGTTGATAAGCCTCACCTCTCCGGAGAACTCCATTCGGCGGGTGGGAATGGTGATCCCACCACGTGCTTTTACCGTTTTAACCGGGCTAAAATTGTGAGACCACTCAAAATGATTGGAATAATACTCCTCTTCAAAAAAGCCTGGAGATGACAAAAAGATGCCTCCGTTGGCAAATAAACCGGCGGTATCCTTTCTTATTTTGAATCGGCTGTTTAGGCTTCCCGTGATTTCACTGTCACCGGTTTTGTAACCCTGAAACCATATTTTTAGGCCACCGTTCCAAAAGAAATTTTCACCCAGATTCTTAAATAATTGACCTCCAATAGCAGTTGCACTTCGATTCTCGCTGCTGTTTTGGTAAACGGTGGAGCTCTCAGTGTCGTCTGTCTCCAGGGGAGCCGCCGGGTAACGCATATTTTCAATCTGGTTGGTTAAGTAAACCCTTAGTCCAAACCGGAAGAGAGAGTTGGCTTCTTCATTAAATTTTATTTGAAAGGTGTTTTTGATTGAAGTGTGATAAACGGAATCCCTGGTTTCAGTGGGATCTATGAGTGTGTTTTCATAGAAAAGAGGGGTTTCCCCATCAGGGAAATAGTTCGACAAGTCATCTACCTGGTAAACCCTGCTGTAGCGGTCCAATTCGAAAGTGTGGAAGAGTGTGCCTACCGGGAGAGGGGTGGCATCGCCCTCCCGGTTTTTAAGATTGATATTGCCCACGCCCAGCTTTTGATTAATGAACAACTTGTAGTTGTCCATGCGAGTGGAGGCATCGGCAAAGATAACCGGGATATTTTCGGTCTGTCCGAAGTCGTATTTCTGTGGAGAGAGGATGTAATCATCGTCTTCAATACCCCCTCCTTCGTATTGGTCGGTTTTGTTGTAGACAAAGGAACCATGTATGGCATATTTAGGCCCCGAATAGGAGGAGAAGAAGCGGAAATGACGGTTCTCTGCCCGCTGTCCGGCATATTGGCCAATCGACGAGATGAGTTTATAATTCATCCCAATGTTCCAGTCTTTAAAAACATTTTGAGTGAAGAGCACGCCTATCTGCTCTTCACTGCGGGATTTGGGGCCGGCGTACTGGTAGTATAGATTGGTGTATGGAGTACGGGTGTTGTAATAGTTCCATTCATCGGGAGACGTGAACCAATAGCTTAGGTTGTTGGCAAAGAGGAACTCACTGTGAACCGGCACATCCTGAACCAGAACGGAATGGCCGGGGGTCCCAAGGTTCCCAAGGTAAACGTTGGCAATAGAGCGTTTGTAAATGGGGTTGTATATCTGGAACCCGGAGGAAACAGTATCTACCGCAATGGAATCGGCACGGGTGAAATCATCGGTGAGGCGCCAGTTCTTGACCTCACTTGGCACAACTGGCCCCTGCGACCCTTCCATTCCGGGGGGGGCCGACTCTTCGGAGGCGGTGCGTTGTTGAATGGGTCGCTCTTGCGCTGGAACTGCCATGCACAAAGAAAACGAGCCAATAATAAGTAGAAAAATAGTTCTCATCCACCGCAAAGATATTGATTTTTCAAAAGAAGGAAGTTAAATAAAGTATTATTCGTTTTTCGTCGCACACTTCTATGTGGGTTGGACCGGGATTTGGCTACTGTGGATTCTATTCTATTTGTGGCCGGGACCTCTTTTGGGGTTCATCTCATTTGAGCACGCAACGGATGAGATTTTCCTTCCATCGTTATGGGGCGCGTACTTTTTACAACAGGTAAGAATTGAACAGAAAACTGATTAGTTGTTGTTTTTTTCTGCCTGCTGTCGCAGTGTTTCATATATTTGCAGTAAGCAATCAATATAAAACGAGGTTATGCAATTACTTCTTTCCCTCCCCGATAATCTGATCGAACACTTTAACGACCTGGAAAAAGACAAGAGACAGCCGGCATTTGTGGCCAGCGATCCGGCCAACAAAAAAGTCGGATCGGGTGGCGGAACAGCCTGGTTGCTGGCACAGCAATTTAGGGCCGGTAGCCTGGCCAGTTTTGAAGATTATTTGGCTGCCGAAAAAAGGGTGATTATTCATGCCGGAGGACAGGGGCGACGATTGCCCGCCTATGCTCCTTCGGGGAAGTTGCTTACCCCCATTCCTGTATTTAGATGGAGCCGGGGGCAACGCCTCGATCAAAACCTGTTGGACTTGCAGCTGCCCTTTTATGAGCGGCTGATGAAAACATCGCCGGAAGGATGCCATACCCTTATCGCCAGTGGAGATGTATTGATTCAATACGATGAGTTTCCGGCTAATCTTCCCGCAGCCGATGTGGTTTGTTTGGGAATATGGGCTGATCCACATTTAGCCTCGCATCATGGGGTGTTTTTTTCCAAAAGAACTTCGCCCGGGGAACTTGATTTTATGCTTCAGAAACCTTCTTATCAGGAGATTGAAGAACTGGCCGCAACGCATCTTTTCATGATGGACGTGGGGGTTTGGATTCTGAGCGATAGGGCAGTCACTCAGCTGATGAAAAAGTGTGGCTGGGATGGAAAGGATTTCAGTAACGGACTTCCATCGTTTTATGATCTTTACAGTGCTTTTGGAGGGTGTCTTGGTCAATCGCCACGGGAGAATGAGCCCGGGGTCTCGGAGCTTTCAACCGCCATAGTTTCCCTCCAAAATGGAGAGTTCTATCACTTTGGGACCAGCGAGGAACTGATTACCTCTACTGAGACCATTCAAAATTCTATTAAAGATCAGCGTAATATTTGGCACAACCGGATAAAACCCCATCCCTCCTTATTTGTGCAAAATGCCCAGGCGGAGATAAAATGGAGTCATACCCATCACCATGTTTGGGTGGAGAACAGCCATGTGCCCGCCTCATGGGTGCTTTCTCACCACCATGTGATTACCGGAGTTCCGGCAAATGATTGGGTTCTGGAGCTTCCTCCCATGGCTTGTCTGGATGTAGTGCCAGTGGATGAAAATCTTTTTGCTGTGCGACCCTATGGGATACACGATCTGTTTAATGGGGCACCCTCGGATAGCCAAACCAAGTGGTTGGGAATTCCTCTCCTGGAGTGGCTCAAAAAAAGGGATATTTCTTTCCAAGAATCGGGTCTTTCGCAATTTCACGACCTGCAGCAAGCGCCTCTTTTCCCATTATTGCCGGCTGAAGAGCTTTCCGGCTCCCTGGTTCAATGGATGCTTAATGGCGGTGTGGAGGTAATGATGAAGGAGAAATGGATCAAGGCACCCCGTATCTCTGCCGAACAGATTAACCAGCGGGCCAACCTGAAACGGTTGTACCGGCAACGCCAATCCTTTAGCCGGGAAAATTTGAGTGCTTTGGCTGCCAACTATCGTCGCAGTGTGTTTTATCAAGCCGACCTCAAACATGCAGCCAGCGAGTTTGTCTCGGGCAATTTGGAACTTCCATCGGTTTTGTCGAACGATGAATCCTCAATGTTGCGTTTCCGCGATTCCATGTTTCGGTCGGAAGTGAAGCAAAAAAGAGGATTGGATGGCAGCGGGGAGGCTTCTCAGGCCTTTGGGGTGCTTAAGGATGTCATAATAAGTTCCCTTTCGCATGGCCAGATGCCCCGGTTGAATGTCTTTCCCGATCAAATTGTGTGGGGTCGCAGTCCCGCCAGGCTCGATCTGGCCGGTGGATGGTCCGACACGCCCCCCTACTGCCTTCAGAACGGGGGGAGGGTCGTTAATTTGGCTGTTAACCTGAATGGGCAGCCTCCCTTACAGGTGTTCATCCGTTTATCCGGCGAACCCCAAATTGTTTTGCGTTCCATCGATAACGGGGTCGCAGAGGTTATCCACACCTACGAGGATCTCGAAAACACCAGGCTGGTGGGTTCTGCCTTTTCGATTCCCCGGGCGGCCCTTTGTCTGGCAGGTTTTCATCCCGATTATTGTGCGGCACGGTTTCTCTCTTTGAAAGAACAGCTCCTGGCCTTTGGGGGAGGGATTGAAATCTCCCTTTTGGCCGCCATCCCCAAGGGCTCCGGGCTGGGTACCAGCTCTATTCTCGCGGCGACGATACTGGGAGCATTGGCCGATTTTTGTGCCCTCCCCTGGGATCATCAGGCCATCTGTCACCGGACCCTTGTGTTGGAGCAGATGCTTACCACGGGCGGTGGCTGGCAGGATCAGTATGGGGGAATTCTGCCAGGCCTCAAATTGCTGGAGACTGTTCCCGGCATGCAGGAGCAAATGAGCGTACGCTGGCTCACCGACCTGCTTTTTACCCAACCCGAATATAAGAATAACTGGTTGCTCTATTATACAGGCATTACCCGGGTGGCCAAAAATATCCTTTCTGAGATTGTGAGAGGGATGTTCCTGAATGAAGGCAGGAGTTTACGTATCCTAAGCGAGATAAAGGCTCATGCCAACTCTACGTTTGATGTTATTCAGCAATGCAATTTTGAGCAGACCGGAAAAATGATTGCCCGTTCGTGGGATCTTAATCAGGCGTTGGATTCCGGGACCAATACCCCCGAAATACAATCGGTTATAGACAAGATTGGGGATTACACCTATGGGGCGAAGTTGTTGGGTGCAGGAGGGGGCGGCTACATGCTGATGTGCGCCAAGGATGAAATAGCGGCCGGGAAAATCAGGAAAATCCTGACCGACAGGCCCCCCAATAACAAGGCTCGGTTTGTGGATATGAAGTTAAATACCAAAGGGCTGGAGATTTCCAGGTCCTGACCATTGGCAAGAGGATTCATTTTTTAAGGATCCCGAATCTGTTGGGCTTCTGTTGAATGACTGTAATTGTGAAAACACCATTTAATGACAATAAAAAAGTACCTTCTTGTAGTTCTGACCGGGCTGTGTCTTTTTCATGCTAATGCTCAGAAAATTAAAGAGATAGTCATTTCGGGGAACACCTCGGCAATGGCTCTGACACATCAAGGTGAACTGCCTCCCATGTGGCAGGTGGCTCGTCAGGAAGGGCGGTGGAATCACCTTGAGGGTGGGCAGGTGCTTGGGGTTGCCGCAGTTGGCATGACTGCCCCCCTGGCTCCGGGTCTGTCTTTTAACGGCCAGGCCGAAATGGATTACAACCAGCAGCTGAACGGGCTTTATCTTCATACCGGCTGGGCCGGTTTCCAATGGAAGGGCCTGTCTGTGAAGGCCGGAAAGCATTTGTTTGCACCCATTTTCAGATCACCCTACTCAGGAAGCGGGAGTTATTTGTTTGGCGATAATAATCAGCCCATCAGCCGGGTGACCCTGGAGATTGCCGATTATGTGACTCTGCCCCTCCTTGGAGATAAGCTTGAGGTAAGAGGCGGCATCTCTCAGGGGTGGCTCAACGAGGACCGGGGTCCTTATGGCAACAGCAACGTGCTGCTTCATGAAAAATATGGCTACCTGAGGTGGAAGGGCCAAAAATGGCGCCCTTACTTAGGTCTTAACCACTCATCTCTCTTTGGGGGAACGCTGCCAAATGGCCAAAAGATTCCGGTGGATTTTTTAGCCACTTTTTTTGCCCATGGAAGCGATAAGATTAGTGTTTCGGAGGCCGCCAATGCCGCCGGAGCACACATGGGCCTATTCGATTTTGGGGTTCATTTGAATACCTCCCGTGGGCCTGTGCAGATCTATTATCAAATTCCCTTTTCCGATGGATCCGGTATGTTTTTCTTTCATCATAATACCGATCATGTCGCAGGAATTAACTGGAATCCGGGGGGCAACACCTGGCTAACCAACCTCACTCTGGAATGGATTCAAACCACGTATCAGAGCGGAAATGGGATGCCCGATCCCGGGGCTGTTGTGAATGGGGAATATATTTCCCTTTCAAGAATCTTGTATGAAGAGTCCACCACGGAATTTATGTACGAACAATTTGGAATAAACCAGGATTCCTGGACCTGGGAGGAAGTGAAGCAGGTGTTGAAGGAACGGGTGAACCACGGCAACGAATTTGCCGGCCGCGATGGTTACATGAATAATACCATGTATCCCGGAGGCTGGTTGTACCAGGGTCAGGTGATGGGTAATCCGCTGAATTTAACTCTTCAGCAACTCTTTGAGGCACTGCCCGGCTGGACTTCTGCACAACGTGAAGCCATTGGTAACGACCGCTTCAATGCCCTACATATTGGGGGTGAGGGGTGTCTGATTCCTCAGCTCAAATGGAATGCCAGGTTAACTTACTCGCGTAATTTTGGTTCTTACTATGGGCAATATCCGGGTCGTTACACCTGGGATGAGGCAGACAATTACTGGTTTAAGGGTGGTAAAACCCAATGGTATACCCTGCTGGGTTTCCGGTGGACTCCTCCCCGGATGGAATCACTCTCCATTATGAGTAGTATAGCCTTTGATGCAGGGGATATTTATCAATCAGAAGGAGTGATGGTAGGGGTCACTTATGCACTACCCTAACCTTGTAAGGGAGTAATAATTAATCTAAATTTGTTGTCTAATAATTACCCAACATATGCTTAGAGAAAGGGCAAAAGTAGTAAACAGATCTCTGGCGGTGATCGATGTGTTGCTGGCTATCATCGGTTTTAATCTCGCTCTTTGGATCGAAACCGGCCACATCTCTCTGATACAGGATAAAGACACCATCATCCTGCATTTTGTGCTTATTGCCGTTTGGTATTTTCTGGGCATCTCTCTTCATCTCAATCAGCTGTTCAGGTCGAGGCCCTATTCGGTTGTCCTTTTCAGTTGTCTTAGTCAGGTTCTGCTGGGCACTTCGCTTTTGGCACTCTCCATTTGGATCTTTAACCTGAGTTCTATAGATATTGAGATTCTGGGTCTGTTTGCCGGGATAACCCTGGTATTTATATTTAGTGCAAAGGTTAGCAGCTATTTTTTCATGAAAAGGGCCCGGGCTAAAGGACTCAATTTCCTGAATGTGCTGGTGGTGGGAGATAAAAGTGCCAGTTCTTTTATACGCCAAATGATGACGATGAAGGAGTGGGGTTACCGGGTCGTTGCCATTATTGGTTCGCCCGAGTTGGAAAAGGAGTTTGGCGCAGTGGCCCCTTTTCTGTCGAATGACACCGATATTGAGCAGCTTCTGCGTAACAAAACCATCGATGAGTTAATCTATTTTAAAGAGGATTCTACCCAAAAGGAAATGGAGTCGCTTCTGCATATCACTTCCGAGTTGGGGGTGGTGTTCCGTATGTATTCTTCATTGTTCAACATAATGACCAACAAGACCCATTTGCACTACTTCGGAACCACTCCAATGCTCACCATCTCCAGCACACCCATGAATTTTGTTGAGTTGTGGGGGAAAGCGGTCTTCGACCGTCTTCTTTCGGCGGGTGTGGTGGTGCTGTTGGCACCGGTGTTTGTGACCATTGCGCTGGGGATTAAGCTTAATTCCAGGGGGCCGGTATTCTTTAAACAGAAGCGAGTGGGGGTGCGGGGACGGAAGTTTTTCCTCTATAAATTCAGGACCATGGTGGTAAATGCCGAGGAGCTTAAGGCTGAGCTGGCAGCCAAAAATGAAATGGATGGCCCTGTGTTTAAGATGACTAATGATCCCCGTGTAACCCGAATAGGACATTTTCTTCGTAAAACCAGCCTGGATGAACTCCCTCAGTTTTTTAACGTGCTTCTTGGCGACATGTCGGTGGTAGGGCCACGGCCTCCATTGCCTGATGAGGTGAATAAGTACGAGAGCTGGCAGCTTCGTCGACTGTCGATGAAACCCGGCATCACCTGCCTCTGGCAAGTGTCGGGCCGAAATAATATTCCCTTCGATGATTGGATGAGGATGGACCTTCAATACATTGATAACTGGTCGCTTAAACTTGATTTTGTTATCTTTTTAAAAACCATTCGAACGATGGTACGAGGCGATGGAAAGTAGTTGAATCTTTAGCCTTTTCAGGGGATTGAATCCAGGCCTGCCCGGCTTTCCTGACCCGGAAAAAAATGGGTAACCCCATTTTTGATGTTGTCAACACAGAAATTAACCTTTAACAAGCAAAGACCTTTGAAAGCAAATTCCATTCATGATATTAGACGAATATTCCTGTTGTCTCAGGTTATCCTGGGGCTCATGCTTTTTGTTCTCAGCTGTAATCCCAGGGATCGGGTTCCTTCCGAATTTCCCAACCGCGATGAGATGGCTCAAATTCTGGCTGATCTTTATTTGTCGGAGAATATAATGAACAATTCGACCCAGGGGGGGAATGCCCAATTGAAAAGCGATTTATTTCCCGGTTACTATAAAGACGTAATGGAGAAATATAATCTTTCCACCGAAAAGTTTGATGCCATTCGCAAGTGGTATGCTGCTCATCCCTATCATTTTCAGGAGGTGTATGATAAAGCCATAGTGATTTTGAGCCAGCGGGAAGCTGAAATAAAACAGCAAATAGCTGATGAACGGGAAAGAAAGAAAAGCCTGACTAAGGATTTGTGGGAGGGCCCAAGAGAATATACCACCAGCGATTCACTTGAAACCGATCATCGACTCCCTTTCAGTATAAGCCTCGATTCTTTGCAGGCGGGGACGATTCGGCTCGTGGCATTTTATAAACTCTCGAAAGAGGATATGACCAGGAAAGCACGGATCGTGATGATGATGCATTACAGCGACAGCACCATCGATACGGTGACCTATCAGCTTCCGTTGTCGTTTAAGAAAAAGGCTGCCAGCCTCTCTTACTCGCTGGATTCCACCAAAACAGGTCTGTCTGTTTCCGGATTTCTGTTCGATCACGATACATTGGAGGTGGCTTCTGCCGAAGTATCCGATGTTCGACTGCATCACTTCTCAGGGAGTGATGAGTTGATTAAGCCCGAGGACGATGAAGACCTTTAAACTGGCGGCACACTACATGCTGACGCCCGAAAACGGACTTCAGCGCTGGCCGTTGCTTACCTTAAATCAGGAGGGGTGTCTTTTGAGCTGGGAGCTCTTTAGGGAAGGCCTCAGGGAGCAACCTTTTGTTCAGTTCTATGGAGGCATATTGATTCCGGCCTTCATCGATGTTTTTGGTGCTTTACCCTTTTCGAGTTCATCCGTGGTCAAGGCATCTCTCGACCACCATTTTGCCCGGGGCACTCTGGTGCTGGGACTCGAAGAGCCACCTAGGGAGGCTATGGAAAGGCGATCACCCCCTTTTGTTGTGTCGGGCAGGGTTGAGCAACCCGACGAGCCGGATTCATGGATGGTGCCCACCGGGGCCCATCTTCCTATTTGGGAGCGCATGAAAAGCTGGGCCCTGACCCATGATGAACATAACCTGGAACAACTGTTGATAAGTGCAACAGCCAGGGGTGCGCAGGCTTTAAAAATTGGTCGGGCGGGCCGTTTCGACGTTGGTAGTTATCCGGGGGTGCTCCTTTTGCAAAATGCTGATCTTCAGCAATTGAAGATTACGGATAATTCGATGGTGAAATGGCTCTCGATCCCAAAACCAGCGATCCGGGAGCTTTAAAAACTTGGAATAAGATGGATTTTTGTCATCTCTTTTTTTGTACCTTTGCAATCCGATTGGTTAATCCCATAAAAGTGAACTATCCATTTAGGTTCTGTTACATGGGGTCACTTTGGGAATGAAGATTTAATAAACTACTTAATTTAACGGACTATGTCGAAAATTGAAGCCTTTAATTTCTCAGGAAAGAAAGCCATTGTACGAGTTGATTTCAATGTTCCTTTTAACGAAAAGTTTGAAATCACCGACGATACCCGCATCAAAGCTGCCATGCCAACGATCAAAAAGATTGTTTCTGATGGTGGTTGTGCCATAATCATGTCGCATCTTGGACGGCCAAAAGGCAAGGTCAATCCTGATTTTTCGATGAAACATGTTCAAGGTCGTTTGGCTGAGTTGTTGGGCGTCAAGGT
Source organism: Marinilabiliaceae bacterium (assembly GCA_041583495.1). Lineage (GTDB taxonomy): Bacteria > Bacteroidota > Bacteroidia > Bacteroidales > Marinilabiliaceae > JBFHFS01. Next base: position 33,258 of record JBFHFS010000003.1, on the reverse strand, counting down.
TATCTTCGCCAGCGACTGCGTTGGCAAAGACGCCAAAGAGAAGGCAGCTGCTCTCAAGTCCGGAGAGGTCTTGCTGTTGGAAAATCTCAGATTTCATGCTGAAGAGGAGGGTAAGCCCAATTTGCCTGAAGACGCCTCAGCTGAGGTGAAGGCTGCTGCCAAAGAGGAGATGAAGACCCTTCAGAAGGTTTTTTCGCAAGGATTGGCCGATCTGGCCGATGTTTACGTTAACGACGCCTTTGGAACTGCTCACCGTGCTCATGCCTCTACTGCTTTAATTGCAGATTACTTTGACAAGGACGCCCGGATGTTTGGTTTTTTGATCGAAAGTGAACTGAAAAGTCTGGATAAAGTATTGAGAGAACCTCAGCGCCCCTTCACCGCCATCATGGGAGGTGCCAAAGTCTCTACCAAAATCACCATCATCGAGAACCTGCTCGATAAGGTGGATAACCTTATTCTGGGAGGTGGAATGACCTATACCTTTATTAAGGCGCGGGGTGGAAAAATCGGGGATTCCATTTGTGAACCCGATTATCTGGACCTGGCCCGTTCGTTGGAGGAAAAAGCCAGGGAAAAAGGGGTAAAATTATATCTGGCTTCCGACACCGTAATCGCAGAGGAATTTAAAAATGAGGCCAAAACCCAGGTTGTTGCCGTGGATGAGATTCCCGATGGCTGGGAAGGACTGGATGCCGGTCCCGAGTCGATTAAAGCCTTTGTGAAGGTCATTGAAGATTCAAAAACGGTTCTTTGGAATGGTCCGGTAGGTGTTTTTGAGATGCCTAACTTTGCTATAGGCTCCAGAGCTGTTGCTGATGCTATTGTGGCAGCCACCAAAAAAGGGGCTTTCTCGTTGATTGGAGGAGGCGACTCAGTAGCCTGCATCAATCAGTTCGGGCTTGCCGATGAGGTTTCTTATATCTCCACAGCCGGTGGCGCCCTTCTTGAATATCTCGAAGGAAAAGAGCTGCCCGGGATTAAGGCCATTCGCGGATAAGACCTTTTTTGCAGAAAAAAATAATTTCCCCTGTCGAAGCATTTACTGGTCTTTGGCGGGGGTTTTTATTTACTTTTGTGAGAAAGTTTTTTAACCGGGGTACTCAACAGGTATTTGCTTAAGGTGGTGGAATATCATTTTTTTGCGCAATTATTTCCCTTTATTTTAAAGGGTTGGGTATACTTCTAATTAAGTCCATTATGAAACTCCTTTATTCCATAGGCCTCTATCTTTTCGAAATGGTTCTTATTGTTATTTCTCCTTTTCATGAAAAGGCCCGTCAGATGCGCCAGGGGAGAAAAACGGTGTGGGATAAGTTGAAAGTTTTGCAGCCCGGAGAGCCCCTTATATGGGTTCATTGTGCATCGTTGGGTGAATTTGAGCAGGGAAGGCCTATAATAGAAGCCCTTAAGAAAAAACATCCCGAAAAAAGAATAATGCTCTCCTTCTACTCCCCTTCGGGGTATGAGGTGCGAAAAAATTATGATCTTGCTGATCTGGTTGTTTATTTGCCCTCCGATTCGCCGGCTAATGCCCGTCGGTTTGTAAAGCGTGCCCGACCAGAAAAGGCCATTTTTGTAAAATATGAGTTTTGGCCAAACTACTTCAGGGCACTTCACCGGCAAGGTGTTCCAATCTACAGCGTGTCGGCCATTTTCAGGAAAAATCAGATATTTTTTAAGTGGTACGGAGGCTGGTTCCGGAAAGTATTGGCGGCGGTGACTAAATTCTACGTACAGGATCAAACCTCAGGCGATTTGTTGAAAAGTATAGGCATCGATCGGGTTGCCGTTACCGGGGATACCCGTTTCGATCGGGTTGCTGCCATTGTGCGCTCTGCCGTGGAGGTTCCCGAAGCGGCCGATTTTGTACGGCCGGCCCGGCAGGTGATTGTGGCGGGCAGCACCTGGCCCCCCGACGAGGAAGTTCTGGCCGCCTTTATAAACACGGCCCCCGAAGAGGTTCGTTTGATTTTGGCTCCCCACGAAGTTCACGAAGGGCACGTGGCCCGATTGATACAGCGTTTTACCGTACCGGTGGTGCGCTATACTCAGCTGCAGGGGGCGGATGTTTCGAACGCCAGGGTTTTGGTGATCGATGTCATTGGGAAGCTTTCGGCAATTTATCGGTATGGCCAGATCGCCTACATCGGAGGTGGATTTGGAAAAGGGATTCACAATACTTTGGAGGCCGCCACTTATGGCATGCCGGTAATCTTTGGTCCCCGGTATCTGAAGTTTAAAGAGGCGGTCGACCTGATTGAAACAGGAGGCGGCTTTTCGGTGGACAACACCGGGGCTTTTAGGGATCTCTTGCAGGGTTTTCTCTCTGATCCCATTAATCTAAAGGCCGCCGGAAAGGCTGCCGGAAGTTACACCCGCTCCATGTGTGGAGCCACCGATGTGTTGATGGAGGAAGTCTTTAATTCCCGGGAGTAGTTATTTCTGTTAGGGTTCGCATTTAAATCCTATCCTGTCTTTCGCCGCTTATTTACTCCTGTTGTTTTACGTGTGTCAAAAAATAGTATTCCAATGGTCCTCCCGAACCTCATTCGGGGGGACTCTTCATCCTGGTCAATACCCTCCCGAAGAAAACCAGGCAAGTTGTATGAGTGGATGCTCTCTCCGATTTTTTTGGGGCTCGTATATTTGCAATTCCGGGTGCTCCAATTATTTTTCACCTTGGTGTTGAAAACTGCGTGACTCGTGGTTTACAAATTTTACGGGAGAGGATGCGTTTTGAGTGTCGGAATAATTCCAAATCTAACCCTTTCCCTCCAAAACACAGGCGGTTAGCCAGCTTTCTTTGAATTTTATTTTCGTAAAAAATAGTCCCATTAATTTTCTTTTTGGAAAACTTTTGAGCTGCAGCAGTATTGTTAAAGTCCTAAAAACGAGCAACAAAGCGTTTTGAATTGGAAAACTTTTTAAATTGTTGATAAGTTTGTCTTGTCATAAAAAGAAAGCTTTCCTATCTTGTGGACACAAATGAGCATTTGAAAAAATCAACATAAAACTCAACTCATCAGTATTTTAAATTTATCATCATGAATGTAAAAGAAGCAAACGTGGGCAAAAAAATGCAAAACGACACAACCTACTCTCATGAGGAAGCATTTCAACAGGCCTTGGAATATTTCAAAGGGGATGAACTTGCGGCCCGGGTTTGGTCCAATAAATATGCGCTGAAAGATTCGGAGGGCAATCTGTATGAAAGTTCACCCGATGACATGCATTGGCGTTTGGCAAGGGAGATCGCGCGAATTGAGAAACGCTATGTTAATCCTATGCCCGCAGAAGAGCTCTATGAACTTTTCAGGGAATTCAAATATATTGTTCCTCAGGGTGGACCCATGTCTGGGATCGGAAACAACCACCAGGTAGCTTCGTTATCCAATTGCTTTGTTATTGGTCACACCGGATCATCCGACTCTTATGGCGGAATCATGAAGGTGGATCAGGAGCAGGTGCAATTAATGAAACGCCGTGGAGGCGTAGGTCATGATCTGTCACACATCCGGCCCAAAGGTTCTCCTGTGAAAAACTCCGCACTGACCTCCACGGGTATTGTGCCATTTATGGAACGTTTTTCGAACTCTACCCGTGAAGTGGCTCAGGATGGCCGTCGGGGCGCTCTCATGCTAAGTGTATCGATTAAGCATCCCGATTCGGAAAAGTTCATCGATGCTAAAATGGAGCAGGGAAAAGTTACCGGAGCCAATGTGTCGGTTAAAATAGATGATGAATTTATGCAGTCGGTTGTGGATAATGAAATGTATAAGCAGCAATATCCTATCGACTCTAAAACCCCCAAATTCACCCATGAGATCGATGCCCGTGAATTGTGGGGGAAAATTGTGCACAACGCCTGGAAATCGGCTGAGCCGGGAATTCTTTTCTGGGACACGATCATTAAGGAGTCGTTGCCTGATTGTTATGCCGATTTGGGATACCGTACCGTTAGTACCAATCCTTGTGGCGAAATTCCTCTTTGTCCCTATGACAGTTGCCGTTTGATCGCTATCAATTTGTATTCCTATGTGGATGCCCCCTTTACCAAAGAGGCCCAATTTAACTTCGACCTCTTCAGGAAGCATGCTGCCTATTCCCAGCGCATAATGGATGACATTATTGATCTGGAACTGGAGAAGATTGATGCTATCCTCGAGAAAATCAATAACGATCCCGAGGATGATGAAGTTAAATTGGTAGAACGAAACCTGTGGCTTAACATTCGCAAAAAAGCCGAAGAAGGACGTCGAACCGGCATCGGAATCACCGGTGAAGGTGATATGCTGGCTGCTTTAGGATTGCGTTATGGGGACGATATTGCAGTGGATTTCTCTGTGGAGGTGCATAAGGCACTGGCATTGGCTGTTTATTCCTCATCGGTAAACCTGGCCCGCGAGCGTGGTGCTTTCCCAATCTTCGACAGCGAGAAAGAGAAAAATAATCCCTTCCTTATGCGTTTGAAAGAGGCTGATGAGGGGATGTATGAGGATATGCTTAAGTATGGCCGCCGAAATATTGCCCTGCTTACCATTGCGCCAACCGGAACCACCAGTCTGATGACCCAAACCTCAAGTGGTATTGAGCCTGTCTTTCTGCCCGTTTACAAGCGTCGCCGTAAGGTGAATCCCAACGACCCAAAGGTTCGAATCGATTTTGTGGACGAGATGGGCGACAGCTGGGAAGAATACATCGTGTTCCATCATAAGTTTGTGGTTTGGATGGAAGCCAATAACTACGATACCACCAAAAAATATACCCAGGAAGAACTGGATGTGTTGATCGAAAAATCGCCTTACAACAAGGCCACCTCCAACGATGTGGACTGGATGAGCAAGGTGAGAATGCAGGGACGTGTTCAAAAATGGGTCGATCACTCCATCAGTGTTACCATCAACCTGCCTGCTACGGCTACCGAGGATTTGGTGGGTGAACTCTATGTTGAAGCCTGGAAGAGCGGTTGTAAAGGGGTTACCGTATACCGTGATGGATCAAGGGCAGGGGTGTTGATTGCCAACTCAGAGAAAGATGAGGAGGAGGGTTTAGGTAAGTTCCCTAAAAAGCGCCCCGAGATTCTGGATGCCGATGTGGTTCGGTTCCAAAACAACAAAGAGAAATGGATGGCTTTTGTGGGACTGATTGATGGCAAACCCTACGAAATATTTACCGGACTGGCCGATGATGAGGATGGTATCTTATTGCCAAAATCGGTACAGAAGGGTTTTATTATCAAGAATTATGAGAGTGACGGGACTTCCCGTTACGATTTTCAGTACGTGAATAAGCGTGGATACAAAACCACTATTGAGGGGTTATCCTTCAAATTCCAGAAAGAGTTCTGGAATTATGCCAAATTGATTTCGGGAGTATTGAGGCATGGGATGCCCATCGAGGATGCCTTACACCTGGTGAGTGGACTGCAGTTCGATAATGAGAGTATCAATAACTGGAAGAACGGCGTAGAACGTGCCCTTAAAAAGTATGTGCCCAATGGCACCAAAGTGCGTAAAGGGCATTGTGAGAATTGTGGCTCCGATAAAATCATCTACCAGGAAGGTTGTTTGATCTGTCAGAGTTGCGGCACCTCCAAGTGCGGTTAGGGTTACGCTAATTTCGTTAACTTTATGAATGGCCTGTCCTAAAATGTGGATGGGCCATTTTTTATTATTTATCTTTGCAAATGTTGCTTCTTGCCCTGTGGGCAATTGGTGCTAATTTTTAGGATAAGTGTTGACTATTTCTCAAAATAACATACTATGACCGACAGTACTGTACGTGTACGTTTTGCCCCCAGTCCTACAGGACCATTGCACATGGGTGGTGTACGAACCGCTTTATTCAATTATCTCTTCGCCCGTCGTCATGGGGGAACTTTTATTTTACGTATCGAGGATACCGATCAATCGAGGTACGTTCCGGGAGCCGAAAACTACATTATCGATTCCCTGAAGTGGTGCGGCCTTCAGTTCGATGAAGGCATTGAACAGGGTGGACCTTATGGTCCCTATCGGCAAAGTGAAAGACGGGAATATTACCGCCAATATGCCGATCAGCTGATCAACTCAGGAGACGCCTATTTTGCCTTTGATACGCCCGAGGACCTGAATGAGGCCAGGGGAAAAGCAGAAGCAGAAGGGAAAGCCTTTTCCTACGATGCCGGCACAAGAGGGTCCATGAAAAATTCGTTGTCCTTACCCGTGCAAGAGGTGGCCCGCCTGCTGGGCTCCGGAAAGCCTTATGTGATTCGTTTTAGAATGCCCGAAATAGATGAGGCCGTTGAGGAGGATGACTTGATTCGTGGTAAGGTTACCTTTCATACAGCCGAGCTCGATGACAAAGTGCTGTTTAAATCCGATGGCATGCCTACCTATCATCTGGCCAATGTGGTGGATGACCATCTGATGCACATCTCTCATGTGATTCGCGGAGAAGAGTGGCTTCCTTCCATGCCTCTGCATGTGTTGCTGTATCGCGCATTTGGTTGGGATAAACCCCGTTTTGCTCACCTGCCCCTCATCCTGAAGCCGCAGGGAAAAGGTAAACTCAGCAAGCGTGATGGTGATAAAATGGGTTTTCCGGTGTTTCCGCTTCAATGGAAAGATCCGGCCTCCAATGAAACTTTCTCGGGCTATCGGGAAGACGGTTATTTCCCCGAATCCTTTATTAATATGCTGGCCCTTCTGGGTTGGAATCCAGGGACCGAACAAGAGCTTTTTAGTATGGAAGAACTGGTTCAGGCTTTTGGTTTTGAGCGGGTTAATAAGTCCGGGGCGCGGTTCGACCCCGAGAAAGCTAAATGGTTCAATCATCAGTACCTGATCCAAAAGAGTGATGAGGAGCTGGCCGGATTGTTCATGCCTGTCCTGGAAAGTAAGGGCATTACCCACCTGGATTTACCCCGGGTGGTCCGGATCGTTGGGTTGGTTAAAGAGCGGGTTTCGTTTGTGAAGGAACTATGGGAGCAAACGCACTTCTTTTTTCAAGTCCCCGAAAATTATGACCCTAAAGTCGTGAAAAAACGGTGGAAAGGAGAGATCCCTGCTTTCATGCCCAAAGCCTCGGCACTGTTGCAGGCCTATGACGGGCCCTGGGAAGCAGAAGCCATTAAAACAGAGGTGTCGGACCTGATTGAAAAAGAGGCACAGAATTTTGGGGGCGTCATGAATTCCTTTCGTTTGGCCCTGGTAGGAGGTAGTTTTGGGCCCGATTTGTTTACCATTGTAGAGATTTTGGGCAAAGAAGAGGTGGTGACCCGCCTGAACAAAGCTATAAAAGAGATTGTGAGTTAGTTTGTCAAATATTTTTTTAGCTCACGGGGGTTAAGTCTCCCGGGTTTTTTTCGAGCTTGGATGGCAACAAGGCATACAAGAAGCCCCCTAAATAGGTTTAAAGGCTATTTAGGGGGCTTGTGTTGGGATAATACTGTTATTATTTACTCAGCCTGGCCCAGGTATCCTTCAATGAAACGGTTCGGTTAAAAACCAGTTTCTCAGGAGTGGAATTCTTGTCTACACAGAAATAGCCTAACCGTTGAAACTGAAAATGATCCAAAGTAGCGGCCTCTTTGAGGGAGGGCTCTACCCGGCAATTGGTGAGAATCTTCAGCGAGTCGGGATTGAGAAACTCTTTAAAGTCTTTATCGGGATGGCCCGAAGGGTCTTCATCCATAAAAAGACGGTCGTACAGCCTCACCTCGGCCGGGACGCTTTGGGAAGCACTTACCCAATGGAGGGTTCCTTTCACCTTGCGGTTGCTTTGGGGCATCCCGCTGCGGGTTTCCGGATCATAAGTGCAATAGATGACCTCAACTTCTCCATTGGCATCCTTTTTAAAATCCTGGCATTGAATGATGTAGCCATTCTTTAAACGCACCTCCCGGCCCGGTCCCAGTCTGAAGAATTTTTTGGGTGGTTCCTCCATGAAATCGTTGCGCTCGATATAGAGCTCACCTGAGAATGGAATTGTGCGCGAGCCCTGTTGCTCATCTTCAGGATTGTTTTCTGCTTCCATCCATTCCACCTGGTCTTGAGGATAGTTGGTTAAAATGAGTTTAACGGGATCGAGCACCGCATTGACCCGAGGGGATTTTTTGTTAAGATCTTCCCGCAAACAATGTTCCAACAGCGCCACATCAATGATGTTATCGCGCTTGGCCACGCCCACCCGTTCGGCAAACAGGCGGATCGATTCGGCGGTATAGCCTCGTCGACGCAGGCCCGAGATGGTTGGCATCCGGGGATCGTCCCAACCCTCAACAATTTGTTTTTGCACCAATTCCAGCAAGCGGCGTTTACTCATAACCGTGTAGTTAAGGTTGAGTCGCGCAAACTCAATCTGGCGTGGTCGTCTTTCGGGCGTTGGTTCGCCTTCAATAACCTGGTCCAAAAACCAGTTGTAGAGCGGACGATGCACTTCAAATTCCAGGGTGCAGATCGAATGGGTAATCCCTTCCAAAAAATCGCTTTGTCCATGCGCAAAATCGTACATGGGGTAGATGCACCATTTATCTCCTGTGCGGTGATGGGCTTTGTGCATGATGCGGTACATGAGCGGGTCGCGCAGATGCATGTTGGATGAAGCCATATCTATTTTGGCGCGCAAAACTTTTTCTCCCTCCTTGAACTCCCCGTTTTTCATGCGGTTGAACAAGTCCAGGTTTTCCTCTACGCTTCTGTTTCTGAATGGACTTTCGGTGCCGGGTTGGGTGGGTGTTCCCTTCTGGCTTGCAATCACCTCGGCGGATTGATCATCTACATAGGCTTTTCCGGCTTTAATAAGTTTTACCGCCCACTCAAATAACTGGTCGAAATAGTCGGAGGCATAATGGGGTTCTCCATTCCATTCAAAACCCAGCCATCGGATATCTTCCATGATGGAGTCAACATACTCTACCTCCTCCTTGCTGGGATTGGTGTCGTCGAACCGGAGGTTACAAGCTCCCTTGTAGGTCTGAGCCAGGCCAAAGTTCAAACAAATTGACTTGGCGTGCCCAATATGCAGATATCCGTTGGGTTCGGGGGGGAAGCGGGTAAGTACTGCACCTCCGTTTTTGCCGGCTTCTAAATCTTTGTCAATTTCCTTATGGATGAAGTTGCCCTTAGGGGCTGATGTGATTTCTTCGTCGCTATGGCTGTTCATGTTCGTGTATTAACGGTTTACTTTTTGCGGGAATAGGATTCCCCGAAGGATACAAAAATAGAGGTTTTTAGTGGCATGTAAAATATTAGACTGATTAATGTTGAGAAAGTTTTGAGTGATTCGTATCTCCCGATTGGAACTGAAGGGGGTTTGAGTGGCTTTTTTGTATCTTTGTGCGGAATAAAAATGTTAATAAATAAGGCAGATATGACCGGAGTTATTGATCTTGAAGAGATGGAGTTTTATGCATATCACGGTTGCTACCAGGAAGAGAAGGTGGTGGGTAACCGGTTTCTCGTCAATGTATCCATTCGGACCTCCATAAAAAAACCCGTGGGTTCTGACAATATAAAGGATGCCCTGAATTATGTGAGAATCTATGAGTTAGTGCGTGAGGAAATGCAGCAGACCTCCAATTTACTGGAGCATGTTACCGGGCGAATCATGGACAGACTCTACGAGCACTTCCCTTTCATTGAGTGGGCCCGCATAAAAGTATCCAAAATGAATCCACCTATGGGGGGACAGATGAAAAAGGTTAGCTTAACCATGGAGCGGTAAGTGTAATAAGAGTCGCCAAAATTGTGTGAAGTAGAAATATTTGGTTACTTTTGCAGCTCTAAAGAAAAAATGGTCGGTTGGCCGAGTGGCTAGGCACTGGTCTGCAAAACCAGCTACGGCGGTTCGAATCCGCCACCGACCTCTTTCAGAAAGAAGCCTTCTGCAACCTTATGGATTGCAGAAGGCTTCTTTGTTTTTAAGGGTTTGTGCCTTAAAATATAAATCCAACCATTGGTGGTCCCATAAAAAAAGGCCTTTGGTTAAAGAGGCCTTTGGTATTTTTAGTTTCTAAGGTTGACTTGTTCTCCATGGTCATCATCCCTTCCTTGAGTTGGATCAGCTTTTTTAGCGCTTAGGCTACCTGCCTTGTCGAAATAACTCGTTTGCAAATAATAACAGAGTGCGGCAAGATAAATGGCATTTATGCCCGAAGAGAAGATGTGACCTGTTAAGGCTCCGATAATTATGAATTGACTAACCAAAAAAAGGCCTGTGGAATTTTTCTTCGAAAACGAAAACATTGTTTTACGCAGGATGAAGAAAAACAATACAAATCCTATAAGTCCTGAAAACAGGAATAGATCCACTAAATCCATTTCTGTTACAGGCATCTGGATGAAAGTACCTCCGGTAAAAATGTTATACCACTTCCATTCTCCCAATAATGGCAGCACTCTATGTTCAAATAAGAGGTTGCGTTTTGAGGTAATGGCATATAATAATCCTTGGTTCTGGTATCTGGCATAGAAGAAACTATAAAGGTCAGAAGCATAAGCGAAAATACACAAGACGACAATTGAAAGCGCAATGCCTGTTATTTTTTGTTTTGTGGAGATCCGTTTTACGGTCAGGAAAATGAATAAAGAGTATAAGAATACAATAAGTGCTATGGCTTTGGTCCCTAACAGCAAGGATGCAAATAAAAGCATTAAAAGGGGGAGGGCATATTTAATGTTTTTTTCTTTTTGCAGAACACTTCCAAAATACATAATTCCGATAAACCAGAAGAAGGTAATTTCATTTTGCGTAGAAAAAGGGGGTTTAAAGCCAAAGCGAGATCCCCCGTAAGTGTGAAAAAAAGATATATCAAACGCAAAGGCAACGATAACTATTACAGAGCATAAAATGAATATACTTTCAAAAACCCGTTTAATATGCTCCCATTTGACATTAAAGGCCTGGAAAACCATAAAAAGAAGCATGGGGAAAACATACTTGTTTCCTTCTTTAAATAATTGAAACAGATGGCTGTAATTTATTTCCTTACCAGCAGAAAAGGTAAATAAACCATACCCGATTAAAGGCAAAGTAGTAAAGGCAAATATAATCATCAATAAAGGAAGCTTACGCCTCCTGATCAATAGCAAAAGGATGAGGACAATCTCTACGACTCCCTTTCCATAAAAGGAGACACTATTGCTGGTATTTAACCCCTGTGATCGGTCAATATAGAAATTGATGACATCCAAAATAAAAAACAGAGACATGGTATATGATACACCATGCCTCTTTAATAAATCCCTGATGCGTAAGCTATTTAGATAAAAGCTCATTAAATAATTCTTCGTATTGAGAGACTATTCGTTCCCAACTGTATAGGTCTTGAATTTTTAGGAAATTAGAGTTAACAATATCCACTCTTTTATCCGCGGGATAATTTATTATCACATCTCTAATATCCTCTTTTGTTTTGAAATACAAAGCATCCTCACCCAGGATGGATTTATTGAACAAATTATCGTGGGCACAAATAAATGCGCCCGAACCCATTGCTTCCAGCAAACTGGGATTGGTTCCCCCAACCGTATGGCCATGAAAATAAATTTGTGAGAAATACCTTAAGTTATTGAGTATATTTATGTCATAAACCCCTCCTACAAATCGAATATTTTCATTGTGTTGATACTTTTCTTTTAAATATTCACCATACTTGGTTTCATGATTACCCAACACAAGGAATGGTTGCCCGTTGTTGGCTAAATCAATACCATCCAAAATAATTTCAATGCTGTTTTCCGGCTCTAGCCGGGCAATGAGCATACTATACTGATAGGCCGAAACATCAAACTCTGTAATCACATCAACCGAATATTCCTTTATTACATGCGACCCATAGGGAATATAAGTGGACTCTACGCTATATTTATCTTTCAAATATTTCTGAATCCCGATCGAGTCAGACACCAAATGATGACTGTATTTAACACCTAATTTTTCGGCAAATAAAAGAAACCGCTGTACTTTCTTTGAATACTTAGTCCGTTTCCACTCCAGACCATCCATATTGGTAACCACTTTTGCTTTGCGCGGCATTAATTTTCCCCAGACGGTGCTACTGGTGTATCCCAGCTGCAGGATTATATCGAATCCTCTTTTTCTGGAATCCAGAATACACATTAAATCGTAGATGAACTGGCCGGAGGTTCCTATTATTTTCTCCGGATCGTATTGATGAATAATTTTTACGCCTTCCCATTCATTTTCCTGATAAGGATGATTGTGGCTATTGTAAACAGAAACCTGATGTCCGTTACCAACTAAATATTTGGCTAAATATTCTGCAAATTGTTCAAATCCTCCATAGTAGTTTGGGATACCTCGTGTCCCAAGAATAGCTATATTCATTAAGTATATATTTTGTTTAGCCCATTTATAAAACGAGCGATGTATGCGCGTTCTGTATATTTCTCCTCGAATAATGCCCGACCATTCGCTGCAAGAAAAACAGCTCGCTGGGGATTATTATTTAACGAAAGGATCCTTTTTATTAAATCATCACTATCATTTGGATTGAAATAAATACCACTATGGTTATTAACGTATATCTCACTCAGTCCTCCATGTTCGGCTCCAATTACCACCGCGCCAGCACTCAATGCTTCGATAGCAACCAAACCAAAAGGTTCTGGTCTTTTGGAAGGCACAATCACAACATCTGCCCAATTATAGAAAGGAGTTGGATCATCCACAAATTCATGTATAGATACCTGTTCCTTTAAACCAGCCCGTTCAATGATATTTAAGATCCTGTCCAGGTAATGAAATTCATTTTCAAATACGCTTCCAACTATCTTCAATTTAAAATTAACCTTCTCTTTTTTTGTTAATGTCTCCAGGGTTTTAACCAGAAAGTCTTGCCCTTTCCAACTATTGATCCGGCCAATCATGAGCAGATTTAACGGTGATTTAAAATCCCTTTTCCTGAATTCATAACCTGGAATCCCATTAATAACAATTTCACTATCATTCGATAAATTAAATCTATCCTTAACGGCCTTTGAAATGAAAAAACAGAATGCTCGTGAAAACCCAATTAACATCCCGAAAAGTAGAGTCAATCCCTTTGAGGGAATTTCGTGTAAATGCAGTATTACCTTACTTTTTGTAAACCGGGCACTGAGCAGGTAATTTAATACAACAATTGAATTAATATATACAATGTCGAATGAGTTGCAATAATCAATTTCTGTGCGCAGATTCCATAAGCATTTTGATATCTGCCCTAGTCGTAGCCTTCTGATATCCGTCTTTCTCAGGATCGCCATTGGCTCGATTAAAAGCTCATCAACGAGTTTGTTTTCTGTAATATGGTTTGCCAGTTTTCCATTCTTTGGTAGATGAACAGTTATGTTGGCTTGCGGATACCTTTCCCGAAATCCTATCAAGGATAATATAAACATCCTATCCGAACCATATAGTTCATACCCTTGATGAACGCAAAGGATTCTCATTTATTTCTTTTCTTTATAAATTTTGCCGGGACCCCGCCATAAATCGAATTGGATATATAGACACCTTGTTTTAAAACAGATCCCGCTGCAATTATGCATCCATCCTCAATACTAACCCCATCAAGAATTGTCACCTTAGCCCCTATCCAGCAATTATTTCCAATTTCAATCCCCTTTCTATTAACCCCTTGTTTTCGAATTGGAACAGTTAAATCGCTAAAGTTGTGATTCTCTGCATGTAAACTCACATAATTGCCAAATATGGTATCATCCCCTACTTGTATTCCTCCTGCACATCCCCAAAAACCGTGGGTTCCCATCCCTACATTGTTGCCAACTTTTAAACCGTAGCCTAATTCCCTTAAACTACCCGTGCACTCAATCGTTGTATATTTCCCAATAGAAACATTATCTCCAAAGCATATACCCCTTACGGATAATGCATTGATAAATACGCCTCTATCGATCTGTATTGTGCCTGATAGTGTTATTTTGGAGCGACATATAATATTACACCTGGCCGATATAAAAACCTTTGGTGAAATTTTACGAAATGTGATGATTCCCCTTAAATAGTCAATTCCTTTCTTAAAAATGAATTGGACCATATAACTTACGGGGATATGAGGATCAATAATAAACTCCTCACCCTTGAAATAGGAAACTATCCTTGATACCAAATTGCTAAACATCCAACTTGAGCTTAAGTAACGAAATGTAACCTGTCATAAGTGCATATGAGGATCTGAAAAATCCTAATCCTACAGTTTGTCTTTGTGCCCGGTACCTTTCATGAAGGGCTTTAAATGATAGACTCATGCCTCCGGCTTTCATGTCAACAAGAATTTCATCAATAAATACCGCTTTAAGCTTATCTTTTTTCCTTAACAACAATTCATAGTCTCCAATTATTTTATAATCCGTATTGTAGAGACCTACCTCCTCAAATAATTTAATATTGTGCAGGGAGCCAACATGTGCCGTGGTCATCTTTTTTTTGAATTCCGCCCAAATCCATGCCTTCCCTAAAGTTCGGATCGTCTTGCCCTGGTGGTCGATATAGTTAATTTTAGAGGAAATATAATCGACCTTTTCAGCCCTTAAATCCTTAATGGCTTTCTGATACTGTTCAATAAAATTTGTTCTTAATAAGTCATCTGCTCCTACAAAACAAATCCATTCTGTTTTGGCGAGTTTTATTCCCTTATTCCATGCGTCATAAATACCGTTGTCAGCTTCGCAGAGATACTCGGTTACCACATCTCTGTTATCTTCAATAATTTTACAGGTATGATCACTTGATAATCCATCAATTAATATTAAATCCCATGCCCTTGAAGTCTGTTGCCTAACAGATGAAAGAAATGCGTTAATGGTTTTCTGCGCATTATAAGTGGCACATATAATTGTTATTTTTCCCGACACCAGTAGATTATTTTATTTTTAATTCTATTCTAAACTAAGTTATTGTTGAATTAACTTTGTTCTATCTTTATATACAGGGAAGTAACTATCAATTAATGGTGTAAAACACATAGCCCATATTCCATACTCAACAATATTCATGATATAACTTCCGGTAAACTGGTACGTGAACATAAAAACGAATAAGGCCAGCCGGTAAGGTGATTTTACAACCTTTGTTTTTACGAATAAAAATAATAATAATCCAAATCGAATCAAGAGTCCCACGATACCAAAGAATACAAATGTTTCGGCAACAACATTTGGAAGTGAAACCTTTTGCACCGTTCCAGAATAATTATAAAAAGTATCAATAATATCAAAACCAACTTCATTTAATTGTCCTACACCAATACCCCATAGAATACTCTTTTTTAATAATATTTGAAAGGCCAGGAACCAGGCATCAAATATTCTCGCATTTCCTGAAACATCATCTCCCTGAATAAAATTAAGGAAACGCGTGGAAAAACCCAGATTAGGGAATAAAAGAATTAAACCTATAACCAAAATTACAACAGCAATAAATAAAGCTAAAATGTAAGAGCTCCAAACATGAATTTTTAGATGTTTGACCGCATTTAGAACTATACTCAGAATAGCTGCTATTATCGCAAGGCCAATTGAACCGATTACTCCAAATGAAAATGACAACAATAGGGGAAAAAGAACTAACGCGCTAAACTTCAGGGTGTAAAACGAATTCTTCCTTATTAAGGAGAGGGTATAAAACAGAAAGACGGGTGCCAGAATCAAGGAATAAACCGAAGGTTCTGATGTGAACAATTTCAATCTACTGCCCTTTTCGATACCTGCCGTATAGGTCGTTTTATACCACATCAAATCATCGTAGGGGGTAAAATACAATAACAAGGCGATACCAACCAAAACGATATTTACCTTTACAATGACATTAAAGAAAATGATTAGATTATTTTCTTTAATGTATAGACAAAAAAACCTGTAAAAAACAAAACATGATGCCAGAAGAATGGATGACTTTACATAGAGAAATATGTTGACCCCTTGCTTTGTCTGAAAAAAGGCGAATATTAAAAGGATCGCAACAAAAAAAATGAAACTATTTATGAATTCTTTCTTGCGGTATAACTTGTAAATAAAAAATGGGGTTGATAAGGTGGTGAAAAATAATCCTGCAGGCAGGAATAAACTATTAAAAAACACATATAATATAGTCAGATACTTTTTCATTATCTGTTTAAGTTATCTTTCTTATCAGCTTAATCGGATTACCTGCCCAAACTTCATCTGAGGGGATATCTCTTGATACCACAGATCCACACCCGATTATAGCTCTGTCGCCAATGGTAACACCCTTTAGGATCGTTGAATTGGCACCAACAAAAACATCGTTACCAATCACAATTGGGTTGCTGTAAATTTTAGACTTGTCATGAATTCGTCTATCCAGATAGTTTAAAGGATGAAAATCGGTATCCCAGATAAACGTATTCCCACCAAAGTTACAATATTCTCCAATCTCTATCTTAGAGTGACAAACGATACTTACCCCGGAAAATCCACTGTTAGAGCCAACAAATAATTGCCCGCCTTTCTCTACATATATTGAGCAATTTTTCGCCAGGCCTACCGGATTAAATCGGTTAAGGTTGGTCCATACAATATTATCCCCAAAAATTGCCTTTCCCTTACATCGAAAAAAAATATTTCCATGTACGGACATATTTTTCCCCCATGTAACCTCGCGATTAATGTATTGCAACTTGTAGAGAAACAGTTTTAAATAACCTATAAACAGCACAATAAGGCTATATAATACTTTAAAGAATTTTATGAGGTAAAACATATAAATAGAAGGCTAATGTTGAATTCCTTTTTCTAAAATAGATTTATAGGAATGTAACAAATCATCATAAATGGTTTTTGGATCGTGTCTTTTTAAACCGTCCTTCCTTGCCTGCTCTCCCAACCTGGCTCTTTGACCTGGATTCCTGAGCAATTGGATTATCATGGCGGTTAGGTAATAGGGATCGTTTGCCGGCACCAGGATTCCTGAAACAGTATCGTTAATTAAACTGGAAATACCACCTACATTCGTCGCGACTACGGGTATCCCAAGCATTTGAGCTTCACAAACACTATTTGGACTGTTATCAATATAAGAAGGATGAACAAATAAATCAGCAGCTAAAAAATTATTAACCAAATCGGAAGCGCTCACAATTCCCTTCAACTTCACATTAACATCAGCACACTTTGTATTTAGCTTTTTTTCCCAAAACTTATAATTATCCACTCCGAAAACCCACCATTCGAAATCACAATTACCGTATTGCTTAAGCAGGCCTGCTGTTTTTAGAATCAAATCAAAACCTTTATAAGAAACCTTAGAAATAGTTGAAACGATCACATACTTTTCTTTGTCCTTAATACGCCAGGGATGAGCCTTATAGAATACATCCCGTAACATTTCACTGCAATAGAAATATTCTGATTCGGGATTGAATAATTTAACTATTTTATTATCCCAATCGGTTCTGCCCAGGAAGTAATTGCAATGTTTCAGAATAACCTGTTCCCTATCCGCATCTTTTTTAAATCTGCCCAAATATCTAACCCATCTAAAAGTATCGATAAAAGAACCATTAAAAATTACGGTAGAATCAGAAATTCCAGGAGCATACATGGCATTTAAATAGGGATTCAGGATTCCTTGAATATGAATAACCAGGGGGATATTGGTATACTTACTTAATAGGCCAAACTCCCTTTCGCTGCCGAAGATATGGATTAAATCAGGCTTAAAATCCTTTATTACATCCAGAAATTTTTCTATTTTTTTTCTGGTATAACTTTGTTCAAGAAAATAAGCTTTAACCTTGGTGTATAAAGTTGTCCTATCCGAAATAGGGTAATACGTTGTATTATTGTTTTCAACTTTAAAGATGTCATCTTCATGAAAAAAACTAACGCCTAACGTAATATCATGTGATTTAGCAACAAATTTTTCAAGAGATTCTATCCATCCTCCCCCATGATATCCGCCTTTTTCTTTCCCATAAAGCGATGGCGTATTGGTAAACCAAAGCACTCTCATGATAAAAAGTATTTATACATAATATAAAGACTAACGACTAAGTAGAGAAGGTTGTAGATTAAAAACGACATTTGGATCCCCTGAACGCCATAATAGGGAATTAAAACATTGGCGATTATAAAATATACTCCACAAAAAAACAATTCTAAACCTAAATACATAAAGGTCTTACTTTTTGAAAGCATTAGGTTCATTGGAATTATTTTACACATCCAAAAAAAAGAGCCTATCATTTGTAATAATAAATAATCACTTGCTTTTATAAACTCCTTAGAATACAAAATCAGAAAAACCTGCTCCCGAAAGAGATACATCCCTGCAAACCCCAACAGCGTAATGGGTATGATAATTTTGTAAACATTTAGTATTTCCTTTTTTAATATTATTTTATCTGTAACCTCCGATAATCGCGGCAATACATATACTGCTATTGATCCCATCGCAATATTTACCACATAATCATTCAACTTCAATGTTGCCTCCCATAAACCAGCTTCATAAGCTGAGATGTTGTTTATTACGATGGTTCTGATGTAAATTTTTACAATAGGCCATAATATGGCACCCAGGATGGTTACAAGCGAAAATTTTAACAGCGTTTTTAGCGTTTTATTATCATATAACTTTAAGGCAATCTGTTTGAACCAGAATTGATTTTTTAATACTAAGAACGTGAAAATAAAAACGATTGATTGGGATAAAACGATAGAGAGTAGGGCTCCAAATTCATCGAAAAATATTACCAGGAAAATAGATAGAAGAGCACCAACAACAGTTGTACTTAAATTTACTTTAAAATATAGCTTATAATTTTGAAAACCATTGATGATGGCTATAAATAAGTTATTCCAATTATATAGGATTAATGTGAAAGCGAATACTACAAATATGGAATAGTATTTGACGTTAGAAAAAATTGCTATCGATATTGTTTTAGAAATAAACAACATGATGATACCGCTCAGGAGGGATAAAATGGTTGTAGCCACCAGAGCTGTGGTTACATACTTCGCAATTACCTTTTCATTGGCTTTGTATTCAGATATATACTTGGTAATTCCTTGATTGAAGCCTCCACTGGATGAAAGCATAACAATACTAAGGAAATTGTTCATTTGTCCAACTAATGCAACTCCTGAAGGGCCAATATATACAGCAATTATCTTATTGGATACTAATGCTATAGCCGTTTTGAGAAGAGTTACAATACCATTGGCACTTAGTATTTGCAGAAACTTATTTTTAGAAACTGAATTGATGACATGTTTAACCCTCATCCTGCTTCTTCAATCTATTCAAAAGAAATTTGACTGGTATGAACTTCTCTATCCTTGTCAGCCGGCAAATTCATATAATCTTTCCCATAATAGTCTTCTAAATATTTATCTACATTATTGGGACACTGGAATAATTTATTCTCAAACAGAATCTCTTTAACTGGCAGTATATCAGCTAATTCTCGTTTTGGATAATAGAATATTCCATAACTATATCCTAAATACTTTCCTTTAAATACTTTATAAAATAAGCGACTCCCGGATATCCATAAATAACAAATTGGAAAGAGCAATATCATTAATGAATAATAGATTTTTTTAAAATTACTCTTCACAACTGCACGTTGCGCAAATTTTACAAAAACATCATCAATAATTTTCTTGATCGCATTGGATGGCATATACTCCAACGGAAATATATCAATAAAGAGTCCATTATATTTAAAGGAGAATTCTTCAACTTTATCTTCAATAATTGTTGACCTGGTATCACGTATCTTCGGCCAGTACAACCAATAGTTCTTATCTGTGTTGCGTGTTTGCAACTTAAGCTCCGAAGGTAACTCCTTCTCCAGTATTCTAATTAATCGTTTATAATCCTTCCTGAATACTTCAACATCTAAATCGTCATCCCACGGAATAAAACCCTTATGTCGTCTGGCACCAAGTAAAGTGCCTGAACAAAGCCAATAACAAATGTGGTGTTTTTTACAAATCCGGTCAAAAACCTCTAAAATTTCCAACATCCGCATTTGAGCCGCCCTCAAGTCAGATCCCTCCGGATTATAGTGACTCAAATCCTCCATCCCGTACAAAAATTTCTCAAAATAATAACACTTTAATTTGTTCTGGCAACTAATATTCTATGACAAAAAAAACGGGGACAAATTATTCTCCCCCTCCAACAGTAATTGTCTGTCCGGTAATAAAATCACCGGCCCTGGACAGCAGATAAAGAACCAAATCAGCAATTTCCTCGGGTTGCCCCATTCGTTTAACGGGGATCATATCAATTCGTTTTTGCAGGTCCTCTCTTTGTCTTTGCATATCGGTTTCAATAGCCCCGGGCCTGATGGTATTAACTAAAACATTACTTGATGCACCTAGTCGGGATAATCCGGTTGTAAGGGTTTCCAATGCAGCTTTACTGCCTGCATATTGAATGGATGAATTGCGTCCCATCCCATAGTGAACTGCGATGGAACTAATGTTTATGATTCGGCCATATCCGGTTTCTTTCATTTTCGAAAAGGCTTTGGATGCCAGCAGATAGGGTACTTTGGTGTTAATATTGAAGATGTTGTCGAATTCTTCAGGAGTAAGGTTTTCAATGGTATCCTTTCCTAAAATACCTGCGCAGTTAATCAGCACATCTATTCGCCCAAATTTTGCAATTACATCCTCAATTAGATGGAGAGTATGGTTAAAATCCTGGTGAAAAAGGTGAATGTTCTCAGCCTTCCCCTTTACCTCATTGGCCCTGTTTTTGTTCTGCCCATATTGAAGGCAAACAATATAATTGGCATTGGCCAACATTTTCACAATAACACTACCGATATCGCCACTCCCTCCCGTGACTAAAGCAATTTTCATTGCACATTTGGATTTTGATGTTTGTCCGCTTTGTTTTTCAGTATTTTATACTGTTCGTAGATCTTTTCCTTAATATTCGTAGAGCTTGACCCTTGACCGTAAGGAAAATAAAACACGGTTACACCATACTCTTCCAGGTAATCGTATTTTCCCTTCCAATCATCGCCTATAACAAACGCATCGATGTGTAATTTTTTCACTAATTCGATATGTTCCAATGAGTGTTGCGGTATAACAATGTCAGGTAGTTTTAACGCTCTGACAATCTCAATCCTTTCTTCAAAAGGTACAATCGGCGGTGTTTTATAACTGCAAACCAACTCATCGGTACTTACACCCACAATTAATTTATCACCAATTCCCCGGGCGTATTCAATCATCCTGACATGATTACTGTGAAACATATCAAACGTTCCACCCGTGTATACCACTATATTTTGCTTAAGCATTCTGTCTAAATTTAAACCTTTGATTCACTATTTTAATTGCTGTCCTAAAGACTTCGATAAAACCATCTAATAAAACGCGTAGGCCCCAACCTGCTTTTCTTAATATATACACCTGGTCATATGATACCCTGGTTGGTCCCAAAACCGTAAATGCGGGGTGGTCAATCTGGTCAATAGGCAACAGCCAAAAACCGTACACCATTTTTCCCGGGATATCAGTAATTGGTAAGGGGTCGGTGTCTCTATCTTCTGAGGGGGGCCCATCACCACGCCTCCCTCAACTTACCCCATAACATCCTTGCAAACACCAGCATCAAACCCAGGAAACCACCCATAAACACGCTCATCACCAAAATAAAACTGCGTCTGGGAGCCGATTTTTCGAGCGGCACCTTTACCGGTTCAATGACCGAGAAGGCAGGGGTCTCTTTTTTTACGGCAATTTCGGCTTGTTCGCGCTGCTGAGCCAGATTTCTGTATACTTCGGCGGCCAGATCGTAGGCATCGCTCAGTTCCTGGTAGCGGACGTCGGCGCGTTCTGTGACCATGTTGCGATGGCGGTCGCGATACTCAAAAAAAGCCCGCTGGGCAGCTTCAAACTCCCTTTTTTTCTCGGCATGTCGCGCTTCAATAAATTCCAGGTTATCCCTTACTTGTTTGGTTTTGTAGTTGATAATGTACTTCTGGAGCAGACTTACCGTCTTTTGCGTTACCTGAGCCGTAAGTAACGGCTCTTCCAACTCCACATTTATACTCACCAGACCGGTTTTATTGTCCACTTTAACAAAGATCGCGTTGGCAGTTCCCTCAATAACCTGCATCTCTTTTGCAGAGAGTGTTTTTAACTGGTTATCTGAATTTTTTTGGGTTTTAGTATCGGGTTGATCTTTTCCGGTCAAAGCATTTTTAAGGGTCCAGGGCAGCCGCAGTGTATACTTAACAATGGTAGACCCCAGGCCGGGAATCGAATCAGCAGTCCGTTTTTCATACAGGGAAACAGGTGCAGTCTCATCCTCAAAATTAAAAGATTGATGTATCAGCTCCTCCAAAAAGGGAAAACTGTTAACCACACGCGGGTACAATTCGGGCTGAATGCCGGTGGCATCGCCCATCATGGCACTTAGATTGATGCCGGCCAGGCTGGCCAATCCGCCCAGGTTGCCCAGATTGCTTTTGCCTTCGGCCTGTGGAAGCAGGGTGGCCGATGCCGTATATTTTACGGGGCTGAACAGGGCCACCAGAAGGCCGATGATCGTCGTGACAAGCGTGGTGTAAATGATCACCCTGCGTTCGTTCCAGATGCTACGAGCCAGTTGCACCAGGTCAATTTCATCGTCCCGAATGATGGGCCTGTCGTTGGCTTTGCTATCAGAGGTGGGTTCGTTCACAGGTTGATCCTTCTTTAGAGATTCTGAACTCATGGGTGAGTGCTATTTACTTGGTGGCATTAACAATGGTTATGATGGTAAGGGCCAAAGAGGATACGCTGCTTCCAATGCTGATCCAGGCTGAGGCAGGCAGTCTTTCCCGTTCGGCCTTCTCCGGGACGACAATTTGGCTGCCGGGGACAACCTTGGGGTAATTGTTGAAAAACAGGAACCCTTTGGTGGCGGAGGCTGTTCCGTTGGCATAAACAACGTAAGCCTTTGTTTTCTTGGCCTGAAGAGAGAAGCCTCCTCCCTGGTTCACGTAATACCGAAGTGTGCGGCCCTCCACAAAAGGGGTGGAGAGGGGATTAAGGACTTCGCCACTCACCTCTACCGTTTGCAGTTTGCGGGGGATTATGAGTTCATCCCCCTCTCTCAGGTAGATGTCTTCACGCCCGCCCGGGTTTTTCAGTGCTGTCTCCAGATCAACGCCGACGACATCAAAGCCCATGTCGCTGAATGACAGGGTGCTGTCGCGTTTGACAAGCTCTTGCCGAAGGCGCATGATTTTGGGGCTGACTATTTTTTTGCGGGTAAACATGGCCCCCTTTGGATAAGCATCCGCAGTAAGACCTCCGGCCCGTTGAATAATCTCGGAGATCCGTTCTTTTCGGCTGTTGAGGCTGTATTGACCGGCATATTTTACTTCCCCATTGATGGTAATACTACCGGTCTCGGTAAATCCGGGGGCGCGACGAACAAATACCTGGTCGAAGGGATTTAGCTCGAACTCGCTGTCGTTGGCTTCGAGAGAGAGGTCTCTGGATATGGAAAACTGAAACAGATGGCCTACCTGATTGGAATATTCCGAGGCTTCTTCGTGATTAAGCCTTCTCGATACTTCGATGTAGGAGTTGGAGGCAGCTTCCTTAAATCCTCCGGCAATGGATACCAGGTCGGATAGGGAGAGTCCTTCGCGATAGGCAAAGATTCCGGGTTTCAGCACCTCTCCTTTGATTTCTACGACTCGGTCCTGGCGCATATCGTTAATAGCAGATATTGATACTACGTCTTCGCGCTGCATCTTTAAATCGTATTCACCTACAAGGAGCTTTCGCACATCGAAAGAAATGTTTTGGAATGAGAGATCCTCATTGAGTCTCAATACTAAAGCCCGTTGTAAAAAGGCATCCTCCCGCACTCCTTCGGCTTCCCGGATGAGTTCAGACAACATCAGGCCTGGTTTAAGTTCATAATTTCCAGGGCGTCTAACGGCGCCCTCCAGAATAACGCGATTCTCAATCCTGTCAATAATTTCGCCGGCGTGGAGGCTGTCGCCATTTTGAATGTGGATACGGTTAAATTCTTCCATGGAAACCCCCTTGAAGGTTTGCTGCCGGGAGTCATTTCTAAACATCTCCAATCGGTGGGTGTAGGCGGCATCGGTAAACCCGCCCGCATAGCGTACCATGTCGGCTACCGTTTCTTCCGGTTTGCCCTCAAAAATGCCCGTCCGTTTAAACTCGCCGGCTAACCGAACCCGCTGGTTATAGGAGGGAACCATCAGGACGTCACCATCCCGCAGGGGCACATTCTCCCCGCTCTGACCATCTATCAGATATTTGTAGACATCCATAGAGGATACCACCCGGCCATCACGGATGATGCGGATATCCCGGAAGGAGCCATTAAAATTGGGGCCCCCCGACAGGTAAAGTGCATTGAAGGCCGAAGCCGTTCCCGGAAGGGTATAGGTGCCGGGGTTGAATACCTCACCAACAACATTCACATTGATGGGTCTTATTTGGCCTATACTGATATTAGCAAAAGTATTGGGCTGCGCACTGGCCAGGTCGCGATAAATGAGGGTGAGTTTATCCAATACCTTTTTCTTACCCTCCTGGAGCGTAAGTCCGGATAACGCAACAGGCCCGGCGATGGGGATATTTATCGCCCCGGTGGTTCCGATATAGAGTTGATAACTTTGTTGTGAGGCCCCCCAGATATCAATCAGGAGCTCATCCCCCGGGCCTAAAACATAGGATGGGGAAACCGGGAGATTTATCCCTGGCTCAAAGGTGAGATTTTGGTTGTTGAAGAAGTTAAATCCAAAAACACGCTTTTCTTCCTGAGTGGCCAGTACCTTTTGTTTCTGCGTGTAGACTTCCAGGCGGGTTGTATCACCCATCTGACTCTCCATGGAGGCACTGGTTTCTTTTGTCCTTAATTCTTCGATACGTTTCTTAAGTTCCTGGATCTGGGTTTGTGTAAACCCACGGGCAGCGGCAAGAGTCATGGCTTCCTGTTCTGACATTCCGCGATTTTCCATCTCGGTCATGATCTTGCGCACCTGCGCATCGGTCATCTCAGAGACTTTTACATCGCCGGGTTTAATATCCTGCTGAGCCAGGAGGCTAAATGAAACCGGGAAAAATGCCAGTATCAGGAATACTAGAAGTTTTTGCATAAAAAACAAGTTTAAAACCGAATCTCCATTTAGGTTGGGACAGGAAGGCCCTTTCATGGATCATGGTACAACAATGAATGGGTGGACTAATTATTACGAAGGTGCAAAAAAATTAAACAATATGATAGTAATTCCACATCCAGGTGTTTTCAGTCCCTTCTTTAATTTTGCATGAATCTTTAACGTCCGGACACACTAACGTTTCCTGACTCACAGGAGTCATTTTCCGCAGGGCGGACCATCATGCCGGGCATTGTTAAGGAAACGTAATAAAAAACAAAAAATTGCAGCAACAACCGTATAAAAAAAGGATCCGGCATTGCCCACAAAATTAACAAAATAATATTGGATGAACTATCAAAAAGGGGGGGAGTCGGGCATCAATTGAACAGGCCTTAATGGCTCATGGCACAGGTGTTTACACCCCAATGGGCATGGGAATTTCGGTTTTTCGGTCTTTTGAGACGAATTTATTAGGTTCAATTAGAGGGTAGATCTCTTCTAATGAGTTGATTCCTCTTTGAAAAACTTTTTCTGGAAAAGAAGAATGGAAAGGATGCCCAGGGTGATGGAGGAGTCCGCCACATTAAACACAGGTCTGAAAAAGATAAACTCTTGTCCGCCAATTACCGGCAGCCATCCCGGATATTGACCCGAAAGAATAGGAAAGTAGAACATATCAACCACTTTCCCGTGGAGAAAGGAGGCATAACCTCCTTCGGGCGGAAAGAGGGTTGCCAGGCGTGAATAGCTTTCATCAAAAATCAATCCGTACACAGCGCTGTCGATGATGTTGCCAAGTGCACCGGCCAAAACCATGCTTACGCTCACAATGAGGCCAAGGGGGGCTTGCTTTTTGGTGAGTTTGAAAAGATACCATCCGATGCCGGTGACTGCTACAATTCGAAAAATACTCAGGAATATTTTGCCAAAGTCGCCACCCAGTTCCATTCCAAAGGCCATTCCGTTGTTCTCAACGAAGTGGATCAAAAACCAATTTCCAATAACTGAAAATTCATCCCCCAGCATCATATTGGTTTTTACCCATATTTTAAGTGCCTGATCGACAAATAATATGGCTAAAACGATAAAGGCAGGTGTCTTTAATTTACTCATTAGTTTGGTCAAAATATAAGATGTTGAGTCGTTGTTTAAAAATAGAGGCACAGCAAATCATTCATTCCCGGGGAAATATTATAGGCCAATTTAGAAAACGCAAAAGGGCGTTCACTAAATGCTTTTGGTAAAGCGGTTTTACCTTTTCCCTGAGGGAAGCTCTCCCAGGTGAACCCAGGCTATTTCTGATTTCTTTTGGCCTCGATGCTCAGAGTGGCGTGGGGCACAGCTCTCAGACGCTCCTTGTTAATCAGTTTACCTGTTTCACGACAAATGCCATAGGTCTTATTCTCTATTCGGATTAAGGCCGCCTGCAAATGCTGAATAAATTTTTGCTGACGTTGGGCAAGGTTGCCTGCTTCTTCCTTTGACAGAACAGAGGCGCCTTCCTCGAGAACTTTAAAGGTCGGAGAGGTATCCTGAGTGTCGTTTCCGTCTTCAAGGGTAATTGTATTTCTTAGCAATTCGTAATCCCGTTTTGCTTTTTCGAGTTTGTCCAGAATAATATCTTTAAATTCCTTTAACTCTTCGTCTGAATATCTTGTTTTTTCAGCCATAGGGATAAAATTAAAAAATTAATCTATGCATCTATTTTGTTAATTTCCAGCCAGGTTGAAACATTCTCCTCCAATTCAACGGCACGTGCCTTTGTGTCGTTACATGAATCCACGAGGTTCACTTCAACCGCTAGTGTTTGGGCTCCAATATAGCCTTTATGTTTCTCAACTGCACTATTAATTTCGTTGTGCTTTGTAATATTTAATGAAATTTTATCTGTAACATCCAGACCGCTTTCTTTCCGGAGGTTTTGAATTCGGTTGATTAATTCGCGGGCGATGCCTTCTTCTTTAAGCTCGGGGGTTATGGTAATGTCAAGAGCAACGGTTATTGGGCCCTCGTTGGCCACCAACATTCCTGGAATATCTTCATTCACAATCTCAACATCTTCCCTTGTGATTTCGATGTTTTCGCCCTTAACCTGGAGTTCAAAAACGGGTTCATTTTCACATTTGGCTATTTCCTCCTGCGACATGATGGCAATGGCCTTGCTGATGTCCTTCATGATTTTCCCGTAGCGCGGGCCCAAAGATTTAAAGTTGGGTTTGATCTTTTTCACCAGCACCCCAGTGCTGTCTTTCAGATATTCAATCTCTTTGATGTTGACTTCTCCGAGGATGAGGTCTTTAACGGTCTCTATCTGCGTTTCGAAATGATCGCTCAAAACGGGGAGCATAATCTTTTGAAGCGGATGGCGCACTTTTATATTAACCTTTCTGCGTAACGCAAGGACCATTGATGAAATTTGCTGGGCAAAGCCCATTCTTTCTTCCAGGGATGTGTCAATGAGGCTTTCTTCGGGTTGTGGAAACCTGGTCAGATGTACCGACACTTCCTGATGAATTCCTGAGATCCGGTTCAAGTCATTGAATAACCGATCCATATAGAAGGGTGCGATAGGCGCAGCCAGCATGGAAACCGTTTCAAGGCACTGATAGAGGGTTTGGTAAGCGGCCAGTTTGTCCTGGCTGAAGGCCCCCCCCCAAAAGCGTTTACGGTTCAACCGAACATACCAGTTACTAAGGTTTTCGGTCACAAAGTCTTGAATAAGCCGGCCGGCACGCGTGGGTTCATAGTTCTCAAGGGCCGTTGTAACCTCTACAATTAGGGTGTTCAATAAGGAAACTATCCACCGATCAATTTCCGGACGATCCTTAACCGGAACTTGCTCTTCGTTGCCTTTAAATCCGTCCACATTGGCATAGAGGGCAAAGAATGAGTAGGTATTGTATAAGGTGCCAAAGAACTTTCGTCTTACTTCGTCAATCCCCAGGAGGTCGAACTTCAGGTTATCCCAGGGTTGGGAATTGGTAATCATATACCATCTCAGGGGGTCGGATCCATACGACTCAATGGTTTTGAAGGGATCTACCGCATTGCCCAGTCGTTTCGACATCTTATTGCCGTTTTTGTCGAGCACCAGGCCGTTGGAGATGATGTTTTTAAAGGCAACTGAATCGAACAACATGGTGCTGAGCGCATGCAGTGTGAAAAACCAGCCCCGTGTTTGATCTACCCCTTCGGCAATAAAGTCGGCCGGAAAGGGGAGCCTTTTGGCCTCTTCGTTTGGCGACGAGGTGGGGGCCAGACTGCTTTCAAAGGGGTAATGCATCTGCGCGTAGGGCATTGCGCCGGAGTCGAACCAAACGTCGATGAGGTCGGGCTCGCGGTACATGGGTTTTCCATCGTCGCTAACGAGAATAATATCGTCTACATAAGGACGGTGAAGGTCAATCTTATTATAGTTTTCATCCGAAAAATCACCTGGTTGGAAATCCCCAAATGGGTTTTTCTCCATGATTCCCGATTTTACCGATTGGTTAATCTCCTCCACCAGCTCCTGAACCGAGCCAATACATTTTTCCTCGTGTCCGTCTTCGGTACGCCAGATGGGTAGTGGGGTACCCCAATAACGCGATCGGCTCAGATTCCAGTCGACCAGGTTTTCGAGCCACTTTCCAAAACGGCCTGTACCTGTGGATTCGGGCTTCCAATTGATGGTGTTGTTTAGCGCGATCATTCGGTCCCGTACCGCGGTGGTTTGGATGAACCAACTATCGAGCGGATAGTATAATATAGGTTTGTCGGTGCGCCAGCAATGGGGATAGTTATGCTCATACTTCTCCACTTTAAAGGCCTTGTTTTCCTTCTTGAGCATCACCACAAGGTCTATGTCCAGGGAGGCGTCGTCGTCGGAGAGACTGTCGTCGTAAGCGTTTTTCACATAGCGGCCGGCAAACTCACTGTAGGCATCCAGGTCTACATTGGATTTCACAAAGGAAGGATCCATATCTTTGATCAGAAAGAATCGTCCGGTGCGGTGGACCATGGGTTGACGTTTCCCCTCTTTGTCGAGAAGGATCAGTGGGGAAATCCCGGATAATTTAGCCACCTTGTCATCATCGGCCCCAAAAGTGGGGGCAATATGAACGATGCCGGTTCCGTCTTCGGTGGTCACAAAATCACCCTGAATCACTCTGAAAGCATCTCCTTCGGGTTTAATCCAGGGAATGAGCTGTTGATATCTAAGGCCAATCAGCTGGCTTCCATCATACTCATCCAGGACTTTATAAGGTATCTTTTTATCCCCTTCCTGGAACTCTTCGAACGAAAGATCTGCATTTTTCTCATTGAAGTAGGAATGCAGAAGGTCCTTAGCCAATATAACGGTCACCGGCTCTCCGGTATAGGGATTAAAGGTCTTTACTTTGAGGTATATTATCTTCGGTCCAACTGCTAAAGCCGTGTTTGAGGGCAAAGTCCAGGGTGTGGTTGTCCAGGCCAGAAAATACACCATTGAATCTTCATCCTCAAATAAAAAGGATGATTGCTCATTTTTCACCACGGAAAACTGGGCGGTGCAGGTGGTGTCTTTAACGTCCCGATAACAGCCCGGCTGGTTCAGCTCGTGGGTGCTCAACCCGGTTCCTGCAGCGGGAGAGTAGGGCTGGATGGTATAGCCCTTGTAGATTAGGTCTTTTTTATAAAGCTCCTTAAGCATCCACCACAGGGTCTCGATGTACCGATTGTCGTAGGTGATGTAAGGATGTTCCATATCCACCCAGTAACCCATTTTGTGGGTAAGATCCTCCCACATATCGGTATACTTCATCACCTCGCGTTTGCAGGCAGCATTGTATTCATCCACCGAGATGGTTTTTCCAATGTTCTCCTTGGTGATGCCAAGAGCCTTTTCAACGGCAAGTTCAACGGGGAGTCCGTGGGTATCCCAGCCCGCCTTACGGTGAACCAGGTAGCCTTGCTGAGTTTTGAAACGACAAAAAACATCTTTAATCGATCGGGCCATTACATGGTGAATGCCCGGGACCCCATTGGCAGAAGGAGGGCCTTCGTAGAAAACATAAGGGGGACACCCTTCCCGATCTGAAAGACTTTTTTCAAAAGTTTTATTTTTTTCCCACTCTTGCAGTACCTCACTATTAATTTGCGAGAGGTCCAGATTCTTATATTCAGGAAATTTTTGGCTCATCTATTCTCTTTTTACCCTAAAATTAAAAAGTTTACAAATATATCGCTTGACGTAAACAAAAGCAAATGGAAAGGGGAGGAGTCGGGTTCTAATAATTGGGATGAGTTTGGGGGAGGCCCTTTTATTAGATCGGGTGGCAAAGAAGGCTATACATAAAAGAAGGTTTAAGATGGGGTAGAAGATAATCTGACCACAACCCATGGACACCATGAACGTGCGGGATTGAATAAAGGCCGAATGCAAAAAAATATCGGGGGATTAAAGGCCTGATAGCCCTTAACCCCCCGATTGAAACATTCTATTCCCTCAAAGGGAAGTGCTATTTAGAAGAAAAACTTCATCAAAAACAAAATGGTGAGCACATACATTATCCAGGATATTTCCCTGGTTCTGCCTGATAAAAGCTTCAGTATCACGTAGGCCAGCATTCCAAACACAATACCTTCGGCAATACTGTAGGCCAATGGCATCATAATGATGGTGAGAAACACCGGAATGGATTCGGTGTAGTCATCAAAATTAATTTTCAGGATGGGAGACATCATAAAGGAGCCAACCAGAATAAGGGCTGGGGCAGTTGCGGCTCCCGGAACCATCAGAAAGATAGGCGACAGAAATAAAGCCAAAATAAACATCCCTGCTGTGGATAAGGAGGTGAGTCCTGTACGTCCTCCTTCGGCAACACCCGAGGCACTTTCCACATAGGTTGTTACGGTTGAGGTTCCCAACATGGCACCTACTGTGGTTCCAACTGCATCGGCAAACAGAGCCTGTTTAACCCTTGGCAGATTCCCTTCTTCGTCAATCATGTCGGCCTTGGAGGATACCCCAATAAGGGTTCCGACGGTATCGAACATATCTACAAATAGAAAGGTGAATAGAACAATCACCATGTCGACCGATAGGACATTAGAAAAGTCGAACTGGAAAGCAACCGGGGCGATCGATGGGGGTAGGGTGAGCCACGATCCTTCGGGCAGGTGAGTCACGCCCAGGGGAATGCCAATCAGGGCAGAGGCGAAGATGCCAATCAATAAAGCCCCTTTGACTTTCAAAGCCAGTAATACCCCAATCAGGACTAACCCAAAAAGGGATACCCAGATGGTATGGGAGCTCATATCGCCCAGTGATACCAGAGTGGCAGGATTGTCTACGATCAGTCCGGTGTTCTGCATGCCGATGAAAGCAATGAACAATCCAATCCCTGCCGATATGGCATGTTTTAAGTTAATGGGAATGGCATTGACAATCAGCTCACGGATGTTGAAGGCCGTTAATAGCAGGAAGATGATACCTTCCAGGAATACAGCTGTGAGGGCAAATTGCCAGGTATAGCCCATGCCCAGCACTACGGTGAAAGCAAAAAAGGCGTTGAGGCCCATTCCGGGGGCCAGGGCAAAGGGCAGACGTGCCCAGAGAGCCATCACCAGGGTGCCCACGATAGAGGCCAGTGCGGTGGCGGTAAATACAGCACTTTTATCCATTCCGGTGGCCGACAGAATATCGGGATTCACCGCCAAAATATAAGCCATGGTCATAAAGGTGGTTATCCCGGCGACCACTTCGGTGCGTACATTTGTTTTATTCGCCTTTAAACTAAAGAATTTTTCAAGCATGATGAATAGTTTTAGAAGACAGATTAACCCGCTGAATGGATGAATTGCTTTTTGCTTTTCCTCGTTCGGGGCAGGCTCATAGTCACTAGTGGTATAGTAAAAATGGTTGCCTGATGGGGTTAATCGGGTCTGACATTCATATTAATTTAATGGAGGTTGGAACAAATCTAGAAGTTCCATTTAACGGCCAGGGTAGGGCAGGCCTTGAATCCCTTATGACCCCCAAAGTTGGAAGCCAGCTCTAACTCTCCACCTACTGAAAAATGCTCCATGGCGTTGTACCACAGCTGAGGCTCGGCAAGAAATATGTAGTCGGTGGATATCGTTTCAGTCTCTTCTTTCCAGAAGTCGGCGAAGCCGGTGAAAGAGAGTTTGCGATCAAAAAAATGTAATCCCCAAACGGCTGTTAACTGAAAAGAAGCATCTTCAATGTCTTTGATATATTTGTAGTTGGCCTGAAGGGTTAATACTCTGGAGAAATCGGCGTTGTTCCAGGTGTATTGTCCACCCAACAAAAATGCACTGTTGATTGAGTAATGAAATTGCTTTAGTACGAGTTGTCCATCAAAATCTGGGGCTTCATACTGGTATCTTCCAAAGCCACCATTGTATTCGATGCGGGGTTCAAAGGCGGAATTCTGTGAAACTTTAAAACTACGGGCTATTTCCCAGTATGCCAGGCTAATACCGTCAACGCCACTTTCGTCGCTACCGTAATCCATGTCGATGAAGAAAAAGGTGCTTCCCATCTGGTCGGGTTTAAACATTTCCACTGTTGAAGTAACCATTTTTCGACCTTCTCCCATGTCGTAATGGAGTTGAAGATTCTGGGCAGTAATAGAGAATGCCGCTAAAACGAAAATAATTGCAGTAAATGCTCTTTTCATTGTTTAAGGATTTGATGTTTTTATTAGAAATGAAAAATTTAAAGTCAAAAGTAGGGAAAATTTGCTAATGAATGACTGAGTGCCTTCCGGAATTTGTTTATTCAGTTGAAGGTGCCGTGAAATAGAGGGGAGAAACCAAAAAATAGCTACTTGGGGGGATGGGTGTGTCAGGAAGGTGAAAAGGGGAGAAGGTTAAAGGAGACAAGGTTAAAGGAAAAGTGAAGAGTGGAAAGTGAAGAGAGAAAAGAGGATTTGCAGTATGCAAGTTGCGATTTGGCTAAACTTTCATTCAAATTTATGAGGGGACCCGCCTCCGGGAAAGGGCGTTAAGAATTGTGAGGGGTGGTGCGTAAAGAAAACAAAGCTGTCTGAGGACGGCAGGACGAGTTCTTTGTTTTTAGCAACAGGCCTCAAAATTTAGCCATTTCACAGCAGCGGTGATTTTTTGCTTACTTT
>JBFHFS010000002.1:0-217180 GCA_041583495.1 Marinilabiliaceae bacterium | reverse complement strand
CCATCGGTTTTTTAATATTCCGAAGTAAAATGAAATTTTATGTTCTCAAAATTATCTTCTGCCATTTGCAACATGTAGGCCGAGTCTGCTAAAAAGACATCTCTTTTAAACTTGTCCAGGGCCATATATTGATTCTTTCGCTTCTTGAAATCGTTCAGTTCGGCTGTATTGTTCGATTCGAGCCAGCAGGCTTTGTATAGATTAACCGGTTCGTAGCGACAGGAAGCGCCATACTCATGCAGCAACCGATACTGTATTACTTCGAACTGCAAAGCCCCCACGGTCCCAATGATCTTGCGGCCATTAAACTGACTGATAAACAACTGGGCCACTCCTTCGTCAATTAGCTGATCAATCCCTTTGGCCAGCTGCTTGGCTTTCATGGGATCGGCATTGTCGATGTATCGGAATAACTCCGGCGAGAAGCTGGGAAGACCCTTGAAATTTAGCGTTTCGCCTTCCGATAAGCTGTCCCCGATTTTAAAATGGCCCGAATCGGGAATCCCAACGATATCGCCGGGAAAGGCCTCTTCTACGATGGACTTTTTCTCGGCCATAAAGGCGGTAGGACTGCTGAATTTCATCTGTTTGCCCAACCTTACGTGGGTGTAGTTGGTGTTGCGCTGAAAGTGGCCCGAGCAAACCTTTACAAAGGCAATTCGGTTGCGGTGATTGGGATCCATGTTGGCGTGAATCTTAAAGACAAAACCACTGAACTTTTCCTCATCGGGTTGCACTTCCCTGTCCTCGGTTTTCGAAGGTCGGGGAGAGGGGGCAATCTTGAGAAAGCAGTGAAGCAGTTCGCGAACCCCGAAATTGTTGAGGGCACTCCCAAAAAATACCGGAGCCAGTTTGCCAGCCAAATAGGGCTTCAGATCAAATTCGGGGTAGACCCCATTCACCAGTTCCAGTTCTTCAATCAATTGTGCAGCGCTGGCCTGGCCAATTTGATCTTCCACCTTACTGTCGGTAAGGCTGCTTATGCTAATGCCCGCTTCAAGGGTTTGTTTGTTGGGAGAGAAAAGGTACAGGTTGTTTTCAAAGACATTGTAAACCCCTTTAAAGTCAGGTCCATTGCCAATGGGCCAGCTGAGCGGTTTTACCTCTATTTTGAGCTCCTCTTCAATCTCATCGAGTATATCAAAAGGATCGCGGGAAGGGCGATCCATCTTATTCACAAAAACAATCACCGGGGTATGCCTCATCCGACAGACTTCCATGAGCTTTCGGGTTTGAGTCTCTACCCCTTTGGCTGCATCAATAACGATGATTACGCTGTCCACCGCCGTAAGGGTGCGGTAGGTGTCCTCGGCAAAATCCTCGTGGCCCGGGGTATCCAGTATGTTGACCTTAAAGCCATCGTACTCGAAGCCCATAACCGAAGTCGCCACCGAAATACCTCTCTGTTTTTCAATCTCCATGAAGTCGGAGGTGGCTGTTTTCTTTATCTTATTCGACTTTACCGCTCCCGCCACATGGATGGCCCCTCCAAAAAGAAGTAACTTTTCGGTGAGGGTGGTTTTTCCGGCATCCGGGTGGCTGATAATTCCAAATGTACGTCTGCGCTTTATCTCGTCTTTAAATAACATGGGCTTTTATTTCAGGGTGCAAAATTAACTAATGAAATCAAACTCCAAAACGTTTTTGATGTTTTGATTTAAAGGTTTTTGTCCCGGTAGTTTTAATTCTTTTTCTTTGTGAGACTGTTACGGAAATATAAATGCAAAACAAAATCTATCTGAATGAACGACCTTAGCATTAAGCCTCAGGCCCCAGCCTGGGCCAACTATCATGGACACTCGTGCTATTGTGACGGACAACAGGAGCCCGAACAATATGTGCTCGCAGCCATTCAGGAGGGGATGCGGGTGCTGGGTTTCTCGTCTCATTCGCCTGTCTCTTTTGAAACCAGCTGGCATATGAAGGCCGAAAAACTACCTGATTATCTTATGGTCCTGGCATCACTGAAGGAGAAATACAAGTCCCGGATAACGATTCTCAGGTCCCTGGAGGTGGATTATCTTCCCGGAATAATGGGACCTGCGCACAGTAAAGTGCCCGTGGCTGAGCTCGATTATGTTGTGGGCTCCCTGCATTTTGTGGATGCCTATGAAGATGGTGCGCATTGGGCATTCGACGAAAATATTGATGAGTTTCGCCGGGGAATAGAGGAGATCTTTGGCGGAGATTGCAAAAAGGCTGTTCTGAGGTATTTTCGGTTGCAACAGGAGATGCTGCAGAACCAGGCGCCCCGGATTATTGGACACATGGACAAGATAAAGATGCATAACCGGAATAACTTGTTCTTTGATGAGTCGGCCTCATGGTACAAACAGGCCGTTTATGATACCCTTAAGCTGGCGGCCGAAAAAGAGGTGGTGGTCGAAATTAATACCAAGTATTACGACCGTGCCGGCATGTTTTTCCCAGGCCCTGAGTCGTTGCGGTGGATCGTAGAAAACAAAATCCCACTCACCCTTTGCAGTGATGCCCATCGGCCCACCCGACTATTGTCCGGGATCAGGGAGGGGGCTGCCATGCTTAAGGCTGGTGGGGTGAAAGAGCTATGGAACTTCAATGGCAGCACATTTGAGCCTATGCCCTTCACCCAAGAGGGGATCCTATGGAGACAGGGGTGATTTTTGGCATCCATTTATGGGGAATTCGTCGAAATTGGCCTGGCAGACTTCCGGCAAGCTCTGGTAGTTATAACCCTGAACCAACTTTTATTACCGGTTTTATATTTCGGTAAAATAGAAATCCCCCATTTACCAATCACCATTCCCCAATTACCAATCACAAATCACCCAATCACCAATCTCCATTCCCCCACCCCCCAATCCACCGGCTGGATGTGAAGTTCTGCGCCCCCAAAGCTTAGACCATTGTTTCATTTGGGTTGAATAACTCTTTCCCATATAGGGTGTTCCCTAATCTGGAACTATATATCCAGGGCATAAAGAGTTCTCTCAGCGCGGGATTGTTCTTTAAAGCCATTTTAACCACTTCTGCTATCGAAATCATGCACAATGGCAAGGTGTCGGAAGAGTCATCGGCTACTATCATTCCCTTTTCCAATTGTTGATGGATGTGTAAAATCGCCTGATAATCTTTGTTGTGCAAAAATAATTTGACGTTTAACGGCAAAAGTCTGCACTGCATTTGCACATTATTTTCATAAAACTCTTTAATCTTTTTAAAACGCTCCAGGTCAGGTAAATCGTGTTGTAACCATTTTTTAAACAGAAGAAAATCAAAGATTGAATTTTGACTGAATCTCACATAGATGTTTGAATTAAAAAAATCTGCAGGTGACGTAAGTTCGTAAAGAATACCATACGATACCAACTCATGATAACCCATTTCTGTCGTGTTGTTAACCAATTGTTCCTTAATTACCGAGTTGGATTCTTTTGCCAAATTGCACAACTCGAAAAACCGGTTCACAAGCTGTAGTTTTTCATTGCGATAGGGTTGGGAATTTATTCTTTTATTTAAATAACGGCCCAACAGAAGAAATATGGATAGTTCTTCGTTGGGGTCATACTCCTCCACCAATACTTCCAATAAATTGGGGTGGCGTATTGTGTCCAGAAGGTCATTGTCAAGACGCTTCAATGGCTTACCATTTTTTACCCCCAGATTCTTAAATATAAACTTAATCTCTTTTTCATTTAACAGGGGGATGTTAATGCATTCAGCCATATTGTTGTTGTCGAATTCTACTTCAAACCAGCAGTTCTCCAATATTGGATTTTTTTTAATAAATCCGGTGAAGATATTCAGATTTTCGGGGCGACAGGTGAAGATGAATTTAACCCAGTTATTTTCCCGATGCAACAGGATAATCTTCGTAAGGTTTTCAATAAATTGATGTTGTTTTAATTTGTCATAAAATACTTCATCCACATCGTCAATGATCAGCCAAAAACAGCCATTCACCTGTTCAGGATGTTTTTGGAAATATAGAAAGAGGCTCGTTTCTATTTTTAATTCCAGGAGTTGATTGAGCAACTCTATACTGGAACTCCTGGAGTATAAATTAAAGAAAGTGCCTCCGTCGATAAGACCAACGATATCGTCTTTGTGTTTGCCTGTGGGATCTGTGAGTATTCTTTCAACTAATTGTATCAGCATGGTTGATTTTCCAAAGCCATCAGGGGCAACCACCATGGTGGCCGATTTGGAAGACTGGTAAAAGGACTCAAGATATTTTTCGCCCCATGGTCTCAGCACAAATATCCCGGGATCATAGCCGGTTTTAAGCTTTAAGGATTCCAGACTCACCTCCGTTATGAGGTTAACCCGGTTTTTCAATTGGCTCCAGGAGTTTTTGTGCAACTGGGTAGTTAAATCAAAACCTTCCAGATAGGCTTGTATGTCATCGAAACCAAGGTAGTTAGCTAAAGTTTCCAGGGTAAATTTAGAAGGTTTGAAATGGCAAGTTACTGTTCCGAAAAATCGCTTCAGGGTAGATATGCTAATCTGCTTGGTGGTTTTTTCAAAAATATCCCCGGATAATTCAACAAAGTCCCTTTCATACTTTATTGCTTTACCTAACTTTTTCTCAAGATCTTCACGAAGAAGAGCCGCGATTTTTTCTCTCATCTCTTTCTTCCTTTCTTTTTGATCTCATAAATTTTCAAAAAACAAATCGGGTTTATCTATGGTATCCATAAGTGAACATTATATATTCTGAAGTTACTCATATTTTGAGCATAAAGCAATTCTTTTTTAAGGGTTAAATGCATGCAAAAGTATGGTGTGAGTGTTGGACTGATTCCTGCATCCACACTGACTTAAGAAGTATTCAGAAAGAAGTTATAGACCTATAATGGACAAGAAAAAAAACACAGGAAAAAATATGTAAAAAAGCCATGAGGGCAAAAATTCTGTCAAGCACATAAGCTGTTAAAAAATGGGTATTTAATAAAAAAAACCGCTGATCCCAATAAGGCATACGGGTGTTATATAAACGTCAGGTTTCTGAATATGAACAGAATGAATGAGTTAATGAATAAGAATAAAAGGAAGAATACCTGATATTTGTCAGATATTTGCAGAACAAATAAAATGAGAAGGTTTTGAAAGGTAAGCGGGAGAAGAATTGGGGCGTTTTCAGCCTTCCAATTAAGGGTGGGAACCGATTGCAAGAGCAGGATCTTTAATCGAATAAAGGATGCGTCTGCAAGAGTTTTTTATTTTTTAAGTTCCTTGAAAAAGTTCACCCAAAAAAACGAAAAAAGAAGAGGAATGTTGTTGATGATTCCATGTCTGGGGCCTTCCGATAATCGCTCTTTTTTTTAAACGTTATTGTGATTCCCAATATCCCAATAGGTATGCCTTGAGGTTTAACTCAACCCTTATCCCCCTTTGGGAACCACTCGTGTCTCACGTGTGGTTTCCCTCAGGAGGATTAAAAGGAGATTTATCCAGCTGCCATCTAATTAGTGTTTAAGATTTTTGAAAGTTTTCTCTGCCGAAATACGCATGCGGAACGGCAATCGTGGCTTATCCCTGATGCCAGTTGTTATCGCAACAAATAAAACGACAGACAGGGCGTTCGAATCCCCAAATGATGATACTATGTAATTGATAATATAAATAATAAACTAAAAAGACTATGAGAGTACTTATGTTTGGATGGGAGTTTCCACCGCATATCTCAGGTGGCCTTGGCACTGCCTGCTATGGTCTTACCCGGGGGTTATCGCAAATCCCTGATCTTCAGGTCTTATTTGTTGTGCCTAAGGCTTATGGGGATGAAAACCCGTTGGATATTCATCTGGTTGGTGCCAATGAGGTTTCGGTAAAGAACCTGGAATTTCGATCTAAACAACTATCTCAAAAGTTCGATTACATAGAAATAGAATCCCGTCTGGTACCCTACCTGAACCCGGAAGAGTTTGCCAGGCGTACCCAGCAGGAAATCAACGAGAAGGCGCAATATCTTCGCACCAACAGCGAGGGGAAAGTGGAATTTTCGGGGAAATACGGACCTGATCTCATGCGCGAGATACGTGACTATGCCATTGTGGCCCGCACAATAGCTCAGGAGAATTCTTTTGATGTCATTCATGCACACGACTGGCTGGCTTACCCTGCAGGCATCCAAGCCAGTGAAATCTCAGGCAAACCACTGGTGGTGCACGTGCATGCAACCGATTTCGACCGCAGTGGAGGTTGTGTTAATGAGGCTGTATTCGCCATTGAAAAAGAAGGAATGGAAGCGGCCGACATGGTTATAACCGTAAGTAACCTAACCCGGCAGATCGTGATTGAAAAATATGGAATCCCTGCCAATAAGGTGGTAACAGTCTATAATGCTGTGGAACCAATTGACGGTGATAAGGAAAAACTATTTAAGAAGGGGGTTGATGATAAAATTGTGACTTTTTTGGGCCGTATAACCACACAAAAAGGGCCCGAATATTTTATAGAAGCCGCCTATCGCGTGCTTCAGAAAATGAAGAATGTCCGTTTTGTTATGGCTGGCGATGGCGATATGATGGGAAGCATGCTCAGGCGCGCCGCAGAGCTAAAAATTATGGACCGCTTTCATTTTACCGGTTTTCTAAAAGGTGATGAGGTGTTCGAACTCCTGGCCATGAGCGACCTCTATATAATGCCTTCTGTATCTGAACCCTTTGGCATTGTGCCTCTCGAGGCGATGCAGAGTAATGTGCCTGTGCTGATCTCCAATCAGACAGGGGCTGCCGAGATCCTTACCTATGCCATGAAAACCGATTATTGGGATGTGGAGGCCATGGCCGACACCATTTATGGTGTCCTTACCTATCCCGGTATGTCAAAAATGTTTGTGAGTCGTGGAAAAAAAGAGGTTGACAACCTTAAGTGGGAAAACTCAGCATTGCAGGTTAAGAAGGTTTATGACAAAGCGTTAAGCAGGTGCTGAAGCTTCCTGTTATATTGCTTTTAATTGGAAAGCGAATTTAATAACCATATAATCACAACCGAATGAAAACCATATGTTTATGCTTCCAGGTACATCAGCCTTTTCGTTTAAAACGCTACCGATTTTTCGATATTGGGAACGATCATTATTACTATGATGACTACACCAACGAGCGTATCATGCACCAGGTTGCCTCCAAATGCTATTTGCTTGCCAATGGGCTGATGTTGAAATTATTAAAAGAGCATGAGGGCAATTTACGGATCTCTTTTTCTCTTTCAGGAATGGCCGTTGAGCAGTTCAGGTTATATGCACCAGAAGTTCTTTCAAGTTTTAAAACCCTGGCTGATACCGGACTGGTTGAATTTTTGGCTGAACCCTACTCTCACTCTCTGGTTTCATTAAAGGATGAGGAGATATTCCGTGCCCAGGTGAAAGCCCATGCCGACCTTATGGAAGAGTTGTTTGGAATGCGCCCGCAAGTGTTCAATAATACTGAACTTATCTACTTCGATCGTATCGGTGAGTTGATTGCAGAAATGGGTTTTAGCACCTTAATTACTGAAGGAACCCTTCAGGTTCTTCAAGGGAGGAGTCCTAACAATTTGTATTTCAATAGGAAAAATCCGCGATTAAATGTTTTGTTGCGGAATGCTGAGCTGAGTGAGGATATCATCCACTGGTTTGGCAACAGTCAAAGGCCTGCAGACCCCCTTTCAGCAACTAAATTCATTTACAGAATAATAGAACCCGAAAACCCGGATGAGGTTGTTAATCTCTTTCTTGATTATGAGACCTTTGGTGAGCATCAAGGCAGGAGAGGCGGCATTTTTGATTTTCTAAATATTTTTACGGCCGAAGCCTTGAAGCACCCTTGTATTAAGTTTTCAACCCCTTCCGAGGTTGCCGAGATCCTTTTGCCTGAGGCTTCAATTAAAGCACCCCAGCCCATTTCGCGAAGCGACAAAGGGAAAGATGTTTCCACCTGGTTGGGTAACGAAATGCAGCTCGAGGCCATCGACAAACTCTATGCCCTGTGGCCCACAATAAGCCGATGCACGAATTCACAAATACTTAAGGACTGGAGTTATTTGCAGTGCTGTGATCATTTTTTTTATATGTCTAACAGCTTTTTCACTCCTGCTGAAGTTGATTTCTGCCATAACCCATATAAAACCCCTTATGAAGCCTTTATTAACTATATGAATGTATTAAGCGACTTTACTTTACGGTTAAATGCTGATGTATCTGAAGATAAAATCCGGAAGTCACAGGAAAAACCGACGACTCTGATTTCGAAAGAGGAGCTGACCCTGAGCGAGATGAGGAGGAATTAAAAAAAAACAACCCAATGATTTTATAATTACACGATGACAGGAGGAGTGGATATGAGGAAAATGGAAGCGTTCTATGGTAATTCGGCTGATCGATTGGTGGATGTTTTTTGTCTGAACGATATTGAAGGAAATCTGCTGGAAGTAAATAAAGCTGCAACGGTGCAGACAGGATATTCTAAAGAGGAGCTCCTTCAGATGAAAGTTTTTGATCTCTATTCAGGGGGATTATTGACCGGGAACTTACTTAAATGTTGTGAAAAGCAGGCTGTAGATCAGTCTTTTTTGTTCGAGGCCAAACGTAAAAGTAAGGATGGATCATTTTTGCCGGTAATGCTTACCCTGGTCCCCATCCATATAGAAAACCAAAAATATATTGTGGTGCTTTCCCGGGGGGTTGATAATCATCAGCCAGTGGTAGAAGCACCCTCAAAAAATTATGCCAGGTTAAGGGAGCTTATCTCTACAAAAGATAAGTTTTTCTCCATCATCGCTCACGATATGAAGAATATCTTCAATGGCCTCATTAACATTAGTGAATTATTGGTCTTTCAGGTCAAATCACGCGACTATATTCACATGGGTGAGTATTGTAATTTTCTTCATGAGGCCGCCAAAACCGGATACGCATTGCTCGAGAATCTGCTGGAATGGGCCAGGGTTCAAACCGGACAACTCAAATATACCCCCGTCTATTTATCTGTACACGATATTATTCAGCGAGTTATAGATACACTTGAGGTTTCACTAAGGGTAAAGGATATTGATATTAATGTTTTGATAGAGAGTGATGTAAGGGTGTTTGCCGATGGAAATATGCTGGAGACGGTTATTCGGAATTTACTATCGAATGCTATAAAATTCTCATATCCGGGGGGGAGCGTAAAAATTTTGGTTCAGCATACAGCCGGTGGCGTTAAACTTTCATTTATTGATTCAGGGGTTGGCATAAAAAAAGAACATCTTCCAACGCTTTTCAATATGGATTGTCATCATCATATCCCCGGGACTAATAATGAACCTGGTACCGGCTTAGGTCTCCTCCTTTGCAACGAGTTTATTCATATGCATGGTGGAGAGATCGTTGCAACGAGTGAAGAAGGAAAAGGAAGTACCTTTTACTTTACCCTGCCACATGGGCGACGTTCCCGATCCAAAAAATGCTGGCACTAGGGGCTATTTACCCTCAGGTCATTGCCAGCCCCGTTGGATCGGGCTTTCTCTTCCGCCATTAAATGGGACGCTGTCACGGTTGGGCCGGAAGCTTTAACCGGAAGTTTAAAGAAGGCTGGATTAAAGATAATGGTGAACTGCTGAAGGTGAACCATCAGGAAATGAATGAGATGATTAATAACCAATTATACAAACGGCAGATCACTCTTTTCAATTTTTAGTTCTTAAACATCGCCCACTAGAGGGCTTAACTCAATTAAAAAAAAATAAAACTATGAACCGGAACGCCAAAAACAAAGAGATTCTCAATGCGAGTTTAACAGAGACAAAGACTTTTAGCAGAAAATCAAGCACTTCGCCAATGAATGAAAAGCATACAGTAATCAATGGTTCTGAATTTGTGGTGCCCTGGCAATGCCCGGCAGAACAGAAGAGGGAACAAGTTTTGAAAAACAGGATGTCCATTGTTATAACGGATATTCTGCAGTACTATTTTTAATTTACCCGGATTCGTGGTAAAAGGAAGGAAAACTAAGCTTATGTTGGGTCAATCAAGACCCGGAACAATATTTTTTATGGCGATTTCATTTTCTGTTAAACCCCAATGAATAACACATACCCGGGAGGATGGAAAGGTTAGGTTATCCTTCCGGGGTTATTTCGATCAACATCTGACCTTCCTTTACCAGATCGTTCTCCTTCACCCCAATTTGGGTCACCTTTCCCGACAATGGCGACCTAAGCTCATTCTCCATCTTCATGGCCGAGAGGATAATCAGGGTTTGCCCCTTATTTACCTCTTCACCCGGCTGGACCCTTAGGGCCACTACCTTCCCGGGCATAGGCGCCTCAAGATGTTGGATGCCTTTGGCTGAATGTTTTAAACCATTGGTCTCCGGCATCGCGGGGGCTATTTCGATGTTGAATTGCTGATAGCGTGTGTTGATGTAAAAATGGTCCTTTTTCTCACTCTCGATAATCTCCATATTAATACTTTGTCCGTTGTAGAGAATGGAGTAGACCCCATTTTCCACTTTTTCCACGTCGAGGATGTATTCTTTTTGGCCAATAGCGACCTTCAGCAGGGAGCCATCCCGTTCTATTACTTTGATCGTTTCCTGTCGGTCGCCCGTTTTTGCTACTATTTTCATGCGAAAGTTTTTTTTAGCGCCTGATAAAACTTATTTCTCAATACGCGGCCCTTTTTATTCTGTGAGGATGTTGAGGTAACTCTGTAAGCCGTTGTTGTCAACTGTCATGCATAGAGTATGTTATCCTTTAAAAAGGATTGTGTCTGAACAGACGGCCAAATTCTTTCCATTTTGAGGTGGATTGCCCGGGGGGTGTAAAACGCAGCCGTTTATGGGTTCTGGCCTGGTGTTCGATATAGGCCATGATCATGGCGATGTCCTGGCAATCCTGATCGCAATTGGTGGAGGTCAAAAGATAGTCAAGATTTTTTTCGATAAAATGAGTGTCGTAGCTCCCCTTAACAAAATCGGGTGTTTCCATTATATGTTCCAAAAACTGAATATTGGTCTTTACCCCGGTTATCTTATACTCGAAAAGCGCCCTCTTCATCCGGCTGACGGCTTCGGCACG
This sequence comes from Marinilabiliaceae bacterium, assembly GCA_041583495.1. Taxonomy (GTDB): domain Bacteria; phylum Bacteroidota; class Bacteroidia; order Bacteroidales; family Marinilabiliaceae; genus JBFHFS01. The sequence goes on along the minus strand of JBFHFS010000002.1, from coordinate 206,155 downwards.
CGTGGGTGCCCAAACAATCAGTTTGGAAATCAGGGGGTCGTAATGCACCGGAATTTCATAACCCTCATACACATACCCGTCGGTTCGTACACCTAACCCAAGTGGTTCGGAGATGTGTTGCACCCTGCCTGCCCCCGGCATGAAGTTGCGCTGGGGGTCTTCGGCATAAATCCTGCATTCAATGGCATGTCCCGAAGGTTGTATCCCCGCCTGAGTATAGGGGAGAGGTTCTCCGTTGGCAATGGCAATTTGTGCCTTCACTAAATCGATGCCTGTGGTTCGCTCGGTAATGGGGTGCTCCACCTGAAGACGGGTGTTCATCTCCAAAAAATAGAAGTTGAGATGTTCATCCACCAGAAATTCAACCGTGCCGGCTCCCGTATAATCAACCGACCGGGCTGCTGCCAGTGCTCTTTCAGCCATGGCGCTTCTCACCTCCGGGGTGAGAAAGGGAGAAGGGGTCTCTTCTACCACTTTTTGATGCCGGCGCTGCACCGAACACTCTCTTTCGAATAGGTGCAACACATTCCCGTGGTTGTCGGCCAGTATTTGAAACTCGATGTGGTGAGGACCGGTGAGGTATTTTTCGATGTAAACCGCATCGTTGCCAAAGGCATTGCCGGCTTCCGAACGGGCTCTTCGGATGGATTGCAGCAGCTCTGGTTGCTCAAAGACCAGTCGCATGCCCTTGCCGCCACCTCCCGCCGAAGCTTTAATAATGAGGGGATAACCAATTTCTTCGGCCATGGCCTGGCATACTTCTTCGTTTTCGGGTAGCTGCCCGGTGCCGGGAACCACCGGAACACCTGCTTCGAGCATGAGCTTTCGTGCCTGCATCTTATCGCCCATGGCCAGTATGGCCTCCGATGAAGGGCCGATAAACAGCAGGCCTGCCTGCCGTACACGGTCAGCAAAATGGGCGTTTTCAGATAAAAAACCATAGCCCGGGTGCACGGCATCCACCTTGCTTTGTTTGGCCACTTCCAGAATGGTGTCGATATTCAGATAGCTTTGACCCGAAGGCCCGCGACCAATGGGATAGGCCTCATCTGCATACCTTACATGCATGGCTGTGCGGTCGGGTTCCGAATAGAGTGCGACACTCCTGATGCCCATCTCGCGGCACGATCGGATAATGCGTACGGCTATTTCCCCCCGGTTGGCCACCAATATTTTTTCAATCATATTGCTGTATGACTATGGTTTGTATGTGAAATGTTTCAGCTTTATAACAAAATGGTGGCAAAACAGTTCATCCCCTGACCTGGGCAACGTCCTAAACTAGACTAAATCCAAATAACCATTAATAAGGCTCAGATGGTAAACCAAAATCTCTCTTTTGCCTTATATTTGAATGAGGTTAAAAATATTAAGTTTAATTTTTTTGAGAGGAAAAAATAATAATAAAACTTTAAAATTATGATCAACAAGAAAGTGGAAAAGAAAATGGTGGAACAGGTTGAGAAAGAGGCCTATTCCTCAAATCTCTATCTGGCCATGGCCAGCTGGGCCGAATGTAATGGTTATGAGGGCGTGTCAGGCTGGCTCTATGCCCAGGCTGACGAAGAACGTTTGCACATGCTTAAAATGATTAAATATGTCAATGAGCGGGGGGGTAAAGCCATTATCCCTGCCCTGGAAAAACCCCCGGTGGATTATGCCAGTGTGCAAAAACTATTTGATAAAGTCCTTGAACATGAGCAATATATAAGTGCATCGATCAATGATATTGTGGGTGTATGCTTCGAAGAAAAAGATTTTACTACCCAAAACTGGTTGCAGTGGTTCGTAACCGAACAGATCGAGGAGGAGGCTTCCGTGTCGGCGATTATCGATAAACTGAAATTGGTAGGCGATCGCAATCTCTACATGTTCGACCGGGACATTTTATCTATGCGGGGGGCAGCAGCCGATACTGCTGAGTAGTTTATTAAAGTTTGAAAATAAAGAAAGAGGGCTCTAACCCTCTTTTTTTATGTCTTAAATTTTATCATACAGGCCAATTTTTTGAAAGAAACCTGTTGGTATATTTTACGAAAAGTAATCTACAACCACCCTTTTATGTCGAACAGCCAGGTGAGTAAAAAGCTGATAGAGAAGGAAATTATGGGTGCCACCACCCACATAATAAAAAATTTATTGACCTGGGTTTTGCGGAAGATATTCTTGGCGCCCAGTTTGGCTACCCCAATGCCTAAAATGGCCCCTACGTTAAGCTGAACCAGGGAAGTGGGAATACCCTTAATCAGGGAGGCTGTTAACAGAAGAGACCCGGTAACAAGCGCAATAATAATGGCTTCTATCTTACCGAAGAGGATGATCTCCTTTCCGGTGTTCTTGACGAGTTTATGGCCAAAGATGGAACTGCCTATTCCAAAATTGGGGGCTACGATGAGGGTGGACAAAACCATGATAAGGCCAAAATTGTGAGCGGTATCGCTAATTCCCAACTCATTCAGGGTCATGGAGGCAATCGGACCTGCAGCATTGGCCACATTGTTGGCACCAATACTAAAGGCCACATACAGGGAGGATCCAATGACAATGGTTTTCAAAATGGGGTGGTCGTGCATCCGTGGATTTAGGAAGTAACCTTTTTTCCGAATGGGGTTATAAATGTATTTGCCAATTAAAAAACAAATGAAAAAGGAGACGATAGGCAGGATAAACCAGGTGGGGACAATCTCCAATAGTAACTTCTTGCTGTTTAGTACATTATAATAAAGGGCAGGAGCGGTTACCGCTAAAATGGTCGATTGACTGGTGGATTGAGGAATTCCGCTTAAGTTGGCCACCAATAAGGACAACCCCACCGAAACCAGGATTATCGAAACCAGTGCGCATCCCATATAGGATTGGGGGAGTATCTCCTTTCCCAAAGTTAAAGCGGTGCCTTTTCCCGCCAAAATGGCCCCGAGAAATACCATTACGCCAAAGAGGCCCGGAATAAGCGACTTTTTAATGAGGTTGGCCCCGTAGGCGGCTGAAAAACTGGGGGCGGTGCCGCTTCCCCCCATGTTAATGGCCAAAAACATGGCCGCCAGGTAGGGGATAAGCAAATGTGAAAATATTGGAGAAAGCATCGGTACTTGTTTAACGGGCACTAAAATAATTGCTTTTTTTGTAATGTACTATTTTTTTGGGTCTTAAACACTCATTTATGGCCGGGAGCTCCATTTTGTGGCTTGAGCCATAACTTCACGCGAGGGGGCTTTGCTTCAGCTCTTTTTATGAAAGGTGCACTGCGGGAGGTGGATTGTCCGGCAAAATGTTAATCTATGCCTGGTGCCACCGGGATTAAGGCAACTTGAAGGGCGGTTGGGGCTATTGGCGGGTTCAGGTGTTTGAAGAGAGGTGATAAAGGTTTGTTTGTCCACGAGTTAATTCCCGGAGTACTATAATTTTTCGTTATTTTTACGGAAGATTAATTAAGAAAGCCTTTGAGTAATGCAATGGTTGTTGGGGAATTTTTACTGGAGACATTGGTAGAATTAGCTTAGCATCCCATTGATTTTTTAATCTTTTTGCCCTGAAGCAACGACAATAGAAACAGTAAGAACATTGTATTATGATTCAACGTGATTTTATCCTGCGAATGATTGAGGAGATGGGTAAGTTCCTAAGTAGCCTTTTGAAATTGAGAAAGGAAGGAAATTCCCAGAAAGGTTTTCAGGCGTTTGAAGATTTCTTAAAAACACATTTCAAATATTCGTCAGATGATTTTGTGGCTGACGGATTAACCCTTACACTTGAACATTTGAAGGAACCTTTGAACAGTTACCCCGATGAGTTGGGTCAGCTGTTTTATTCGGGCGCGGGGTTGGCACTTGAAGTGAATCAGCGATCCAGGGCTCAGGTTTTATTTCAGCTGGCCTGGGAAGCCTACCGGTTGGCGGAGAAAAATAGTAAAACCTACCGTTTCGACCGTATGGTGGAGATGAATGCCATTCGGGAGCAACTCGCCTTAATGGGAATCGACCCACAACTCTGAACCTTTATAAACGCACAATTTGTGCGTCTCTAATCTCTCAACCGCCTGCCTTTTTCACTTTATAACCCTCTTTTTGAAGATACTCAAAGATGCGGTCGCGGAAATCCCCCTGAATCAAGATCTCTCCCTGTTTGGCCGATCCCCCTGCACCACATTGGTTTTTTAGCTTCTTCCCTAAATCCTGTAGGTCGTTTTCCTCCCCTTGAAAGCCGGTGATCAACGTAACGGTTTTTCCTTTTCGGTTTTTACGGTCGAGAAAAATTTTTAAATTTTGCTGGGAAGGAGGAAGAGTTTGAACAGATTCCTGTTCCCGATACTGATCCGGATCAAAGTCCGGGTTGGTACTGTATATCATGCCTCCCTGGCTCGATTTTTTGTTTTTTGCCATCTTACTAATGATTTTTTGCCCTCTGGGTTACAAAAACCTCCTGGGTCACAAAAATAGGGAATCTCTTTCAAATTTTTGGGGGTAAGGGCAAAAAGCCGATTCCCAACCACCAGGGTGCAGGTTTTGTAGTTGTTTGCCCGTTTTTTAACGACTCATCCGGGTTTAAACAGGAGAAATGGGTAAACAGGAGAGTGTCCGGAGAGGATTTGAAGGGGATTTCTCTCAGGGGGCGTTCCTTGACACGGTTTTGAGGTGCTTATAAGGGGCTGTTTGTCAGGTGCTTTGAGTTGGGTTGTTTTTACGCAATGTAAATATGAGGAATGGAGGGGCTCATTTTTTGTCGTAGTGGCGGGTTATTGCTAATTTAGTGGCCAATTTTGTTTAAACAAAAGCAAAACCCGTCCCCTCGGTCGTTTATTCGATAGGGTGTGGCTAAGTGATTTCAGATGAGGTTTTAACGGATTAAATTATTGCATATTTCTGGCAAAAATGAATAAAATTGTAGGTAAGGAATTTTTCTCTGAGAATGTGGTGAGCATCGAAATTGAGGCGCCGCGTGTGGCTAAAGCAAGGCGTGCCGGTCACTTCGTAATTGTGAGGGTGGATGAAAAAGGCGAACGCATTCCCTTAACCATTTCATCGGCTCATCCTGCAAAGGGAACCATTACCCTGGTGGTTCAGCGAATGGGGGTTAGTTCACGCAAACTGGCGGCGTTAGAGCCGGGCGACTATGTGGCTGATTTGGTTGGGCCATTGGGTCAGGCTACTCATGTTAAAAAGGTGGGTACTGTGCTGGCCTGTGGTGGAGGCGTTGGAGCAGCCCCACTGTTACCTATTGTGGAAGCCTATAAAAAAGCCGGAAACCGGGTCGTCTCTATTATTGCCGCCCGTAACCGGGACCTGATAATATTGGAGGATCAGATCCGGGAATTCTCCGACGAGGTGTTGGTCATGACCGATGATGGATCGTATGGCCAGAAAGGATTGGTTACCGAGGGAATGGAGAAGATCATTCAACGCGAAAAGATTGATGAGGCCATCATCATTGGTCCTGCCATCATGATGAAGTTTGCTGCCGGGGTAACCCGAAAACACAATATTCCATCGGTCGTTAGCCTCAACACCATTATGGTGGATGGTACCGGCATGTGCGGTGCCTGCAGAGTTTCTGTGGGCGGTAAAACCAAATTTGTGTGTGTGGATGGACCCGAGTTCGACGCGCATCAGGTGGATTTTGATGAGATGATGATGCGTTTGAATGGGTATAAAGATATTGAGAAAGGCGCTGAGGCGCGCTACCTGGGTGAAAATATTTAACTGATTGGGGTTATGGAAACCAATGATATATTGAAACAGGAGCGTGAAGTGGCCTGGCGAAAAGAGATTCGTGAAAAACTGAAAAACAAGGACCGTATTGCCATCGGGAGAGTAGAAATGCCCGAAGCCGATCCCCTGGAACGACGCCGGTCATATGTGGAGGTAAATGCCGGGATTACCCGGCAGCAGGCTCTTGTTGAAGCGCAAAGGTGTTTGGATTGCCCCAATCCTACCTGCATCCAGGGTTGTCCCGTGGAGATTAATATACCCAAATTTATAAAGAATATTGAGCGGGGTGAGTTTCTTGAAGCGGCCAGAGTATTGAAGGAAACCAGTTCATTGCCAGCGGTTTGTGGGCGGGTTTGTCCGCAGGAGAAACAATGTGAGGCGAGTTGTTTTTATACTCAGAAGTTGCATAAAGAGCCCGTGGCTATTGGTCATTTGGAGCGTTTTGCTGCCGACTATGAACAGGAATCCGGTCGGGTATCCGTCCCTGCTGTGGCACCCTCAAAAGGTATTAAGGTGGGTTGCATAGGGGCCGGGCCTGGTGGTCTTTCATTTGCCGGCGAAATGGCCAAGAGAGGGTACGATGTAACTGTTTTTGAGGCCTTGCATGAAATAGGAGGCGTACTTAAGTATGGAATTCCCGAATTTCGTCTGCCCAATCGGGTGGTGGATGTGGAGATAGACAGCATGAAAAAAATGGGGGTGAAATTCGAAACCAACTTTATTGTGGGTAAAACCGCTACTGTCGAAGATCTTCGTGAAGAGGGTTTCAAAGGTTTCTTTATAGGGAGTGGTGCCGGCTTACCACGTTTTATGGGTATTCCGGGTGAAAACCTGGTGGGTATCCTCAGCTCCAATGAGTACCTTACCCGGGTGAATCTGATGCATGCCGGTGACAACAGTTATGACACACCCGTCCTCAAAGGGCGAAGAGTGGCTGTGATTGGGGGAGGCAATACCGCCATGGACTCGGTGCGCACTGCGCTTCGTCTGGGAGCGGATTCTGCCAGGATCATCTATCGCCGCTCTGAAGAGGAGATGCCTGCAAGGGCCGAGGAGATAAAGCATGCCAGGGAGGAAGGTGTGGAGTTTTTAAATCTTACCAACCCCATCGAGTACATTGGTGATGCCCGAGGTAATGTGCGGCAGATAAGGTTACAGAAAATGGCCCTTGGCGAGCCCGACAGCAGCGGACGACGCCGCCCAATACCGGTGCAGGGGTCGGAGTACCTGATTGATGCCGATACCGTTGTGGTGAGCGTTGGCGTTTCGCCCAATCCATTGATTCCTCAGTCGTTGCCCGATTTAAAGGTGACCCGCTGGGATACACTGGTCGTAGATCCGGAGTTGTTGCAAACATCCATTCCCGACATTTTCGCCGGTGGGGATATCGTTAGAGGAGGAGCCACCGTAATCCTGGCCATGGGTGATGGACGAAGGGCCGCCGCCTCCCTGGACCAATATCTTCAGGGGTAACCCAAAATTATAACGGAAGGCCGTGGCAGCGATCCATGAATCCATACAGGGGCGCCAACGTAACCAAACCATCAAAAAGTAAACATTCAAAGCCAAAAGATGATTGATCTGAGTACAAAATATTTGGGGTTGACACTTAAAAACCCCTTGCTGATAGGGAGTAGCGGACTCACCAGCTCCGCCGACTCCATCCTTGAAATGGTGGAGATGGGGGCGGCAGGAGTCGTCCTTAAGTCGGTTTTCGAGGAGGAGATCATGCTGGAACATGAAAAGACGCTGAAAGACCAGTTGGGTCATCAGCAGAGCAACCTGGAGTTTCTCGATTATTTGGATTACCAGATTAAACAGGATGCGCTTGAGCGTACCCGTAAGGTGATCGAAGAGGTGAAAAAAGGATGCGATGTCCCCGTTATTGCCAGCATTAATTGTTATTCCGTGGGCGAATGGTTTTCTTATGCCCGGCTATTGCAGGAGGCGGGTGCCGATGCACTGGAACTAAATATCTATCGCATCCCATCGAAGATCGGTTTGGAAGCCAATGATATTCTCAATGAATATTATGAGATTGTAGGAAGGGTTAAGGAGCATGTGACGATTCCTGTCTCAGTTAAAATAAGCCCCTATTTTACCGATCTGGGCAATGTGGTTTCTAAGTTCGATATGTTGGGCGTCAATGGGATGGTTTTCTTTAACCGCTACTACGCCCCTGATTTCAATCTGGAAAGCAATAGCATCTCTTCAGGCAGCCTTTATACAAACCCGGGAGACTACACCTGGGCCTTAAGATGGATTGCCATGTTGAACGAACAGGTTACCTGTAATTTATGTGCCTCCGGCGGCATTCATTCGGCCGATTCCTTGTTTAAATTATTGCTGGCCGGGGCCGATGCTGCCCAGGTAGTTTCAGTAATCTATAAAAATGGACCTGGGTACATTCGTGATTTGTTGAGCGGACTTGAGAAATGGATGGAGAGCAAAGGACTCAACAATATTGCTCAGGTGCATGCCTTTGGAGGCAATATGTTGCAAAACCAGGGCGAAATATTTGAAAGAGTTCAGTTTATGAAATATTTTGGGGGGTATAAGCCGTAAAGTATGCAGTTGAGCGGAGAGAGTTGCTGTTTTGCAGCTTATAAATATGGTTCGTTCAGCTTTTGTAAATGGGTGAATGACAGTATTTTAATCGATTGAGGAAAATTCACTTATTGTGCTGATGTTAAACATCCTGCAAATAAGTGCATTGTCGGTTACCCGGCTCCTCCGCTGTGCCACCGTTAAAACCATGGCGACACGCGTAAAGCCAATGATCTATGGTATAAGGGATCATTGGTCGAAAAAATGGTTCTTGCCAAATAATAAAAGCTTCTGCTATTGTCCGTTTAAGATAAAAACGCTACTTTTGCGGCGCGAATAAATAAAAATTCACATTAAAATTTGTGTTTATGTTTAATCATTATGAAACCGTTTTCATTTTAACTCCCGTTTTGTCTGAAGCCCAGATGAAGGAGACGGTAGAAAAATTCAAGAATATGATTCTTGAAGCTGGAGGGGAGATTGTGCACCAGGAAGACTGGGGCCTGAGAAAAATGGCTTATCCCATTCAGAAAAAATCAACCGGTTTTTACCAGTTGTTTGAATTCAAAGCCGATCCATCTTTTATTGAGAAGCTGGAAATTAACTATCGTCGTGATGAGCGCATTATCAGGTTTTTAACCTTTAAACTTGACAAATTCGCCATCCAGTATAGTGAAAAACGTAGAAGTCTAAACAAAAAAGAGGGAAAGGAGAACTAAATTATGGCACAGAATCAAAGCGAAATAAGATATCTTACACCTCCATCGGTTGAGATTAAAAAGAAGAAGTACTGTCGTTTTAAGAAAAATGGCATCAAGTATGTTGATTACAAGGACCCTGAATTTCTTAAGAAATTCCTCAATGAGCAAGGGAAAATTTTACCCCGGCGTTTAACGGGAACCTCTTTAAAGTTCCAGAGAAAAATCTCTCAGGCGGTTAAGAGATCTCGTCACCTAGCCTTGCTGCCTTATGTAACCGATTTGATGAAATAAACCCCAGGAGGAACTAACTATGATGGAAGTAATATTAAAAGAAGATGTGGCCAACTTAGGCCAGAAAAACGACATCGTTAGCGTACGTCCCGGATATGGTCGTAACTTTTTGATTCCCGGTGGTGTGGCTATTCTGGCTACCGAGTCGGCTAAAAAAGTTTTTGCTGAAAACAGAAAACAGCAAGCCCATAAACTTGAGAAGATTCGCGAAGAAGCGCTTGAATTGGCCAAAAAACTCGAAGGTAAAAAATTGACCATCGGTGCCAAAACCAGTTCAACAGGTAAGATTTTCGGTTCTGTTAATACCATCCAAATTGCCGAAGCTTTGGCCAAGGATGGTTTCCAAATCGAACGGAAAAATATCTCTATCTCTGATGATCAGGTGAAGGAAATTGGCAGCTACACCGCTGTTGTGAAACTTCACAGGGATGTTAAGGTTAACATCGATTTTGAAGTGGTTTCTGAATAAGCAATCACCTCGATATATTAATTACGATACGTTTTCAAACAAATTAAAAGGGTCTGGCCATGGTCAGATCCTTTTTTTTTGTTAAAAAGCCTGGGGGTAGAGTTTTGCAGGAATTCAAAAAATAAGGTTTTGGTGTTTGCCCCTGATTGTAGTTGGGGGGGGCGTGGGGTGTAAATTAAAAAAACATTAAATTTCGCTCATCGATAGGGGGGTATTCCTTATTTTCGACCATCTTTGCAAAATAATACCAGAAATGTATGAAACTAGCAGTCATTGCCCATGATGGGAAAAAGGCCGAGATGGTCTCCTTTTTGAATAAGCACTACGAATTTTTACATTCGGCTAATATACAGATTGTAGCTACCGGAACCACCGGAAAGCATGCACAGGCGGCAGGATTAGAGGTGGAGCGTGTTTTGTCGGGTCCCCAGGGGGGAGATGCCCAAATTGCCGCTCAGGTGGCTCAGAAACAAATTCAGGTAATCTTTTTCTTTAGGGATCCCCTGGACAGGCATCCCCACGAACCCGACATCAATATGCTGATGCGTATTTGCGACGTGCACAACGTGCCCCTGGCCACCAACCCTGCCACCGCTGAGCTGGTGCTCAAAGGGTTGCTTAAGTAATGTATTTTATAAGAACTCGGGGCTAAAGGTTACCATTACCCATGCCCAGTTGTGGAGACTTCCCTTGTTGGTGATGTTGCGAAGGTCTGCCAGCCGTTCCGATGCCAGCATCTGGGAATAGCCTGCGGCAAATTTCACGATGCTGTTTACCGGCAGGGAAAGCCCCATGTCCAGTTCGGTGCCCAGATAGGTTCCATCGTTGTTCACCTCTTTGTGGCTGTTGAATAGGTGAAGGTCGCCCGTGAGGGTTACTTTTCCGGTTGTCAGACTTCCCGATAGTTGCAGATCGTGCAAACCCACTGAGTTTAGGTGATTGCCTACATAAAAGTAATCCATAAACCCGTTGAATTTGTGGTTGGTCCCATACAGGGGGGTAAACGATTGGTTGGTAGCGTTTCCCGGCTCCGTGCCCGATATCCATTCGTATCTGATTCCCAATTTCTTACCCTCTTCAAAGTTCTTATGGGCCTCTATTGCAAAGTCGAAGGCACTAAGGTCCCTGCCATCGGGCGAATCGCCGGTTTGAAAGTAGAAGTGGCCACCCATTCGCCAACGGTCGTATCCCTGCTCCACGCGCATGCCCAGGGTTTGGCTGTAAAGCGTTTCCTGTTTTACCGGATTCCCGCCCTGGAAGGTGGTTACAGGGATGCCGTTGTTGAGCAGAAGAATGCTGTATTGTAACGCTTCAACGCTGTTGTGGAACCATACAAACTGAAGATCTTTGTAGGCGTCGGGTCCAAAATAATAGTTGTTCTGTCGGTTGTCGTTTTCGTGGTGCGCAAAGCCCAGATGCAGCTCAAATCCTCCGGTGTATTTCAGCAGGGCCACATCATGGGTGCGTCCCTGCTGGGCCCACCCCACGCTTCCCAAAATCCGTTGATCGTCGTACACCAACTCCTGGCGACCGGCCTTAACAGAGAAACCTCCTCCGAGACCAAATTCTCCCCAGGCCTCATGAACGGAGGTGGCATAATCTTCATTCTGAACCAATTGAGGCTGGCTGCCCCATAGGCGTACATCCTGAAGAACGATCTTCAGTTTTACACTTTCCTGATTCGAGAAGGCAAACTGAAGACGGGTGCGTTGGGTGGTGAATAGGGAAGGATCCTGATCCTCGGAGGCCGGGAGCGCATATCCGTGACTGTATTCGGTACGTGGCCGCAGCTCGGCCGAAATTTTAAACTGTGCCTCCATTGATGTTGCGCATAAAAGAGCAACCATCAAAAGGGTCTTCCGTGAAGATGGCTTTTTTCGCATGAGGTCGTTATTTTACGGATACGGGATAGGCGCTTTCCCGTTCTTTGGCTTGCTCGAGCCACTGGGGTACAACGCTCTTCATGAATTGACCCTTTTCCTGGTTCATGGAGGCCATATCCATTCCCAGATAAGCCTGGGCCCTGGCCTTGGTGCTGATGTCCGGATATTCAATGGGTTGGTTGTGTCCCAGTGCCGCCAGAAGACGGGCCAGCTTAATGCGGGACTCCTGGGCCAGGGTGATGCCGGTGCCAATGATCCGGCTGATTTCCACCGGGTTGTGGAAGGAGTTGCCATGCCCCGCAGCAGCAAAATCCCAGCGCCATTGTGCATGCCGGATATCCATTAAGATGGGTTGCATATCCTTTTCGCTGGCGCCATAATCCCATGCACTTTTGGCTTCCACATGGGCCCTGACCAATAATTTTTCCAGCTCTTTTCGGTTACCCGCAATCTGATTCTGACGCTTGTATACGGTTCGTACAATCTCTTCGGTCTCGTCGCGGTGACATACCTGACAGGAACTCGATATATTGTTGAGCGGACTTTGTATGTGGTGATTGGTGAACTTTTGGCCACCTTCACTCATGTAGGGCATATGACAATCGGCACAAGCGACCCCGCGGGAGGCATGGATGCCGGTGGAGAATACTTCATAACCGGGATGCTGGGCTTTCAGCATGGGGGCCTTACTCAGGCCATGGGTCCAGTCCGAAAAATTCATGTTATCGTAATACGTTTCAATCTCCTCCACGGTGGTTCCGTTGTCCCATGGAAAAGTGAGGTAATTTACCCCGGCAACCTTGTCTTTATTAAAGTAGTATTCCACATGGCACTGGGCGCAGACCAGCGAGCGCATCTCCTGGTGTGAAGACATCCCAATATCTTTTCCCTGGCGCTCAAAGGCTTCGATAAGGGCAGGTCTGGAAATCCGAAGGTTCATGGTTTTGGCATCATGGCAATCGGCACAACCAATGGGATTTACTATTTCAGAGCCCTTCTCTTCCCAGGTGCCTTTATAAAATTCGGCCACGCCAATTTCACTCATGAGCCTTGGCACATCGGGGCTTTTACAGGTCCAGCAGGTGTTGGGCATCGGACTTTGCTTTCCATCCATGGGGGCGCCTGTTCTCAGAGTTTTCCAGATGTCCTTGACGGCGTAGTAGTGGCCCCGGCCCTGGTTGTAATCTTTTGAGAAGCCATAATTGGCCCATAAAATAACAAACTCAGGGTTTTCCTCCAGCATGTCTACCATGGCCGATCCGCCCTGCATGCTTCTAAAAGTGGTGTCGGCGGTTTGTTTATACGTTTGGTATTCCCGGGGGAAGTTTTGTCCCCATACCGAATTGCGGGGCTCGTACTGGCCATGCTCCACTTCCGGGGTATAGGTAAATAAAGCCTCGGTGCGTCGTTCAATGATGGAGGAGGCCAGAAGTCCCAGTAGGAAAACCACGATAATGGTGGCAAAAAACAACAGCCATCCCAGCCACGGTTTGTTTTTTATTTGCTCGCTGATTGGTTTCATAAAATGGGGATATTAATGGGTTTAAATACCCTGGTAAAACGATCTTACTTGTTCTTTTGTGATTTGGGTTTTAGCCACTCCGGGACCGGGCTCTTTAGCAACGGCAGGCGGGCAAAGGGTACGCTCGAGAGACTGTTTACCCTTCCATGGGGTGTCTCCCTGTGACAATCTACGCAATAACGATCTTCTATGGAGGGGTGAAACTCAGGCCGCATAGACAGAAGCTTATCATTGGTGATAAGAGGAGTATGGCAACGCTCACAATTCTTTTGTACCACATCTTTGCCGGCCTGCTTAATAAAAATAACCTGGGGCTCGGCTCTCAGTGTAAAGATCGTGGCATGACGGGAGCCATCCTTTGCCTTGAAATAGTAGTGGTTAAGGAGGTTGTTGTGAGGAACATGGCAGTCGTTGCAATTGGTCCACGCATGATGCGAACTGTGGCTCCAGGTGGCGTATTGAGGCCCCATTATGTGGCAGTTGATACAGGTCTCGGGACGGTCGGAAAGGTAGGAGGGAATCTCGGAGATATGAAACACAAAAGCCCCTAACCCAGTAAAAATGCCCATTAAGATGATTACGGGAATTTTCCAGGGATCAGGTGGTATCAACCATTTAAGAGGAGACTTTCTGGTCATGTTTTCGGCCTTAAATAACGATTATTAATAAATAATAGTCAAGTACTCCAGGTAAGGTGATCTAACACAAAGTCTTTAAAAAGCGAATGAACGGCTTTTAGTAAATATAAACAAAACTTAATACAAAAGAGCCTTTTAGATGGTTTTGGCCGTTATTTGAACTAAGTCTAAATTGAAGAATACGAGGGAGTTGAATCTACTTTTTAGCCATTTGGGATGGGGTTGAAACACCTGGAGGCCAGGGGCTTTCGTTTTGGAGATTACGCTGCAATTTGTCTGGCCATTCCTCTGAAGATGAAGTGATGAAAAGGCAACAGGGCGAGCCAGTACAAGCGGCCCCAAACTCCTCTGGGGCGAAAGGTGGCCGTTTGATAAAGTTTGCCATCCTGAATACTGAATTCCAGCCAGGCTTCGCCGGGTAATTTCATCTCGGCATACAGCAGTAATCGTTTTTTCGATCGGGAGGCAAAGAGTACCCTCCAGAAATCCAGCGACTCACCGGCCTTTATCGTGTGTGGGTTTTTCCGTCCCCGTCTCAGGCCAACTCCCCCTGCTAATTTGTCCATAAACCCTCGCAGGGTCCAAAGCCAGCTGGCATAATACCAGCCGTTGTCTCCACCTATGGCCCAAATCTTTTCCAGCGACTTTGCTTCATCCTTAACCGGGAACACTTTTTGGTCTCTCAGGCATCCATAGACCGGGATGTTGAGTAATTTATTCAGTCCTTGTTCTGTTTTTCCGCCAGCGGCTGCGTCGGTCCAGCTTGACAATACCTCCTGTTGCTCAATTTTGCCAAAAGCCAGTTTTACGGCCTCAATATAGGGGATGAGATCGATGTTGAGCCATTGAGCCAATTGGTTCTCTTTCCCGATAACTTCAACCTTCATGCTGTCCACCAGGTTTACGGCCAGGTTGTAGCTGGTTGAAGTTACAAAATAGAGCCAGTAGGACGATAATCTGGGGGTCATTACAGGCAGAGTATAGATGTGGCGTTTAAGGCCTCTGGCCTTTGCGAAGAGCAGCAACATCTCCTTGTATGAAAGGGTTTCATGACCGCCCAGGTCGAAACTTTGGTTGTAGGTTTTTTCAAGCAGAAGTACCCCGGTGAGAAATTGAATGACGTTGCGGATGGCGATGGGTTGCGATTTGGTGTTTAACCATCCGGGCGCCACCATCACCGGCAGTTTTTCAACCAAATCACGAATGATCTCAAAGGAGGCACTGCCCGAACCCACTATTATCCCTGCTCTCAGGGTCGTTAAGCTGTAGGCCGGCGAAGCCAGCAGGTCTTCCACCTTTTTTCGGGATCTAAGATGATCCGATAATTTCTCAGCGTTAACAATGCCACTGAGATATATGACTTGTCTGACCCGGGTTTGTGAAAGACGTTGGTTAAAATTCAGCGCACAGGTCTCTTCCAGTTGGTCAAAACCATGGATGGAAGCCGAAAGGGAATGGATAAGATAGTAGGCGGCATCAAGGTCGGCAGGAATGGCACTCAGGGAATCGAAATCCAGAAAGTCGGTTTCGATGACCTGCAAATTAGGGGAGGGAAAGCCGGTTTTGTCGAACCGATTCAGGTCGCGCACACAACATACCACCTCATGACCCGCCTGCAATAGAACGGGTAACAACCGTTTTCCTATATAGCCGGTTACCCCGGTGAGTAATATTTTCATCTGCTTACCCTTTTTGCATCCGTTATCATTATTGCGATAAGTGAGCACCGAGTCAGGTTCACATGAACTTTGTGGAACGCACAATTACTTTTAGAACAAAAAAAATGAAGTCGGGTTTGGGCGAAGCGCTATTAAAATGAATTATTTAGATAACATGGGGGATATATGATAAAAAAAAGAGGCAAACGTGCATGGTTTCATCGGCTAAGGAAGGATTCCAAAGTTTTGCCGGAGACCCTTGCACGTTTGCCCTTTGTGTTTATTCCGGTGGCTAACCTATCAGTTCAGCCATATCTGCCTCCACCGTAGAGATGGGTGCAATGCCAAATTGCTCAACCAACACTTTGGCTACGTTGGGCGACAAGAAGGCCGGCAAGGTGGGGCCCAGGTGGATATTTTTGACCCCCAGATAAAGGAGTGCCAAAAGTACAATGACTGCTTTTTGCTCGTACCACGCAATGTTGTAAACAATTGGCAGTTCATTGATGTCATCCAGTCCGAACACCTCCTGAAGCTTCATGGCGATAAGGGCCAGTGAATAGGAGTCGTTGCATTGTCCGGCATCCAATATTCTTGGGATTCCGCCAATATCACCCAATGGCAATTTATTGTAACGGTACTTGGCGCATCCGGCGGTCAGAATCACCGTATCCTGAGGCAGTTCATTCGCAAAATCGGTGTAGTAGTTACGGTCCTTATTTCGTCCATCACATCCGGCCATGACGACAAACTTTTTAATGGCACCCGACTTCACTGCATCTACCACTTTGTCGGCTAAAGCCATCACCTGATTGTGGGCAAAACCCCCTACAATGGTTCCGGTCTCAATCTCGGTGGGTGCAGGGCACTTCCTGGCATGTTCGATGAGAACGGAGAAATCTTTGGATTGTCCTTCCTTGCGGTCGGGAATGTGCACACAGCCATCAAATCCGGCGCATCCGGTGGTGTAGATCCGTTCTTTGTAACTGGCTAATGGTGGAACCAGGCAATTGGTGGTGAGCAATACCGGACCATTGAAGCTTTCAAAATCTTTGGTCTGAGCCCACCAGGAACTTCCGTAATTACCCACAAAATGCTTATATTTTTTGAAGGCAGGGTAGTAGTTGGCCGGCAGCATCTCACTGTGCGTGTAGATGTCCACACCAGTGCCATCGGTTTGTTTAAGCAACTCTTCGAAGTCTTTTAAGTCGTGTCCACTCACCAGAATACCGGGGTTTTTGGATACACCCAGGTTCACAGTGGTCATCTCGGGATGCCCATAACTTTCGGTATTGGCCTTGTCGAGCAGGGACATCACTTGAACACCGGTCTTACCGCACTCCAAAACCAGAGGGAGTAACTCATCCACACCCAGGGTCTCGTCGATGGTGGCCAGAAGTCCTTTTTTCAGGAAGCTGTTGACCTCGTTGTTTTCATATCCCAGGTTACGGGCGTGTTCGGCATAGGCAGCCACCCCTTTCATGCCATAGGTAAGAAGCTCTTTGAGCGAACGGATGTCTTCGTTGGGGTGGGAAAGAACCCCAACGGTAAGGCTCTTTTCGTTCATGGCCTCTACCGATGAAGTACGCCAGGTGGCACACTCCGGCTGGTTTTTGGGAGCCGGGCTCAATTGTTTCGAAAGACCATCCTGCACTTCAAATCCTTTGCGAATCTGGGCAACGATCTTGTTGGCATCGAAGTTGGCGTTGGTAATGGTGATAAACATGGAGTCGATGATGTATTTTTCGGCTTCCGGGTTTTTAAGCCCCGCTTCATCGGCTTTGTGGCTCCACCACGCGACCCCTTTAGCTACAAACAGAAGCAGGTCCTGAAGATTGGATACTTCTGGTGTTTTTCCACAAACGCCCTTGATGACACAACCTGTGTTTTTCGACGTTTCCTGACATTGATAACAGAACATACTCATAATAGTATCTTTTAGTGGTTTAGTAAGATATGGGATTTTAAGAGGGATGTCAAGCTCCTGACCAAACGGGGCTAGACCACTCTTCTTTAAGGATTTCGCCGGTGGAGGATACCACCATCATTTTAACAGGCACTTTGCGGGTGGTCTGGCTCAGGGCCTGGTTAACCAATCGCAAAAGACCACCGCAGCAGGGGACTTCCATCATGGCTACGGTAAGAGTGTTGATGCGGGCCTCATCAATGAGTCGTACCAATTTTTGTAAATAGCTGTCTTGTGCCTGGTCTAGTTTGGGGCAGGCAATGGCCAACGTCTTGTTTTTAAGCAGCTGTTCGTGAAAGTTACCCATCGCAAAGGCCACACAGTCGGCTGCCAACAAAAGATCGCTTCCTTGAAAAAAGTTGGCCGATGGATTAATCAGATGCATCTGAACAGGCCATTGACGCAGTTGGGAGGGGGCAACCATGCCGGGTGCTGAGGCCGCTGGCGCCGTTTGAAGCGTCCGGTGCTGCGTGCCGGGACATCCCCCTGTTGAGGGGGCTTGCATCATCCCTATTTTGGGCCGGTGCATCTCCCGGATGACCTCCTCGAGCTCGAAGGGGAGTGATTCGCGGTTGGCTTTCATATATTCCATGGCCTGACGCATGAAACCGGTTTCGTTATGATCGCGAAGATGTTTTAGATGCGCCACCACCGTATTTTTGCCCTTTGGAATCATCATTTTGATCACCTTTACTTCATCATAGGGTTCAGCTTCCCGCTTTTCGATGGTTATGGCTCCCTGTGGGCAATGCCCAATGCAGGCCCCGAGGCCATCGCACAAAAGATCGCTTAAGAGACGTGCCTTTCCATCTATAATCTGCAAAGCCCCTTCATGGCAGTTGGGGACACAATTACCACATCCATCGCAGAGTGCTTCATCAATTTTTACCATTTCTCTGAGCATACTCGTATCCGTTTTTGTTTGGTTCTATAAAAGCGTACTTTTAGGTAGGCAAAAATAGAGGACAATCAGCTCTTTTTTTGTAACCCATGTTACAGGGTCGAAAATTTATGTCTGCAAGGATTAGATTCTCCAATAAATTCTATTCAAAATGGAAATAGACAATAACCTAATATCTACTCTGGCCTCTTCCCCTTTATTCGCAGGTCATAAAGAAAACGAGATTCAGTCTCTGATTGAATCGGCCGGATATCAGGTAAAAGAATTTAAACGGGGTGAGATTATTGCCAACGAAGGTGAACAATGCCGCTCGTTGCTGATGGTGATTCATGGTATCGTGAAGGGAGAGATGATCGATTTCTCGGGCAGGGTCCTGAAAATTGAAGATATTGCCGCACCCCGCCCTCTGGCTACCGCCTTCTTGTTTGGAAAGGACAACCGGTATCCGGTAACTATTACGGCTACCGAAACGGTCGGGATATTAATCTTTCCTAAGTCTTCGGTGCTTAACCTTATGCAGAATAGTGAGGTATTTCTGACCAATTTTTTGAACGCAGTGTGCAATCGGGCACAGTTCATTTCCGATAAACTCCGGTTCTTGTCTTTCAAGAGTCTGAAAAGTAAAATAGGAAACTACCTCCTTGAGTTGCAAAAGGAACAGCAGGAGGGGGCTGAGATTCAATTAAAGCACACCCACGCCCAACTGGCCGACTTATTTGGTGTGGCTCGCCCATCACTGAGCCGCTCTTTACGAGATCTCCACCGGCAGGGGGTGATTGAAGCAGAAGGCAAACTCGTACGCATCCTCAACCGGGAAGCATTGCTGCGCGTTATGCAGGAGTAGCCGGGAGAACAAAATAAATGAATCTCCGGGTTCTCTGATTTGTTGAAAATGGACCTAACGATTCGGGCTAGTTTCTTGTTTTCATTTTGGGGGAGCTTTTTTAAATCGAGCGATTTCATTGTTTGCCGGGTCTCTGAAAATTAGCAGATCTCCTTCCAATTGAAATAGGGCGGTGGAGGACAGGGCTTGCACGAATTGGTTTTCCACCCACATGTTCTGACAATACCGTTTGGTGGTGCCCAGCCCTGAAAGGTTAAGATTGGTGGGACTCTTAAGGTCATAATGGCCGAAGAAGGAATTGCAACTCGTTTTGCCGTGAATCTTTTTTTCTCCAGGCAAAAATACAAGGAAGGGGGTCTCTGTCAGCCCGACAGAATCAATGGGGTTGCCACCTAATTGGATCAGCAACCATGAATTCAAGGCCAGATTAGCTTCCAGCGAATCCAGAGAGGGGTATTCCTTTTGGGTTAAGATGTATCGCCCGGCAAGCGGGCCCTCAATGCGTTGTCCCTTCAGGTTGAGCAGGTAAAGCTTGCCCTTTTCCACCTGAAACTGTCGCCCATTATCCAGGCTGATGATCCGGTCTTTGGGGTTCCAGGTATAGGGGCCGCTTTCCTTGAAGGGCTCATCCTTTTTATTCAGATAAGTAGACGATAGTTGGTAAGTGGAGGAGTGGAGTATTAACTCGGTTTCAATGCCTTCACAATCGGCGCAGGGTAAAGTGCCAACGTAGATCCCCCCCCGGCTGGGCTCCGGAACCACCGTGAGCCTTGAGGCGTCGCTTGATGAATTGGATGAAGCCAGACCTTTTGAGCTGCAGCCGATCAGGTTGAACAGGCACCACATGAGGGGCAGGGGTAACAGGTAACTTTTCAGGAATGATCGATAATTCATAATTGAGATTCATTTGGCAAAAAGGGTGGGCATCAGATTAACATCAATCAAGACGTAGTAAAAAGCAAAAGGTATGCCATACCAGGGAAGAACCCCCGACAATAAATCCGTATCACAGGTCTGCGGTGGCTCAAACAAAGAGCCTTTTTGTTCGGCTTCATCCTTTTGTTGCCTGGATAACTGCAGAATGGAGTGGCTAAGCTGCAGGGAA
The DNA here is from genome assembly GCA_041583495.1 of Marinilabiliaceae bacterium. Lineage (GTDB taxonomy): Bacteria > Bacteroidota > Bacteroidia > Bacteroidales > Marinilabiliaceae > JBFHFS01. The sequence goes on along the minus strand of JBFHFS010000002.1, from coordinate 185,925 downwards.
TTCAATAATTACGGCGGTTCCCACGTCAGGCTGACTTTCGAAATGAATGGTTCCCTTAAGTTCGCGAATGAATTCCTTACACAGCGCCAACCCATAACCTGAGCCCGGTTCTCCCTCAGTTCCACATGAGGGAGAACTTTTTTCGAAACGGGCTAATTTTTTCAGTTTCTCGGGTGCAATACCTATTCCTGTGTCTTTCACATGAACGTATACTTTTCTGTTAGTGCCTCGTTTTGTCGTGATGGTGATTTGTCCTTTAGTGGGGGTGAATTTGGTGGCATTCGAAACCAGATTACGCAAAATAACTTCAATCATCTTGCTGTTTCCAATGATTGTAGGGGCCTCTCCCTGATTAAAGGAGAGGTTGATCGATTTGAATTGAGCTGACCGTTCGAAATACGCCAGATTGTCTTTGATAATTTGATTTAAATCGATGACTTCTCCCTCATCGGTGGTCGGACTCTTTGACGAGGTAGCCCATTCCAGAAGATTTTGTAAAAGATTATAGGTGGATTGACTCAGAGATTCCAAACTCCCCAAATACTTTTTCTTCTCTGTTTCCTTAAAATCCGGATCATTGTTTATCAGATTTAAAAAGCTCATGATGGTACTCATGGAACCACTTATATCGTGAGCAATGATGGAAAAGAATTTGTTTTTCGCTTGTAACTGGATATTGAGTTCCCGATTCAGTTCAATATTATGGGCTGTGAGAAAGCCAAAGGTGAGAACGATCATTAAGAAATTGAAAATAGTAAAAGTAAGGAAGGATATATGCCTAACTGGAAGGGGGATATATTGCGGATGTATGGAGAACAGGATTAACAGGATGAGCAATGAAAAAACAAGGTACGCCCCTGCCATCAGCCTGAATATGGATCGAAGGTGCCTTTGATCGGGGTTCAAACGCGTTGTTTCATAGATGGCAAGGAGAGCATAAAAAAGCATAATGCCAAAGTGCAGAAATTTACTCAGGGAGGAGAAGGGAAGAAAGAACGTGAAACCCAGGGCTTGAACCAGATCCAGGAGCGGGACTCCAAAAACTATTTCCGGCCTGACTTTTTTCCCCTTGAATTGCCAGATGCCCGCCAGATAAAGGTAAAGCCCCAGGGTAACCAAAATGGGTGAAACCCAGGTTATACCTAATAGGGTGTCAGTTGCAAGGAGTTTTAAAATCAGCCCTGCCCCGATGACCAGGGCTCCCGCGCTCCAATAACCAGTGCCTTTGCCCGACGTGCTTTTATACAGGAACAACATATAAAAGCCCGCCGTCAGACTTATAACCGAGGTGATAACTATTATCTCATTGAAAAAATAGGGTTCCATAAGTAGTGCGTTCGGGTTTCTTTCTTTAGCCTCAAGCCGAATATACACTCAAGGGGTTAAGCCAAATTATTAGAACACCTTGTCAAAAGCCTCCTACCACAAATGTAGCGATTACTTTGATGTTGGATCCATTCTCCGTTATAATTAAATTGAATCTAATTAAGAATATTGTTAAAAAATGTGGCCGGTGATTAAGTATAGCCGGGTGATTTTTTTTTCGGATCATTCCAGTGAATTGGAGCTATAAGTTCGTTTCAGGGGGATGGGTATATTTTTTTTTAAATTAGTCTTTTCATCTGAACAACACATTAAAAAAATGTGTTCTTTTGATGCGTAATTGATGACCTGTTTTTTGAGCTAAAACCATCGTATCAGGTTGTTGATTTGCACTTGTTTTTATGTTGTTTGTGTTTGATTTACAGTGGATAACATATAATTAAATGAAAAGTAATCGTTTCATAAAGATTTTACCCCAGCCTGATGATACGACCTGTGGACCCACCAGTTTGCATGCCGTATATCAATTTCATGGTCTGGATGTTTCGCTCCAGGAGGTCATCCACTCAGTGGACTCTTTACCCGATGGGGGTACTCTGGCAGTGATGCTGGGGATTGATGCGTTAAATAAGGGGTTTAAGGCCCGTATTTTTTCGTATAATCTTAAAATGTTCGATCCCTCCTGGGAGCATTGCTCCAATGCCGAGTTGGTGGAGCTGCTCGAACAGCAGTTGAAATTCAAGGCTGGTAAAAGATTTACACGGGCTACGCGGGCTTATCAGACTTTTTTAAGAATGGGTGGAGAGATCATCCTTCACTATATGCATCGTGACGTCCTGGAATCCTATCTGACCAAAGAGGTACCCATCTTAACGGGTCTCAATGCCACCTATCTTTATAACTCCAAAAGAGAATATACCGATCGGAAAAACCGGTCGGTGTACCATGACCTGAAAGGGGTGCCCACAGGGCATTTTGTGGTTGTGAGTGGCATGGAACAGCAGACTGTATTTGTGGCCGATCCCTTTAAGGAGAATCCAATATCGGGAGACAGTTATTATAAAGTAGATCTGAACCGTCTGATCAATGCTATCCTGTTGGGTAGTATGACTTATGATGCCAATATGTTGGTGATCCTGCCGGGGTCGGATAACTCCAAAAATTAACCATCTGGATTGTTAATAGGTAACAAGATTCGAAGAATTAGGGTGTCTTTCCCAGCTTCATATGGGGACGGGTTATCCGCAACTTAAAAAACAAATTTTTTTAGATGAAAAAACTCATCGTTGTTAATAATCCATCCAAATGGGCGCTGGATGTGCCCGGGGTGGATTTGGTGTCTCCGCGAAAATATCTCGAGGACGACAGTTATGCCAAAATGAAAAATCTGCGGGTGTTTAATCTCTCCAACGATTATGCCTACCAGACCCGGGGCTATTATGTCTCTCTGCTGGCCAATGCCCGCGGGCATAAGGTTATTCCATCGGTGAAGAATATTCTCGATCTGAAAGTTCAAACCCTGGTCAAGAGTGTTTCGGATGAACTGGACGATCTGGTGCAGAAAAGTCTTAAGCACATCCGGTCACATGAGTTTGTTCTGAGCATCTATTTTGGTCAGAATCTGGCCCAGCAGCATCAGAAACTTGCGCATGAGTTACACAAGCTCTTTCAGGCGCCCTTTTTGCGGGCTCGTTTTTCCAACAATGGTAAGAAGTGGGAGATTCAGTCGGTGCGCACCATCCCCTTTAAGGAGGTGCCCGAACACCATATTCCCTATGTGAACGAGTTTGCCCGCACCTATTTTGCCCGAAAGCGATACGATAAAGCACGAAAAGGCCGATACCTTTACGATTTGGCCATTCTGGTCGATCCGGAAGAGAAAGCCCCTCCTTCCAATAAGAAGGCTTTGGCGGGTTTTGTGGAAGCTGCCGAAAAGCAGGGTTGTTATGTGGAGATGATTACCAAAAACGACTACAACAGAATTGGCGAGTTTGATGCCCTCTTCATTCGGGAGACGACCGCCGTAAATCATCATACCTACCGGATGGCCAGGCGGGCTCAGAGTGAGGGGTTGCCAGTGCTCGACTCTCCGGAGTCGATTCTCAAATGTGCCAATAAAGTGTATCTGGCAGAATTGCTCAAGGGGGCTCGTATTCCAACGCCCAACACAGTGGTAATTCTTAGTGAAAATACCTCAGAGGTGGAAAAACAACTGGGCTTTCCCTGTGTGTTAAAACTCCCCGACTCCTCCTTTTCTCAGGGGGTGGTTAAAGTAAAAAACAGGGCTGAGTTAAATCAAAAGGTGAAGGAGATGCTAAAGTCTTCGGATTTGATCATTGCCCAGGAGTTTGTTCCTACCGATTTCGACTATCGGGTGGGCGTACTCAACAACGAGGTGCTCTTTGTGTGCAAATACTATATGGCCCGCGGACACTGGCAAATATATAACTGGAACAGCCGGAATAAATCGGATGTGGAGGGGAATTTCGATCTTCTCAATCCCGAGGAGGTGCCTGCATCCATAACCGATATTGCCTTAAAGGCTACCCGGCTCATAGGGAAAGGCTTGTATGGCGTGGATATCAAGGAGCTGGATGGCAAACCCGTCATTATTGAGATTAACGACAACCCCAATGTGGATGGAGGCGTCGAAGACGGGTTGCTGCACGAGGCGTTGTACGACCGTATCATTCATTTCCTGGTCGACCAAATAAATGGTAAGTCATGATAAAGAAGGCGTTTCATTTGTTCGAAGTCACAGGGGTGGAGATGGAGTATATGATCGTTGATAAGGACACGCTTAATGTCCGGCCTATTTGCGATCTGCTTTTGAAGGAGGTTACCGGTGAAATTACGGCCGATTATGAAAATGGGCCCATCGCCTGGAGTAATGAGCTGGTCAATCATGTGATAGAACTTAAAACCAATGGGCCTGCCAATACAATGGAGGGACTTCACCTGAAGTTCTTTCAGAATGTTCAGGAGATCAATCGATTGCTTAAGCCTCACAATGCTGTTTTGATGCCGGGGGGTGCGCATCCCTGGATGAATCCCCATACGGAGACCCAGATATGGCCCCACGAGTATAACGAGATTTACAGCCTTTATAATCGGATTTTCGACTGTCGCGGACATGGCTGGAGTAATCTGCAAAGCACTCATATCAACCTTCCTTTCAATGGCGACCAGGAGTTTGGTCGCCTCCATGCTGCCATTCGTATGGTGTTGCCACTCATTCCGGCTCTGGCTGCCAGCACTCCATTACTCGATGGCCGTTTCACCGGTTTTCACGACAGCCGGTTGGAAACCTACCGCCACAATCAATCTAAGTTGCCCTCTATTGGCGGGGTAGTGATTCCAGAGGCCGTTTTCTCCAAAAAAGATTACTACGAACGGATCTTTTCACCCATTATGACCGATATTCAGCCATACGACCATGATGGGGTGCTTGATAAGCATTTCCTGAATTCCCGGGGTGCCATCGCCCGCTTCGATCGGGGTGCCATTGAGATAAGATTGATCGATCTTCAGGAGAGTCCAAGGGCCGATATGGCCATCGTGGAAGCACTTGTGGCCCTGATTAAGCTGTTGGTTGAAGAGCGTTTTGGCTCACAGAACGAGCAAATGCAATGGACAGAGCAGGAACTGGCTGCTATCTTTCTTCGAACGGTACGGGAGGGTGAGAATAGTGTGATTGACAACCGTGCATTTCTCAAATTTTGGGGAATCTCAGCCTCTTCGTTGAAGGCCGGCGAATTGTGGAGCCACCTGTTGCCTTTTCTGCAACCACTCATGGGCCCCGACGCCTTTAGTGCCCTTGGGAAGATCGTGGCGGCAGGAACCCTCAGTACCCGGATCATTCGATCTCTGGATGGTGCCTTGTCTCCTGAGGCCCTCAGGAACAGCTATCGGCAAATGGCCAAGGTGCTGGATAGCAATGAATTGTTTGCTATAAGTTAATGACCATGAATCCACTTAGGAATCCCGACACCATGGCGGTAGTGTTGTCGTGTGAACATGGGGGGAACCATGTTCCCCCGGAATTTGAGCATTTGTTCAAGGAGGCCTCGTCTGCCCTGAATTCGCATCGGGGGTGGGATGCCGGCGCACTGGCGTTGTTCAAAGCCATGAAAGGAGCCGGGGTTCACTATGGCCAATTCGAGGAAACCACGCGTTTGCTGATCGACCTGAATCGTTCTCTTAACAGGAGAACCCTTTTCTCGGAGTTCTCGGGGGGGTTGAGTCCCCGGGAAAAGAAGGAGGTGATTAACCGTTTTTATGAGCCTTTCAGAAAGGTTTTCAAAGAGTCGATAGATGATCTGTTGGGGCAATCGGGTTTTATCTTTCATGTGTCGGTGCACTCATTTACCCCTGTATTTAAGGGTGAAATCCGTAATGCCGATGTGGGACTGCTCTATAATCCGGCCTTTGGCAGAGAGAAGGAGCTGGCACATGAGTGGCGTTCCATCATTAACCGGTTAATGCCCGGCTTTAAAGTGCGCATGAACTATCCCTATCTGGGCAAGACCGATGGCCATGTAGCCGCCTTGCGAAAAAGCCTGAATTCTTCTGTATATGCAGGTATCGAGCTGGAGATGAACCAGAAATATGCCGGCAATCGGGACATTATATCCCAACTGGCCGGGACTTTTCATGAATTAATCCTCCCAAAGTAAGGTCTTCTCATACCCATCGTTGTTCCTCAGGTGACCCCTGGGTGTTTTTATTTTCTTAATTTTGTGCATTCTCAAATAAAACGAAGGCCAACAAACAGACTGAGTGCTCTATGAGCCATAATCTTAGCTGTTGGAGGGGAAAGTCGTTTGGTTATGTTTCACCCAAAGGCCATTGAAACAGAGCGTTTGAGGACTGAAGCAAAGGATAAAATGGAGACAACTAAATACCTGTGGGGCAGCAATGTCCCCTACAATGATTACAGTTCATATGTGAGGAACAAGTTCGATCAACGGATTCAGAAACTCACGCTCAATGTGGGTTTCACCTGTCCCAACCGGGATGGTACCCGTGGAGTCGGGGGGTGTACTTTCTGCAACAACGACACTTTTAATCCCATTTACTGCGGCCCCGATAAAAGTATCACTGATCAGTTAAACTACGGCATCTCTCTCTTCGAAGATCGTTATCCCGACCAGGAATATCTTGCTTATTTTCAGGCCTATACCAACACCTACGCCCCGATGGAGCAATTAAAGAGACTCTATGAGGAGGCTTTGTCGCATCCCCGGATTATAGGACTGGTGGTGGGGACCCGTCCCGATTGCTTGCCGGATGAATTGGTTGATTACTTTGCCGGGTTGCAAAAGGAATTTTACGTAGTGGTGGAACTTGGGATCGAGTCCACACGGGAAGAGACCTTGCTGAAGGTAAATCGGGGGCACACCTACGAGGAAACACGGGAGGCCATACTTAAGCTTAACAGGGCTCATCTGCCGGTTGGCGGCCACATGATTCTGGGATTGCCGGGCGAAAGTCAATCGCACATTTTAAAACAGGCTCAAACCATTTCGGAGCTTCCCCTTACCTTTCTTAAACTCCACCAGCTTCAATATGTAAGGGGCTCCCTGTTGGGGCGGCAGTATCTTGAATCGCCCGAGTCGTTTAAGGTGTTCGAACTGGAGGAGTACATCGATCTGGTTGTTGCATTTCTGGAACAACTCTCACCGGCTATTGTGGTGGAGCGCCTGGCCAGTGAGGCCCCGTTCGACCTTCTTTTGGCCCCCAAATGGGGTCTTAAAAATTTTGAACTGGTAGAAAAGGTGAAAAAGCGTATGCGCCAAAAAAACACCTGGCAGGGCAGGTGTTTTAATTTAGGCGCCGTGTAGGATGAAGGCTTTCGGTATTCGTGAATCAACAGGCCTATCCGAATACCCGCTTAAGTAAATCGGTTACCCGGGCCATGGGATTGGTTCTAATCTGTTCTTCTTCGATGGCCAGCTTAATAAATAACCCGTTTAGTGCCTGCTCGGTCAGGTAGCGGTCCAGTTCGGTGTCCACGGTTTTTAAATCGGCCATTTTTCCAATCAGGGAGCCTGCCAGTTTGTTCCATTGTCCGGTAAGGGTATTCCAGGACTCACTCGCAGAAAGGTTGCCCATGATCACCTTGTCGATAGAGGATTTAATCCTGGGTTGATACAATTGGTAGAGCTCATCATAAGTCTGGGCTTTGAGGTACTGGGTGGCTGCATCTTTTTCACCCCTTAAAATTTCGAATCCATCGAGAATGCTCATTTTAGAGACTGCCCGTGAAAAAATAGGGGCGGCTTCCCTGGCGGCATCCTCTGCAGATCGGTTCACGTGCAGAATGACATCTTCAACCATCTTGTCACCTCCCGGGATGCGGGAGAGGTTCTCGGTGATAACATGAGCCTCGGGGGGCAATAAAATTTTCACCATTTCATCGCCATAATATCCATCTACAGAGGCAAGGTGCGTGGCGGCCGAGTCGGCCCCGATGATCAGCGCTTGTTTAAGTCCGCTAATTACTTCTTGTTGCGAAAGAGGTTTGGCGGTGTTCATCTGGTTTACCACCTGGGTGAGTTCAGCACAGGCCGAAGTCATCAGTAAAAGTAGGAGGGGAAGCGTTTTCTTTATCATAAATCGTTTAGTCATGAATGAAACAATGGGTTATCTGTTTTTTTTCCCTGGTTTATAGGGCTTGGCTGATTTAGGTCTCGATGGGGTGGTCTTTTTTTCCGTTCCAAACAATTGCTCTCGCAAATGATCCAATCCTGCCCGTTTTAATCTCTGTTCAATAATCGACCGCATCCGGGGTTTATACCAGAAAAAAAACTGACGTTGGTTCTGTTTCTCTTCTTTGGTTCGGGCTACCTCAACCTTCTCCAGTGTATAGGGGTCCAACCCGGTATAAAACATAACTGCAGCAAGGGTCATGGGGGTAGGTGTAAAATCCTGAACCTGTTCCAGATTAAAATTTAAAGCTTTGGTTTCAACGGCCAATTGAGCCATGTCGCTTTCCTGGCAGCCCGGGTGGCTGGAGATGAAGTAGGGAATGATTTGCTGTTTGAGGCCCTGCTCCTTGTTTATTTTGTTAAAAAGAGTGTTGAATTGTTTGAAGTAATTGAATGAGGGTTTACGCATTACCTTCAGTACTTTGTCGGAGGTGTGTTCGGGCGCAACCTTCAATCGGCCGGATACATGATTGGAAATGAGTTCTTTGGTGTAGCGAAGGTGACTTTTTTGTTCAGGTCCTGTAGCTTTGGGGTTTAAGAGCAGATCGTATCTGACTCCACTGCCGATGAAGGACTTCCTGACCCCCGGGACCTTATCTGCCTTTTGGTAAATTTCGATGAGAGGCTCATGCGAAGTTCCCAGATTGGGACAAACCGATGGAAAGACACACGAGGGCCTTTTGCACTGTTCACAAATAGAAAGGTCTTTGCCCTTCATCTGATACATGTTGGCGCTGGGTCCGCCCAAATCGGAAAGGTAACCTTTAAAATCAGGGGTCTGCGTAATTTTTTCGACCTCATTAAGGATGGATTTCTCCGATCGGGAGATCACGAATTTGCCCTGATGGGCTGAGATGGTACAGAAGCTGCAGCCCCCAAAACAACCCCGGTGAAGGGTCACCGAGTGTTTAATCATGTCGTAAGCAGGGATGGCCCCTTTTTTCTCGTAACGGGGATGAGGTAACCGCGTATAGGGGAGATCATAGTATTGATCCAGCTCTTTGCTTTCGATTGGCGGATAGGGCGGATTTACCACAATGCGGTGCTTGCCAATTACCTGGTGTAATCTGGCTGCATGCATCCGGTTCGACTCCTCTTCGATATGGCGGAAGTTGAGGGCAAAGCTCTTTTTATCGGAAAGACATTTCTCATGAGGGTTTAACTCAATATCATTCCATTGTTTGTTTTTGGGAAGGGGTTCTTCTGCGTTAAGCAGGACTGCTGTTTGTGGAATGGTTTTGAGGCTGCCGAAAGGCACTCCCCTTTGCAGGAGCCGGACCAATTCGTGCAGGGATTTTTCCCCCATGCCGTACACCAGGAGATCGGCTCCCGACCAGGGCAGGATGCCCGGTTTGAGCTGATGGCTCCAGTAATCGAAGTGGGTAAGCCTCCGAAGGGAGCCCTCGATGCCCCCAAGCACGATAGGGACATCGGGATATATTTTTTTAAGAATTTGCGAATAGACCACCGAGGCATAATCGGGTCGGAAACCTGCCTTTCCACCCGGTGAGTAAGCGTCATCCGAACGCCGCCGTTTATTGGCCGTGTAGTGATTAATCATGGAGTCCATGTTGCCGGCGGTTACCCCAAAAAACAGCCTGGGGGTTCCCAGCTTTTTGAAGTCGCGCAAATCATCACGCCAGTTGGGCTGGGGTACGATGGCTACCCTTAGGCCCATGGAGTAAAGCAACCGGCCAATCACCGCACTCCCAAAGGCGGGGTGATCCACATAGGCATCGCCCGAAAATAAAATGACGTCCAACTCTTCCCAGCCCCTGGCCTCAACCTCCCTGGCTGAGGTGGGTAACCACTCTTCTATTTTATGTTGATGCTCCAATCTTTTTTTTTACAAAGATAATGATCCCCTGGCAGTAATCCATTATAAGATAATAGCTTTTACCTGCCCTGATTTTTGTCGTGTCCTTTTGCTATATATCTTTAATTTATCATAATAATTACTCGTTTTTTTACTTTTGTCATCGGTTTCTCTGGGGAATTGTTCTTTTTACCTCTTTTAAGGATCAATAAAATGAAAGGTTTAAAAGATATTCCCGATTTTTTTTTAATTTTGGTGCCAATGTTAACTTTGTGAAGGAAAAATTGACAATGGTTAATCCGAATATCGACCTGGCAGTTGAGTTGGACAAGCGAATCGATCGTCTCACCGAACTTTATAGAAATGTTCGGCAGGAAAACCGAATGTTGAAAAATGAGGTGACGCAGCTTACCAGCCAGTTAAAAAAGGTTGTTGATTCCAAAACAGAGATTGAAGAACAGTATGGTCAGTTGAAAATGGCGCGGGTGTTTGAATCCTCGCCGGAAGAGATTCAACAGACCAAAAGAAGGATTAACCAACTTGTGCGGGAAATTGATAAGTGTATTGCTCTATTGAATCGTTAAGCAGATAAAAATGGATGACAAGCTTTCCATAAAAGTAAAGGTGGCCGATCGTTATTATCCTCTCCGTATTGAGCGGGAAGATGAAGAAAAGATCCGGAAAGCTGCACGTCTCATTAATGAAAAGGTTTTACAGTATAAACAAAGGTATCATGACAAAGACCTTCGTGATTTTTTAGCCATGGCGGCGTTACAGTATGTTATTAAAATGTTGGAACTGGAAAACAGCCACGATCATGTGCCTTTGGCCAATGCAGTAAAAGACTTAAACGATAAATTGGAAGCAATCCTAACTGAAGAACAGGAACAATAATTCGTTGTTGTTTTATAGGAGTTTTACCCGCGTTTTTTCCTGAAGATGTGAATGTTCGTGTATTGACATCACTGATGAGTTCAGGAAAAAGATGCGGTTTTTTTTGTTAAATTAATAGTTAAATGCAAGGGAAATGAATATACTAATAGGAGTAATCGCATTTTTAGCCGGCGCGGGTTTGGCTTGGGTCCTTATTTACAAGGCCCTCTCCTCGCGATCCCGGAAAATTATTCATGAAGCCAGGGCGGAAGCAGAAGTCATTAAAAAAGAGAAGATTCTGCAGGCTAAAGAGAAGTTTCTTCAGCTGAAGGCCGAACATGAAAAAGAGATCAATAACCGTAATGCCAAGGTTGTTAGTATCGAAAACAAGCTTAAGCAAAGAGAGACTGCTTATTCTCAACACATGGAGGAGCTGCAGCGTAAGAAGAAAGAAAACGACACCATTCGTGAAAATCTGACCCAACAGTTGGAGTTGGTCGAAAAGAAAAGTGAAGATCTGGAGCGGACGCATAAACGTCAGGTGGAGCAGTTAGAAACGATTGCCAGCATGTCGGCCGAGGAGGCTCGTGAGATGCTTATGGAATCGTTGAAAGCGGAAGCCAAAACCGAGGCCATGTCTTACATTAACGACATCATGGACGAAGCCCGCATTAATGCCAATAAAGAGGCTAAGCGGATTGTGCTTCAAACGGTTCAGCGGGTGGCTACCGAAACAGCTATCGAAAATTCGGTGACCATCTTTCACATCGATTCGGATGAGATTAAAGGCCGGATCATTGGACGGGAGGGACGTAATATTCGCGCCCTGGAAGCCGCCACCGGCATCGAGATCATCGTGGATGATACCCCTGAGGCCATCGTGCTTTCGGGCTTTGACCCCCAACGCCGTGAAGTGGCCCGGTTGGCCTTACATCAATTGGTTACCGATGGACGTATTCACCCGGCCCGTATCGAAGAGGTGGTTAACAAGGTGCGCAAGCAGGTAGAAGAGGAGATGATAGAAACCGGTAAGCGTACGGCCATCGATTTAGGCGTACATGGTTTGCATCCCGAGTTGATTAAGTTGATCGGAAAGATGAAATACCGTTCATCGTATGGTCAGAATCTGCTCCAGCACAGTCGTGAAACAGCTAATTTATGTGCCATTATGGCCTCGGAGTTAGGCCTGAGTACCAAGTCGGCCAAGAGGGCTGGTCTGCTGCACGATATTGGTAAAGTGAGTGACGAGGATCCGGAATTGCCCCACGCTATTTTAGGGATGAAACTGGCCGAGAAATACAAGGAGAAACCCGATATCTGTAATGCCATTGGTGCCCACCACGATGAGGTGGAAATGACCAGCATGATTTCTCCCATTATTCAGGTATGTGATGCTATTTCAGGTGCCCGGCCCGGTGCCCGTCGTGAGGTGGTGGAAGCTTACATTAAACGACTTAAAGGATTGGAGACCCTGGCCTTATCTTACCCCGGAGTGCTTAAGACTTATGCCATTCAGGCGGGTAGGGAGCTGCGGGTTATTGTGGGCAGTGAGAAGGTGACCGATAGGGAAGCCGAAGAGCTGTCGACCGATATCGCACGGAAAATTCAAACGGAGATGACTTATCCGGGACAGGTAAAAATTACCGTTATCCGGGAAACCAGGGCTATTAGTTTTGCCAAATAATTAACAACTTATATCAAAAAAGCGGCCATGGGCCGCTTTTTTTTTTCAATATTGTGTTATAATTCATATTTCTCAATTACATTATGACAGCAATCAAGGGAAAAAAAGTGTTGGTGACCGGAGGGGCAGGGTTCATCGGGTCCAATATTATCGAAAAAATTGTTAAGCAGAATAACCAGGTGGTCTGTCTTGATAATTTTGCCACCGGGAAACGCGCCAATATAGAGCCTTTCCAAAGCCTTTCCAATTTTCATCTTATCGAAGGGGATATCAGGGATTTAGAGGTGTGTCGTGAGGCCATGAAAGGGGTGGACATTGTTTTGCATCAGGCCGCTCTGGGTTCGGTGCCCCGATCCATCAACGATCCGTTGACTTCCAATGAGGTGAATGTCAGTGGGTTCCTTAATATTCTGGTATCTGCCCGCGATGCTGGGGTGAAGCGATTGGTGTATGCTGCCAGCTCCTCTACTTATGGCGACAGCAAAGAGATGCCTAAGGTGGAAGCGCGCATAGGGAAGCCCCTTTCTCCCTACGCGGTCACCAAATATGTGAACGAACTCTATGCCGATGTTTTTGCACAGCTCTATGACATGGAGATTGTAGGGTTGCGTTACTTCAATGTGTTTGGTCCTCGTCAGGATCCAAACGGTGCTTATGCAGCGGTTATCCCCAAATTTGTGAGCAGCCTGATCGATAAAAAACCACCTGTGGTAAATGGTGATGGTTCCTTCTCCAGGGACTTTACCTATGTGGCTAATGTGGTTCAGGCCAATGAGCTGGCTGCGTTAGCAACCAATAAAGAGGCGGTCAATACGGTTTACAATGTTGCTTGTGGAAACCGTACTTCATTGAATGAATTATTGGCCTATCTAAAAAAATTCCTCTCTCAGTTCGATCCTTCTATTTCGGAAGTCCCCATAGAATATGGTCCCCTGCGGCGTGGTGACGTACCCCATTCCCTGGCCTCCATTGATAAAGCCCGTACTCTTTTGGGCTATAATCCGCAATATGAAGTGGAAGCGGGGTTGGAAGAGGCTATTCAGTGGTATTGGGATAGCTTATCGTCCAAATAAGGGGTGTTTCTTCGTTTTTGCCCTCTCCACAAATGAAGGAAGGATGGTCGAAAATGAAGCCGGGATCTTTAACATGAGACAAAACCACCCATGGAAAATGCAAAATAAGGAGTTTCTCCTAATTGAGTCCGGGGGACCTGCCACGATTATATTTCTTGTACCACTTAGTTAAAATAATGTTATAAAATCGATCTTTATGGCCAAAGTTGCTTTAATAACCGGCGTTACCGGTCAGGACGGGGCTTACCTTTCGGAATTCCTTCTGAAAAAAGGTTATATCGTTCATGGGCTTAAGCGCCGGAGTTCCATGTTCAACACCGAACGCATCGATCACCTCTATCAGGATCCCCATGTTGAAAACCGCAATTTTTTTCTTCATTATGGCGATTTAACCGACTCTACCAATCTGATCCGGATTGTGCAGGAGGTGCAACCCGATGAGATATATAATTTGGCGGCTATGTCGCACGTGGGGGTGAGTTTTGATACCCCCGAATATACGGCCAATGCCGATGGTATCGGTACACTCCGTATCCTCGAAGCGATTCGCCTGTTGGGATTGGGTGAGAAAACCCGGTTCTACCAGGCTTCCACCAGCGAACTCTACGGCCTTGTTCAGGAAGTGCCCCAAACCGAGAAGACTCCTTTTTATCCCCGCTCGCCTTACGCGGTGGCAAAATTGTATGCCTATTGGATAACCGTTAATTACCGCGAAGCTTATGGGATCTATGCCTGTAACGGCATACTATTCAATCATGAATCGCCCATTCGGGGGGAAACCTTTGTGACGCGCAAAATTACCCGTGCTGTGGCCCGCATTGCTCTGGGACTCCAGGATCAGTTATATCTTGGGAATCTTTCGGCACGCCGCGACTGGGGGCATGCTAAAGATTACGTCAAGGCCATGTATCTGATGCTTCAGCAGGATGCGGCCGATGATTATGTGGTGGCTACCGGTGTGACCACCACTGTTCGCGATATGGTTACCATGGCCTTTGCCCAACTCGGCATCGGAGTGGAATTTAAAGGAGAAGGAGCCAACGAAAAAGGGTATATCTCTGCCTGTGACGACCCCAGGTATCAGGTGCCCAAGGGTACCTGTGTGGTGGCGGTAGATCCACGTTATTTCAGACCCACCGAAGTGGATCTGCTTATTGGCGATCCAGCCAAAATCATGGAGAAATTAGGATGGGAGCCTAAATACGATCTCCAGTCTTTGGTCAAGGAAATGGTTGAGTCGGATGTGAAACTAATGAACAGGGATAAGTACCTCAAAGATGGAGGGTATAAAACCCTTAACTATTTCGAATAGAGAAATGATCCTTGCTGGAGGACTCCCCTAACAGACGATCTCAGGAGTCTTTCTTTGAGTTCCGTTTTTGCGTTAGGATGGCTCTCAAAAGGGTTCCCCGGTCAAGTCGGGGTTCAATAAAAAACAAATAATATTCGGATGAAACCTGGAAGTAAAATATTTGTAGCTGGACATAATGGGCTGGTGGGATCGGCCATAGTCCGGGAGTTGAGAGCTCGTGGGTACCACAATTTGCTCTTACGCCCGCATAAACAACTCGACCTTTCCAATCAGGCGGCTACTCAAACATTTTTTGAGTCTGAGCAACCTGAATACGTTTTTTTGGCGGCGGCCCGCGTGGGGGGCATCATGGCCAACAGTATTTACAGAGCCGATTTTATATATCATAACATTCAGATTCAGAATAATATAATTCATTCTGCCTGGAAATATGAGGTGAAAAAATTGCTCTTTTTGGGTAGTTCATGTATCTATCCCAAGAATTGTCCCCAGCCGATGAAGGAGGAGTATCTGCTTACCGATGTGCTCGAATATACCAATGAACCTTATGCTATTGCCAAGATTGCCGGCATGAAGATGTGCGAGGCCTATAATGTGCAGTACCAGACCAATTTTATTTCGGTTATGCCCACCAATCTTTATGGGCCTAACGATAATTACAACCTTATAGGTTCGCATGTGCTGCCTGCTTTGGTGCGGAAGATGCACCTGGGCAAACTGTTGATGCAGAACAATCTGCAAGGCATACGGGAGGATTTGACCAGGAGACCGGTGGAAGGAATTGACACTGATTTGCCGGATGTGGATCTGGAGAAAAAACTCGAGCCCTTTGGCCTCTTCCGGAAGGGGGAAAGGGTTCAGCTGAACTTGTGGGGAACAGGTACCCCTCTTCGGGAATTTTTACACTCCTCCGATCTGGCGAAAGCCTGTGTGTATCTGATGGAGAATGTCGATTTTAACGAGGTCGTGAAGGAGCGTGGACTCAGTGAGGTACGTAATACCCATATCAATATTGGGGTGGGAGAGGATCTCTCTATCGCTCAGTTGGCCGGTCTGGTTAAAGAGGTTGTTGGTTTTAAAGGAGACCTTGAGTGGGATGCCACTAAACCCGACGGAACCCCCCGGAAACTTCTGGATGTTTCCAGACTTAATAACCTGGGTTTTAAGGCGGAAATTGAACTGAAAGATGGAATTATAGGGGTGTACCAGGATTATTGTAAAGGTTAACAGAGCGGTTGTGGTTTTGTGGGGTATTACCCGCAGGTTAAGGTGGAATTAAAGGACAAATAAGAGTCTGATTTATAGTTGCGTAAAAGTTAAATTTGGTTGTAAAGGCAGGTCCCGGGAGGATCTGTTTTTGCGGCTTTTTTTTGATGATTGTATGGATTTTGACAAGAAGATAGATAGAGCCGGAACAGAGGCTTTAAAACTGGAATTCAGAAAAAAAGTATTTGGGTCAGAAGAGGTGCTTCCCCTTTGGGTGGCCGACATGGATTTTGCGGTTCCGGAAGCGGTGAGCCAGGCTATTTGTGAGCGGGCTAAGCATCCCATTTATGGGTATACCAGCCGGGGTGACACTTTTTTTTCAGCCATTGCAGACTGGCTCAAACGGCAGCATAACTGGGAAACAGAGCCCGGCTGGATTGAATATACACCCGGTGTGGTGCCCACCTTGGTATTGGCGGTACAGGCCTTTACAAAACCCGGTGATAAGGTAGTGATACAGCCCCCGGTTTATCCGCCTTTTTTTAATGTGATAAAGGATCATGAACGGGAGGTGGTGGAAAACCCATTGGTCAACACTCCGGGGGGGTACCACATGGATTTTGACCATCTTGAACAGGTGGTGGCCGATCCTGCTGTTAAACTGATGCTGTTTTGCCATCCCCATAATCCGGTTGGCAGGGTATGGGAAAAGGCCGAATTGGAACGGCTGGGTGAAATTTGTCTGCGCCACAAGGTGCTGGTGGTTTCGGATGAGATTCATGCCGACCTTACTCTGAATGGATTTGTGCATCTGCCCATGGCTTCGTTGAGCCGGGAGCTGGCGGCCAATACCATTACCTGTATGGCCCCCAGTAAGACTTTTAATATTGCCGGTCTCAATACTTCTTATATCGTGGTTCCCAACCGTGAGCTGATGGTGTCGATGAAAGAGCAGATACAAGCCTTTCATCTCTTTACCGGGAATATGTTCGGGGCGGTGGCCCTGGAGGCCGCCTACAAGCAGGGTGGCCCCTGGCTGGAACAGCTTAAAGTTTATATCCGGGGGAATATCGATTTGGTGTTGCGCTTTTTAGCAAAGGAGATGCCCGAAGTTAAGGCGCATCGGCCGCAGGCCACTTATCTGATGTGGCTCGACTTCTCTGCCTGGAAGATGGCTCCTTCCGAACTGAAGCGGTTTATCATCGAAGAGGCCCGGTTGGGCTTGAACGATGGCCCCGCTTTTGGCAGTCAGGGAGAAGGCTTTCAACGGCTCAATGTGGCTTCCTCGCGCGAGGTCATCAAGCAGGCCTTGACTCAGCTTCTGGCCGCCCGCAATACCCTGAAGGGGAAGGGGTAGGAGTGGAACAGGTTAATTATCGGGTGATGCTTTTTTTAGACTCAGCCTTTTGGTCATAATGGGAAAAAGAAGAACCGCGGCCAGAATGATGAGCGTGCCTGCGTAAAATCCAGCCGACATATATTCCGAGTCGCCGAAAAAGAGGAAGGCCAACAGGATTCCATAAACCGGTTCCAGGTTAATGATCAATACCGTGGTATAGGCCGAGAGGATATCCATCACCTTTATGCTTACGGCAAAGGCATAGGCCGTGCATACGCTGCCAAGCAGAAGAAGATAAAACCAATCGGAAATAACAGGCAATTGCAACCCCCGGGTGAAGGTGCCGTTGAGAAGCATGAAAAGGGTGATGGCCAAAAAGCCGCCACCCATTTCGTAAAGGCTGATGACCAGCGGGCGGTGGTGGTCTAACAATCGTTTGTTTAAAACCGTAAAAAGGGCTGCCAGGAAGGCTGCCGCCAGGGCCGTGAGGATTCCCGCGATATGATCGGGCTCAAACTGAAATATGATGTAGAGACCCAGGATGATGAAAAGGCCAACCACCACCTCCAGCCAAACGATTGGGCGTTTCATTAAAGCCGGTTCCAGAAGGCTGGCAAACAGAGTGGTGGAAGCCATGCAACCCAGCGTTACCGAAATGGTGCTAATTTTAATGGCATGGAAAAACGCGATCCAATGAAAAGCGACCACGAAGCCCACCCCGATCATGCCGGCTGCCGATTTCCAGGGGGTTGCCAGGGAGCGTTTCCGTATTTTAAGCAGAACCCCAAGGGAAAAAAAGGCAATGAACATACGATACCAGACCAATTCAATGGCATCCAGAGTGATGAGTTTGCCTAAAATAGCCGTGAAACCGTAGATGAATACAATCCAATGCATTTTTAAAAGGTTCCGGGTAATGCTTTGCATCGATGATTTTTTTACAAAAGTCATCTTTTTCTGAGGATTTGCCTACTCTTCGGGTGAAATTCTATTCATTGGTGATCTCATTTCTGATAAGCAGGCAAAACATTAAAACTCTTTTTCGCCAAACTCGCTGGAT
This sequence comes from Marinilabiliaceae bacterium, assembly GCA_041583495.1. GTDB lineage: Bacteria > Bacteroidota > Bacteroidia > Bacteroidales > Marinilabiliaceae > JBFHFS01. Next base: position 167,529 of record JBFHFS010000002.1, on the reverse strand, counting down.
GGAAGTCTGTTTCGTCCGTTTTTCCAGTTGAGTTTATAGCTTAGGTTTACCATCACAAAATCTGTTTCGTAGATGTAGTTGGTGGTGGTTCTGAAGTCATCCCCCCAGGTTGTAATTCGCTGGCGGTTCGATTCGTTCATTCCCAGATCTATGTTTTGCCATTGCACGGTAGCTGTCAACTGGTTATCAAAAAATGTCTTGCGCAGCGAAAGGTTGGGAATCAGATATCTGGAATCTTCTCCCTGGGCTGTAGGACGGCTGGAAAGATAGTTGACATTGGCTTCCAGATTCCATGAAGAGGTTAGCTTAAAGGTAGAATTGGCATTTAGGGAGTATGCCGAACCTGAATGGTCTATTTTTATCACCGGCTCATTTAATAGTCTAAGGTCGCCTTCGTAGGTTTGATGATAGAAGTTTCCCCCAAAATAGAGATTCCACCATTTTGCCGGGTGCAGATTGGCCCCTAATTCAATACCCGTGGTTCTGGCATTATCTACATTGGTATATACCCTGTTTAAGATGCTATCGGCATAGACACTGTTTACCCGTTGGACGGGATCTTTGCTTGCCTGAAAATAGGCGGTAACAAAGAGGGAACTCCCCTCCTTAAACTGTTTGGTTAAGCCTATTTCAGCCAGGTTTATCAGTTCGGGGCGAAGGTCAGGATCGCCTACTTCAAGTGTCTCCGAATGTTCTCTTTCCGGGATTGGGTTGAGCTGATTGTTGGTCGACCTCTGGATTCGGCGGCTGAAACCGGCCTTAAGTTTAAGTTCGGGCTGTAGGGCATATAGGATATTTGCCGAGGGGAATAGGTTGGAGAGTTCTAATACATGCTTTTGAGGATCGAAAGATAACTCAACCGTTCTTCGGGAATCTTCGAATCGCAGCCCCACAATGTATTCGAGTCTCTCCGAACTTCCTGAATACTGGCCGTATAGAGAGTGGGTCTGGTTTTTGGATAGAGCCGTACCTCTGAATTGGTCTGCATTTAATGGATCTGAAGCTAATGGTGAAACGCTGTAATCAAATTTTCCATCCTGAGAATCGTTGCGGTATTGATAGCCGCTTTCGAGCTTGCCTTTTCCAATATCGATGGCGTAATCCAGTTTAACCCGATAACCATCGATGGGCTTTTGGTAGGGATTTTGAACGTATTGAATCATTTGTCCCCCGGGTTCAGTAAGGTTCCGGTTGTGAGTGGTTCCAAATAAGTCATCGTATTCGTATAAAAAAGCAGTCGTTAGCGTTGAGTGGTTGTTAAAGGTGTGGGTATAATTGAAATCTCCCAGGGTAAAAGTTCCTTGCTTTATCTGCTTGTTGGCATTGTAATAGGGCGATTCATTGATTTTTTCGTTGGTGTCGAGGGTCCAGGTCGTATTGTGGTAGAAGATGTTGGCATCGCGTTCCTGGTAACGTTTTCCGGTAAAGAGACCCACTGAAAAGGCGTTCTGTTTATTGGCCTGGAAATCCACGGAAGCTCTGACCGCATAGTTGTATCTTTCAAAACTGCGCTCGCCTTCCGAAGGGAAGCGGGTAAGTGTGTTTTCGGTGGTATTTTGAGTGTAAACATCTCCTTCGCGATATCCGGCCAGGTCGTTTCTGGTGTAATTACCCGACAAAGAAACATTCCATTTGTCTTTTTGGAAGTGATAGCTGGCATCGGCTCCAAACCGTTTGGCATCACGACTGTTTCCAAAGTCGGTGGTGCCTGGCAGGCCGTAGCTGGCATTTACAAGAAATCCGGTTTCGTTTGCCGTTCCCTCTTTGGTGGTGATATTAATGATGCCGCTTTTGCCGTCGGGGTCATATTTTGCGGAAGGGGAGGTGATGAGCTCTACATTTCCGATGGAATTGGCGGGTAGCCGACTAAGAGCTGTTTGGGGATCGGTCAGGACAGGCTTCCCATTTATTAACACCAGAAAGCCAGAAGAGCCTCTCATGGTAATTTCGCCCATTCCGTTTACGGCTACCGACGGCATATTTTTCAAAACATCGATGGCCGACCCTCCTTTGGCGGCACCAAACTGACCGGCATCGTAGGTTTGTTTGTCGAGCTTATTCATTACACTTATTCGGTTGGCCGTAATATTTACTTCGTCGATGTTTTGTGTGGCAGGATAGAGTGTTATACCTCCCAGTTCTATTCGTTGCTGGTTTTTAAGCGTGAAGTTATCGGTTTGTTTACGCTGGTATCCTAAATATTGTATTCGTAGAAAATAGCTGCCCGGTTTTATGTCTTCAAATTTAAAAAGTCCGTTCTCATCAGTAAGTGTACCTGCCACCAAAGTCGTGTCCTGGCTTTGATATACGGCCACGCTGGTATATTCCAATGGATTATTCTCTCCGGAATTGGTAACCAGGCCGCTGATGGCCCCTTTTTGAGCCCATAGAGGGGCTGAAATCAAAAATAGAAGGGAAAAAATTACAATCCTCATACGTTAGGTTTAAAGTAGTTTTTGTTTCGGGTTTCAACAATGATCTTTCTATATTGTTTGGTTTGACAGAGTTCTTTGGGTGAGATTATGTTGTGTATTTGTTGTAGGGTGGGAGTCAAGTGGTTGAAATCCTGATGTTTTGGCGGGCTTTATAAAAGTATAATTTACCTTTTATTTATAAAGGGTTAATCCGGTATTTATAAATTTGTGATACCTTTGTGTGTTTTATCGTATTGGATTCTCTTTTGGATACTTATTACAGTTTTTTTATGAAACGTCCGTATCAACTAAATGAATATTTGGTACTGGTAGCCCGGTTCCTTTTCCTGATGGTGCTCTATACCCTCTGTCGTATTGGGTTTTATATTTTTAATTTCGATTCTTTCCCCAATATTGGCCCCCGAACTTTCGACGCCATCTTATTGGGGGGCCTGAAATTCGATTTAAGCGGGTTGCTATATGTTAATGCGCTTTATATTTTACTTTTTCTGTTACCCTTCACTTTTAAGTTCAGGAATTGGTATCAGGGAGTGTTAAAGTGGCTTTTTATCCTTACCAATGGATTGGGATTGGCAATGAATGTTTCCGATTTTATCTATTATCGCTTCACCCTTAAACGTACCACCTCAAGTGTTTTCGATATTTTTGGGAATGAAGAAAACCTGGGCGTTTTATGGAGCCGGTTTATCATCGATTATTGGCAGGCCACTTTGTTCTGGGTGGCCTTGATGGTTCTGTTGGTTTGGTTTTACGGTCGTTTAAAGCCAAAACCAATCAAGTTCTCGTCCGGATGGTATTATGGTTTAGTGGGGCTTCTTTTTTTGACGGTGTTTTCAGGTTTTACCGTAGTGGGCATACGGGGTGGCTGGCGGCACAGTACGCGACCAATCAACATCAGCAATGCCGGGAGGTATGTGAGCAGTCCCGAGGAGGTCGCTGTGGTTTTGAATACTCCTTTTTCCATTATTCGTACGCTTGGGAAGAAGGTCTTTAATCCGGTGCACTATTTTGAGGACCCTGCGGAATTGCATTCGTTATATTCGCCCGTTCACCATGAATCCGAAGGGCTCATCCCCAGCGATAGTATAGGTGAACGAAATAAGCCCAATGTGGTCATCATCATCCTGGAGAGTTTTGGCCGGGAACATATTGGCGCCTTAAACAAAACTTTAGATGGAGGAACCTATAAGGGCTACACCCCATTTCTGGATAGCTTAATTAGTGAATCCCTGGTTTTTGAGCAGGCCTATGCCAATGGACGCAAATCCATCGATGCCATGCCTTCTATCATTGCCTCTATTCCGGCTTTGATGCAACCCTATGTGGTTTCGGAGTACGCTTCCAACAAGATTAATAGTATGGCCAGTCTGCTTTCGGGCATTGGATACGAAACGGTATTTTATCATGGAGCCCCCAATGGCTCTATGGGTTTTTTGTCGTTTTCGAAAATGGCTGGTTACGCCCACTATGTGGGTAAAACGGAGTACAACAACGATGACGATTTCGACGGGATCTGGGGAATTTGGGACGAGCCCTTTTTTCAGTTCTTTGCCCAACAAATGACTCAGCTAAGAGAACCTTTCCTTACCACTATATTTTCGGTCTCTTCGCACCACCCATTTGAAGTTCCTGAGAAATATAAAGGGGTTTTCCCCAAAGGGCCTCTGCCATTGCACGAATGTATGGGTTATACCGATATGGCTCTCCGGAAATTTTTTGAGACGGCCTCCCAAAAGGATTGGTTTCAAAATACCCTGTTCGTGATCACTGCCGACCATTGCACCATCCCTTTCCACGAGGCCTACAAGACCAATGTGGCCAATTTTGCCATCCCCATCGTATTTTATAAGCCGGGTGGTGAGTTGAAGCATCGGGACATTGGCCTGGCCCAGCAAATAGATATCATGCCAACGGTTTTGTCGTACGTAGGATTTGACAAGCCGTATATTGCCTTTGGAAATGATTTGTTGAATACAAACCCTGAAGATCGGTTTGTGATTAACTATTTTAATGAGTCCTACCAGTTTCTTTATCACGATTGGGTACTCTATTTTAATGAAAAGGTGATTACCGGCATCTATAATTTAAAGGATGATCCCCTTCAACATGATAATTTGTTGGGAAAGGCAGGCGTCAAGGAAGCTGAAGATCTGATGAAGGCGTTTATTCAACAATACAACAACCGCATGATAGAAGACAGATTGGTTGTGGATAATATAGGAGAGAAGTAAAAAAGATGCCTTAATTTATCATAATGTAACCCTCGTTTTATCCCCAATAAATGGAGGGATTTTTTTGGCTAAACAAGTGCCCGAGGCCCCTAGAATAGAGAAAAAAATGTTGCTGATGGTGTTTTTCTTTATTTTTATGGAAAAAAATTTGCTTTTAGTCCATTTTTAGTGGTTTCTAATTTGGTATACACTAAAAACCGTCTATATTTGTGTAAAGAAGATTGTGAAGCTCATTTTTTAACCCTAAAAAAATTTTTATTATGAACAAAGCTCAACTGATTGAAGCAATTGCCGGGAAATCTGGTATGACTAAAGCTGATGCCAAAAAAGCATTGGATAGTTTCATCGATGTTACTGGTGATGCATTGAAAAAAGGAGACCGTATTGCGCTTGTTGGTTTTGGTTCTTTCTCTATTTCAGAAAGAAGTGCACGGACTGGAAGAAACCCTCAAACAGGTAAAGAAATTAAAATTCCAGCTAAAAAAGTGGTTAAGTTTAAAGCCGGAAGTGATTTAACCGATGCGGTGAATTAGTTTTGTGTTTTTTTGAATAACGAAAAGAGGGTGTATCATCAATTGATTCACTCTCTTTTTGTGTAAGATTAAATTATTTTAGTGATTTAAAATTCTGGTGATCGAATTGATCTAAATAACAGTATTTTGGATCATTTTCGGAGGATGATATCTTTTCGATAAAGGTAAAATATTTCAGAAAAATAATTAACTTGTCAAAGAATTTTGGCCACTGGTGGATAAAAAGACGCAATTTACCAGTGGATTTATCTTTTTAATTTAGTATTTTTGACCAAAATCTGATTCTATGAATTGCATTATTGTTGATGATGACAAGTTGTCTATAAAAATTATTGAAGAGTTTGTAGAAAGAACAGAAGGTCTCCAGCTCACCGGTTCGTTTTCCAGTGCCGTAGATGCAATGAATGCTTTGAGCCATCCCGATGTGGAAGCCGTACATCTTATATTCCTGGATATTGAGATGCCGGAGATGTCGGGAATTGAGTTCTTAGAGTCACTGGAAATCATCCCACAGGTGATTATCTACTCCTCTCAGGAGAAGTATGCTCTTGAATCATATGAATACGACGTGGCCGATTATCTTCTAAAGCCCGTTCAGTATGGCAGATTTATAAAAGCCGTTAACCGGGCACGTGAGCGCTTCGATAAGAAGGAAAGCCCCGTAAAACAAAGCACCGAGATCTTTATTAAAAACAACGGATCACTGGTAAGGATCAAATACGACGATATTCTTTGGATCGAAGCTCTTGAGAATTACGTGGTTCTTAATACGTTTAAAGAGAAGTATACCATTCATTTCACCATGAAGGCGATATCGGATAAGATGCCCGCCGACCGATTTATGAGAATTCATCGTTCCTTTATTGTCAACTTCAGTAAGATCAAGATGATTGAAGACAATTCGGTGTATATCAAAACCATTACGGGGACCAAGATTGTTCCCATTGGGAAGTCCTATCGCGACAAATTAATGAATGATATCAATTTGATCTCCAAATAAGGGTCAGCCTAAGTTAATCCCGCACGGCACAGCTCTTTGGCTTTTTTTCCTTCCGGGGTATCATCCCACCCGGGAGATAGCGATGCCTGATTTGGTGAAAGAGTCCTTTTTTTTTATTCCCCCCATACTGAGGCATCTATCTTCATGAAAGGTGAGCCATTGAATTCCTGCTTGGTTAATCTCCCGAGGTGGTTAACCCCATGGTGCCCTTGGCAAAAAAACTATTCTTCGTGGAAAGCAGGCAGGAAGGAGGGCACTCCAGCTTTTACTGTTCTGTATTTATGGCTTCAGCGTTATATAAAGCCTACCCCCTCAATGCAGAGGGGTAGGCTTAAAAGGTATCTAAGAGTTCATCCGGCTCTTTCCCGTTGTATCCCAACAAATTACCCTCCGCTCAGGATTTGCTTTCAAAGGGTTGGTAATATCAGCTCATTTTATTTTCCATTGGCTTCAAAATCGCGTTGAGCTTTCAACAGGTTGATCAGATGCAACAGCATGTTTTGGGTCTCATGCAACATGGAGAGGTAAAGCATACTAACCTTGGTGCCCTGTTTCTCCTTTTTAATGCGTTTGAGCTGGTTTTTGCGAAGCATTCGAAGGTGATCCAGGATCGTGGTTTGTTGTTCTATCAGGGTTTGAAGTTTTGAGTATTCTGATTTTTGAATCATCTCAACAGAATCAAAAATTAATTTTTGCACTTCTTTGTTGAGGTGCTTGAGATCTTCGAATTGATCCGCCGACAGGGGTTTATGGTTATTGTCGAGATGCTCAAAAAACGGCTCGGAAATATAGGTGAGACAATGAGCTGTTTCTCTTAAATAATCCAGTACCTGAACATAGTAAAGGCCTGAATCAATGGATTCTTCCTGTAATTTACGAACCGTGTTGTAGATGTTGGATTTTAACTTTTTGGTTTCCTTGTTCAGGCGGTTAACTTCCGAGACCACTTCTTTTAGTTTCTTACGATCTTCCCCCTGAAGGTATTTTATGGATCCTGAATAGAGTTTAGAAATCTCCTTAAGAATGCCGGCGACGCTGATTTTGCATTTTTCAAGTACTCTCTCTGAAAGTATCTGGCCGTTGATCTCTTCGATTTCATATTCGCCAAATCTGGTTTGCTCCAGTTTTCTCTTCTTTGAAACCGAGTTGGAACGAACCAGTAAAAAGCCCACTATTATTACCAGAACCAGGATGGACCAGTTGCCGCCAAACATCATGATGTTGGCCATCACAAAGGCTACCGTAAAAGCTGAGAAGGCCGTAAAGAACCACCCTCCAATGACCGAAAGCACACCGGTGATCCGGTAGACAGCACTTTCACGTCCCCAGGCCTGATCGGCCAGCGAAGTGCCCATGGCGACCATGAAGGTAACATAGGTGGTCGATAAAGGCAGCTTTAAGGAGGTGGCCAAAGCAATAAGAATACTGGCCACGACCAGGTTTACTGAGGCTCTAAGCGCATCAAATACGGGGGCCTCTTTACCCATCTTTTGCTTTTCTTCTTCATAAGAGGTGCTGTCGAATTGCCTGTGAATAACTTTTAAAACAGGGGGGGGGATGACTTTGCTGACCGAATTGCCCATGGCAATAGAGCCCCGGACAATGGTACGTGCCAGATAGGAGGAGCCAAATCGTTCCTCGCCTTCGGATTGGCGACTCAGGTCGAGGGAGGTCTTGACTACTTTTCTGGCTTTCTTGGAGGTCCAAAGCGTAACCACCATTATTAGACCTGCCAGAACCAGTAAATAGGATTCCGTTTTGACCTTTCCTGCCAGGGAGGCCATCAATAGGTTATCCGGGGTGGCTCCCGGAGTGGATGCAAAAATCTTAAAAGATTGCATGCCGGCCAGAGGTACCCCAATGAAGTTCACCAGGTCGTTTCCCGCAAAGGCCATGGCCAGGGCAAAGGTGCCCACCAGAACGATGAGCTTAAGCGTGTTGAGCTTAAAGAGCCATTGCCCCAGTTGAAGAAGGATTGTCCAGGCAAAAAGGCTGTATACAATGATTAACGTACTGTTATCTGTAATCCATTGCTGAGTCTCCTCCGACATAAAAGTGGCGCCTTTGGCCCCTTTGACAAGCAGGAAATAGGTGATAGCCGTGATGGCAATTCCTCCCCAGAGGGAGCCCAGATATTTAAGCCGTTTGGTAATGTTGAAGGAAAAAATAAGCCGCGTAAAAAATTGCACAATTAATCCGGCTGAAAAAGAGACGATCACGGAGATAAGGATTCCCGATATTATGGCCAGCGCTTTAGCCGAGTTGATGTATTCGGCCACATTCATATCCGGATTATTAGCGGCTTTAAGGATGGCAATTCCGATGGCCGCTCCCAGCAGTTCAAACACAATTGAAACGGTGGTAGACGTGGGTAACCCAAATGAATTAAAGAGGTCCAAAAGAATCACGTCGGTGAGCATCACCGCCAGGAATATGATCATGATCTCATGGAAGAGGAAATGCTGAGGATTGAAAATTCCTTTCCGTGCCACCTCCATCATGCCCCCCGAGAAGGTTGCTCCCAGAAAGATCCCCAGTGCAGCGATGATCATGATGACCTTAAAGGAGGCTACTTTGGCCCCTATTGCCGAATTCAGAAAATTAACAGCATCGTTGCTAACCCCAACAATTAAGTCAGAGATAGCCAGGAGAAAAAGAACGCCTACAATTAATAAGTAAATTGTTTCCATTTGATTAAGTCTGTTTTTCGGTGACAAATATAATTTGTTCTCGGGAATGAGCCCTTAAAGTTTCTATAAATTTCGGTTTTTTTACTGGATTTCCTACCAATTAATTTGACGCCGGTTGCCAGATCGATCTGTTTTTATCGGTTTTCTTTTGGGATTCCATAATTAACCAGGGGTATTTGTTGAGGAAAAGGGAGAATACCTCTTTTTTTGGAAGGCATGAGGCACAAAAAATTTAATTTCCTCATTTGTAGGCCATTCGTAATTTTATTTTTTTATAAGGGCTCATTTTCCAATCTTTGCAGAAAGAAAGTAGGAGCCAAGCCGGTCGGAAAGGAAGGAGGATCGGACACTTAAAGAGAAGACATGTTTTGGAGTACAGTAGTTGACGGAATGCTTGTTGGTTTTTCAGCATCTGTTCCTTTGGGACCCATTGGGGTATTGTGTATTCAACGCACCTTGCAAAAAGGGCGATTGTCGGGTTTTACTTCCGGCCTTGGGGCTGCCTTGTCCGATACCATTTATGCCATTATTGCCGGTTTTAGTTTGTCTTATATCGTTTCATTTATAGAATCTCAAATATTCTGGATTCAACTTGTTGGGGTAGTGGTATTGCTGGCCCTGGGCATTAACATCTTCAGGACTAATCCAGCCGTTCAGTTGAGGCGTCAAAAGGGAAAAAGTAATTCACTTTTTCATGATTTTGCCTCCACCTTTCTGCTAACCATCAGCAATCCTTTCGCTATTTTTCTCTTTATTGGCTTTTTTGCGAGCTTTAGAGTGGTACAACCAAGTATGGGCCTGGTGGGTCAGTTACTCATTATTGGGGGGGTATTTTTAGGAGCCTCCTTATGGTGGTTGATTCTGACTTCGTTGGTGGGTCTGTTTCGTTCCAGAATTAATTTAAGGCGTCTCTTCTGGATCAATAAGATTGCCGGTTCTCTCATTATCGTTTTTGTGCTTATTGCCTTTTTTGTATGGATGCTTAAGGAGTACGTTTGGTAACTACCCGAAAAAGAATGGGGTCAAAGAGTTTTTTTAAACCCATTGAAACCCATATCGCTGCCTCTTAGGGGAAGTATGGGGCTATTATCGATTCAATAAAGGGCGGAATTTTGGTAGGTCGCCGAGTGTCACTTTTTACATAAGCCAGAATGGTTTCACCTGTTACTAAAAGGGTCTTCTTCTCATTGTAAATACGATACTCGAACCTGATCTTCGCCCCCGGCCATTCTTTAACGGAGGTCTCTATGGTTAAGTCCTCATCATAAAAAGCAGGGCGGTGGTATTTTACTCTGAGCTCGGATAGGGGGAGCATAATTCCCTGTTTTTCAATTTCACCGTAGGGGAGGCCCAGATGGCGGAAGAGCTCGGTGCGCCCAACCTCAAAATAACTGGGGTAAACCGCATTATTGACAATGCCCATCTGATCGGTTTCGCCATAACGCACACGTATTTTAGTGGTACCACTGATGCCTTTCATGTTGCTTTAATTTTTCGGGTATCTGGTTTTTATTGTTGTCGTTTCGAAAATCCCCTTTTATTTAAACGGGGAATCCGGCTCTTTAGCCATATGACTATAGGCCAGTTTTTCGACCAGGGAGGGCAGCCATTTGCTTAGAAAAACGGTTAATTTGCCTTCGGTGAAGGTGAGAATGAGAGTCCGTTTGCGTTTGATGATGGCTTTGGCCAGATGCCCGGCCACTTCACGGGCACTCATCATGTTCTCCTCTTTTCTGGGGGTTTCGCCCTGGGGTGTGCCATCGTGTGTTAAGGCGGCTTTTCTCACATTGGAGGCCGTGAAGCCCGGGGCGGCGATAAGAACGTGCAGGCCGGTTTTTAGGTTCTCGACCCTCAGGGTCTGCAGGAAGCCATGCATGGCAAATTTAGAGGCAGAATAGCCGGTACGGCCGGGTAACCCAATGAATCCGGCAATTGAAGAAACCCCTACCACCGATCCCTTACTCTTGAGCAGTTCGGGTAAAGCGTATTTGGTGCAATATACCGTTCCCCAAAAATTAACATCCATGAGCGATTTGAGCACAGCCAGGTCAGTGTCCTTAAACAATCCCCTCATGGAAATTCCTGCATTGTTGACCAGGATATCTATACGACCATACTTGTCTATTGTTTTGTTGATCAGGTTTTTGCATTGATCCTCCCGGGTTACATCGGTAGGCGTTATCAGCACCTGGTGGCCCTTTGTTTCCAGCTCTTTTTGTAATTCAGCAAGCTTGTCGGTGCTGCGTGCGGCAAGCGATAACCGGGCGCCCCTGGCGGCAAATTCTCTGGCGCATTCCAGCCCAATGCCCGACGAGGCGCCTGTGATGATGATTACTTTGTTATCCATAGTGTGAAATCTGTTTTTTATCGTGTGTATTTTTAATTCTTAAACCATAAATAGTGGCCGGACCATTGATAATAATCAGTAGCAGGCCGCTTACGATCTACAAAAGTGGAAATTTTTAGGCGCATTTTTTTGAATAAGTATTAAATTCTGCGTTCCTTTGCGCATATTTCTAATTATAAAAGTATTGTGCGGATGAAAATCGGAAAGAATAAATTTGTGTCCCTTTCTTATCAATTATTTCTGAACGAGGCCAATGGAGAGTTAGTTGAGGAGACCGGAAAAGACAATCCTTTGCAGTTTGTTTTTGGAACCGGTAAGATGCTCGAAATGTTTGAACAGAACCTGGAAGGATTGAAAAGTGGCGATAACTTCAATTTTGAACTGAAAGCTGCTGAAGCTTATGGTGAGATTAACAAGGATGCTGTCGTGGATCTTCCCAAGAGCCTGTTTGAGGTGGAAGGAAAAATTGACGAATCGATACTTACTATGGGTAACTCGGTGCCAATGCAGGATGCACATGGTAATCGTTTGAATGGTATTGTATTGGATGTGACCGACGAAACCGTGAAAATGGACTTTAATCATCCGCTGGCGGGTGATAATCTCTATTTCTCAGGAAGTGTTTTAGAGGTTCGCGAAGCTTTAGAGAATGAACTTGCCGATTCTTGCGGTAGTGGTCATTGTGGCTCCGAAGGGGGTTGTGGCGGTGGTTGCAGCTGTTGATTTAAGGCAGATAAGAATAATGGGTGTTCCGTTTGGAACACCTTTTTTTTGCTCTTTTTCCCGGGAAAAGTTATTTTTAACCCTTCGCATTGTTCAGATAAGACTAAAAAATGTAATATGGCTGGAAACACTTTTGGTCGGTTGTTCCGACTCACTTCCTTTGGGGAGTCACATGGTAGAGGTATTGGTGGGATTATCGAAGGGGTGGAGCCCGGACTGGAACTGGACATGGCGTTTATTCAGCAGGAGCTGGATCGTAGGCGGCCGGGACAATCCAATATTACCACCCCACGTGATGAAAAGGATCGGCTGGAATTCTTGTCAGGTGTTTTTGAAGGAAAAGCCACCGGGACCCCCCTGGCCTTTGCCATTTGGAATAAGGATCAGCATTCGGCCGATTACGACAACCTTAAGGATGTTTACCGGCCCTCGCATGCCGATTATACCTATGATGCCAAATATGGGGTACGCGATCACCGTGGAGGGGGGCGCTCTTCGGCACGGGAAACCATTGCCCGGGTAGTCGCCGGGGCCATTGCCAAGCTGATGCTGAAAAAATATGGCATCTCCATCACCGGCTTTACCTCCCAGGTAGGCGAAGTGATCTTACAAGAGATCCCAGCCGATCTTTCAGCCATTGAGGCTACGCCGGTTCGGTGCCCCGATGGTGAAACGGCTGCCCGAATGATCGACCTGATTCATCAGGTGCGCGAAGATAAAGACTCGGTAGGAGGGGTGGTAAGTTGTGTTATCAAAAATGTTCCCGCCGGGTTAGGTGATCCGGTATTCGATAAGTTACATGCCACACTGGGACATGCCATGCTTTCGATTAATGCCGTAAAAGGATTTGAATATGGGATGGGCTTTGGGGCTTCAGCCATGAGAGGCTCGCAGCACAACGATGAATTTTACAGTAAAGAGGGCACGATTAGAGCCCGTACCAACCGTTCGGGTGGCGTGCAGGGAGGAATCTCCAATGGGGAAGAGATTGTGTTCAGAGTGGCCTTTAAACCGGTTGCCACCATCCTGAAAGATCAAAATACCGTTGATAAATCGGGCCGTGAAGTGGTGATGAAGGCCAAGGGTCGTCACGATCCCTGTGTGGTGCCCAGGGCGGTTCCTATAGTGGAAGCCATGGCCGCCATGGTGATTGTGGATGCCCTCCTGATGAATCGTACCTACAGGGAAGGGTGATAAAGTACAGCCGCACAAATTGTGCGTTTCTAAATACGTAACAATGAAAAAAATACCTCTTCACTGGAAGATACTTCTCGGATTATTTTGTGGCATACTATGGGCCGTGGCCGGCAGCTATTTAGGGTGGAGCTCATTTACCGAAACCTGGATCGCTCCCTTTGGCCGAATCTTTATTAATCTCCTGAAACTTATTGCCGTACCTCTTATTTTGTTTTCCATTATTGGAGGCATTGTTAGCCTGGGGCATCCCCGCAATCTGGGCCGGTTGGGAGGAAGAACCCTTCTGTTGTATTTAGTCACCACCATTTTTGCTGTGTCACTGGGTCTTTTTCTGGTAAACACCATTCAACCGGGTAAGACACTCGATAATACGATGCGGCTCGAAAACCGGATGTCTTATGAATTGTGGCTTAACGAACAGGGGGTTGCCCCAAAGGATGGGCATTGGTTTTCGCGTGACCCCCAATATGCAGGAGTGGTTCAGGAGGTGATGGATCAGGGCGGGATGATGGACGATGAAGAGGTGCGCTCAAGAATGGAAATCGCCCGCAAAACCAAAGAGGATTCGCCTCTTAGCGTTCTGGAGGAGATGATTCCTTCCAATATTTTTCTGAGTTTGAGTGATAACCGCAATATGTTGCAAATCATCTTTTTCTCAGTCTTCATAGGAATTACTCTGCTTTTTATTCCCAAGAAAAAGGCCAAACCGCTGGTGCGTTTAACCGAATCACTTACCGAGGTGTTTATAAAAATGGTGGAGCTGGTAATGGTGGCAGCCCCTTATTTCGTTTTCGCGCTGATGGCAGGCATGGTTAGTCAGATGGCGGGAGACAATCCCGCTGAAGTTCTGGAGCTGTTTAAAGGGTTATCGTGGTACGTTCTGACGGTAATTTTGGGGTTGGGGTTAATGGCTTTCGTGATTTATCCCTTGTTGATGACGCTTTTGGTGAAGGATATGACCTTACGGAAATTTATTAAGGGGATCAGCCCGGCCCAGATGCTGGCCTTCACCACCAGTAGCAGTGCGGCCACCTTGCCGGTAACCTTGGAGTGTGTGGAGGAAAATCTGAAGGTCGATAAACGGGTATCCAGTTTTGTTTTACCTATTGGGGCTACCGTCAATATGGATGGTACCAGTCTTTATCAGGCAGTGGCGGTGGTGTTTTTGGCGCAATTGCACATGGTTGATCTCACCCTGGTGCAACAACTCAAAATCGTATTAACGGCTACTCTGGCCAGCATTGGTTCGGCCGCCATACCGGGTGCCGGCGTGGTGATGCTGATGGTGGTATTGATCTCCGTAGGCCTTAATCCAGCCTGGATAGGGATTGTGTTGCCTGTGGACCGGATTCTCGACATGCTTCGTACCGTGGTTAATGTGACCGGCGACGCCACCGTGGCCACGATCGTGGGAAAAACAACTTCCTTGCCCGATGAAGATCCTCCCAAACCGCTATAATTGGCGTGCTTTGCCGGGAAATTTAGTCTAAGACCGGCATCTATGAAGAATTTTGTAGGGCTGAGAAGGATTGTGGATAAAAACCCTGATTTAACCGCCCACAATGACGAATATTTTTTTACTTTTGCCATGAAATTATGAATCGGGGTGTAGCGCAGCCCGGTAGCGCGCGTCGTTCGGGACGACGAGGCCGTGGGTTCGAATCCCGCCACCCCGACAATTTAGGATTCATTTCAATTCAAAAGCCTGTAAATCAAGCGATTTACAGGCTTTTGTCGTTTTTGCTGTAAATGAGACCTGTTGATATCAATGTAAAAGGAACTAATGGCATTCTTCTGGTATATTGGCCTTTCCTTTAAGAGATATTGTTGAATTTTTTCATATATATTGTCCACTTGCTTCTTTATCAAATCCTGTTTTTGAAAGTTAGTCCAGGATTCCTTTCGGTAAAAATAATTCCAAAAGGGAAGTGTTAAGTTCTTTTTTCAAATTCTGCAAAAATCGGTTTTTGTAAGTTTATACCCAAGTTTGGGGATTGATCTCTGATGTATACAATAAACGATATGATTCTTAAAGGTTGGTTTCCCGGCTTTTGAGAAAGGATTCTAATTTTAGATAACGAAAGTCCCCGTTTCGTTTGATCACCCAACACCGGGTGCCTCAAAACACAAAGAATACCCCAACGCCTATTACCGCTATAAAAGCACCTATTACCTCCTTGGTCGTGATGTGCTCTTTAAACATGAGTAGGGCCGCAGGTATGATCATCACCGGCGTAAGGGACATCAGGGTGGAGACCACAGCCGTGGAGGCGTATTTCACGGCCAGGAGGCTGAACGAGACGCCTAAGAAAGGGCCGAAAAAAGCTCCGATGGATATATGTTTCATGGCCTTTTGGTTTTTTAAGGCCAGGGTTAAATTTTTCCCGCGTTTCATGAACAGAATAATCAGGATAAAGCCTGCCATCCCGGTTATGACTCTGATTTGTGTAGACATGAAAGGATCCAGGTCTTTCATTCCTAATTTGCTGAGCACCAGGCCAAGGGCTTGTCCGGTTGCGCCGCCAAAGGCAAGAAGTAGACCACTTGTGGAAAAATTAAACGACAGGCGGTGTCCTTTTTGAGGCTTTCCAAGTATCACCAGGGAGATGCCCCCTATGATTAACAGCATGCCCAGGGCGTTGACCAGCGTCATTTTTTCGTCCAGAATGAGCCAGCCAAAAAGGGCCGTAAGGGGAGGGGTTAACGACAGGATAAGCATGGATACCCTGGCGCCGATAACGACGAAAGCCTGAAACAACATCAGGTCACCTATGACAAATCCAACCAGACCGGATAAACTTAGCCAGGTCCAGGCATGCAAGCCCGCCTCGTGGGGCCAAAAGTAACCGGTGGTAACGAGGGTGTATAATCCAAGGAAAAAAAATGCCATGACCAACCGAATCAGGTTGACCGAAAGAGAGCCCACCTTTTTTCCGGCAGTCTCAAATGCGATGCTGGTAATGGTCCAGCATACCGCCGTAATCAGAGCAGCCAACTCTCCTAAATGTGCCGTTATGTAGTTCATCGATTTGGATAGGTCTATTCAATTGGCGGCAATTTAGCAATTTTTTATCCGAAAGTAATTTGTGCGGGAGGCTTGCTCTCTCACTTTTCCTTTGAGGAGCCAACATCGATGCTCTTCATGGAACCGGGGTGTCATTATGTCGGCCTTGGCTAACGTATGGAATAACCCTCTGTGATTAACAGGAGTGGGCTGTGAGTGGGACAGGGAAGGTTTGAAGCAACTTATAATAGACTGACTGGTTTTTTGAAAGGTAGTTTTTTGGGGGCCCTGGTAAAAAAAATAATTCCCGGCAGGAATACCTGCCGGGAATTCTCCTCGACCAACTTCACAATCTTTCAAAAACCAAAACAAATCGTGGACTTAAAAAAAACTATGCCTTACTTACAATTACATTGACCCCCACAATTGCATTGGTGCGAAGGGTCACTCTTGCAGCCGCAGTTGCCTCCACAGCTGCACTGATGGTCTTTTTGTGTTCCTGTATATACATATTCCTGGCTGCTGTTTTGTTCCATCTTGTTTTCCATAGTAGTAGTCTTTAAATACAGTTGCAAAGTAAAATATAATTCCCGAATAAACAAGACAAAAAGGTCCGAAATAAAAAATTATTCTCTTGCAGGGTCAAAATCTTCTCAAATCGTTATCTTCACGCTGAAGATGTAATCGCCTTGAAAAATGGGGTTACAGGGCAAAAAATAACTATTTATGAAGACAGACCTGTCTCAATACGATAATAGCTGGTATCATCCCGGACGCAGTTTTCTGGTGAGGGCCCTTTGGTATGTAACCAATGCCCTGTTTTTTTTGAACCCACTCATCTCTTCCTCCTCACTAAAGGTGAGTCTTCTCAAATTATTTGGGGCCTCAATTGGCAGGGGGGTGGTGATAAAGCCTCGTGTAAACGTCAAATATCCATGGCATTTAAAGGTGGGTGAGTACAGTTGGATAGGCGAGGGGGTGTGGGTCGACAATCTCACCGACGTTTCAATTGGGGCGCATTGCTGTCTTTCGCAGGGGGCTCTATTGCTTTGTGGCAATCACAATTATAAGCGTTCCGGGTTTGATCTGCAGGTGGCCCCCATTACACTCGAAGAAGGGGTTTGGATTGGTGCTCTGGGGGTGGTGGTTGGCGGAACGGTTTGTGCCAGCCACTCAGTGCTGGGTGTTCAAAGCGTGGCTCCTTTGGAGATGAAACCTTACACCATCTACAGGGGAAATCCTGCTGTGGCTGTTCATCAGCGGGTGATCGCCGATGAATCTTAGAGGAAATCGTAATAAAAATTGTGCAGTGAGGTTCTAAAGGCAAAAAAGAGATAGCTGCCCCCGATCGATTCCAGATCGTTTACTGTTTCTCGGTATTGTACACCGGCGGTAAGGTTCATATTATTGCGCGGGTTAATCAGGTATGCCACATGGAATTTGCCTTGTGTAAGCTGTGTTTTAAGGCCCTGCCCGATGGTGTGATCGTAATCTCCGGGCCGACTGGTATTGGGTTGAAGAATATCCCCTCCATAGCTATATCCATCGTCCAGGTCTAGTCCTTTAACCGCAAATTGGGTCATCAACTCAAAGTGCCATCTTTTGATGCGGTATTTAACGAATGAGATGCTTTCGCGGAAGTTGGCGCCCAGAGGATGGGCCAGTTCCTGGTTGTAATGTCCGTAATTGGTGATGGGCTCGTAATGCGAATAGGTGTATGGACGCACCTGACTGTATTCGGTTTGGAAATCCAAATGGGGGAGGCCAAACAGGTTATAAGCTTTGAAACCCAGCAGGAACCCTTGTTTGTTGGCCCACCACTTATTCCCCGAGAACACCTCGTCTTGCTTAAATTCGCCCAGCACAAACTGGCCATAAAGAGCAGCGTCGGTGAAGGGAATGTATTTAAGATTGAGGCCCATGGTCATATTATCGGGCGAACCCAGTGCATACTCGATGGGTCTCAATACAGCGAAGGGGACCAGATAACTGGCGTCGAGTCCACGATAACCCACCGTGTCCTGGGCGGCCCAAACCACACTCTCGAAGAGACCCACACTCAGTCGACGGCCAATGTTCCAGTTCAGATAGTGAAAAACACCATACTTTGTCGGGTAGCGCGTATCCCCCAAGGTTGGATCGCGCTCCAGATGTTTCATTTCGGTGACCAGCATCTGATACTTCACTTTTTGGTAGGAAGCCGTCATCTTAAAATAGGGGTAACTATAGGCATTATCCGATAGGAGTAGGGTGCGGTAACCATCGCCAATGAAATTTTTTCCATAACCCACCTGAAGGTTAAACCAGGGGCCTGCATTGTAGCTGAGGTAACCCGTGCTTTGACTAAAGTCGTGACCTTCGTCTCCAAATTGTTTTCGTCTTCCCTGTCCGGGCACCACCCCCCGCTGGAGGATGTATTCGTCGATATAACCCGGCAGGGTGGCCTGGTTTTCAAGCAGGTCGGCATAGAAGCCAACATTTGCACCCAGGTGGCCCTCAATCATCAGCCCCCGGGTATTAACCAACCAGTTTTTATTGGCCACGTTGTCTTTTCCCACCTCGAAATTAAAAAGAGGGTTTACCCGGATCTCAGAGCTTCCGTCGTTCCAGCTGAAAAGGTCGCTATGGAAAAAACGGCTAAAAATGTTTGGATGGACGGGGTTCGGAAGGCCACGTTGAACCAATGAATCGACGTTGTAATGCCGGGCTACTTCATCCATTCGGAATGGTCGAACGGATGTGTGTATGTTTAGACCGGGCTTTTGGAGCACCCTTTCGATGGGTGAGAAGGAGGATTGGTTGTAATGGCTGTATACCTGAGATGCTAAGTAGCTTTGGGGCCCCAAAAAGAACAGTAAAATCCAGAATGTAAATAATCGGCGCTTCACTAAGTTTGGATTTTTGTAAGGTTATATTTATTAATAATTTCCTGAGAATTCTCTGAAGCGAAAGGCTTCTGTGCGGTCTCTCCTGTTTTATCTTTTTTTCCCAGCTCCCAGCTCCTTTTTTTCTTGCTTCCGGCTATCAGCTTTGAGCTTTTTTAATTCGTAATCCTTTTTTTGTCGGATGGCATTTGTTTTGTGCCCCCGCTGCCGCGGCTCTGTTTCTATTCCTGGTTTGGCCATCACCGCTGCCGCGGTTTACAAAACATCCCCGACTGGCTCGTCAGGTGACAATATTGTTTTCAATATCCCTTCTGCAAATCATCAGATTCCCACATCTCTTCTCTTATCTTTTCTCTCTTCTCTCTTCATATACTCTCTTCACTCTTCCCTCTTCACTTTTCCCTTTAACCTCTTCCCTCTTCCCTTTAACCTTTTCTCTCTTCTTTTTCCTTTTTCCTTTAGCCTTTAGCCTTGTCCCCTTTAACCTTTTCTCCCTTCTCTCTTCTCTCTTCTCCCATTTAACCTCTAACTTCTAACCTCTAACTTCTATCTTCTATCTTCTAACTTCTATCCTCTAACCTCTAATCCTCATAATAACCATGGCCATAACCGTAGCCATAACCATAACCGTAGCCATAACCATAGCCGTATCCGTAACGAAACCCTTTTTTCCCCTTATTCACATGAATATCATTGAAGAGAATCCCGATATTGGTTACCCCCTCTTCGGTCATTTGGCGAATAGTTTGAACAAAGGCAGGCCGGATGGTGAAGTTTTGGCGAGCCAGAAAAATTAAGGTGTCTGCCTTGCGTGCCAGCAGATAAGCATCCGCCACGACACCCATGGGCGGGGTATCTAGTATAATAACATCGTAACGTTTTCTGAGGTCTTTAAACAATTCATCGGTTTTTTTGGACCCAATGAGTTCACTTGGGTTAGGCGGAATTTCACCCGAGGGAACGAAGTCGAGATAAGGTTGTTCGCTATGATGGATGATATCGTCCAACCTGGCATTGTTAATCAGGTATTGGGAAAGGCCGGTTTTGCCTTCAAAATCCAAAATTTTGTTGAGCCCTGGTTTGCGCATATCAAATCCTACCAAAACGGTTTTTTTGCCTGCAAGAGCGAAAACGGCCGCCAGATTAAGCGCACAAAATGTTTTACCTTCCCCCGGCATGGAACTGGAAACGGCAATGATGGAGGTGGATTTATCCGCCGTCATATATTCCAGTCTGGATCTCACCCGCCTGAAAGTTTCGGTTATTACCGAACGGGGATGATGAAGCACTACATTGGTCTCTCCCTTATGGTTGTGCATCACATGACCAATGAGCGGCACCGAGGTCAGCTTTTCGACTTCGTCGGAGGAGGTAATTCGTGTGTTTAGCAGTTGTTTGAGAATGACAAACAACAGAGGGAGAAGGATTCCAATAAAAAGGGCTTTTTGGTTGTTGGCACCTGTTTGGGGGGAAACCTGACCCGTAAACTGAGGGGTCTCCAAAACCGAGTGATCGGAGGTGTTGGAGGCTTTTTGTATTTGAGCTTCGGAGCGTTTTCGTAACAAAAAGGTGTAGACTTCATTATTTAGGTCGAACTGTCGTTCCATTCCCAACATTTGGCGCTCGGTTTCGGGTAGAAGATGTAAACGTTGTTCGATTAACGTTTGTTCCTGCTTCAATCTTTCGAGGGTTCGGGTTATGATCCCTGACTGGTTGCGGATAGCTTCCAGAAGGGTGTTTCGCGCCACAATAATCTGTTTGTCGAGTTCTTCCCTGAAGGGATTGCGTTCCCCTTCCAGGGTCAGGCGTTCGTTATTTAGGGTAAGGATGGTGTTAATCTGGTTGCTTATGATGGGGTTTTCAACCTTATAGGTGGCCGGGGCCAATCCCTTGGTTAAAATGCTGTCGTTCGAAAAATAGTTGGACAAATACTGGTAATAGTTTTTTATTAGCAACTGCTCCGACATCGTGTTGTTTAACTCTTGAATACGTGTAAAGAGCAATTGGGCTTCGGAAGAAACATCCTGCATTCGGTTTTTGGTCCTGAAGGAGCTTAGTTGATTGCCTTTTAGAGCCAACGAATCGGATATTACCAGGAGCTGTTCTTCAATAAAACGGATGGTATTGGTGGCAATCTGATTTTTCTTTTCCAGATTGGCATTGATAAACACCTGCGAGAGCGCACGGAGGAAGTTGATGTTTTTATGGTGGTTTGGGCCTGTAACAGAGATGTTTACAATAGAGGAGTTTTCACCACCCTTGGTGGCTTTTAACAGACTGGAATATTGGTTTGTTAGTTTGTCGGGATCGTTAAAAATGAAAAAATAGGTTTTGTCGTCGGTAGGTCTGATCCCGGAATTTTCAATCTTTATTTTGAAATAAGGGGAGTCGATCCATTGTCCGTAAGCGTATTGGTGTTTGAAGTCAATATTGCCAAACGCCTGTTGAATGGTTCCTTTTTGGTAGTTAATAGTGGATATACCGATGGCGTTGATGGTGAGTGAAAAATGATTATCATCCACCGGTTCAAGGTATATGGGTATGTTCAACAGTTGATTGGCCGCTGAGTCGAAAATTACGGTAAAGGGGGAACTGGGATAGAGCTCCGTATCTTTTAGGCGGCCTTCTGCCACATAGCTCACATGAAAATCGAGTTGGTCAATGGTCTTTCTAACGATATCTCTTGAGGTGAGTACAGCAATCTGGTTATCCAGATTTCGTTGGCCCGGGGTGAGGCCAAAACCTTCCATCATATTATTTTGAGGAACTTCGGCGCCACGTTCTTCAATTAATAAGGTGCCCGAGGCCCGGTAGATGGGTGTGGAATAACGGTGAATGGTATAGGTAACGCCCAGGGCCAGCAGTATAGAGAGGGCAAAGAGCCACCAGTAGCGCAGTACATCGAAGAGCAATTTTTTGTAGTCGAGCATAAATTGGTGCAGGCTCTCGGTGTTTGCTTGGGAAGCGGTGTTTCCTGTCCGGTTTAGGTTATTCATTCATGTGTCTTTTCCTGGTTTCTATTTTTTGGTTCAGTAAGGCCCCGGTTAATTGGTAAGAGCTCTTACCGAGAGATAAAGTGCAAGGGCTGAGCTAAAGATGCCAAAAGATAACGATTGGCCTATGCCCCAGTTTTTGGCTTTCATGGGGCGGACATAAATCAGGTCGTTAGGATAGATGTAGTATTTATCGGAATCCAGAATGTTTTGGTCGGTAAGATCCACAAAGAAAGTGGTGCTTCCATTTTCGGAAGGGCGAATCACTTTAATGGCCTTTTTTTTCCCGAAGGGTTCAATATCACCGGCAAGGGCGATGGCTTCGTAAATGGTAACCTGTTCTTTATCCATGGTAATCCTCCCCGGACTGTTAACCTCTCCCAGAATGGTGAAGGTATTGCTGGCCAGGCGTATCTTAAGGAATGAGTCGCTCAGGAACGGTTTTAAAGCCTCTGCCATTTTGTTTTTGGCTTGTTCGAGTGTGCATCCATCCAAATTGACTTTGCCAACAAAGGGAAAGTCAATCTCCATCTGGTCGTTGATAGGGTAAGTATAAAGGGCCTGATTCTGCTGGGTCCCTATATTTCCGGTGCGCGTGGGATTAAAAAATTCGGAGAGTTTGGGGTTGGCCGTTTGTACCTGGATATACAACTGATCGTTGGGCTGCAATATATAGCGCTCGGTAATGGAAGTAAGCTTTTGATAGGGATTTTGGTAATCGTCCCTTTGGGATTGGTCTTGCAGATAGGTGGTCTCTTTTTGCGGAATACACCCCCCGATTAAAAAGGTTATAACCAGGAGAGTAATGGTTTTTCTGGCAAAAAGTTTGGCTTTTTTAGGAGAGGAAAAAGATGATGAATGATTCATAATATATAGGGTCCCTGATTAAATGCCCAAATTTATAGTTTTTTTTATAATAATCTTGGGTTTGCTGCAAAATGCCCTGGTTCAAATGTAACCTTATGGCCTCTGAAAAGGTATACCTGAGTCAAAAAGTGTAATTCCGTTAAGCCTTTCAGATAAGAGGTTAAAAAGTTTTTTTCTGTGCTGAAGGCGGGCGGGCGAAATGTTTGTAGGGGTTCAAACAACCCAGTCCAAAATTTGGCAGGCTTGTAATAAAGAATCCTTATTTATATGGATAAATTAAGGTGGGAATTTTAACTTTGTGACTTTTTAGTTTATCACAAGAACATGAATGGATATACAACCAATTTAATAATATTTTTTTCTGCATTTTTGTCCTTTCTGCTGGTATTCGTCTCCATTCCAACTATTTTAAGGGTGGCTCGCCACAAGAATCTGTTCGATGAACCAGGGAAGAGGAGGGTGCATAAGAAGCGGGTTCCTAATCTGGGCGGACTCGGCATCACCATTGGTATTTTGTTTACCTACACCGTATACGCCGATTGGTTTGATATTAAGCCCATCCCATTTATCGTACCGGCTCTTTTGGTGATTTTTTCCATTGGAATAAAGGACGATATAATGGTTACGGCGCCTATGATGAAGTTGTTGGGGCAAATCCTTGGTGCCTTTATCATAGTGGGGCTGGGTGATTTGCGAATCACCGATTTCCATGGGTTCTGGGGATGGCAGCCCAACTATTTGGTCAGTATTGTCGTTTCTGTGGTGTTTGTTATATTTATCATTAATGCCTTCAACCTTATCGATGGGGTGGATGGTTTGGCCGCCATTTCGGGCATTATCTCATCCCTTGGTTTATCCTACTGGTTCTTCATCAACGGAGAGATGCATGTTCTCATACTGGGTGCAATTCTGGTGGGTTCTTTGGTTGCCTTTTTATACTATAATGTGTTCTCGAGGTCTCAAAAGATTTTTATGGGCGATACGGGTTCCATGGTTGTGGGGTTCATCCTGGCCACCATGACCATTCGTTTTATTGAGTGTAATTCTCATGCCATGCGGGATCACCTGGTTTATCAAATGAATTCGGCTCCTGCGGTGGCAATGGGTATTTTAATTGTGCCGATAATTGATACGCTTCGGGTTTTTTTCCTCCGCATATCAAGGGGCAACTCACCCTTTTCGGCCGATAAAAACCATATTCATCACAGACTTCTTACTTTAGGTTTTTCTCATCTCCAGATTGCATTGATTTTGGGGGGCGTAAATATTTTCTTTATTGTTCTTTCCTATTTGCTGATGAATTTGGGAATGCTGAAACTCTTTGCACTGCACTTGACGCTGGGATTTTTGATCTTTAATATCCCGGCTTTCTTTATTCGGCGCAGAGCAAGGAAGATGAGAGAACAAAGTATTAATTCTCAGCAAGAAAGCAATTCCTAAATGAGTAATCAGCCAATTAAAATATCTTTAATAACCGTTACCTGGCAGTCGGCGGCTACATTGGCCGAGACCATTCAGTCGGTGCGCAAGCAGAACTGTGAGGGGCTGGAGTATATCGTCGTGGATGGAGGTTCTACCGATGGTACTCTTGAGTTGCTCAAGGATAATGAGGATGTGGTTACCCATTGGATAAGTGAGCCCGACAAGGGTATTTACGACGCCATGAACAAAGGTTTGGGCCTCGCAAAAGGAGACGTTGTGGGATTCTTAAATGCCGATGATTTTTTGGCCTCCAACCAGGTTCTAGCCGATATAAGGAATCATTTCACGCGGTTTTCTCCGGACCTTATTTATGGCGATCTGGAGTATGTAAGCCTGACACAGCCACAACACGTGGTGCGCTATTGGCAAAGCAAGCCTTTTCGGCATTCGCTTCTTAAACAGGGATGGATGCCGCCCCACCCGACGGTATATGTTAAAAGAGATTTTTTTCACCGTGTGGGGTTCTTTGATCTTAATTACCGTATTTCTGCCGATTACGACTGGCTTCTCAGAGCCTTTTCTCAACCCAAAACCCGATGCGATTATCTGCCAAAGGTACTGGTGAAAATGCGTTTGGGTGGCGTTAGTAACCGGTCGTTAAGGGGGTTGATGATTAAATCAAGTGAAGATTATAAAGCCCTGCGTAGTAGTGGAGTAGGGGGGCTGTCGACTTTGTTTCTCAAGAATGCTTCGAAGCTGTCTCAGTTTGTGTTACGCAATTAAATGCATTAGTTCTCTCTATTTTTTAATAATCTTGTTTATTTTAGCGTGCGTAATTGAGATAAGTTAAAAGTTCCTTATCTGAACCTTGGGATTTCAGCGGGTGGAATGGTTTATGAAAGGAGTCTTTGAAATATAGTTTGCCTGCCCCGCCAAGGGGGCAGATACATTTATTTTTTGTAATAAATCAAATAAGATGGTAGCTCATCCTTCCGGGGGTCAAAATATTCAGGGAATACACGGAAAAAATGATGGATTCACAGATATTCGAAGAATTCTGAGGCTGGTATGGATGAATTGGTATCTCTTTGCAATCGCTTTGCCATTGTGTTTGGGAGGTGTATACATTTACCACCGTTACTCAACCCCTGTTTACAAGGCTTCGGTCACCATGCTTTTTAAGAACAATCCTGAGCGTTCCATGTCGGAGATTGATCTGATGGAGGGATTTGGCCTCTCGCCCGAAGTGCGCAATATTGAGAATCAATCCTTTATTATTCGCTCTCAAAAAATTATTCGTAAGGTCATTGACCGGCTCGACTTCAGGGTGGCCTACTATTCTGATGGCCGTTTCAAAGACACCGAGTTGTATCATTCGGCGCCTTTTATCATTGAGATGGACCCCTCACGGCCGCAGTTATTAAATGTCCCCATTTATATTCAGTTTGGGGAAGGTGGAAAAATAAGTGTTTCTGCCTCCGCCGAGCAGGGTGTTTTGCATGATTTTTCACAGGCCCGTAATACGGGAATGATCCAGCCTTTTGTGTTTGACCAGGAAGTGAAAATGGGCCAAACTATTGAACACCCCTTTTTTAGTTTCCGGCTTCTGCCCGATTCATTGCGTTCGGTCCCTCAAGCAGGTAGTTTTTACGTGTTGTTTCAGTCCCACGGCCAACTTACTAATCACTATAGATCAACGGTTTCGGTAACCAATTATCGGGAAGGGTCTTCTATTATTTTTATCGGGGCCACGGGACAAAATGTGCAAAAAACGGTCCGCTTTCTGGATGAACTCTCAGCTGTGATTCTCGAAAATAATTTGGATCGAAAAAACGATATGGCTTCCCGTTCCATCGAATTTATTCAGCAGCAACTGACTAATGTGGCCGATACCCTAAAAGGCACCCAGCAAAAGCTGATGGCTTTTCGTAAGGAAAACAGATTTATGGTGCCTTCCGAGTTTGCCTCAAAGCTGGGGCAGGAATATTTTGAGGAGGAGAAAGAGCTGCGATTGCTTCAGCTTAGGTTTAACTATTACCAAACACTCAAATCCAGGTTTTTGTCCGGAAACATTGAAGAGGATTATCTTCTTTCGGCCTTTGCAGGCGATGAAGGGGATATCGTGAGCAGTCTGGCCAGGGAGTATATGGAAACCCTTGCCGAGAAAAAAATGACTCTCGGCAGCTCGGGGAATTCCAATTTCTATTCCTTAGATCTTGAAAAAAAGCTGGAATTAACGCGCCAAAACCTTTTATTGGCTTTGGACAAGATGATGGAAACCATTGTAATCCGGGAAAATGAGGTGAAAGACCACCGCGATGGCCTCTCCGAGCAGATGAATAGACTGCCTGAACTTGAAAAAAATTATCTGTCGTTGGAGAGAGCCTTTAAACTGAATGATGCTATTTATACTTTTTTGCTCCAAAAGAATTCGGAGACCCAAATCGCTAAGGCCTCCAATGTGCCTGATAATGAGGTGCTCGATCAGGCTTCGGTAAGCGGGCTGGTATCGCCCGACCAGAAAGGGAACTACGGGAAAGCCCTGTTGCTGGCCCTTTTGATCCCCGCCGTCATCATTGGATTTCGTGAGTTGCTCAACAGCCGCATTCGCGATAAACGAGAGCTGGAGGTGTTGGCGCCGGGGGTTTCCTTCCTGGGGACCATTGCCCGCAATAAACAGCCCATCGACAATGTGATCCATGAAATGCCCCACTCCCTGCTGGCTGAATCTTTTCGCTCCCTGAGGGCAAAAGTCCGTTTTTTGTTGGTCGAAAATAAACACCAGGTTATTGTGGTGACCTCTACCAATACCGGGGAGGGCAAAACTTTTTGTGCGTTGAATCTGGCCTCCGTTTTTGCCATTTCCGGAAAAAAGGTGGCTTTATGTGGGTTTGATATGAGACGACCTCGTCTTTCCGAGATCTTTGATCACCAAAACAGCCTGGGTATTTCCAACTTTTTGATTGGACGTGCTTCAATGGATGATATTATATATGAGTCGGGATTCGAGAATCTCTTTTTTGTGCCGGCCGGGGCGGTTCCTCCCAACCCCTCTGAATTGATTGCGGGAAATAAGACCCCGGAATTCTTCGCTTATTTGCGGCGTGAATTTGAGGTGATAATCGTGGATACCCCGCCTATTGGTCTGGTGGCGGATGCCCGTCTTTTGATGCAATTCTCCGATTCCCAGTTGTTTGTTGTCAGAAGTGGAATTACCCAACGGGAACATTTTACCAGTACCATTGGGGAACTGATTCAGGAGAATATTGCCCATCTGGGTTTAGTGCTCAACGATGTGAGCCCTCTCGACCATAGTTATGGGTATCGTAATAATGGGTACTATGGAAAAGAACATCCCGAATAGAGTTTTACCATCCCAGCCGGTAAGATGATTTGAGTTGGTTCTATGGAAACCATTTCGGATTAAATAAAACAAAAGTTCCCTGGGTCGTCGTATCCTGACAGGTGAGTTGATGCCAACAGAAAACCTGATCTCTTCATGTGACGATTTCATTATTTTATCATATTCGCAGAAAGAAAAATTTTCATGCAGCATTTTTCCTACTATTCACTCAAGGACTATAATACGTTTCATATTGATGTGGTCTCCGAAGATTTTTTTGTCTTCGAGGCACCCGATGAGTTGGCCTCCTGGCTAAAGAGTGAGGCCCGTAAGTCCGGAAAACCCACCCTGGTGATGGGCGGAGGCAGTAACCTGTTGTTCACTGGCGATTTCCCCGGGAGCATTATTTATCCTCAATTTAAAGGGATCGAAATCATACGCAAGGATGACGAGGAGGTGCTCCTGAAAATCGGGGCAGGAGAGGAGTGGGACCATTGTGTGGAGGTTGCTGTGAACGAAGGGTTAGCAGGAATCGAGAATTTGTCTCTGATCCCGGGCCATGCGGGCGCGGTTCCGGTTCAAAACATAGGGGCTTATGGAGTCGAAGTTCAGGAGGTTTTGGAATATGTGGAGGGGGTTTATTTGTCCGATGGAAAACCCTTTCGGCTCTACAGTAGTGAGTGTGATTTTGATTATCGGTACAGCATCTTTAAAGGCCCCCTGAAAAATAAAACGGTGATAACCAATGTGGTTTTAAGGCTTCAGCGCAAGCCGGTTTTTCAGCTTAAATATGGTTCAGTATCCAATGCGGTGGAAGCCCTGGGGCCTGTTAATCTGGAGAATATTCGAAAAGCCATCATTGGTATCCGTGAGTCCAAGCTACCCAGTCCGGATGTGTTGGGGAATGCCGGTAGTTTTTTCAAAAATCCGGTGATCCCTCAGGGCCGATACAACACGTTGCTGGCCCAATGGCCCCATATCCCGGGCTATCCTTTGCCGGATGGCCAATGGGTGAAAGTTCCCGCCGGGTGGCTTATCGAGGCCGCCGGCTGGAAGGGAAAAGAATTGGGCAATGCAGGGGTTCATCAAAACCAGGCATTGGTGCTGGTTAATAGGGGTGGCGCCACCGGGAAGGAAATTTTGCAACTGGCTCAGGCCATTGAAACGGATATTTGGCAAAGATTCAAGATCCGCCTGGCACGTGAGGTGAATGTGTTATAACTTCAGATTGAGTCTTTGTCGTGATTGTTTTGTCTTTATGGAAACCGGTCTATTGGTTTTTGTGAACCCCATGGACGGTGCCTACCGCCAAATACGGCGATCACGCAGGGCTTTGCGATAACGGGCTGCATTTCGGTTATGCTGTTCAAGGGTTTTGGCAAAATTATGGTAGCCCGAAAAATCCTCTTTGGCGCACATATACAGGTAGTCGTGGTTTTGGTGGTTCAACACCGCGTTGATGCCCGAGACGGAAGGCATCCGAATGGGGCCGGGGGGAAGACCTGCATACAGGTAGGTGTTGTAGGGTGAGTCTATTTTTAGGTCGCTGTTTAATACCCGGCTTATGGAGAAATCGCCCAACACATATTTGATGGTTGGATCGGCCTGGAGGCGAATGCCGCGCCTGAGCCGGTTAATATAAAGCCCGGCAACGATGGCCTTTTCATCTGTTTTTACGGTTTCTTCGTCAACAATGCTGGCCAGGGTAGCAACTTCCAGCAGGGAGAGGCCTGCCTCCTCGGCTTTTTGCCGCCGTTCGGGATTCCAAAATCGTTCGTATTCACGGTGCATGCGTTCCAAAAATCGGATGGCACCTGTATTCCACCACATCTCGTAGGTGTTGGGTATCATCATGGCCAGCACGGTTTGAGGCGAAAAACCCAATGGGTCAAGGATCAGACTGTCGTTGAGGGCTTCAAGCAGTGATAAAGAGTCTGCCTCAATACTGTTGGAAATTCTGCCGGCCAAATCTTCCTTTGTTCGGATGTTATTGAAGGTGAGTCGTATAGGGGTTTGTTTTCCGGCCCTGAGCATATTGACCAGTTCATTGTTGCTCATGCCCTGGAGTAAAACATAACGACCCGGCTTAACTTTTGAGGGGTATCCTTTTTTGGAGGCCAGCCATTTAAAATCATTGGTGTTTTTTAGAAAACCCGATAATTCTAATAATCCGGTAACTTCTTCAAAGCTGGAGTTTGTGGGAATATAAAAATCAGCCGATTGGCGGTCGCCCAGCTCCACAGCGGGACCAAATAGGCGCTTCTGATATTTTAGCAACAGGTGACTTCCCAGCCCAATAATTAAGGCAACTATTACAAAGAATCGGAGCAACTTACCTTTCGAAAACGAACGACGGTTATGAAGGTGCTTAATGGTCATAAGGCAATCATTAATTTTGTTCAAAAATAGGCATTTTCACGATTTAATTGAATAAATTACTTTCCTACAGGATATTCTCATCCGGCAAATTACCTGGCAGGGCTAAATATTCAAGGCTGAAGGAGAGCAACCCCTCCGGATACTTGCTTCTGTTCAATATTTTTTGCACTTTTGGCGTTTAAATGGTTCGAAACCGTTGAATTATTTAGTCTCTAAAGAGTATTAATTGTAAACTAAAAAACATCCATGAAGAGAGTAGTGTTGTTATGCCTGTTACCGGCTTTAATGCTTGCCGGATGTTCCTCCCTGAGAAAAGGTTCCAGCCGGATGGATAGTTCTTCGGCTAAAAATGAAACTATTGACAACAAAATGCCTGAGATTGTTGTCCGCGAGGAGAAAGTGAAGACCATTGAAGAGCAAGGGCCCGATACTTATTTCAGGTACTACGTCATTATTGGTTCCTTTAGGGTCTTGGACAATGCCCGAAGCTATAAGAATGATCTGAAAAATGATGGCTTTTCGGCGGTTATTCTTGAAAATGAGAATGGCTTATACCGGATTTCGGTCGGGGCTTACAATGAGGAGAATCCTGCCCGGGCAAACATTGCCAGTATAAGGTCGAAATACCCCAAGCACGAGGATGTGTGGCTCTTGATCAGGAGAAAATAACCTCTGGCTATTTTAAGGAAAAACAGAATTTAAAAACAATGGGGTTGTTATGCCTCACTAAATTCAGGGAGTGACTTCATTTTTAGTCATTCCCGCAATTTTTAAGTACAAAATGTATCACTCTATCTCCCTTTCCGATCAGGTTTATTATGTTGGTGTTAACGATCGACGCACGCAACTCTTTGAAAATATGTGGCCTTTGCCCAAGGGCGTTGCCTACAACTCATATCTGATAAATGATGAAAAGGTGGCCTTGTTGGATACGGTGGAGATTGGGCAGATAGAAAAATTCCTTCAGAAGATAAAGGTTGTTTTGGGCGATAAACCCATCGATTATCTGGTGGTTAATCATATGGAGCCCGACCATGCCGGGGCCTTGAAATTGATGAGCGAACGTTATCCCGGCATGCAAATTGTTGGCAACAAAAAAACCTTGCCTATGATTGAAGGTTTTTTTGGGATAACCGAGAATGTTATGGCCATTGAGGAAGGAGATGTTCTCGATTTGGGGCGGCATAAGCTGCGGTTTTTTATGGCCCCGATGGTTCACTGGCCAGAGACCATGATGACCTACGAGGAGAGCGAAAAAATCCTTTTTTCGGCAGATGCCTTTGGCAGCTTTGGGTCTCTCGATGGGGCTGTTTTCGACGATGAGATGGATTTTTCCAGGTTCCACGACGAGATGCGCCGCTACTATTCCAATATTGTGGGGAAATACGGTAATCCGGTACAAAAAGCCATGGAAAAACTATCGGGGGTAGAAATTAAGATGATTGCCGCCACGCACGGGCCGATTATTCGTAGTCACATCCCCGAGGTGATTGAGATGTACCAAAACTGGAGCACCTTTGCCGGCCAGGAAGGGGTCGTGATTGCCTATGCTTCCATGTATGGAAATACCGAAGAGATGGCCGAGGTTACTGCGCGTGCACTTGCCGAAGAAGGCATTAAAGAGATTCAGATGTACGATGTTTCCAAAACGCATTCGTCGTTCATCATTTCCGATATCTTTAAATACAAGGGCCTGATTTTGGCTAGTCCCACCTATAGCAACGATCTTCATCCCAATATGGAGGCTCTGGTGAGTAAATTGCGGCAAATTGGGATAAAAAACCGATACCTCGGTATCCTGGGCTCCTTTACCTGGGCGGGAACAGCGGCCAAGAGGTTGAAAGAGTTTGGCGATTCCCTTAAACTGGAGATCGTAAGCGATCCGGTGGAAGAGAAACATGCTTTGAAACAACAAAAGTATGAGGCCTGCCGCACCCTGGGAAAAAATATGGCGGCCCGCCTAAGAGCGGATCTCCCGAAATAGATATCTATCGTAAACCTATTTTCTCCAAATCCTTATTCAGCCCCTGCATCGCTTTTTTGAGCATTTGGGTGGTTAAACCTCCGGCTTCTTCGATGATGCGCCTGCCCAGTTCAATTGCCGGGACGTTAGGAGGCACCTGGGAAGCCGTGGTGTTGATGAGCCGCACAACTTCTTCCCGGGCTCTTTTTATCTGCTCCCAGCTTTCCATGGGCATATATATTTGCATGGCCAGGTTGTGGTTGAATTCGGTGCGAACCGTTTCCAATAACTTGCTTTGAAGCTGAAAAGCAGTCATCTTTGGCTTTTGTTCACGCAGAACCAAAGCCTCGGGTGTGATGCGTTCCAACAACAGGGAAAATCGTTCGTAGGCCTGAAGCTTGTAGCTTAGCAGCGACTGGCTGTTTTGCATTAAGAATTCCTGCCGGCGTCGCTCCGTTTCCTGATTCAAAAACCATTTTACCAGAGTGATGACGACGGCCGCCACTACCAGTGACGGGCTTACAAGCCATAAAATCATTTGAGTATTGATTTCCATAGGGGTAACAGTTTTGCCTTAATTGTATCTTGTGGAGAATGAAGCTACCGAAATAAGGGGGGAGGTCCCTTGTCCTCCTTAACTTGAAACCCCGGGTCTTCTGCTAAATTGGGCTGGTTGAGTGCCATGGTAGCCAGAGCATCGCATCTTTCATTTTGGGGATGACCATTGTGACCTCTTACCCAGTAAAAGGAGACCTCATGCCTGGATAATAAGGAAAGCAGCCTTTCCCATAGATCGCTGTTGATGGCTTTCTCTTTCTTTGTCCTATACCAGTTATTGGCTTTCCACCTTTTTGCCCACCCCTTTTCAATTCCATCCACCACGTATTTCGAATCGGTAATGACCTTAACTTTCGAACGGGTTTTGATTTGTTCCAGTCCTGCAATGACACCCATCAGCTCCATTCGGTTATTGGTGGTCATCTTGTACCCTTTGGATAACTCCTTTCTTAAACCCTTGTATGCAAGAATGACCCCATAGCCGCCTCTGCCCGGATTGGGTTCCGCACCGCCATCGGAGTAAAGTTCTATATTGGGAATCTCTTTTCTTTGTTCCATAATTGTTATTTGATGCTAACATGTGTCCTCAAAAACTGCCCTTCCGGCCGAAGTCGTGTATTGTATTACTAAAACACCGGGCCCTCACAGGACTTTAATTTTACACTTATCCGGGCAGGTGCCAAATACAAAAGTATAAATAATCCGGTATTACCCTGCGAGAATTCCCCTTGGTCGATCCTTTTAATCGTTATAGATATGGAGAATCTTTTTTTATCTCGTTGAAAATCCCACTGTAATAGCACTCTTGTGTCTGTCAGCCCTATTCAGGTGGCTAACGGGTTTTTTCTTTCCGGGTGGTTCATGGTTTTTCAATTTCCGGATGGGTGAACGGAACTTTTCCCGGGGCAGAAACAAAATGGCATTTCTCAACCAAAATAAGTTAAATCATTTGTCTGATTCATCTCAAGTTCCGGTTGGTCAGCATAAAAAAATGGCTACTTTTGTAATTCAAAAGTGTTAACCATCCAATTTCCTGAAGATCTAAATAACCCTAATTATCAAAATTTCAATGGAACAATTATCCAAAAGACTGACTCTTCTTTCCGAGTCCGAAACCATTGCCATGTCACAACGCAGTCGTGAACTGCAATCACAAGGTGTTGACGTTATTAACCTGAGTCTTGGAGAACCTGATTTTCCTACGGCTCAACATGTCAAAGAGGCGGCCATCGAGGCTATAAACACTAATTTTACCCATTATACACCTGTTCCAGGGATTCCGGACCTTCGAAAGGCTGTGTCGGATAAATTGTTGCGCGATAATGACCTGCATTATACCCCCGAGCAGATTATTATTTCCAATGGGGGCAAGCAGAGTTTGGCCAATGTGGTTTTATCCTTGGTCGACCCCGGTGAAGAGGTGATTATTCCTTCCCCTTTTTGGGTAAGTTATCCCGAGATGGTTAAGATGGCCGAAGGGGTATCCGTGGTGGTGAATGCCGGTATCGATCAGGACTTTAAGATCACCCCGGCTCAACTGGAAGCTGCCATCACCCCTAAAACCAAATTGATGTTTTTAAATAGCCCCAGCAATCCAACAGGCAGTATCTATTCGTTGGACGAGTTGAAGGGGTTAGTTGAAGTGCTGGTCCGGCATCCGCAGGTATTTGTATTGTCGGATGAGATTTATGAATATATCAATTATGTAGGCAAACATTATACGATTGCTTCGTTTCCCGAGATGAAGGAGCGGGTGATAGTGGTTAATGGGGTTTCAAAAGGTTATGCCATGACCGGGTGGCGCCTGGGGTACGTGGCTGCTCCCTTATGGATTGCCAAGGCCTGTAATAAGCTGCAGGGTCAATATACATCGGGGGTTTGTTCCATTGCTCAGAAAGCTTCTGTGGCTGCTCTTAATGGCAGCATGAAGGAGACCCTGGCAATGCGGGAGGCATTTAAGCGTCGTCGCGATTTGATGGTGAAAATGGCCGCCGAAATTCCGGGCCTTGTTACCAGTGTTCCTCCCGGAGCCTTTTATCTGTTTCCTGATGTCTCGGCTTTTTTTGGCAAGAAGTTTCAGGGAAAAGAAATCAATAATGCCAGGGATCTTAGTTTTTACCTCCTGGAGGTAGGCCATGTGGCTACCGTTTCGGGTAGTGCCTTTGGTAATGGCAACTGCCTGCGGTTGTCGTATGCCTGCGCCGATGAGATTTTGGTGGAGGCCATGAAACGGATAAAAAAAGCACTGGGAGATTTATAGGTCTTCAAATTCCAAAAAAAACAATAACCTATGGGAAAAGAATCGCAATCGGTGGTTAACAATAATGGTAATATTATTGAAATATCTGAAGGGTTAATCCGCCAGAATGAGCATATCATTCTTCGGGATGTGAGTTTGTCGGTCAAGCCGGGTGAGTTCGTATACCTCATAGGTCGCGTAGGAAGTGGAAAATCAAGTTTGTTAAAGACCTTATATGGAGAGTTGCCCTTTCTGGATGGGAATGGATTTGCCGTGGGCTTTAATCTTAAGGGCCTTAAGATGAGTAATATGCCTTATCTCAGACGAAAGATGGGAATTGTGTTTCAGGATTTTCAGTTGCTCACCGACCGGAATGTTTACAACAACCTTCATTTTGTGCTGAAAGCCACCGGATGGAAGGATCAAAAAGAAATGGATCATGCCATACGGGATGTGCTTTCGAAGGTCGACATGGTTCATAAGGGTTATAAAATGCCCTTTCAACTCTCTGGTGGTGAACAGCAACGCGTGGGCATCGCCCGGGCTCTGCTTAACCAGCCCGATTTGATTTTGGCGGATGAGCCCACCGGGAACCTGGATCCGGATACTTCAGACGATCTGTTGAGATTGTTGCATCAAATTTGTAAAGAAGAGAAGAAAACGGTGGTTATGGCAACTCATAATTACGGTGTGATGGAAAAATTTAGCGGAAGAACCCTCCGGTGCGAAAATACCCGGTTAACGGAGTTCTCGAGCTAAAAAACCTTCCCGTGTTTCTATGTTGTATAACAATTTTTTTCCTTCTTGTTTTTTGAGGATTTCGTGACATATTAAGCTACTTTTGCGAAATATTTTATTACAACGTTATAATTATATAAATATGAAACAAATCCATATTGAACACATTGGTATCGCGGTAAAAAGCCTGGATGAGGCCATCCCCTTTTATGAAAATGCTTTTGGTTTAACGTGCTATGCTGTTGAAGAAGTAGCCGACCAAAAGGTTAAAACCGCATTTTTTAAAATTGGCCAAACAAAAATTGAATTGTTGGAATCCACCGATCCTGAGGGACCTATTGGGAAATTTCTGGAGAAAAAAGGACCCGGTGTTCACCACATTGCATTTGCGGTGGAGGGCCTGGCCGAAAAGTTGAAGAGCATGGAAGCAAAGGAAATACGGCTGATTGACAAAACACCCCGCAAGGGTGCAGAAGGATTGAACATTGCCTTTCTTCATCCAAAATCAACTTTTGGTGTGTTAACCGAGTTGTGCGAAGTCCCCAAGTAGTGAATTTTACATTTCAAATAATACTTTAATTATATATGTCTAATCAGGATAAAATTCAGAAATTAATTGATCTGCGTGCCGAGGCTAAACTCGGTGGCGGATTAAAACGCATTGAAGCTCAACATGGAAAGGGCAAGCTAACGGCCAGAGAGAGAATCGAAATCCTTCTCGACGAGGGTAGCTTTGAAGAGTTTGATATGTTTGTGACCCATCGCTGTTCCAATTTTGGAATGGAGAAGAATAAAGTTTTAGGTGATGGGGTTGTTACCGGGCATGGAACCATCGATGGCCGGATTGTTTATGTCTTTTCACAGGATTTTACCGTATTTGGCGGGTCTCTTTCTGAAACTTTTGCTCAGAAAATCTGCAAAGTAATGGATATGGCCATGAAAGCAGGCGCTCCTCTTATTGGTATAAACGACAGTGGAGGTGCCCGGATTCAGGAAGGGGTAACCTCATTGGCCGGATATGCTGAAATATTTGAGCGCAACATCTTAGCTTCAGGGGTTATTCCACAAATATCTGCCATCTTCGGGCCCTGTGCCGGTGGTGCCGTTTATTCTCCGGCCCTGACCGACTTTATCATGATGACCGAGGAGTCGAGCTACATGTTTGTTACCGGCCCCAAAGTGGTAAAAACGGTTACCGGTGAAGATATCTCCGTGGCCAACCTGGGTGGAGCTGACGTACACGCGTCAAAATCAGGGGTTTCGCACTTCAAGGTTAAGAGTGAAGAAGAAGGATTGTTGTTGATTCGTAAGTTGCTCTCCTATATTCCTCAAAATAATCTGGAGGAAGCTCCCCTTATCGAAAACAGCGATCCCATCGACCGGGTAGACGATAACTTAAATACGGCGATCCCCGACAATATCAATCAGCCTTACGATATGAAAGAGATTATTTACTCTCTCGTGGATGAAGGCGAATTCCTGGAGATTCATCGTAATTATGCCAAAAATATTATTGTTGGATTTTGCCGCATGGGTGGCGAATCGGTTGGGGTGGTTGCCAATCAACCCAGCTTTTTAGCCGGTGTTCTGGATAGCGATGCTTCAAGAAAAGCCGCCCGGTTTGTTCGTTTTTGTGATGCTTTTAACATTCCTATTCTTACTTTGGTGGATGTTCCCGGATTCTTGCCGGGTAGCGGACAGGAGTATGCCGGTATTATTGTACATGGTGCCAAGCTTATGTTTGCCTATGGCGAAGCCACGGTTCCTAAGGTGACTGTTACTTTACGTAAATCCTATGGTGGAGCCCACGATGTGATGAGCTGTAAACAATTACGGGGCGACCTGAATTATGCATGGCCATCGGCCGAGATTGCCGTGATGGGTGCTTCGGGAGCCATCGAAGTGCTGGAGGGAAGAGCTCTTAGCGCCATC
Source organism: Marinilabiliaceae bacterium (assembly GCA_041583495.1). GTDB lineage: Bacteria > Bacteroidota > Bacteroidia > Bacteroidales > Marinilabiliaceae > JBFHFS01. Next base: position 130,050 of record JBFHFS010000002.1, on the reverse strand, counting down.
GAAGATCCTGAAGAAAGAGCCAAAGCAAAGGCGGAAAAAGAGTTGGAGTATACCGACAAATTTGCCAATCCTTATCAGGCGGCCTCATATGGCTACATCGATGATGTGATTGAACCTCGTAATACAAGGTTTAGAATTATTCGTGGTTTCCAGAGCCTTCAAACCAAAAAGCTCACCAACCCACCCAAAAAACATAGTAACATCCCCTTGTAATAACATTTTAATATGATTAATTTTTTAACTGGTGCTGTAAACTGGTCAGAAATATGGGTTATAACCCTGGTGGGTTATTCGGTGGTATTTGTGACCCTGGTAGCACTCTTATATAGTTTCAAGTATATTCTTAAATTGATCCATTACTTCTCCACCAATAAACGAAGCAGTGAATCAGGTAAATCCAAAAAACCTGAGGAACAGTATATTCCTGGTGAAGTGAATGCCGCCATCGCGATGGGCCTGACTTTATTTTTTCATGAACAGCATGATGAAGAGAGTGGGATAATTACCATCAAAAGGGTGGCTCGGACCTATTCTCCCTGGAGTTCAAAGATATACGGAATTAACAATCAAAGATCGTAAAGATAATTATTAATGAAAAAGTTTGATTTTTCTATAAACGGCAATAAATACGAAGTTCTTATCAAGGAGCTTGAGGATGAAATGGGCATCATAGAGGTTAATGGAACCCCTTATGAGGTGGAGATTCATCGTGAAGTAAAAAAAATTAAGACACCCAAGTTGGTTCGTCAGGAGGTTGTGAGAAAACCCGGTGAGGGTCGGATCATGAAGAAGGAGAGTGCAGGGGGATTTCCCGTTGTGGCTCCGCTGCCTGGTTGTATCCTCTCCATCCTGGTCAAAGAAGGAGCCACGGTTGCTAAAGGCGAAGTTCTCTGTACCGTGGAAGCCATGAAGATGGAGAACAGTGTATTGGCCGAAAAAGGAGGCACCGTAAAGAGCATTAAAGTAAAGGTGGGTGATGTTGTTCTGCAAAACGATGTACTGCTTGTAATTGAATAAGTGTGTTTATAGCATGTGTTCAACCTTAGTTCAAACAAATAGTAAATTGCAATAAACGTGAGAAAATTTGTAACAATTTTTACAGTACTCGTACTGTTGTTAATGGTTTCTATACTTACCGGAGGGAGTGCAGTGGCTCAGGATATTCTGCCCGGAGGCGCCCAAAGTGGGGGTGGTCTGCTGAGCGGGGTTCAGAAATTCTGGAGCTTTACCGGTTTTGTCAATGCTTCTGTAGGTAATGTAATTATGATATTTGTTGGCTTGATTTTCATTTTTCTGGCCATCAAATTCCAATATGAACCCTTGTTGCTCGTCCCTATCGGAACGGGTATTCTCTTAGGAAATATTCCTTTTGTGGAAGGGTTTGAAATTGGAATCTATGAAGAAGGTTCCGTACTGGGGTATCTTTACTATGGGGTTACCCATGGAATTTATCCGCCCCTCATCTTTTTGGGGATTGGCGCCATGACCGATTTTTCCTCTTTGATTTCCAATCCTCGTTTGATGCTGCTCGGTGGAGCTGCCCAAATAGGGATCTTTGGGACTTTTGTTGGTGCGATGGCTTTGGGTTTTGAGATCCATGAAGCCGGAGCTATCTCTATCATTGGTGGTGCCGATGGGCCGACTTCTATTTTCTCGGCCTCTAAACTGGCGCCTCAGCTGATTGGAAGTATTGCCATTGCCTCCTATTCGTACATGGCTCTGGTGCCGGTAATTCAACCACCGGTTATGAAACTTCTGATTACCAAAAAAGAGCGTCTCATCCGTATGAAGCCCCCTCGGGCCGTCTCCAAGATCGAGAAAATCTTGTTTCCCATCGTAGGATTGTTGCTGGCCACCTTTATTTCTCCTACCTCCATGCCCCTTTTGGGTATGTTGTTCTTCGGAAACCTGTTGAAGGAGTGCGGTGTAACTGAGCGACTCGCTGAAACAGCCCGTACCAAGATGATTGATATTGTCACCATCTTACTCGGAATTACTGTGGGAGCCTCAACTCAGGCAAGTGTTTTCCTTACCGAAGGGTCGATAAAGATATTTGTGCTGGGAGCGGCTTCATTTGTGATTGCAACAGCTGGCGGACTTCTCTTTGCCAAATTGATGAATGTTTTCCTGAGTAAAGAGAATAAGATTAATCCTTTGATTGGTGCTGCAGGTGTTTCGGCTGTTCCTAACAGCGCCCGTTTGGTGCAGCAGGTTGGACTTCAGACCGATCCCTCCAACCACTTGCTCATGCATGCCATGGCACCTAATGTTTCAGGTGTAATTGGTTCTGCAGTGGCTGCCGGTATCATGCTCAGCTTCCTGATGTAGACCGTTTTTTCGTATAACAAGGCTGGAGAAGCCTTGCTTAATAATAAAAGAAGGACCTTTAACGGGTCCTTTTTTTTATGGGGTCGCCTTAGAGATCGGAACTGTTTGTGAAAAAAGGCAGTACGCCTTGTGTGTGCTTTCCCTGGGCCTGGACTTGTGTTTTAATGTTTAAATATTCGGCTTTTAATTCGGTTCGGCATCTTCCACACGAGGTGGAGGCTCCCGATACCCCAATGAGCTCACTAAGGCTAATCGAAGGATGACGCTGCACGATCTTTTGGATCTGCTTTTGGCTTACCTGGTTGCAAAGGCAAATTATCTTTTGCATCTTCTTGTTTTTTCAACCGCAAAATAGCACTCTTTTTATAATCAAAAAAAACGGAGCATTTTTTCGTCAGGAAACCCTGGGCAAAATGCTCCGTTTATTTTCCATAAAACCCTGGAGATTAGTTGAGAAAATGGACTTTATTTTTAAACAATTTTTCAAATACCTTTCCGGATGGATCGCTTCCCAAATGGTCGGGGTATTGGCTGGATAGGATGGTGGCCGTATCGTTCTTTAAAACTCCATCCAGGGTATAGTGCGTTCCATCTGAAAGCATGATTTTTAACTGATGGGTAAAGACTTGGGGTTTTTCCTGAGCAAAGCCCCCGACTTTAAGGTTTTTTATTTGATTCAGAAACCTTGCCGTTTTAGTCGAATCGGCGGTTTGCCCCTCAATGGTCCAATTATTATTTTCCTTTTTTAAGATAAAAGAGCTGTCGGCAGGATAGCTAAAAGCAAACTGTTGCAGTTTTGTTTGGTCCATCAGGGAAAGGATGGATTTGTCCCTTAAATCATCCGGGTTCTGGTTCACCAATGAACCCAGGAATCCTTCTACTGCAAATACCTTATTGGTATGTGCGGTTCTAATATAGGTGCTCATCGTTCCGGGGTTTTGTTGCATATAGGGATTTTGTTGCTGCAACTGCGCTTGCTGAGGCGATTGTGTATAACTGAACCGGCCAATGTAAAGGTCGGCCATGGTTTTTCCATGCCCCTGTATATGGATTCGGGTTCCGGTTGAGTCGTTCACATTAAAGCTCCCCCACTTGCTCTTATCGTTGGAAGCCAGGCGAAGGGGCTTAAGCTCTTTTAACGTGTTGAGAATCGATTTTATCCGGTTGGAGTCTGCCTGGTAACTTCTATTCAGGGCTTCATCCTTTATTTTCCATGAACCTTTCTCCTTGAACAGGGTGATGGTATTCGCTTTTTTGGAAGGCTTCACGATCTCAATTTTATCTGCTTTTTCAGGCATATAGGAGGTGAGCGTTAAGGGTAGATTGCCGGCATTATTTGGGCGTAAGCCGAGTTGTATGAGATACACAACAGCCAAAAAGCCCAGGAGTATCAGTAGCTGCTTGCTGTTAAATTTCCTAATCATAATTTTCTTGTTTTCTTTTAATTCGTATTTTGGTGCTTCTTTGATAACGAACGATGCCAATTAAAAACACCAATAACAAAGGGAGTCCAAAATTTATGGCCTTAACCCATGTTCTGGTACTTTCCTCAACCTGGTCGAGGGGATGAAGTTTGAGGTTTTTGGTGCGTAACTCTAAAAGACCCGTGTCGTCGCTTAAGAAATCCACCGAGTTGACCAAAAGGGACAGGTTGTCGGGTTGTAGTTTTTGAACATTTTCACCCTTCCCGTTAAGGATGAAATCTCCATCGCTGAATACCACCAACTGACCTTTGTTTTGATCGGAATAGGTCATTAGGGCTGCTACCGGTATTTCGACTTCGTTAAAATCACGATCCGTCCATTTTTGTTCGATGTTGAAAAATACCGGAGCCTTCCTGGTCCCCGACTTTTTGCTGGTCCAGGCCAAAGGGGTGAAGGTGCCTGAACTATCTGTGCGGGCCAGGGAGCTGGCAAAGGGCATCAAAACAGCACTTAACCCTTTTGAGATGGGGTGTTCTGCAAAATGCGACAGGATAGGCAGGTAAGGAAAACTGATTGGGGTGTTAATTCTAAAGGGGCCTTGTTGTTGTTGAACATTAATACTTCCGCAATTGGCGTCGATAACGAAGTCGGCGTTAACCCTTACGCCCTCCTTGTTCAACCAATCGCTGAGGCCCGTATGCAGTTCTTCACCCATTCTCCGGGCGAAGTTGGCATCTACCTTGTTCAGTGCTACAATCAAATTCCCGCCCTGGTTGAGGTAGCTGGTGAGTTTTTCCAAATGCGAAGGTGCAATTGTGTCTGTAGGGCGTATCCATATCAGGGTCTTATATTTGCTGAGGTCGCTGGAATCACTCAGTTGGATGGTTTCGGGCGCATAGAGTACCCGAAGGGCCTCCACCAATTGGCTGGCTTCGGATAAGTCAGGCTCGCCATGTCCCTGAACAAAGCCAACCGCTTTTTTCTCAGGAACACTTAATTTTTTGATGGCCATTGAGAGAGCATATTCCATTTGGGCGCCAGGTTCAATAAAGGGTAGCACCTCCGTGGCTTCCCCATATTGGACTACAGCCCCCAGATAGGCCCTTTTCTGGACCGACTGGTCCTTTTCCCTGGAGGAAATGACCAATGGCTGAATACCCTTTTGAGCGGCTTCCTGTTCCAATTGGTCGTTTTCGTTGGGGTTTACAAATTTGTAAACTATTTTATCTCCCGACCGGTTGGCGTATTCGGCCAATAGGTTTTTAAAATCCCGTCTCATCTGATCGAATTGCGGTTGAAGGTCTTCTGAGAAATAGGCCGTTACGGTAACCGGTTCGTTCAATTGAGAAACAATGTCCAGGGTGCTGGTGCTCAGGGTGTAGCGTTGATCTTCTGTGAAATCGAGCCTGAAAAACAGTTGATGGCTTATCAGGTTGAGTAGCACCAAACTGCCACCCACGAGCGCAATGAGGGTGTATAATTTTTTTTTCGTCATGGTAATAGGTTTTTCAGTTAAGGTTTCTCTTTATCAGAGCTGTTTCGGCTCCGAGGAGTCCCAGGAAAATGATGGACCCAAAATAGAGGAGGTCCCGGCTATCGAACACACCCCGTGTAATATTATCGTAGTGAACCCTCAAATCCAGAAATTGGAAAATGGCGCCAAGGGTATTTTCAAAAACTGAGCCCAGCATCCCAAATATGATTTGGAAGAAAATACCAATGGTTAGGGCCAGCAGGAAAGCAACTATTTGGTTTTGGGTAATGCTACTGGTAAAGATGCCAATACCGATATAAAAGCCACTCATCAACAGGAGTCCAAGGTATCCTGAAATGGCGGTTCCGTGGTCTATAGAACCGAGTTTGGCAATGGTTAGATACCAGGGCAGGGTCAGGGCCAGACTTACGGCAACCAATAGCCAGGTGGCCAAAAATTTTCCGAAGACGGTTTGCCATTCCGATACCGGTTTGGTGAGCAGTAGTTCTATGGTCCCCGTTTTAAGTTCTTCAGCGATGTGTTTCATGGTCAGGGCGGGGATGAACAAAAACAGGGTCCAATAAGCCGTTTGAAAGAAGGGCTGTAAAGTGGCACTGTTTTGGTAGAAAACATCCATTCCGTAGAGCCATGTGAAGAATCCGCTTAATCCCAAAAATATAAACAGCATGATGTAAGCCATCAGGGAATCGAAGTATGCTCTAAACTCTTTTTGAGTAATAATCCAGGTTTTATGCATAATTGAAATATTTATTAAGATTCTTGTGTCACCTCCATGAAAATATCTTCAAGATTTTTCTCGAAGGGAATTAATTCGGTGAGATACCAGTTGTTATCTACACAAAGCTCGAAGATGCTCTTCGAGGAACTGGTGCCGGGATAACTTTGTATTTCAAACTTCTGGTTATGATTGGCTTTAAAATCAACCAACTCAATTTCCGGCAGCTTTTTAAGCTTTTCATAAATTTTATTGGAATCGGGTTCTCCCCCAATACCCACGTGTAAAATCTCATTGCCCCGCGATCTCTGTCGGAGCTCTTCGGGGGTTCCATCGGCAACCAGTTTCCCTTTATTTATGATCAACACTCGGTCACAAGTGGCTTCTACCTCGGCCAGAATGTGAGAGCTCAGAATAACCGTCTTTTCCTTGCCTATGCGGCGGATAAGTTCTCTGATTTCAATAATTTGATTAGGATCCAGCCCAGTTGTGGGTTCATCCAGTATCAGGACCGGTGGGTTGTGGATCAGAGCCTGGGCTAGGCCGACTCTCTGACGGTATCCCTTGGAAAGTTCACCGATTTTTTTGTGTTGCTCCCGTTTCAGGCCACACAGTTCTATCATATGGTGTATCTGAGCGGGAATATCTGCCTTGGAGAGGCCCTGAAGTTGGGCTGTATAGACCAGATAGTCCATTATCGGCATTTCCTGATAAAGCGGATTATTCTCAGGCAAATAGCCTATCATCTCTTTAATTTTTTGAGGCTGATGGTAAACACTGATTCCATCAATAAGTACATCCCCCTGGGTTGGGGTCAAATACCCGGTAATGATCTTCATGGTGGTGGTTTTTCCGGCACCATTGGGGCCTAAAAAACCAAGAATCTCACCGGTACCCACTTTGAAACTGAGCTTATCAAGGGCCCTTTGGGTCCCGTAATGATGGCTCAATTCGTTAACGATGATGTCCATAATTATTTTGTTATGAATAGTGAAAAAAATATATTGATTAGATGAATTCAGAAAATAGAAATTTCCAATACAACACATATCAATATGCTGCATCGACCAACCTGTGATTTAACATAAGTGGCTGGGGGTAACAATACCTTTATTGGAAATATTATTCCTGGATTGGAGCTCTTAAACGGGGCGTTTAATGAGTTTATCTATGCCAATCCAGACGGAGGTAAGTCTATAGAATGGGTGGGCTTTGCCCTCTTCGGAAGAAAAATGTTTGAGAAAAAACAGGCTTGGGGCTTGAAAAAGGTCGTTTTCTTAAAAAAATTAAAGCTTTCATGATGCACCAAATTTATAATCGGTCTGCAAAAAAGGGTTGGGCCATGATGGCCCTCCTTAAAAATTATTCTATCACTATTGTTCTTTAATATTTATAAAAATCAAATATAGGTTTTGATGGCTCAGGCTGCATAAGGCCCAGGCCTACCTTAAATCAATCACATCCACATCGGGATACGATTCCGTTTTAAACAAAAACATAGAGTCGTCGCAAGGCACATTGGGTTTGAGGTCTTTAATGTCGATAATGTAATTATTGCCATCCTTTCCCAATTGTGTGATTTTGGCAATATTACCGCTCTCTTTGGCCACGAACAGCTTAATGCGCGAATAGGGTTTATCTCTGTTTTCGGGGAAAAGATCCACAACCTCAACGGTTTTTCCGTCAAGCTGGATTTCTCCTGCGAAAATATATCTAAAGCCTTTTTCGTAAATGCTGAAGATGTTGGCCGGATTCAGAGTCTCTTCGTCCATAGGATCGGGCTCGGAGATGTTAACTTCCCCCACTTCCTTGAGGTAGGTCCAGATGGTGGTCCCATTGAAATAGGTATCCACATTCATCAGAGAAACCTTGTATTTGTCTCCTGCTATGAGAATGGCACCCTTATGTGAGTCGGAAATATTTTCCTGGGTATTTTCGAGTGTAAAAATAAAATTGGCGCTGATTGAGTTGTACGAACGAGTGGTTGCCGAAACTTTATCCAGGATTTTTTTGGCTTTTAATACTTCAGCACTTTGGCCCTTCATCAGTGTCATTCCTGAGAGGGCCATCAAACAAATAAGGGTGTAAATTTTCTTCATTTCGAAATATTTCAATTATTCTACATCGCCTTGCAATATCTGTTCCAAAGTCTACCGGATAGTGCTAATTATTTTTTCCAATTCATACTCATCTGGAATGAGCACCTGACGGGCTTTACTGCCTTCAAAGGGGCCAACTACTCCGGCCGCTTCCAGTTGGTCGATGATGCGGCCGGCGCGGTTGTATCCAATTGAGAAACGCCTTTGTATCAGCGAAGTGGAGCCTGATTGGTGAACGACCACTACCCGGGCGGCCTCTTCGAACATCGGATCGCGTTTCGATAAGTCTACCTCCCCGGCATCGCTGCCTTCGCTACTGCTACCAAGGTATTCGGGCAATATCAGTGCCGAAGCATAACCCTGCTGGGCCCCTATGAATTCGGTTACCTGTTCTACTTCGGGGGTATCCACAAAAGCGCATTGTACCCTTATTAAATCGTTTCCCTGCGAGATGAGCATATCTCCGCGGCCAATTAACTGGTTGGCACCCGGAGAATCGAGAATGGTGCGGCTATCGATCATGGAAGCCACTTTAAAAGCTACCCTCGTGGGGAAGTTGGCTTTGATAACCCCGGTGATGATGTTGGTGGAGGGACGTTGGGTGGCAATAATCATATGAATGCCCACGGCCCTGGCTAACTGGGCAATTCGTGCAATGGGGAGCTCAATTTCTTTGCCTGCCGTCATAATCAGGTCGGCAAACTCATCTATTATCACCACGATATAGGGCAGAAAACGATGGTTTTTTTCAGGGTTGAGCTGCCGCTTAACAAACTTATGATTGTACTCTTTTATATTACGGGCATGTGCTTTCTTTAAAAGGTCGTAACGGTCGTCCATCTCAATGGTAAGCGAATGCAAAGTGCTCACTACCCGCTGAACATCGGTTATGATCGGCTCTTCCTCATCGGGTAGTTTAGCCAAAAAGTGGCGTTCAATCTTGCTGTATATGTTCAGCTCAACCTTTTTAGGGTCAACAAGAACAAATTTTAGTTGAGAAGGGTGTTTTTTATAAAGCAGCGAGGTAATAATGGCGTTTAGGCCCACTGATTTTCCCTGCCCGGTGGCACCCGCCACCAGCATGTGGGGCGCCTTGGCCAGGTCCAGAACAAAGGTTTCGTTGCTGATGGTTTTTCCAAAGGCAATAGGCAGTTCATAACTGCTGGTTTGAAACTTGCGTGAGGTGATGATGGTGCGCATAGAAACCACCTGAGGCTCGGAGTTGGGAACCTCGATGCCGATGGTGCCTCGTCCGGGAATGGGCGCAATGATTCGGATGCCCAGAGCCGAGAGCGACAGGGCTATGTCATCTTCCAGGTTTTTAATTTTGGAGATACGGACACCGGGCGCGGGAACAATTTCATACAGAGTAACGGTGGGACCCACGGTAGCCTTGATGCTTTTTATCTGGATCTTATAATCCTCAAGGGTTTTAACAATCCGGTTTTTATTTGAAATAAGCTCCTCTTCACCAACTTCGGAGGTCTCGGATTTGTGATCGCTTAACAGATCGATGGTTGGTAACTTATAGGAGGAGAGATCAAGAGTAGGATCATAATCGCCCAGTGGCCGGTTATGGTCGAGGTTTATCATCTCCTCATTGGCGGCTTTCTCTATTTTAAGTTCCAGATGCTGATCCGGACGGTGATTGAGGGAGTCATCGGTATTTTTGGGTTCAAACTTCATTTCCATGGTTTCATCAGGAATGGGAATAACCATGTCCATGGATGGGGCTGGGGTTGAAGGTTCTTCCTCCGAATCCTCAAGGATAAGATCCGATTCCTCCTCGGGTTCCTCTCCACGAAGGTTCTCCAGGTGCAGGTCGGCCTCTTGTGCAGAGAGGCTATCTTTTTGGGTTGCTGTTGCAGATCGAAGGCGAATGAAGGGTTTGCTCACCAGGGGAATAAACCAGTCGAAATGATAGCTGAGGTAGGCCGAAAGGGTTAGGAGAATCAGTATAAAGGTACCTGCCCATCCAATTGCTGCCTGTAGCCATTGACTCAGATAGAATCCATGCGCCCCGCCCAGAAGAAGGTATTGGTCGTTTGCCGAATCGATAAAAAAGAAGCCCAGGGTTAGGGAAACCCATACCGTAATAATTGAAGCATGAAGAAAAGCCTTTGATAACTTCATGATTTTGGCCCCCAGTAAGGTAAGTCCGGTCATAAACAACAAAACCAGAATGGAGATGGAGGCAATACCAAACCAGTCGTTGATGAAGGTGTCGGCCAGATAGGCGCCCAGTTTACCGGTCCAGTTTTCCACCCGGATATTGGAATCTTTTACCAGGTCCCAGAATTTTAGGTCAAATTTACTTCGGTCGGCATATCCGGTAAAAAAGAAGGAGAAAAAAGAGAGTGCCAGAAAGATCGAGATACCAACCAGGATAAGCCCGGAGATGAACCGAAACTTAAAACCTTTGATGCCTTCTTTCCATGTTGAGGTTTTCCGGCCTTTCCGGGATGCTTTATTTTTATTGATTGTCTTTGTGGCCATTGGTCTTTTGGTTTTCCTAATACAAAAATAATAAATGCCACTCCATTTAGGGTATTTAGGCAGTAAAGTTTTTTAAAAAGTAGGGCATCGAACAGCCCTTGGGAATTAATTGTTTACCCGGGATAATCCTGGTGGTTTCATCAGTACGTTAAAAACGTAAGACAATCCACAATTATTTTATGCCCTGGACCAACCTTCCGGATGGTAAGTAAGGTTGTTGTCGCACTATCCTATCGGGGATGATTGGAGGAGGGTTAATTTAATAAGCTTGATATCATGGTTTCAATTTCTTCAATGGAGGTGGCTTTGTAGTTGGGAGGAACTGTAAAGCTGGCCGGTGAGGGAGGTGTGGCATCTACCGATTCTGCTTTAAGTTTAAATTGGATCCCGTTGAAGATAAGTTCAAATTCAAGCATCATGCCGGGTATTTTGGCGTAGGGTGTATTCTTATAGGTGGATTTCATTTTTATTTGCCTGGTGTACCAAACCTGAATGGGGGTATGGGCATGGGGTATGTTCGAGATCGTTGCCCTATGGGCCAAATATCCATTTATGACACGGGTGGTGTCTTTATGGAGTGTGACCTGGGCCGACTTTAAATCTTTAAATATGAAAAGCCTTTTGCTCTCAGAAGCAGGCACATACATTTTATTATCCAGCACTTTTAAAAGGGTAATGCTGCTGTCGTTGTGATGGTCGGAGATAAAATCGAGCGCATACAACCCCATCGATCCTTTAAATGTTACGCGAACATTTCCCGTGATGAATGAGTAGTCCATCTTATCGGGGAGCAAAAAAGAAAAGGATTTGTGCTCTATTTCAGGCGGGTAGGATATTCTGTAATGAATGGTGCCCTCCGATATCACAGGTTTTTTGGAGCCCGGATCTATGCAACCTAACTGCCCCAGGAGGCCGATTATTAACAGGCCTGAAATTATGGAGTGCGTAAAGACGGATTGATGGGCCATAAGATGGTTACATTAAAAGGGAAAAAAGTTTAGGCTGCCAAAAATAGTTTAAAAATGCAGAATAATGAATTGTAGCCATGAGAAGAATGGTTTTAAATAAGTTCAGATCTGATCTTTTGTCTCCTCCAGGCAGTGCATTTCAATTCCCTTCCAGATTTTTTCATGGCAGGGGGGCTTTTTGCATTTCCGTGGGGGCCGGGTGTCAATCTGCTGACCTAAAGTTCATCAAAACCTGATTCCGGCTCCTGATATAAAATGAGCGATCGATGATAATGGTCATTTGTTTATACCAGAATTTAATGTTAACTCGTAATAGTAAATGCAGGTGCCTTTAACTGAACAAATAATGTCTATGAACAAACTGGCTGTAGTGGCATTAGGAGGCAATGCTCTGTTGCGCGACAACCAATCGGGTACCATAGAAGAGCAGGAGGCCAACACCACCGAAACTTTGGAAAACCTCATTTTCCTGGTGAAGGAGGGTTACAATTTGGTGTTTACACACGGCAATGGGCCCCAGGTTGGTAATATCCTGTTGCGGAATGATGCCGGAGCGCAGTTTTACAACATTCCTCAGATGCCTCTTGATATTTGTGTGGCCGATAGTCAGGGGGGCCTTGGCTATATGATTGAGCGCTGTCTGAGAAATGTGCTTAAGAAGCACGGACTTATTCGTAATGTGCTTACGCTGATGACCCTGGTGGAGGTGGATCCCAATGATGTGGCTTTTCAGAATCCAACAAAACGTATTGGACGAACCATGACCTACGACGAGGCTAAACGGCTGACCACCGAAAAAGGATGGTTTTTCAAAGAGGGTAAGAAAGGAAAGGAGGGATGCCGAAGGGTTGTGGCCTCCCCGTTGCCCAGGTACATTATGAATTATGAAGTGGTTGCAAACAATGCTCAGGCCGGAACTATTGTCATTGCGGTGGGGGGCGGTGGAATCCCTGTCTTTATCGACGAAAAAGGCGATGTAAGACCCTCCGAAGCGGTGATTGATAAAGACCTTGCATCGGCTTTACTGGCTAACCAAATTAAGGCCGATGAGTTATATATCCTCACCGATGTGCCCTTTGTTTTCGCCAATTATGGCTCCCCGGATGAAGAGAAACTCGAGTTTCTCGACTATCAGGATGCCATGAAGCACCTCGAAGCCGGTACTTTTGGTGAAGGTAGTATGGCACCCAAAATTAAGGCTGCCCTTTCCTTTATTGAGGGGGGCGGACGAAAATGCATCATTACCGAATCGAAAAAGCTTGAGGATAAATCTTACGGGACTAAAATTACCATGCACTACGATAGAAAGGATTTGAATAAATATGGATCCGAAAATCACCCTATTAAACCTTGTTAATATGGCCTTTAATTTGCGAAATCGTCATTTCTTGAAACTTCTTGATCTTACCCCTGGTGAGATTGCTTTTCTTCTGGATCTATCCATGAATCTTAAAGCAGCCAAGTATTCGGGCACCGAAAAACCCTGCCTCCAGGGGAAAAATATTGCCCTGATATTTGAGAAGAGTTCTACCCGTACACGATGTGCCTTTGAGGTGGCGGCACTGGACCAGGGTGCACATGTTACTTATCTGGGGCCTTCAGGGTCGCAGATAGGGTATAAGGAGTCGATGAAAGATACCGCCCGGGTCCTGGGACGTATGTTCGACGGCATCGAGTACCGGGGTTTTGGTCAGAGTGTGGTGGAGGAGCTGGCCCGCTATGCGGGCGTGCCCGTTTGGAATGGACTCACCGATGAGTTTCATCCCACCCAGATTTTGGCCGACTTTCTCACTATGATGGAACACTCCGAAAAAGGACTGGCACATGTTAAGTTTGCCTATTTGGGCGATGCACGCAATAATATGGCCAATTCACTTATGGTGGGGGCCGCCAAAATGGGGATGGATGTACGTATTGTAGGGCCATCCTCTCTTCAGCCGGCCAGTGAACTGGTGGCTGCCTGCCGGAAAATTGCCGAAGATACAGGGGCCCTGATCACCGTGACCAGTGATGTGGAGGAGGGGGTCAGAGATTGTGACTTTCTCTACACCGATGTGTGGGTTTCGATGGGAGAAGCCGACGAGGTATGGAAGGATCGTATTGAATTATTGAGGCCATATCAAATCAATGAACGGGTAATGGGGCTTACCGGGAATCCCCAATGTAAATTTTTACACTGTTTGCCGGCGTTTCATAACCGCGAAACCAAGGTGGGGGAGGCGATTTTTCAGAAATTTGGACTCGATGGAATGGAGGTGACCGAAGAGGTTTTCGAATCGCCAGCCTCCATCGTTTTCGATCAGGCCGAAAACCGGTTGCATACCATTAAGGCCATCATGGTGGCCACCCTGGGGGCCTAGCCGGGTAGCGGTTTAATTATTTGTGGGTTGAGAGTCCTCTGCCCTGTATTTAAAATGTCTTTTATTTATGCAAAAAATAGGGCTTCTATCCGATACCCATGGTTATTTTGATCCCCGGTTGTTTGATCTTTTTAAAGAGGTGGACCAAATTTGGCATGCGGGGGATCTTGGATCTGAGAATTTATTGACCGATATTGAAACCTTTAAGCCCTGCCGGGTGGTTTATGGAAATATTGATGACTGGGGTGTTCGATCGCGGGTACCTGAACATCAACGGTTCACCTGCGAAGGCGTGGAGGTATGGATTATCCATATTGGCGGGTATCCCGGAAGGTATGCCCCGCAGGTGAAGCCGGAGTTGCTGCGTAATCCTCCCGCTCTTTTTATCAGTGGTCACAGCCATATTTTAAAGGTTATGCACGATAAAACCATCGATTGTCTTCATATGAACCCGGGTGCCGCAGGTAAAAGTGGTTTTCATACCATCCGAACCGCCCTTAGGTTTGTGATTGAGGATAAGCAAATTAAAGATTTAGAAGTTATCGAGTTGGGACCAAGAGTATGAATGGCATCTTTTTATTGATCAGAAGGCCCTGATTTCCTATTTTTTTTCTATTTTTATATTACCCCGGAGGCCTGGTAAAGATGTCGCCGGGTATTGCTCTCTTTTGTTGGATTCACGAACTACAGGGATAGAGAGTGAATACAAATAGTTGAGGAGGGCGTAAGTGGAGTTTTTAACAGAGCAGGATCCCGGTGCATTTTAGGTGAATTGCTTCAGTGAGGTAAGGTGTTGTATTTTAAGGTGTTCTCCTTTGTTTTGGGATGGGGAGATTTTTAATCAATCCCGAATATAGTTTAATAATCGATCGATGGGAATGACTCCTAAATACTTTAACAGAGATATCAGTTGGTTGTCGTTTAACCATCGTGTTCTTGAGGAAGCAGCCGATACCAGCCTGCCACTTTTTGAGCGGCTCAAGTTTTTGGCCATATACTCCTCTAACCTTGACGAATTCTATAAAGTCAGGGTGGCCGAATATAAAAACAATTTCGATCCCGATGAGGAGTGGGATGAACCTCCAGCTTTCCGCGGTAAGGTTTTACGTGAGATACATCGCGTTGTCGACAAGCAAATGAAAGAGTTTGGCCGGATTTTCCATAAGGAGATTCTTTCCGAACTTCATGAGTTGGGTCTGATATTATATCAGGGAGACTGGCCTGTGCATGAGGACCACAAGGCGTTTATCAAGGAGTTCTTTTATCGCGAAGTGGTTCCTTATCTTCAACCCGTGATGTTGAACAAGGGCACCCGCTCCTTCCTTCGTGATAACCGGGTCTATCTGGTTATTCGTTTATTTCGTAAGAAGAAAACCACCGATATACAGAAACTGGCCAACCGACGATCCAAATATGCCATGGTTAAGCTGCCCACCAACGATCTGGCTCGCTTTATTGGGCTGCCCAAGGTGGATGAGAGGCATCATTTTCTCTTTCTGGATGACTTGATTCGGTTTAATCTGGATGAGCTGTTTCCCGGTTACGATATTGATACCAGCTTTAGCATCAAGATGCTACGGGATGCCGATCTGGGCATAGAGGATGAGTTTTCGGGAAACCTGGTGGAGAAAATACGTCGGAATATTGGTCTGCGAAAAGTGGGGGAGCCTGCACTTTTTCTTTACGACCGGGAGATTCCATCGGATTTTCTGACTTTTCTGAAAGAGACCTTTGGCCTCGCCAAAGGCGATCTTTTGGCGGGTGACCGGTATCTGAATTTCCACGATTTTTTTAATTTTCCCAACCCTTTTGCTCCTAAATACCAGTTGCAGCATCCCAGTCCTTCACGGCCACCCTACCTGGAAAAAGCCCAATCCATGTTTAGTGCCATCCGGCAAGACGATGTTCTCCTTCATTTTCCCTATCAATCGTTCGACTATGTCCTTAAATTTTTGAACGAGGCGGCCATCGATCCCAAGGTGGAAGAGATAAAGGTGACCCAATATCGCGTGGCCAGCAATTCCGCGGTGGTCAATGCACTCATTGGGGCAGCCCGCAACAAAAAGAAGGTAACCGTTTTTGTGGAGGTTAAAGCCCGTTTTGATGAAGAGAATAATCTTCAAAATGCCCGCCTGATGGAGGAAGCCGGCGTTCGAATCATCTATAGTATTCCCGGGTTGAAGGTGCATGCTAAGATGGCATTGGTCATCCGCCGGTCGGGAAATGTTCAAAAACGATCCTATGCTTATCTGAGTACCGGAAATTTTAACGAAAAAACTGCCCGATTGTATGCCGATCATGGCTACTTCACCTGCAAGGATTCATTTATTCATGAACTCCAAAGCCTTTTTAACTATTTCGAAGACAATAGTCTGGACCTGACCTTCCAAAAATTATTGGTTACTCAATTCAATATGACCAGCGCTCTGGAGGGACTTATCAATCGGGAGATTGAGGTGAGTCAGGGAGGTGGATCAGGTTATATATTGCTAAAAATGAATGGCATACAAAATAAGCCTCTCATTAATAAACTGTACGAAGCCAGCAAGAAAGGGGTTAAAATCGATCTCATTGTCAGGGGGATTTGTTGCCTGGTTCCTGATCAGCCCTTCAGCCGTAATATACGTATTGTCCGAATTGTGGACAGCTATTTGGAGCATGCCCGGGTTTGGGCCTTTGGGAAGGATGTCCGGCAGGTGGTTTATCTCTCTTCTGCCGACTGGCTTAACCGCAACATTAACCGGCGCATAGAGATTGCTTTTCCGCTGGAAGATGAGCTTCTCAAATCGGAAATTCTGGATATTCTGGGATTGCAGCTCAGGGATACCCAGAAGGCAAGGCTCATAAATCATAAACTCGAAAATACACCACCACCGACTAACAATGAGAAGGTTAGGTCTCAGCGCGATACCAGAACCTATCTGGACCAAAAATATGTAAAACATTGAGCTGCCCGGGATGATATGGTTTTGAAATAAACGTCTGTGAGTTGGTTCTGAAGATGTGACCTGGTGGTTTACCCATTGCCTGAGAAGTGTTTATTGCTTAATGAATACCAAACTATAAACGGATATGAAACGTTTGATTCTTGTAAGACATGCCAAAACCGAACCCCTTACCGAGGCTTCCAGCGATTTTGAGCGCAAGTTGAAGCCTCGAGGCAATAAGGATGCCGTTTTGGTGGCCAACTATCTTTGTAAAAAAAATATCCGTCCCGACCTAATAATTTCAAGCCCGGCAGTACGTGCGATAGAAACCGCACGGCTCTTTGCCCGCCTCTATGATATGAAATTTGAGAAAGTGATCGAAGAATCCTACGTGTATGATGGCTTTACCATTCAAACGCTTGTAGATGAGGTGTCCCGCGTCGCTGGAGACTTGAATTCTGTTATGGTAATAGGGCACAATCCCGATATTGCCATGGCGGCCATTCAACTCTCAACTGGTGATTTTTTTCATTTCCCCACCGCTGCGGCCGCCGTTCTCTCTTTTTCGGTTAATCAATGGGAAGATATTAAAAAGGGTAAGGGGCGGTCAGAACTCTTTATTTGCCCTAAGGATCTGAAATAATTTTAATAGAGTCCGGAATGGTATTGTTTGTTTTAGTGAGCCCAGGAGATTGCGAGCAATTTTCTGTTTAACACATTTTTTTATTCTTAATTTCTTCTAAAATGCGTGGATTGACATTGACTTTTAAAGTGAGTTTAACGTTTATTCTCTTCTTAGGTTTGGCTGGTTGTCATACACCCCGAAATCCCCAGGGAGGTTCCCAAACAAATGATAAAAACTGGGTTTCGTTGTTTAATGGAAAAGATTTGAGCAATTGGGATATTAAATTCAAAGGGCATCCGTTAGGTGTTAATTTTAATAACACCTTTAGGGTAGAGGATGGGCTTTTGTGCGTTCGATATGACGATTGGGATGCTTTTAACAGCACCTTTGGCCATATTTTTTACAAGGGTGATTTTTCGCATTACCGGCTACGGGTTGAGTATCGGTTTTTGGATCAGCATGTGAAGGATTGTCCCGGCTGGGCCATTCGTAACAATGGGTTGATGTTGCACGGACAAAAAGCCGAAACCATGGAGCTGAATCAGGATTTTCCTGTTTCCATTGAGGTGCAATTGCTGGGTGGATTGGGTCAGGAAGAAAGGTCAACCATGAATGTGTGTACCCCGGGTACCAATGTGGAAATGGATGGTCAACTCGTTGAAAGACATTGCACCTCTTCCAACTCTAAAACCTATCATGGTAATCAATGGGTTTCGGTAGAGGTGGAGGTGCTGGGTGGCGAGGTGATTCGGCACTTTGTAGATGGTCAGGAGGTGATGCATTACGAAAAACCGCAGCTCGATCCACGGGATGCTTATTACGAAAAACTATTGCCCTCCGATGGCAGTAAGCTTCTGACTCATGGCACCATCTCCCTTCAAGCCGAAGGGAATGCCACGGATTTTAGGAAGATAGAGCTGCTTGAGCTGGACCATTAGGCCAGGGTTGGGTTTTCTGCCTCTGGTTATTTAAATTCGATCGCTTTGGTTAAATAGCTGTTGAGCGGAGCCAGTTCTATAAAGGCTTCTTCCACTTTATCTGCAAACAGTTCAGAGATAACCTCTTCCTGCGTTATTGCCTTAATGGCAATGAAGTTTTTTCGTTTGAGCAATTCGATGTATGGATGATCGTTAGAATATCCTCGCGGACTGGTTTTGAGCAGCTGGTCATCCTCTTCGAGGCCTCCAAAAAAGCTTACAAATGAATCCCTGGTGATGATTTCTTTCAGCTTTTCGCCATCGTAATCAATGGCCGCTCTAATCTTCTTTAGGGTATCGTTATCCGGTCTGTGGATCCCGCCGGCGATGAAAGATCCCCCGGGCGAGATATGTACATAAAAGCCGGGGCCCTCATTCCCGGAGGGACTAAAGGCAAAATGACTTCTGTAAATGGGCTTGTCGGGGTGAAACCTGCGATTGTTATTGATCCGCATAATGGTGCTTTTGGGCTTTATGTGAATCAGCTGTGGGTCGTGTTTGGCCAGTCTTTTCAAAAGGGTGTCGATGTTGGCCAACCAAACATCTTTGGCTTCCTGGTAGGAGGATCTGTTTTTATCCATCCAATCCTTGGAGTTATTGGCCGAAAGGTTTTTTAGAAAGTCGAATACACGTTGCATATGGCTTCTGGGCTTTTGGTGTTTTTCTAAATTTGTTTTTTGATTGTGTGCCCCACAAAAATAGGGATTCTTTTTGTTTTCCGGGTTTTAGTCGATAGAGTCGGGGCCAACCAAAGGCAATCTGTTCAATAGCGATAGCGCCGTCTCCCTTTTGTTTGCAGAGAGGAAGCGTTGACTATTCAAATGCATTTAGCCATCACAAATCCTTTGTTAACCTGCCCCTTCAGGGCGACTGTTCATCGTCTGAAGTTCACCCGAGGCGGTGCCGTCGGGCTGAACTAAGCTGGGCCTTCAGCCCGAAAAAAAACATCAATTTAATTCTTTCTCTCTTCTCTCTTCTCTCTTCTCTCTTCTCTTTATCCCCCTATCTCTTTCCTTATCTCTCTTCATATCTCCAACCTCTAACCTCTAACTTCCAACCTCCAACTTCCAACCTCCAACCACTCTACCCCGGCAATACAAAAAAGTAAATGGCCATGAAATGGCAAAAACTGCCCATCAGAACAAACAGATGGAAGATGGCATGGTTGAATTTTATTTTTTTGATGCTGTAGAAGCCAGCACCCAGGATGTAAGATAGCCCACCTCCTAAAAGCCAATAGATCCCCATTATGGGTACGTTGGATGCCAAGGGTTTAATGGCGAAAATGATAAGGCATCCCATGAGGACATAGAGGATTGTCGACAGTAATTTATATTTTCCGGTAAAGAACAGTTTCCAAACAATTCCTGATATAGCAAGGGTCCAGGTAATGCTAAAAAAAAGCCAGCCTGTACGCCCATTTAGGGAGACAAGAGTAAAAGGGGTGTAGGTCCCCGCAATAAGTACATAAATGGCGACGTGGTCGAGAATGTGTAAACGGTTTCTTGCCTTTGGTTTTTGGGCACTGTGGTATAATGTAGAAGCAGCATAGAGTACCATCAAACTGCCTCCAAAAATGGTGAAACTGACGATGGGTTCAATCCCTCCGTGTTGAAAGGCTCGAATTATTAATAAGACCGTTGCTATTACACTGAGAAAAAATCCAAGACCATGAGTGATGATGTTGAATCTTTCCTCCTGGGGCGAATAGCCATTTAAGTTTTTTTCTTCTTTCATCCGAAATGATTTTATCTTACAAAAGAGGGGTGGCGGTTGGTAAAATGAGGGTCCCATAGGGGCCGGTTCGACACCCTAAATTTAGCAAAGATGTTGTCAATGAATTTTACGACGACTATAAAAATTTATTCCCATAGTCATCAGAACCAGGAAGCCCGACACCACAACAAAGGAGAAGCCAATATTAACCTGATCGGCAATAAACCCAAAAACAAATGCCAGAGCTGCCGTGATGATGGTCTTGAGCAGTGATTGGGCTGATATTACCGAAGTCAGGATGTTGTTGGGTACATTATCGGAAATGAACCCGGTTAATATGGGTTTTCTTACATTTTCGACCAGGTATATCCCGATAAAGGCAATGAGCGATAGAGTATACAAGTTGAAGAGATCAAAAAGGCCGGTGAGAATGCCTAACAGGAAACCAAAAAGTAAGGTGAGAAATGAGATATATGGCTTATGTTTATCGGCGAAGGTTTGTGCAAGCAATGAGGCACGGGAAGTGGCCAGATAGATGAAAAAATAAATCACCCCGATAATTATTCCGGTTTTCTTTTTGGGTTCCACCTGCAGCATCAACGGCAACAGCAGGGCCACATTAACCATCAGAGGTTGAATGTAATCTTTTACCGCACTTAAATAGGCCGTGTGGAGGGCGGAAGTGTTGATGATTTGTAAAACATTTGGTTTTTTAATTACCCGGTAAAGCGATAGGGTGTTTTGCCATAACCCGGATGCTTCTTGCCGACGTAATTGTTCCGGGGAATGATTGAGTTCCCTGGGATAGGATAAGATTAAGAGAAGATTTAATAAATAGGGGATGAGGGTGAAAAGAAAGATGTTCTGATACGAACCACTGTAAAAAACGATGAGTCCTGCCGCCAAGGCCGAAAGCGCTGACCCCTTTTGAGACCAGGAACGGGTATGTCCATAATAATCTATTTTCTGATCCTCCCATCGGTTTAATTTCAGGTAATCCATAATCATCCCCTTGTGGGTGCCGGTGCGAAAGGCATCGGCCGTTCCAAAAAGAACAAAAGCCACCAGGAAAAACCAAAAATTATTGGAGAGGTAGAACCCCAAAAAGGATAGAATGTAGATCACAAAGGATCCAACCAGTGCGTTTTTTCTCCCATAGGTGTCGGCAACAATTCCGGAAGGTATTTCAAACACATTGATTAATATCTGACGTACCGCATACAAGATGCCTATTTGGGTATATGAAAGTCCTTTTTCAACCAGGAACAAAATCAGGAAAGCCTCAAAAAATCGAAGATTCTTGAGGAACCCATAAAGGCTGAACTTGAAATATTGCCGGTTTTTAACGATGTGCTGCATCTTTGCTGTAGTTTTTCGCCCGGGTTTTCCTGTGCCTGATAATTGACACCAAAAGGTAAACCAAATATTCCGGTTGGGAGGTCCTCCTGTTGGTTACATTAATTTTGTTTATGAATTTACAACTATTTGGGCAATTCTTCAGGGATGATTGAAAAGACAGGCAAAAGGAGATTCTTTATATAACTTAAGATTCTCCTCCCAGATAAAAAACAACCTCAATCAACAATAATCTGCTTTACAATTCTTTCTAAAACCACGACTTGCACGAATTTTTTTCCTCCGAAAAACCTTTAAAACAGGCAATGTTTTTTCCAAAGAGATAATTCGATGTCAAAAAACACAAAAAATTTAAGTTCTTGATAATCGCTGCTGGTGGCGTGTAGTTATTCCCCGGATATCTGCATTGCAGTTTTTTATGAGACAGAGGATCTTTCAGTTATCAGAAAATTGGAGGTTTAATAAATCAGGAGCAACAATAATTTTATTACCCAGGGAGCAATAACGGCCGTGATCACTCCGTTTAAGGCCATGCCTAATCCCCCAAATGCGCTGTAATCGGGCCCCTTGGCACTAATGCTCGCGGTCCCCAGAGCATGGGCACTGGCACCCAGACTCAACCCGGTGGATTTGGCACCTTTAACCCCAATCCAACGGAGATAGGTCTGTCCAAAAACAGCGCCCAATATGCCCACTACAATCACAAAAGCCACGGTTAAGGCCGGTATGCCGCCCATCTGTTTGGAGACCTCAATGGCAATAGGAGTGGTGACGGATTTTGGCGCTAAAGAGATCATGGTGGCCTGGGAGGCGCCCAACCAATAGGCAATGAAAAAGACCGATACGATGCCTGTTAAACTGCCGGCCAGCATAGCCGTTAAAATGCGCTTTATGTCCGATTTTATCTCTTCCAGATAATTGTAGAAGGCATAGCCAAGGGCGATGACCGAAGGGGCCAGCCAAAAGCTGATGACGGAAGTATTCTTTTGATAATCGGCATAAGGGATTTCAAAAATCGATAGAAAGGCAATCATCCCCAAAATGGTCATCAAAATGGGGTTAAGCAGGGGGGACTTGTATTTTTGTTGCAGCCTTTTAAAGGCAATAAAGATACCCAGAGTTAATCCTACCTGCACCAATGGTGAATTTAAAAGCTCAATCATTTTTATCTTTTTCCATTATTAAACCCACTACGGTTAACACCAGTAAAGTGCTAATCACAATGGCTACCGATATGGGCAGCCACTCTTTTTGAATCACGTTAAAGTGAAGCATGATTCCTACTCCTGCAGGAATAAAAAACAGGGCCATATTGTTCAGCAGAAAGTCAGCCACATGATTGATGTCCCTGGAATGAATGATTTTGAGCTCCAACGCAGTTACAATTAACAGCATGGCCGCAATACTTCCCGGGATGGGCAAGGCGGTGAAATAAGCTATCAGTTCGCCCAGCAACCAAAATCCCAGTATGATGGCAACTTGTTTTATTAAAATCATAGATTTATAGGTTTGCTTTTGTATAAACGCAAAATGGGTGGTTCCCTTAACCATTTAACCACCCGAAAAGTTATTGTCTTAAAAGCCTGTCGGACAAAGTGTTGATATTGGTGAGTGCACTCGGAAAAAGGTTGGGGCTACTGACGCGCACCGGGCAAATATCCAGTCCTCCCCGGCGGGTATAGAGACAGGCCACCATCAAGGCCGAAGGAGAAAAGGAATCCCACAAGCGCTTGTAGATCAGCTCACAAACTTCCTCGTGGAAATGATCTTCGTGTCGCAAAGACACCAGGTATTGAAGCAGGCTCCCGTGGGTTGGCTTCACAGATCCCTCCAAAAAGATAAAGGCGCTGCCCCAGTCGGGCTGATGGGTGATTTTGCAGTTGCTGCGCAGCAAATGGGTGCCCGCCTTGAGTGTACCTCCTTTTTGGCTTGATGCGGTCAGGAGGTGGGGGGCCTCATGGTATTCAGTGAAAGTCAGATTGTCAATGCCGCTGCTTTCTTCAATGAGGGGATAGTCTGAGAAATCGAAAACGGTCTGCCGGGGAAGATGGTCAAAAAATTGAACCTCTACCCGGGTTTCCAAAACTTTTTCCAAATCGTGTTGAATGGTTTCCAGAACCTGTTTAATTCCTGCTTTTGGGGTTTGGCCAAAGCGCTCCATATTGAATGAGTTGAGGTAGAGCTTCAGCGATTTGCTTTCGACCAGAAACGGGCTGTGGGCCGGGTAGATAAGTTTGAGGAGCCCGGCAACCGGCAGTCCTTTCCCCGTTAGAAAACTAAGCTCATAGGCATGCCACACATCTACCCCTGAAAAGGGGAGGTCTTCCTCCCGGATTTCATAGAGTGTACGGTTCAGATGTCTGGGCACTGCCAGTAACGTTTCAGGGGAATAACTATGGGGATGGGGGGAGGTCTTTCCCAGGTATTTTCCTTCGATTGGTTTCATAGGATATCGCTTGTTTAGAAGTCAGATAAAGCCTGGATAAGGAATGTTCTTCTACTTTGAGTGGATTGAATGCTCACCACTACCTCTTTTTCCAACTTCATCTATTGTTAATGGATGAAAGGATTGGTCTTACACGGGAGGTTCTGAATTTGCTAAGCTATTTAAACCCCTGCTAAGGGGCCAAACAATTCGATGTGAACTCTTGGGGCAAACCGCCAGCCATTGGCGATGGCTTGCTCCAGTACCATGGGGGAAGTCTGCTGCAGCTCCTCGCGTGTGGCGCCCAGGGGCATTAGCAAAATATCTTCATGTCTCCAGTTGTTTAAATGGGCCAGAAAGTTCTCCTTAATGTCCTTAATGTCGGTAAGTTGTCCAACCACAAATTTTAGCTGCATTTCCTGTTCCGATGTGTTGCAAAGGTCAATATAGTTTTGAAGCGCCACCAGGTTACGCCGCTTTTCACCATGATAGCTAAGCGGACCCGAAGGTGCCAACCCATAAGCTTCGAGCTTGGATGGGGTAGGGTTCGAATTCATCAGTTTGGGCGACAAGCTAAAGAGGTCGATCTGTTGGGCCACTTCTTCGGCGAAGAGTGTTCCGTTGGTCTCGATGGTAATATGAATCTCCAATTCCTGTCTGAGGCGATGGAGAAGTTCCGAAAGAGCATGTTTCTGCAGAAGTGGTTCGCCTCCCGTGATGACCACATGTTTTAAGGGGCCCAGATTGTGTTTGACCAGATTGACCACCTCTTCCACCTCCAGCTGCCTGACGGTATCGGATTCGAAAGAGGAGTAAGGCGTGTCGCAACGGCAATAGCTACCGTCGGGCATTTGCCAGATGCATCTTAAGTTGCATCCTCCCAGGCGAATAAAGAGCGAAGGAACCCCCGCCAGTTTGCCTTCGCCCTGGATGGTGCCCGAAATGGGCATCCCGGTGGCCGGTTTGGACGCGATGGGTTTCCCTGCTGAATCGAAGGTGATGGGAAACACCCCTTCGTTGGCTAATACCAGTTTACTCATTATTCAATGCTTTATCAATTACGCCGGCCTCGGCAAAGGCTTTGGCCCTTAACAGGCAGCTGTCGCAGGTGCCGCAGGGTTTTTCTCCGCCCCGGTAACAGCTCCACGTTAACTCGAAGGGCACCTTCAGTGATTGGCCAAGGATAATTTCTTCGGTTTTTGTTTTGTATTGGAAAGGGGTATGTATTTTCAGGGGAAGGTTTTTTTCGGCCCCCATCACAGTACCCTTATTGATGGCCAGTTCCATGGCACGGATAAACTCTTCACGGCAATCAACATAGCCAGAATAATCTACCTGGCTTACTCCGATGAAGATATCGCGGGCTTCGATGGTTTCGGCATAAGAGGCTGCCACCGAAAGAAATACCATGTTGCGTGCCGGCACATAAGTTACCGGAATATCCTGCCGGTGAATGTCGCCATCCTCCACCTCCATGGAGGCATCGGTGAGGGATGATCCTCCCCACTGGTCGAGTTTGAGGGTAACTATTTGATGGGCAGCGACCTTCGCCTCTAAGGCAAGGGCACGGGCCGATTCCAGTTCCCGGCTGTGGCGTTGTCCGTAATCGAAAGACAGGGCGTGTACTTCAAATCCTTTCGATTTAGCCAGCCACAATGTGACCGCCGAATCTAATCCTCCTGATAACAATACAATGGCTCGTTTCATCTTGCTGCTTGGTTTGTTGCTATTGGTCATTCACGCACTCTAATAACGCACCCCTCTTGAGAAAGAGACGGCTTGTCATGAGGTTACATGTCCCTATTTTTATCATCCACTCATCCTGATACAAGGGAAGCGGTGAAACCAATTGAAAAAAACGGGTTGAAGAATAACAAACGCGGCAAGAATTGCCGTGGGGCAAAAAAAGGAGGAAGAGGCGCCAAATTAACCGGGAAAAGGCTATTTTTATGGCCTCTAACATTGTTTTGCCTGTTGTTCATGGCCCATAGTTTTGTTTTAAGACAGGATGGTTTCGAACTGTCTCCAAAAAATTCGGTGCAAAGATACAAAAAACACTGAGAATACTATTCGATAATTGGGTGTTGAAATGCGTGAGGTCGATTATTGGTATAATATTTTCGGATGAAACCATCATGTTTATGCAGAAACCTAATTAGTCCCGAATCCCGGGGAGAAACGAGTAAATTATTTTGTAGGGGATTAGCCCTGGCCAAAGGCCCGGGACAATGAGAAATAAACAACAAAGGAATGAATCTTAGGGTAGTGGTGTTATCTGTGCTTGTGTTTGGTTGGGCATTGGTGGGAAGCAGGCCTGTCTGCGGACAGGATTCCATTATGGTAACGCAACCCAATCAGAGGTCAGTCACGGTGCTGTATCATCAGGGAATTGTGATCCCGCATCATCCCAATATGGTTTATTTTATTGATGACTTCTCCCGGGGACTTGAGGTCAATTACGGGTTATTGCGGTTTGAGGCCAATGGATGGCAGAAATGGTACAACTTTCCGGAGGTTGGTTTAGGGCTTTTCTACAACTCGTACGGAAATGCTGAAATCTATGGGCAAGGCCTCTCTTTATACCCCTATCTGCATTTTCCTCTGATCCGCACCTCTCGCTTTTCGCTCAGCAATAAGCTGGCCATGGGGGTTGGGTACATCAATAAGCCCTTTGATTACCAAACCAATCCCTATAACCGCATTTTCGGATCCCATTTCAATGCCTATATCGGCCTGGGGCTTTATTCATCCCTCCGGATCTCCGGAGGCTGGTCTCTGAGGGCTTCTGCATCTCTTAATCATTTGTCGAATGGTGCTACCCGAAAGCCTAACAGTGGACTTAATACCTTTACTTTGAGCATGGGGGCCGGGTACCATTTCCTGCCCGACCGCATTCCCCTGTTACCCAGGCAGGTGGCTCCCCGTGCTAATCAACGTGACATCCAGGTGTTTGTGGGTTATGGGCGTAGCCAGGCCAGCGATTATAACCTAAATCACTACTCATCCGGAAGCCTTAGTGTTCATCATGTATGGCATCGATCGCCGAAATCGGCCTGGGGTGCAGGGGTGGACCTCATTTATTTTGGCCCGGCACCCTTCGTATTTCAGGGATCCGGACCTGTTGACGTTGATGCTGATCGTTTTTTTTATGGGGTAAGCGGTGGTAAATATTGGATTATGGGCTCTACAATAGCTTTTGTACAACTGGGTGTTTATCTTTACTCCGAAATAGATCCCCCTCAACCTGTTTATCCTCGAGTGGGGTTACGGCAGAAGGTGACGAAGAATTTACAGGCGAATTTCAGTATAAAAGCCAGTTTTTTCAGAGCGGAATTTATTGAGTTCGGTGTGGGCTATTGCTTTGAATATAAAAAGAATGATTTATGAGCAAATGGGTCTTCTTTTCTCTCATGGGGTGGATGTTGATCATGCAGGGGTGCGGTTATTTAGAGACCTTCTCCGGGGATGATCAACAGGTGCGCAGGGTTGTCCCCTTGATGGCCTTCGATACGGTGGTGATTGAAACTTCGGTAAGGCTGGTTCTGACAAGGGATTCTATTTCTCTGGCAGAACTCGAAGGCCCTGCCTTTGTGTTATCGAAGCTCAACATAACGCAAGAGGAGAGAACCCTTTCGATTGAGGCCGGGGGGGCAGGTTTTTCCCAAAAAAAAATGGCCACCGTTACCTTACATTCGGCCTCCTTTAAAAAGCTTATTTCCAACTTTCCTTCAGAGATTGTTAGTTACGATACCCTAAGGACCGATACCCTTTCGATTGTGATCAATGGCCGGGGATCCTTCACTGATAGCCATCTAACGTTGAAAGCTCAAAGCTTATCGATCTTCTGCTTTGGCGATAATGTGGGGACTCATGTGTTTAAAGGCACGGTGAATGATCTCATGGTTCAGGCAGAAGGTTTGGCCTCCATTGATGCCAAAGAGCTTGAAGCAGACAAGGTTCAGTATGTTCAGAAGTCTTTAAATCCTGGGTTTGTGTATGCGAAAACACAGTTGGGGGTACAAATGGGCGGTTTGGGAAATGTTTACTTTTGGGGGCAACCCCAGGTGAACGTGGTAAACCAACCCCCGTCTTACCAGGTGGAGTTGGGAGAGGTGCTCAGTTGGTCTTCGATTAACTGATGGGTTCGGAGGAACCGGTGTAGATCGTTTGGTGAAACCTGTTTTCCGAAAAAAAATTATCCGACAGTTGGAATCATCTCCATAAGCGGTTGGAAAAAGGATGAATTCTGGCGCAGGTGAATAGGGGGAACCACCACCTTAAGAGCCAGAGGGATGATTTCAATGTTGGCCTCCAGACCAAAATTTACAGGTTCTCCATCCACGTGCCCCAAAAGTGGTTTGGGATGGATGATGTGTACTTTTTGGGCCTTTACAATCTGGTCGTATTTGCTTTTATCTATAGACTGGTCCAAAAGACTTATCAGAAGGGCAGGGGCAGTGTATTTGGGGAACTCTTTGATGAGACAAACATCGATAAGACCATCGTCGATGATGGCCTTAGGGGCTATATGAACATTGTTCCCGTATTGTGTGGCGTTGGCAAAGCTTATTAAAAAAGCGTCTATGTTGAAGTGTTTATTGTCGATGTGCAAATGGTAACGACTCGACTGATAGCGTGGAAACTCTTTTGAGATAAGCTGCATGTAAGCGAGCGGACCTCTCTTCTTTTTTGTGGCAAAAAGGTGACTGATAAAGGCGTCAAAGCCAATGCCTGCTACATTTAAGGAGTAGAAGTCGTTAAGTTTAATGACATCGATGGTTTTTTGAAGCCCATGATTTATAACCTCCAGAGATTTGTTAATCTTGAAAGGAATCTGCAAGAAGCGGGCGAGTCCGTTTCCTGAACCTGTAGGAACGATCCCCATCGCGGTATTGGAGTGCAACAACCCTCGTCCGACTTCATTAACGGTTCCGTCGCCACCCACAGCCACCACCATCTCATATTTTCCGGCTGCCTGTTCACTCAGAAGAGTGGCATGGCCTTTGCCCATGGTTCTTTCAATCGCTATGTCCCATTTGTGCGTATCCATCACCTGGTGAATCAGCCCCTCCAGCTTTTTGTGGCGGCCAATCCCCGAAATAGGATTAACGATGAATAAAATAGGTTTCTTCATGGCAGATTATTATTGATGCAAATTTACGCATAGTTTATTTCTAAACCCAATGCTTGGCATGGAACTCATTTTTTATTTCCTTTGGTAAAAAAAATGATGGACGCACTTATTCAGCTCGATCAGCAATTTCTGCTTTATCTAAATAGTTTTCATACACCTCTGGGGGACTATTTTTTCTGGATCTTTACCAGTGTGAGCATTTGGATTCCCTTTTATATTACACTTCTTTATGTGATCTTTAAAAATCAGGGTACGCGGGGGTTTTTAATCCTTTTGGCCATCGTTTTGTTGGTTACCCTATGTGACCAGATATCCACCAATATTTTCAAGGATGGGTTTGAACGCCTTCGGCCCTCGCACGAGCCCCAGCTCCAGGGTATGGTACATTTGGTGAACCAGAAACATGGCGGATTGTATGGGTTTGTTTCGTCTCATGCCACCAATTCTTTCGGAATAGCATTGTTTACTTCCCTGCTGTTCCGTTACCGTTGGTACACGGTTTTTATCATGCTGTGGGCAGCGGTTAATTCCTATTCGCGTATCTATTTGGGCCTGCATTACCCAGGAGATATTCTTGGCGGGGCTTTGTTAGGGCTCTCCATTGGCTGGTTGGTCTTTGCACTGTACGAAAAGATTAAAGTCCGTTTGTTGAAGGGGGCCGTTCAATCCAACTCCTCAAAGTTGAGCATTGAGTTCTCGCGTAGCACGGTGGCTTTTCTTATGTGGGTTGGCGGAGTTATTTTGATAACCATATATCTGTGCGCCAAGTTATTGCTTGTATTGATTTAGAGGGTGTCGTTCTTTGGGATTGGGGGCAGGCGAAACAGTGCTTTTGGGGCCGGAATGAATCTTTTTTTTGAGAGAGAATAGTGCTGTGCAAAAAGGTTTGTTCTTTAAAAGCTTGATTTATTGTATGCTTGGCGAAAAGGCTTAGTGAGTCAAAGTTTAATATTTGTTAAAACCTAAGGGAGCAGGGATAAATGTTTTGTTTTTCTATGGTTTTTGGTTAATTTAGAAAACGTCAATAACCTATTAATCTATTCAATCATGAGTACTACAATAACATTTAACCAGCTGCGGAAGATCAAAGATAGTCTTCCCGAAGGAAGTATGAGGTCTATTGCAGAGGCTTTGAGCCTCGACGTAGAGACAGTAAGGAACTATTTTGGCGGGGCCAACTACGATCGGGGCAGGAGTGTAGGCGTTCATCTGGAGCAAGGTCCCGATGGCGGTATTGTTGAATTGGACGATACAACCATTCTTGATATGGCCAGTGAAATTCTGGAAGGTAAACGCGATATTGCATTGAAAAATTGAGGTTCATTAAGAGGTAAAAACATTAGCTAGTCGGTAAGACAAGTATTATTTCAGATTGAATTATTAGATATTAAACCAAGGGTGTCCCTGCAAAGAGGCACCCTTTAATTTTGGCCTTTCATTGGCCCAAAAGGAAAGCGTTGGTTATTTGTCAAATGAATAAAAGCCTAATGGGAAAAATGGTTTACCGAATAGTTCGTCATGGGGGGAATGCTAAAGGAAGGAGTGATATGCCGACGGGGATTGAGATTCCATATAGGCTTCTGCTCTTGCCAACTTTTGGGGAGTTCCGATATCAAACCAGTCAGAGTCCTTACTTTCGTATCCCACAATGGGTAACTTATCTGCCACCCCAAGATAGAAAGGGACAATAGGAAAGGCGCCCTGCTCATTCATGTATTCAAACAGGGAGGGTTTTATCAGGTGAATACCCTGAAAACCAAAGGGCTTAAGGGTTTGTTTGTCGCTTAACAGGGTTTCCCCGCTGCCATCGGCCTGGCGCCAGCCGGCCAGATGCATTTTTTCATCAAACAAGAGGTATCGGGAGGCTTCCCGGTTCTTTACCATAAGTGAAACCGAATGATCTGCCTTAAGATGTGATTCGATAAATTTATTCAGGTCGGCATTGGTGAGTATGTCCACATTGTAAAGCAGGATGGAGGCTTGCCGGTCAAACAAAGGGCGGGCTTTGAGCAAGCCGCCTCCTGTATCAAGAAGTTGATCCTGCTCGTGAGAAATCAGAACCTCCATTTTTGAAGACTTAAAATGGCTCAAAAAATCAAGCATTTGGTCGGCATGGTGATGCACATTTACTACCACCTTGGGGATCCCCATACGTTCCATCTTGCGCAAGGCAATTTCCAGCAGTGGAATGCCAGCGACTTCAACCAAAGCCTTGGGGCGATGATCGGTGAGGGGTTTTAGTCGGGAGCCTAGGCCTGCCGCGAATATCATTGCATTGATCATTGGATGGTTATTGGGTAAGGTCATTCTTGTCGTCCGGGTTATTTGAGGGATCGGGTTGGTTAAATTCGTTGGTTTCTTTTTGGCTGCGCGATACTTTGGCAATGACGTGTGCCGAAACCGGCGATAAAAAGACCAGAACCCCAAAGATAACCGCTGTTTTAATCAGCACCACCCAATCCAGAAAAAACAAATTTACAGCGATCAATAATAGAAGAATACCCAGAGAAGAAACCTTGGTTACCACATGCATGCGGGCATAGAGGTTTTTAAATCGCCACATTCCAATCGAAGCAATCAAAACCATTAAAGCACTCGTGAGGAGAATAACTCCGATAATTAAATTAATCATTACTACTTCTCTGTTTAAAAAGGTATCTGGCAATAATCATTGCCCCAAAAACTAAAATGAAAGCGAAGACCAGGACTATATCAAGAAATATTTTTTCCTTCATATAGAGTAATTCACAGATAATGATCCCAACCACAATCACCCCAATCTGGTCAAGTG
This sequence comes from Marinilabiliaceae bacterium, assembly GCA_041583495.1. Lineage (GTDB taxonomy): Bacteria > Bacteroidota > Bacteroidia > Bacteroidales > Marinilabiliaceae > JBFHFS01. Next base: position 98,214 of record JBFHFS010000002.1, on the reverse strand, counting down.
CTACGACACGATCGGGCAGAGAGGGGCCTTTGTACAACCGATACATGGGAAATAGCAGGCTGATTGAAAAAATATAAAGGGCTGTCAGGATTAGATATTCAAGAATTAAGCCGGTATCTATCATCGTTTATAGTGATTTAGCCAGTAATTGTTCTATTTTTTTTGTGATGGCCATAAAATTGGCTTCATCATCGCGGTTTAAAAGATGAACCAGTATGATGTCTTTGTTATCGCTGATGTCAACACTTAAGGAACCGGGGGTCATGCTAATAAGGTTAAAAAGCAGAACCACATGCCAGTCTTTTTCCAGAACAGGATGATAATTGATGAAGACCCCCTGGACACCCCTGCTTCCCTTTAGAATTTGAATGGCGACGGTGAAACCCGATTCCAAAACTTTTAGGGCATAATAAATAAAAAAATAAGCGAAATAAAGAGGCTTCATAGCTTTTCTATTTTTGAATTAGAAGCTGTGTCTGTTCGTTTAAAATAAAATCGATGTATTCCTGTGGAACCATCAGCGACTGGGCGGCCTGAGTGCAATAGTCCACAAGAGGTGAAGCAAAAACACCTGCAGCAATGATTAAAAAGGCCATTCCGGCAGAAGCCCCACTCATCCATAACGTGGACCGGGAAGACTCATTGGCAAGGGGGGTAATCTTTTTGGCAGGGGCTTCCTCCGGGCTTTGTTTCCAGAATACTTCTATCCATATTTTCACCATTGAAAAAAGTGTAAACAGGCCTACAAAGAGAGCAATAAGAGATATTTTAAGAAACCCTCCTTCAATACCCGCTTTGATAAGCAGGTATTTACCGATAAACCCGCTTAGGGGGGGGAGACCCGCCAGGCTAAAGGCCGAAACAAAGAACAAGACGGCCCACAGGGGGTGATCTTTGTAGAAGTCGCCCAAAGTTTTCAGGTTAAGCGTTCCTTTTTGCTTATGAACCCATCCGGCTACCAAAAAGGCATTTGTTTTGGATACCATATTATGCGCCAGGAAAAATATGGCTCCCGAAAGTCCGGCAACCGTATGAAAACCCAGGCCCATTATCACGTATCCTACCTGACTAATGATATGAAAAGAGAGCACTTTACGAAACTCAAATTGAGCGGTAGCGGTGATAACCCCTACCACCATGGAAAGGCCCCCTATCCATAGAATCAGCGGCTGCCAAAACGAGCTGTTGTGGAACAGAAAAAGCGTATAAAAGCGTATGATGGAATAGATCCCTACCTTTGTCAGGAGACCGGCAAAGAGGGCGGTAACCACCGGGTTGGGGGTGTGATAGGAGGCTGGTAGCCAGAAGAAGAAAGGTACCAGGGCACCCTTAATGGCAAAGCCAACGAAAATAAGAATGAAGGCCGGATGGGTGGCGGAGGGAAGGGTTTTTAATTCCATCAGCCGGGAGGCAATATCGGCCATGTTGAGCGTGCCAATATTCCCATAAAGAAGGCCAATGCCTGCCACAAGGAAGAAGGAGGATATCAGATTTAATATTAAATATTTGATGGAACCTTCCAGTTGATCTCTTTCTCCACCATGGCTCATTAAAATAAATGAAGACATCAACATCACCTCGAACCATACATAGAGGTTAAAGATGTCGCCAGCAATAAAACTCCCGTTAACTCCCATGATGATGCCAAAGGAGAAAAGATAAAAACCCAATCGCTTGTGGCGTGAATCAACTGCATGAATGGAATAGGCCATACAGGCTAAAAAAACCAGGGCGGCCACAACCAGCAGAAGAGCGCTGAATCGGTCGGCGACCAGGGTGATGCCAAAAGGGGCTGGCCAGTTGCCCATTTGCAGTTTTAACATCCCCTGGCTCTGTACTTCAAACAGTATGAGAAGAGAAACCAGGAGATTGGATCCCGCAAAGGCTATGGCAACATATTGATGGCTTAAGGAATGCCGGAATATGAAGGCAAAAATAATGAACGCCAGAGGCAAAAAGAGGGGAAAAGCTAATATCATTTTCCGTCGGTATTTTTCATTTGGTCCAGATCGTTGGATCCGGTAATCTTATAGTATTTGTATTTCAGAACCAGGATATAGGCCGCAATTCCCAGTCCTATCACGATGGAGGTGAGAATCATGGCCTGGGGCAATGGATCGGTCATGCTTTCAAGGGTGGCGGTTTCAGCCCCTTCAGGAATGAAGCCAATACCGCTTCGTGTAATACCACCCGAAAGAAAAATGATGAGATTGGTTGCATTACTCATCACGAAAACCCCCAGGATAAGTTTAACGAGGCTGCGTCGCAATAACAGGTAAACCCCGCATGCATAAAGCAATCCGATAAATATTGCCATTACGAGTTCCATTTTAATTCCTCCATTATATTGGTGACAATTGTAAGAATAATTCCCAGTACCACCATAAAAACCCCGGTGTCGAACAACAGGGGTGTCCCAATGGTGAGGCTAAGATCAGGGGTAAAGGGCAGGTCGGTCCAGAGTGCGGTGAGTGGAGGCTTTCCTAGGAGCATCGGGAGCAGGGCGGAGACAAAGCTTAATGTCAGGCCAATGCCGGTGATGTGACGCAGGTTTACCCCCAGCTTTTTCAGGATTGCATCCGAACCGAACACAATTCCATAAAGCAGGAATCCGGCCGAAGCGATGATGCCGGCAATGAAACCACCTCCGGGATGATTATGCCCCCTGAGCAGCAAAAAGATGGCAAAACCAACCATCAAATACAAAAACAGGGTGATAATCTTTTTTAGAACAACATTTTTCATTGACCTGAATCTTTGTTGGGTTTATCAAACTTCAGAAGCGCAAAAACACCGCCCGCGGCCAGGGCTAACACGGTAATCTCTCCCAAGGTATCAAGGGCCCTAAAATCAACCAGTATCACATTCACAATATTTCGCCCATGGGCCTTTAAATAACTAAAGTTTGCAAAAAAGCTTGATATAGGCTCCTCAGTCTGTAAAAAACGGGCTTTGAGCAGAACAAGGGTCACTACGACCCCAATAGCACCGGAGATCAGAGCATCACGTAGATGCGTTTTCTTACTTGAGAGCACTGAAAATTGTGGCAGATAATAGATCACCATCACAAAAATGACCATCAGAATGGTTTCTGCGAGAAACTGCGTTATGGCTAAATCCACCGCTCCAAAAAACAAATACAGCAAGGCAATTCCGTACCCCAAAACACCCATCGTTAATATCGCCGACAAACTTGAGCGGGCTACCGCAGCGAGAACAGCCGCCAGGGAAGTAATTAACAGAATTAACGTAAAATGAAAACTTATGGGACTCAATTCGGTGAGAGTCACCCAGTCTTCGCCTGACCAGAAAAACTGAAACAGGATGAGAAAAAAGACTGCCACAAAATAAGTGAGCAGATAATATCGGTGATAACCGTGCTGAATGCGATTGGTTTGTTTGCCCGCCACCCTCAGGTAGTTATTAATTATTCCGGCAAAAATCACAGGCAGGTGGTAGCGATCGAACCAGCCTATGAGGATCTTTACCGACCGAATTATCGGACTACGAAGCAAGAAGAGAAGACCTCCCATCATGACCGTAAAAATACTCAGCACAAGCACCTGGTTAAATCCATGCCACAGAGAGAATTTAACGCTTATGGTTTGCGACTGAATAAAGAAAAGGGCATTGGCTATGGTTTTCTCCAACCAGCCAGGAACCAGTCCAAGTCCTAAGCCAATGATGGCAAGGACCACCGGACCAGCCAGAAAGACATTAGGTAACTCCTTTTCGGTGTGAATGGGAAGGGTTATAAATCTGTTTTTTCGAGGGAGAAAAACCTTATAAAAAACCAAAAGAGAAATGGCCACCATCATAATGTTGGCCGCGACCCCCAGAGAAAGCACCAACCAGGAGAAACCAGGGAGTTGGATTTTTGCATCGTAGATGAGTTCTTTTCCAATAAATCCCAGCATAGGTGGCAGTCCGGCCATAGAAACAAGGGCAAGAATTCCTGCAACACTTGTAACAGGCAAATGCTTTAACAGGCCTCCCAGTTTGCTGATATCACGTGTTCCGGTACTTTTTTCAATGATTCCTGCCACCATAAACAGGCCCCCTTTGTAGAGGGCGTGAACAATAAAAAAGACCAGTGCCGCTTTTATAGAATCCACCGTATCCATCCCAATGAGCAGGACCATGGTTCCTAATGCACTAATGGTGGTAAAGGCCAGTATTCGTTTGAGGTCCTTTTGTCCAAGAGAGAAGAAGGCTCCTAAAAACATGGTAATGCCACCGATCCCTATGAGCGATGCTTTCCAGGTGAGGGTGGCCCCCAAAACAGGGTTCAGCCGCAGGAGCAGGAAGATTCCGGCATTAACCATGGTAGCCGAATGCAAATAGGCACTAACCGGTGTGGGGGCCTGCATGGCCCCTGGTAACCAGAAATGAAAAGGAAATTGTGCCGACTTAGTGGCGGCCGCCACCACTACAAGGCCCAAAATCAAAAGATAGTTGGCGTGGGATCCCAAATGAAGTTCCTTTGAATACAGTTCGCTGAGGTTGTAGCTTCCCCCTGTATGGCCTATCATGATGGTGGCAAATAACAGGCAAAGACCTCCCAGGGCAGTAAGAAGCAACGCCTGAAGGGCGGCCTGTCGCGATTTCTCATCATGATGATTAAACCCGATAAGGAAAAAGGAGGTGATGCTGGTCAATTCCCAAAAGATAAAAAGGGCCATCAGATTATCCGAAAAAACCAAACCCAGCATAGCGCCCATAAACAGGAGCAGATAGGTAAAAAAGCGTTCCTGTCCCTTATATTTGGCCATATAAAACGACGAATAGCCCAATACCAGGGTTCCTATTCCGCTAATGAGCATCCCAAAGATAAGGCTGAGTCCGTCCACCCGGAATGAAAACCCCATCTCGGGTAGAAAACCCCATCCGGTGTCTATAGTGGTGGCCCCCCGGTTGGAAAACTCAATGAAAAGAAAGGTCAGAAAAAGGAAGAAAAGCAGAGGGATAAGCGCCATTGCCCGCCCCAGTTTATTTCCTAATAAGGGGTAGATTAAAGGAACGGTTAAACCCGAAATAAAAATGAATCCAATAAAAATGGCGACCAATGCTTCCATAGAAATCCTGAAATCTAAAAAATACTACTACGAAACGGTTTAAATTTTATCATTTCGTTTACTGTTGTATTAAGCCCTCATTCGGCAGCAAACTTGAATTAAATAGCACTCCTATTTTACATTCATTTTGCCTTGTGAGAACTTAATCCTTCCAAACTAATTTCAAAAAAAAACTTAAACAGTTTCTAAAAGAAACTCAAGTTAGTCATTTATTTTCTGAGGCTGGCAAAGGCGTTCCTTTTTCTTTGCCGTCAAGCTGCATTTGGTACACTCAAATTTATGCGTAGGTTTTTGGATGGCCTCCTTTTTGGTTTTGCATTTTTTCTTCCCCATAATCTCTATTCTGTGTTTAATTTCGTTACCGGCTCTTAAGCATTTCCCGCTCAAGGTGGGAGAGTTTTACCTGCACCCCAAAACGCGCCTTTAAGCGGGCTGCCATCTTCTCGGCACAATACACCGATCTATGTTGCCCACCTGTACAACCAAAATTGATCATTAAATGTTTAAAGCCACGGGTCATATATTTGGTCACCGACTGGTCGGTGAGGGCGTATACATGCTTCAAGAAGTCGTGCATTTCCTCTTCTTTTTCGAAGAAGGAGATCACTTCCGGATCTTGTCCTGTTTTTTCCTTGTATTCGGGATATCTGCCCGGATTATGGATGCTTCGACAATCAAAAACAAAGCCGCCTCCATGGCCCGAATAATCGATGGGGATACCCCTCCGGTAGGAGAAGCTGTTGACAGTTACCACCAGGGTGGGGCTTGCCCCGATATTTTTAAGCCGTTCCGATTGGGTTACTTCCCGCAGGGCAGCCATGAGTGCCGGCACTTCAATGGGTAACGCCACATGATTGAGCAGCCAACTCAGGTTTTCCAGTGCATAGGGAATACTTCTGAGAAAGTGTTCCTTTTTTTCGTAAAAGCCCCTGAAACCATAGGCGCCCATGGCTTGCATGATGCGGATAAATACATACCCATAAAAATGGTTTCTAAACAGCTTGTCTTCTACCTGGATATAGTGCTTCAGAAAATCGATGTAATAATCGAGAAGCTCCTCACGAACCGATTCGGAGATATTGGCTTTTGCATCGAAAAGCAATGAGGCAAGATCGTATTGCAACGCCCCTTTCCGGCCTCCCTGGTAGTCGATGAAAGCCGGCCCCTGACTGGTTACCATGATGTTTCTCGATTGAAAATCCCGGTAAAGGAAGTAGTCGCAATTGGCCTGGAGAAGATAATTGGAAAAGGTGTTGAAATCGTCTTCAAGCAGTTGTTCGTCAAATGGGATGCGGGCCAGCTTCAGAAAATAGTATTTAAAATAGTGGAGATCCCACATCATGGATTGTTTATCGAAGCTGTGGCGCGGATAGCAGTAGGAGTAGTCGAGGTCTTTGGCGCCTTCTATTTGGAAATGAATCAGTTGCTCAAGCGATTGGCGGTAGAAAGCCAGGATCTCGGAGGGAATCTCTTTCCCGGTACGGGAGGTCGAGAGCCAATCGTAAAGGGTGGTATTGCCAAAATCTTCCAGTAAATAACACTCCTGTTGAGGGCAAACTGCATATATCTCAGGGACACGCAGGCCCTTTTGCAGGAAAAAACGGGTGAATTCGATGAAGGCCTTGTTTTCTTTTAAGTCCTCATTTTGGGCACCCAGAGCTATTTTAGTCTCCCCTGTGATGCGATAATAGTAGCGGTAGGAGCCTGAGGGGGGCAAAAGGTTAATGGTAATGGCCGGTTCGCCTGCCCAGGTTTCAAACAACTCCTTTAGTTTGGTTTGTATTGATTGGTTCAAAATGATTTATTTTAAAATGATGAGGTTTTTGGATCTGAAATATTGGTATAAAGAGGTGGTGGTCTGTTGGTTTTGGGTCCCATCGTTAATGCTCCCTCTGGTGTGTATGTGATTGTCCATATAATCTTAAAATAGGATTGGTCGAATTGGCACTCAAAATAAACAAACAGTCGCTGAAACTTTGGCAACCAGGCTCATTGTTCAAAAATACAATCTTTTTGGTTAACCCCAAATTCGCAATCAGACCAAATGATGTGACTAAAAGTCTTTTTGTCAGATGTTTACAGTGCTGACAAAAAATCAGGAGGGATAAAAAACAATCGCGTCCAAAACGTTTTAATGATTTGGTATTATCCTGCTTTTATAATGGCTGGTAATGCGCCATGTTGGAGAGTCGGCTTCTAAAAGAATTTCATATACAACCAGGCAAAGGCTATTACGAATATTAAGGAAGGTAAAAGATCGGTTACTTTTATTCGGGTTATTTTTAGGATGTTCAGGCCAAGGCCTATCAATAAAAGGCCTCCGGTGGCGGTGAGTTCGTTCACCACGGCCAGGGCAAAAAAATTACCCAGCCCTATTGAGACCAGGGTAATTCCACCCTGATAAATGAGTAAGGGGATTACCGAAAAGAGCACCCCTGCCCCCAGTGCAGCGGACAGAGCAATGGACGAAAACCCGTCGAGAACCGATTTGGTAATCAACAATTCGGGGCCATTGCCTAATCCTTCGTCGATGGCGCCCAAAATCGTCATGGCGCCCATGCAAAAGAGCAGGAATGAGGTGATAAGACCTTCCGAAAAGCGTTCGTCCTGAAACCTAAAACGGCGCTTGAGCTGGTTCGAAAGCCGGTCTATGCGTTCTTCCAGCTTGAGCAGGCCGCCCGTTATTCCTCCCACCAAAAGGGAAAGGACTACCACTATGAGCCATTCACTTTTGAGGAACATCATGATGCCCAGTCCAAGGGTGAAGAGACCAATGCCCTGAAAAACAACCGTTACCACCCTTTGGGGCAACCGGTGCCGAAACAAAAGACCCAGAGTTCCCCCCACTAAAATGGCGGCAATATTTACGAGGGTTCCAAGCATGATGGTGTGGGTTGGTTAATACACCCACAAAAATACGTGCTCTAGTGATAACTAAAAAGGAATTTTAAGCAAACATTAGATAAAATGTGGCTGCCCCTGCCAGGTATCCCGCAATAGCCAGGAAGCTGATACGTTTGATGTACCAGAAGAAGGGGATGCTTTCCATGCCCATGGCGGCTACTCCGGCAGCCGAGCCAATGATGAGAATGCTTCCGCCGGTCCCCGAGCAATAGGCCAGAAAGGTCCAGAAGTTACCGTTGGTAATAAAATTCACCAAATCGCCGGTGGCCGAAAGGGGCGCAATATCGTACATGCCCATTGAGCCGGCAACCAGCGGTACATTGTCTACAATGGACGAGAGAAAGCCGATGATGAGATTGATGCCATAGATGTTGCCTACATGGTTGTTGAGCCATCCTGCCATCAGCGTGAGGTGCCCGGCTGTTTGCAGGGCGGCTACCGCCAATAATATGCCCAGGAAGAAAAGCACGGTACTTACATCCACTTTTTCGAGAATTCGCACAATACTTAATTGACGCTTATCGAGAGAAGCTTTCCTTTTTAAGCGTCGGTCGGTGTACATCCACATGGCTCCCAATCCCAATAACATGCCTAAAAAGGGAGGCAGCTGGGTGAGTGCCTTAAATACCGGTACGGCCACCAGTGCTGCGATACCCAATATCAGAATGATCAAACGGTCCTTGTAGGGGATAAATTCAGCCGACTCATCTTCCGACAGGATGGGGCGACTGGTTGCGCCACGCAGCATCAGCGAGAGGATAATTAATGGGACTACCATGGCCATCAAGCTGGGGATAAACAGTGTTTTTACAATGCTTGCAGCCGTTATTTGACCGCCAATCCAGAGCATGATGGTGGTTACATCTCCCATGGGCGACCAGGCCCCACCTGCATTGGCAGCAATGACTACCATACCGGCGAAAAACCAACGGTTGTCCTTTCGGGCCAGTAGTTTTTGCAAAAGGGCAATCATTACAATGGTGGTGGTGAGGTTATCGAGTACGGCCGAGATGAAGAAGGTAAGAAAAGCAATGATCCATAGCAGCCTGATGCGATTGGTGGTTTTTATCTTGTCGGTGATGATGCGAAATCCCTGGTAACGGTCTATTACCTCTACGATGGTCATGGCTCCCAGCAGGAAGAATATGATGGAGGCTACCTCGCCCAGGTGCTCAATGGCCGCGTGGTGGGTCAGGAAGTCGAGAACGTTTTCCGGTCCTCCCATCCCAAATTCGGATGCAAAGGCGAGCCAGTTCTTGTTTAAGCCCATGTTCATGATGGTCGGTCCGCCCATGACCAGTAAGGCCCAGAGAACTGCTCCGGTCAAAAGGGCAGAGGCGGCCTTATCTATTTTGTTAACATGCTCAAATACAATGAGTCCATAGCCCAGCAAAAATACCAGTAGCATTGAGTAAAAGAAAAACATAAGCTTTCAGAGTTTTGTTGTGTCGTTGTTTTTTTTTGAAGTGCGCAAAGTTAGGTTTTATTATGTTTCATTATCCTTCTGAATATGACTTTTTTGATTATTTAACGTTGCCCCTTTTATATTTGAGTTTCATTAAACTATCGCTCCTTTGGGAGAACTTCACCATAAAAAAAAAGACGGTTATCTTTCATTTTGTGATTTTCGTGATTATATTACAATCCAGGTAAAGATTATAAATTAATCAAAAAATCAAATGGATTTAGACAATCGTCAGATCGTTCATTTCGATCTGGATTCGTTTTTTGTGTCGGTAGAGCGGTTGCACAATGCCCGTCTTAAGGGGGTGCCGGTGATTGTGGGGGGCTTGTCCGACCGGGGTGTGGTGGCGGCTTGCAGCTATGAGGCGCGGCTCTTTGGGGTGCACTCGGCGATGGCTATAAAGATGGCCCGGCGGTTGTGTCCTCAGGCCTTTTTTATCCGGGGCGACATGGATGCTTACAGTCGTTATTCCCGGTTGGTTACAGAAATTATCGCTGATGCCGCACCGCTTTACGAGAAGGCATCTATCGATGAGCATTACCTGGATTTAACCGGGATGGATCGTTTTTTTGGTTGTTTGAAGTGGAGTCACGAGCTCAGGCAAAAAATCATAGGCGAAACGGGCCTGCCTATTTCGTTTGGGCTTTCGGTGAATAAAACCGTGTCGAAGATTGCCACCGGAGAAGCCAAGCCAAATGGGGAGCGTCTGGTGCCGAAAGGGGAGGTGCAGTCTTTTTTATGGCCGCTTTCGATCCGAAAGATCCCCATGATTGGCCCTGTTACCTACAAACAACTTCGCACCATGGGGATTGCCCGCATCGAAACGCTTAGCCGGATGCCCCCGGAGATGATGTTGCATGCCATGGGTAAAAACGGGCTCGAGATATGGCGGCGTGCCAATGGCATCGATCACTCGCCCGTACAACCCTTTTCGGAGCGAAAATCCATCGGGACGGAACGCACCTTTGAGAGCGATACGAGCGATATGCGGTTTTTAATGGGGTTGGTGGTTAAGATGACCGAGAAGCTGGCCTTTGAGTTGCGGATTAAGGAGAAGCTAACCGGTTGCGTTGCCGTAAAAATCAAGTACAGCGATTTTGATACCAGGACGCTGCAAAAGCAGATTCCTTATACTTCGTTCGATCATCTGCTGATTCCCGTCGTTAAGGATTTATTAACCCGGATCTATAGCCGACGGGTGATGGTAAGGCTGGTGGGTGTGAAGTTTAGCTCGCTGGTGAGTGGAGCCCCTCAGCTTAACCTGTTTGAGGATACCATTGAACGGGTTGCGCTTTACCGGGCTTTGGATCATGTGAGAGCTCGCTTTGGCCCCAAGGCGGTTGGCCGGGCGGTGGGGCTTTAAACCAGAGAATCCCGTGCCGACGCACAAATTGTACGTCTCTAATCCCCATTCTTCATGTACCTTAACACCCATTCATATTACAGCTTGCGATACGGGACGCTTTCGCCCGGCGAATTGGCTGCTGCCGCGGCCGAGCGCAAGATTGATGTCCTGGTGCTGACCGATATTAACAATACTTCGGGTACTTTCGATTTTGTAAAAGCCTGTCGCGAAAAGGGGATTACGCCGCTTGTGGGGATCGAATTCAGAGAGGATAACCGCCTGTTGTATATCGGAATTGCGTTGAATACAAAGGGGTTTGGTGAATTAAACCGTTTTTTAAGTTATTACCGCCTTCTTCAGCAACCGTTGCCAGCTTCGCCTCCTTCGTTTCATCATGCTGTGGTGATATGGCCTTTTGGGGCCAAACAACCTTCGCAACTGGCTGACAACGAGTATGTGGCCATTCGCCATCACCAATTGAGACAATTGCTCACCTCTCCATTCAGGCGGTATGCCGATCGTCTGGTGGTGTGGCAGCCAATTACTTTTGCCGACCGGCAGGGCCTTGAGATGCACCGGCATCTGCGTGCCATCGACCGCAACATCTTGCTCGACCGGGTGGAGGAGACCGATATGGCTTCTTCCTTCGATTGGATGGTGCCGCCCGGCAAGCTGATGGATGCTTACAAGGACTGGCCCGGCATTATAAAAAATACGGAAAGGCTCATGGCCGGGTGCTCCTTCAATTTTAACTTTAAGGAATCCAGAAATAAAAGCACCTACACGGGAAGTCGGCGCGACGATGAGAGTCTTTTGCGACAACTGGCTATGGATGGGCTGAAGCAACGCTATGGGGTCAATGATGCGGAGGCTTTCAAACGAGTGGAGAGCGAACTGGGCATAATCAACAAGTTGGGTTTCGCTGCCTATTTTTTAATCACGTGGGATATTATCCGTTATTCCATGTCACGGGGTTTTTATCACGTGGGGCGCGGCAGCGGAGCCAACAGCGTGGTGGCTTATTGCTTAAAGATTACCGATGTCGATCCCATTGAACTCAACCTTTATTTCGAGCGGTTTCTCAACCCTAAGCGATCGTCGCCCCCCGATTTCGATATTGATTATTCGTGGAAAGAGCGGGATGAAGTGCAGACTTACATCTTTAAGCGGCATGGACAGGCACACACCGCCTTTTTGGGGGCCACCTCTACCTTTCAGGCACGCGCGGCCATACGTGAACTGGGCAAGGTGTACGGGTTGCCAAAGGCCGAGATTGATGTGCTGGCGGCCCGGCGAAGTGTTGGCGACACGCATTCGCTGGAATACCGCATTCTGCAGATGGGGCAGAAGATGGAGGGATTTCCCAATCTGCGAACCATTCATGCGGGAGGAATTTTAATTTCCGATGCCCCCATTACCGATTATACCGCGCTCGATCTTCCGCCCAAAGGATTGCCGACCACGCAGTGGGATATGTATGTGGCCGAAGAGATTGGATTCGAAAAATTTGACATTCTTTCGCAGCGGGGTATTGGCCATATTCGCGAATGCATCGATATCGTATACGAGAACCAGGGCGAAAAACCCGATATGCATCAGGTGGAGCTCTTTAAGAACGACGAACAGGTGAAAGAGCTGTTAAGGCAGGGGGAGACCAATGGCTGTTTTTACATCGAAAGTCCGGCGATGCGCAGTCTGCTTAAGAAGCTGAAATGCGATAATTACCTCACACTGGTGGCGGCCAGCTCTATCATCCGGCCGGGGGTGGCCCGCTCGGGCATGATGCGCGAGTACATTCATCGATTTCATCATCCTCAGGAGGTGGAATATCTTCATCCGGTGATGAAACAACAGCTCGAAGAGACTTACGGGGTGATGGTTTATCAGGAGGATGTGCTCAAGGTATGCCACCATTTTGCCGGTCTGGATCTGGCCGATGCCGACGTATTGCGGCGGGCAATGAGTGGTAAGTTTCGTTCCAGGTCTGGTTTTCAGGTCATCGTGGATAAGTTCTTCGATAATTGCAGGGCGCGGGGCTACCCCGAATCGTTGACCGCCGAGGTTTGGCGTCAGATTGAGTCGTTTGCCGGTTACTCGTTCTCGAAGGCGCACTCGGCTTCCTATGCGGTGGAGAGCTTTCAGAGCCTTTATTTAAAGGCCAAATACCCGCTTGAGTTTATGGTGGCCGTGATCAATAACTTTGGCGGGTTTTACAGCGCCTGGGTTTATGTGAATGAGGCCCGCCGGTGGGGCGCAACGATTCATCTGCCCTGCATCAACCACAGCCGCATGCATACTTCCATCGTGGGACGGGATATCTATTTGGGGTTGATTCATTTGCTGGGGATGGAGCGCAGAGTCATGGAGCAGATTGTTGAGGAGCGAAAGACCGGTGGCCCTTATCGGTCGCTGGCGGATTTTACCCAGCGGCTGGGGCTGGGTAAGGAGCAGATGCTCTTGCTGGTGCGCAGTGGTGCTTTCCGTTTTACCGGTGAGAGTAAGTCCGCTTTGCTCTGGCAGGTACACCTTTGGGGACGTGAGGTAAAACGGCGGGATGGGGTGCAAAAATCATTACTGAAACCCGAGACCAAAAAATATAAAATGCCCCTTTTCGAGATCAATAGGCTGGAGGATGCTTACGATGAGATTGAACTGTTGGGATTTCCGGTTACGCTCTCTTACTTCGATATGCTTATGACCGGGTTCAGGGGCGAAGTGATGGCCAAAAAAATGGCCTGCCATGCCGGAAAAATGGTGCGCATGGTGGGCCATCTGGTGACCATCAAGCCGGTGAAGACCAGCAATGGTAAGTTGATGCAGCTATCCACCTTTGTGGACGCCTCGGGTGAATTTTTCGATACCGTGCATTTCCCGGAGGTGGTGCGTCGCTGGCCTTTTCGCGGAGCAGCCATCTATTTGTTGCTGGGTAAAATTACGGTTGAGTTTGGCTACCCTTCACTGGAGGTTCGAAAAATGGCGCCTCTGCCCATAAAGCCCGATCCAAGAAGTTAGAGACGCACAATTTGTGCGTCTCTAACTCGTTGTGCGTCTCTAACCCTTATCTTTTCTCACCGGTCATGATGAGGATGGGATCGCCTACCAGGTTTTGATAGATGGGTCGATAGCGTTGGGTGTCGTAAAACTTGGCCACATTTACCTTTTTGATGCTTTGTCCCTTGGCATCTTTCTGGATGGCATTTATTGAAACGTGGCTGTATTTGCCATCCTTTACACATACCATCTGACCGTGCATGTCTTTGCTGATTAAATCCATGGCAATATTGCCATAGGCGGTAGGCACAATGGAGTCGAGGGCGTCGGGTTGTCCTGAGCGAACCAGGTAGCCCAGTTTCTGGTTGATGATATTAATCTCATGTCCGTTGTTGAAGCGGGCCGACATTTTTTTTAGTTGGCTGCCAACCAATTCTCCAATCCCTCCAAGTTTTTTGTGTCCAAAACTATCGGTTTCCAGGCTTTCGAACACCTCCGATTCCCCTTCGATTCGGGCGCCCTCGGAGACCAAAACCACCGCATATTTACTTGGGTTTCGGTTGCGGTCCTCTACCATTAGTTTGGTAAGTTGTTCCATGTTGAACGGGTGTTCGGGAATCACACAACGGTCGGCGGCTCCACTCACCGCGGGCAGAAGTGCTGAAAAACCGGCGTTGCGGCCAAATACCTCGAGCACCAGAAACCGTTCGTGTGATCCGGCGCTGGTTCTGAGGGCATGGGTAAGTTCAATGGTTCGGGTTATGCAGGTACTAAAGCCAATGCAATATTCCGTTCCGGGAACATCTCCATCCATGGTTTTAGGGATAGCCACCACTTTGATGCCTTCGTTGTGCAGGCGAAGGCCATAGCTGAGGGTGTCGTCTCCACCGATGGGGATTAGATAATCGATGCCCAGGTATTTCAAATTCTCCAGAGCAGCAGGGGTCAGGTCGTTGATTTCATCTTTGTATTGGCTTTTCAAGTGGTCGGGTAGATCCTTCAGGGCCACTTTATCGGCCTTGGTGCGACTCGAGTGCAGGAAAGTACCGCCGGTACGTCCAATTTTATCAACCAGGGGTTGTGTTAGTTCAAGACAATATTCCTGCTCCTCAAAAGATTTGGAAGGATCTATGGAGATGACACCCTTCCATCCGTTGCGGATGCCAATAACGCGGTAACCTTCGCGTATGGCCCGCAGAGTGGTGGCCCGTATAGCTGGATTGAGACCCGGCACGTCGCCGCCGCCGGTGAGAATCCCTATGGTTTTTGGTTTTTTACTGTTTGAACTCATGGTGCGTTGATTTTGGATTGTTCAAAAGTGTTGGTTGCCACAATATAACTATAAATCAGATAGATTCAAAGTGCCTTTATAGAATAGAAGGTGCGTTATTCTCCGGTAAAAAGGTTCTCGGATTCCTCACCTTTCATCTTACTTTCAGCTACCACCATATTAATCGATCAACTCCATTTTATGCATTAAGAAGGAGGCGTTCAGTTTTTTGCTGATTCCTTTCTTGAGCTGGTAGTCAAAAACCAGATGGTCGTTTTCCAACTCCACCTCAAAGCAATAATTCGAAACCTCGAGGGGATATTGTTTTTCCAGCTCCCCAATGGCCAGGTCGTGGGTGGCCATCACCACGCAGGCCTTTTGCCCCATGAGTTTTTTCAGATACCCAAGAGAGCCGGTCTGTTTGTCCTTGCTGTTGGTGCCCCGCAATATCTCATCCAAAAAGATGAGGGGACCCGGGTGCTCCCGGGCTTGTTCCATGATGCTTTTAAGACGCACCAATTCTGCATAAAAATAAGATTCGTGGTGCGACAAGGAATCGCGAATATTGATGCTCGAAACGATGGGACAGGGGGTAAAACGGAATTGCCGGGCACAAACCGGAGCGCCATTCAGGGCCAGAATCAGATTAACGGCCAGGCTACGTAAAAAGGTGCTTTTCCCGGCCATATTAGCCCCGGTGATGACCAGAATTTGGGGTTGACCCTCGAACGAAACCGAATTGTTGACTCTTACCTCCGGGGGTAAAAGCGGATGCCCCATCTCGGTGGCCTGAAAGACAAAGGAGGCGGATGCCACCGGTTCGGGCATGACGACTGTCGCCCGGTTGTTAAAAGAAAATACCGCTAAACTCATGAGCGCGTCCAGCTCGAACAACGTCTCGAACCATCCGGGAACCAACTGGTGATGTTGTGCTTTCCATTGGGCCAGTTTGCAATAGGTACGGATGTCGAAAAGCAATAATCCGTTTAAAATCAGGCCCATAATTAGATTGTTGCGATAGTCGAATTGTTCGAGTAGCTTAAATAACCGCGACAGCGACCGCCCTGCACTGAACCCCCGGGCTATCATGTTTTTTTGAATCTTCACCAGGAGTGGGGATTCGAAGGTTTCCCCTTCGGTAAGATGAATGAGGGCTGCGTATTTCTCAAAGGCTGCAGCGCTGCGGTTCAGATTTTGGTGAGCCCGGTTCAGATTTTTCTGGTTTATTCCGACGAAGAAAAAACCAGCCAACAGGGGCGTGATTATCGATGAAGGAGACATCACTCCAAAGGCAATTAACCCAATCCAGGTGGCTATTACCACCGGGTAGGCAAGAGACAGCCCTTGGAGAAATCCTGTTTTTGAAGAGGGTTGATTCAGCCAGTGGGTTAGTTTTTTAACCTCACTTCCGTTTTCTTTTACCAGCATTCCGCTGGCCCGAAAGGTCTCGATGAATTCTGTTTTTTTTGATAACTCATCAATCGCCAGTTGTTTGTCCCGGATGAGAGAGGGATCCATAGACCAGCTGCAAAGGCCTTGAGCAAACCGTTTTTGCCCCGCTTGGGTTACGCAACGGTTCAGATACTGAAAGAGGGAGCCGGGTCCAAAAAGGTCAAAGTCAGCCGAAAGAGCCGGGTTAAGGGTGCTAAAGGTGTTTCCATCATCAAACCCCTGATATTGGTGATCGAGGTATTTAAGTTCATTTTTTTGAATGAGCAGCTGTTTCTTTAACAGACGCTGCTGTTTAACGCTGCGTAAATCCAGTCGTACCACCGTTAAAAAAACAATAAACAGGCCTCCTGATATCCAGAGATAGAGTTCCTGGTAATCGCTTTTGATGTATCCTGCCAAAAAACCAAGGAAACCTAAAAAAAAGAGGCTGCGCAAAATGTAAAACAGGCGAAAATATTTGCCAATTCGGGTCAACTCTGACTCCAGTATTTGAATTCGTTGGTTATAATGTTCAGGGGGATTGGGCATCATGATAGGGGGGTTATGGCATTTGACGGTGCAAAGCGTTGCGGGTTGGGACTTGTTTGGTTACAAAGGGTGGTAAATATAGAGAATAATGAGGATAAATGGGTCCTGTCGTGGGATCGGAATCAGAACCTGTCACATAAAAAGCGGGATAAAAAACGGTGTCGGGCTTTGCGGCTTTACCCCCCCCCGGCAGCTTTCATGCTACGCATTTCGCACCGGGGGTTATTCACATTCGTCCCTTCCAGGGACCCGGGATGTGTCCTTTTTCACCCTTTTCACTTTTCTCTCTTCTCTCTCTTCTCTCTTCTCTTTTCACTTTAACCTTGATTTCCTTTAACCTTTAACCTTTTCCACCTTTTTAACCTTTTCTACAAGCTTTTTATCTGGGCGACTAATTTCTGGATGGAATCCTTGGCATTTCCAAAGAGCATTCGGGTTTTGTCGTTGAAGAAGAGTTGGTTTTCGATGCCGGCATACCCTTTACCCATGCCCCGCTTCATGACAACGATGTTTTTGGCCAGTTGTGCTTCAACGATGGGCATCCCATATATAGGGCTCCCCGGGTCGTTATGGGCCGCAGGGTTAACCACGTCGTTAGCACCCACCACAATGGCCACATCCACATTGGACATATCGGGATTGATGGTGTCCATCTCTACCAGGTTTTCATAGGGAACGTCGGCTTCGGCCAGCAGAACGTTCATGTGGCCCGGCATGCGTCCGGCTACCGGATGAATGGCATATCTTATCTCTACGCCTTTGTTTTCGAGTAACGTGTCCAACTCATGCACGATATGTTGGGCCTGAGCAACAGCCAATCCATAACCGGGGATGATGACTACCTTTTGAGAGTAGCTGAGTAATACGGCGGCATCGCTTAGGGTAATCTCTTTGATGAGGCCTCCTTCACTCCCCAGGGCCGATCCACCGCCTCCAAAAGCACCAATTATCACATTTAGAAGGGAGCGGTTCATGGCCCGGCACATTAAAAGGGTCAGAATCATCCCTGCAGCACCCACCAGTATTCCCCCCAGAATCATCGCCTGATTATGGTAGATGAAGCCGGCCATGGCGGCGGCTATACCCGTAAACGCATTCAGAAGCGAAATGACCACCGGCATGTCGGCACCGCCTATGGGCATCACAAACATTGCCCCGTAGAGCAGCGACAAGCCAAGAAGAAGATAGATTGCCCCGATCATTTGTGCGGGGTCGTTGGGTGATACCACCAGAAAAGTACCCAACCCCAATACAATCACTAAAAGAAAAAGGTTTAGATAAGTCATGAAGGGTTTCATGAGGTCGCCTACGCGGCCATCGAGTTTCCCGAAGGCAATCATGCTGCCGCTAAAGGCCACAGAGCCAATGATTAATCCCAGAATCGTTACCAGCAGGGAACCCGTATCGCCGGCCAGCGCATTGGGATATTCCAACAAGGCCACCAGGGCCGAGGCGGCTCCTCCGGTGGCGTTATACAACGACACCAGTTGAGGCATGGCTGTCATCTTAACGCGGCGGGCGAGAATCCATCCCGTGGCGGCGCCTACCCCTATGGCCGTCAAAATAATCCAAATGTTGGTGAGGGAGATGCCTGCTCCTTCCGGGTTTTTATGCAGAAGCAAGGTGGTGACCATGGCCAGGCCCATTCCTGCGGCTGCCCACAGGTTGCCCCTCCGGGCTGTTTCGGGGTGAGAGAGCATCTTTAAGCCATAAACAAATAAAAGCGCGGCTATCAGATAACTTAACTCGAGAAGGGCAATGCCCAGGGTATATTCGGTTCCGTTTAAGCCCCCCAATACTTTATCCATAACGATTATTTTTTCTTCTTTTTAAACATTTCAAGCATTCGGTCGGTAACGGCAAAGCCCCCTACAACATTCAACGTTCCAAAGATCAGAGCCAGAATGCCTAAAATGAGATTGAGAGAGAGGGAAGAGAGGTCGGCATGACCCACCAAAATTATGCCTCCGATAATGATCACCCCGCTGATGGCATTAGCACCCGACATTAGGGGGGTGTGGAGAACCGCCGGGACATGCGAGATAACCTCTATGCCCAGGAAAACGGATAAGCCAATGATGAAGATGGCCTCCTTGTAGGTAAAGAAAAATTGCAGAATCGTTTCCATAGGTGGAATTTTAAGCCGGGTTGTTTTCGATGACCGATTTAACCCGGGGGTTGTAAATTTCGCCATTGTGGGTGATGCAGGTGCCCTTTACAATGTCGTCTTCAAAATTGAGATCCAGAGTACCCTCTTCACCAATGATCAGCTTCAGGAAATTCAGCACATTTTTGCCAAACATTCGGCTGGCATCCACGGGCATGAGTGCCGGATAGTTTGATTGGCCAATGATTGTAACTCCTTGGTGATTAATGGTTTTGTCGTTCTGTGTCAATTCGCAATTGCCCCCTGTTGAGGCCGCCAGATCGATGATCAGCGAACCTGCTTTCATGTTTTCGACCGCCGATTTGGAGATAAGCCGTGGGGCCTGTTTCCCGGGGATTTGCGCGGTGCATATCACCACGTTGGCTTTGGTCACCTGTTGGTCTATAGCTTCCTGTTGTTTGCGTTTGTACTCTTCGGATTGTTCCACGGCATACCCTCCGGCCGACTGGTCTTCGGTGGCGCCTTCCACTTCAACAAATCTGGCGCCCAGACTCATCACTTCCTCTTTTACGGCCGAGCGGACATCGAAAACCTGTACCTGGGCACCCAGCCGGCGCGCGGTGGCAATTGCCTGAAGGCCGGCTACGCCTGCGCCCAGAATCAACACGTTAGCCGGGCGAATAGTGCCCGCAGCCGTCATAAACATGGGAAAGAAGGTGGGCAGCCTCAGTGCGGCCTCTAATACCGCCTTATAGCCCGTCACGGTGGCCATAGAAGAGAGAATGTCCATGGACTGTGCTCTGGTGCTTCGCGGAATGGTGTCGAGGCTAAAGGAGGTTAAACCCTTTTCCAAAAACTGTTTTACCAGGTCCGTTTCCCATAAGGGGTTAAAAGCGCTGATCCAAACCTGGGTTTGCCTGAGCCGCGACAGATCGGTCGGGTTGGGGGGCTGAATTTGTAAAAGAAGGTCCGCCTGATTGAAAAGGGCTTCCCTGGAATCCACTTTGGCGCCGGCAGCCACGTAGTCGCTATCGGATGAAAAGGCTTTGGCGCCGGCGGAGGTTTCTACCAAAACATTCACTTTTAGGTCGACAAGTTCATGAATCAACTCCGGAAGCAGGGCTACCCTGCTCTCGTCCTTCTGCTCTTTTAATATGCCCAGGATCATATAGGAATCGCTTTAGCTGGTTAAAAACAAATATACAGGTATTAAGCTTGTTATTCAATGGAAAAAAACTCGCTTTGGAGAGGCGATATTTTTTTGCGTTCTTGCATCTTCATTATACATCTAAATTAAGCTTTAATTTTTAATATTCTACAGATGAGATTTTTGTGTTTATTGTTGACAATGTTGTGCTCCCTCTCTTTTGGGTCAACCGGTCAGATTGGGAAACCCCTCGATTTTTCGGATTACGATGGTTGGAAGAGTCTTAAAAACCATTCCATATCTGCCAATGGGCAATGGGTAGCCTATGAAATAAATCCTCAAAAAGGGGATGGAATGCTTTATCTGTACAACACTCAAAGCGGTAAACTGGATTCAGTAGCCAGAGGACAATCGGCTAAGTTCAGTCCCGAAAATGATTTTGTTGCCTTCCGGATAGTGCCTCCTGCCGATACCTTGCGCGCGTTGGAGCTCGCGGGGAAGAAAAAGGAAAAATTCCCGAAGGATTCCCTTTGTGTATGGTCGCTGGAGGGTAGCGAGAAGGCCTTTTTTGGCCAGGTAAAATCGTTTGGGGTGCCTTATACAGGTGCTGACTGGCTGGCCATTCACTTCGACCCATCGGTTATGCCCAAGGATACCCTAAAGCGAAAGTTTAAGACCAAAGGAAGCCCCTTGTTGCTCTTTCGTCCCTCCACAGGTGATAGCCTGCGTTTGAATTGTGTTACTCAATATTCCCTGGGACGCGAAGGGACAGGTGGTTTTTTTGTTGAGTCGGTGGGGGATTCGCTTGAAGAGACCCGGGTACAAGGGTTTAATGCCGGCAACTGGACTTTAAACAGCTTGTTTCATCGGCCGGGGAAAGCCGTGAAGATGGTCTCTTCCTCAGATGCTCAGCGGGCTGCCATGCTTTTTTCTCCCGATACCGTCAAGACCAAAACCTATCGGTTGCTGGTCTTCGATGAGAAGAGAGCGGGCTTTTCAACAATAGTAGATACCACACATGTGGCCCTTGATCCTGGCCATTGTGCCAGCGAATTTGGCCCTTTGTATTTTAGCCGGAATGGAGAACGTTTGTTCTTTGGTGTGCAGGAAAGACCCCTGGAAACCCCTAAAGATACCCTCACGGCCGATGAAAAAGCCCATGTGGATATATGGAACTGGCAGGACTTGAGGCTCCAGCCCATGCAAAAGAAGCAATTGGAGAGGGATAAGAAGAAAACCTGGTTGTCGGTTTTTCAATTTCGCGACCAGCAGGTTATTCAACTGGCCGATGAAAAGGTGCCGGAAGTCAGAACTCAGGCCCATGGCAATGGGGATTTGGCCCTGGGATACGATTCAACGCCCTATCTGAGGGCTTCCTCCTGGAGAGGAAAGATGCCACAGGATGTTTATCTGATTCACGTGAAATCGGGAGACCGTTCGCTGTTGAAAGAGGGTCAGGAGGGGATTCATGGTCTTTCGCCCGACGGGCGTTTCTTTTATTGGTATGCGTCCCAGGACAGCAACTATTATGTCAGGGATCTGAAACAAAAGAAAACCCGTTTGTTAACAGGCAATTTGGCCGTTCCCCTTTACAATGACTGGAACGATGCACCCACCGACCCGGAACCCTTTGGTGTGGCAGGATGGAGTTCCGACAACCGTTATTTGCTGGTATACGACCGTTTTGACATCTGGAAACTCGATGCCCAGGGCAAAGAGGCTCCGGAGGCCTTAACCACAGGGGCTGGCCGTCAACAAAATGTGCGGTTTCGTTATCTTTCACTCGATGCGGATGAATTGGCCGTAGATTTAAGTCAGCCACTTCTTTTATCGGCTTTTCAAATTTACAACAAGCAGGCAGGCTTTTACAGTTGCTCTGAAGGACAAATGACGGAACTGATTATGGCGGATGCTTCGTTTGGGCGTCCTGTTAAGGCGCATGATAGTGAGTCTTTTCTGGTGCAAAAGGGCGATTTCAAGCACTATCCGGAATTGCATTTTACCTCTAACGGGTTTGAGTCGTTGACAGCCATCTCGTTGACCAACCCCCAGCAAGGCAATTATCGATGGGGCGACATTCGCCTGGTGAGCTGGAGTGGTTTTAATGGGGTGGAGCATCAGGGCTTGTTGGTAACCCCGGAGGGCATGGATACCACCCAAAAACACCCTATGTTGATCTATTATTACGAACGGTTGTCCGACCGGTTGCACAGTTACTATTCACCAGCCCCCAGTCGTTCGACCATTAACTGGACCTTTTATGCCAGCAACGGCTACGTGATTTTCATTCCCGATATCACCTACCGGACGGGCGATCCCGGGCTGAGTGCCTTTGAGGCCATTATGAGCGGAACCCAGTCCCTGCTCGAGCGTTATTCATTTATTGATGAAGCCAATATGGGGTTGCAGGGCCAAAGCTGGGGCGGTTATCAAACGGCCTTCATGGTGACCCGTACCAACCGTTTTAAGGCAGCTATGGCAGGGGCCCCGGTAAGTAACATGACCAGCGCCTATGGGGCTATCCGTTGGGGGACCGGAATGAGCCGGATGTTCCAGTACGAACATACCCAGAGTAGGATAGGGGGCACCTTGTGGGAGGCGCTTCCCAAATACATTGAAAATTCACCTGTTTTCTTTGTGCCTCAGATTAATACGCCATTATTGATAATGCACAACGATAATGATGGCGCTGTACCCTGGTATCAGGGGATTGAATTCTTTACTGCCCTGCGTCGCCTTAACAAGCCGGCCTGGATGCTGGTTTACAACAATGAGGAACACAATCTTACCCGACGAGCCGATTCAATGGATTTAAGCCGAAGGATGATGCAGTTTTTTAACCATTATCTGAAAGGCGCTCCGGCCCCCCCCTGGATGAAAGAAGGTGTTTCGGCTCTGGAAAAAGAGAAGGGCGTGAAAGGGTTTGAGTAAAGACCCGTTCCCTTTTTCAGCCGGGGACCCCCTGGTTAATTCATAAAAAAAGCCGTCCCAGTTACCGGGGCGGCTTTTTGAATTTGATTTAGAGTTGGTTATTGCTTGTCCAGTTCTTTCCAAACCAAAGCGCTGGCGCCAACAATGGCAGCATCGCCCGGCTTCAGTTTCGAGGGCAATACCTTGATTTTGTTTTTAAATATTGGCAGCAAAAACTCATTCATGGCCTCAATGGTGGGCTTGAAGATATAGTCTCCGGCCGCGGTGGGTCCGCCAAACAGGAAGATGGCTTCGGGGGAGAGGTGGTGAACGGTGTCGGCCAGGCCTTGTCCCAGATATCTTCCGGTCAGCTCAAATACTTCCAGTGCAATTTTATCTCCTTTTTCGGCAGCATCAAAGATCTTTTTAGAGCTCAGATCGTTGAATGAGATGTCGGCCAACAAGCTGTCACTGGCATTGTATTTGGCTAACAGTTCCAGGGCGGTGCGTTTCATTCCGGGAGCAGAGCAATAGGCCTCCAGATGACCTTTGGTGCCACAACCGCAAAGACGACCATCAGCGATGAGAACGGTGTGCCCGCACTCTCCGGCAAACCCATCGTGACCATAAACCAGATCACCGTTAACCACCAGGCCGCTGCCTACTCCTGTTCCCAGGGTATACATCACGAAGTTTTTCATTCCCTGAGCACCTCCATAAACCATCTCGCCAATGGCTGCTGCGTTGGCATCATTGGTAAGGGCAATGGCATAGGTTTCAGGAAACTCTTTTCGGAGCTTTTCAACCACGTGCACCACGCCTTTGAACGATAGGTTGGGGGCGTATTCAATGGTTCCGCTATAATAGTTGCCATTGGGTGCGCCCACCCCGATTCCAAGGATTTCGATCTCCTCGTTCATCAGTTTCAACGCTTTGTTCATCTCCTTGATTTCAGCAGACACTTCTTTGATGTATTTGTCCACATCGCCGTGTTTCGCTGTTGAAATCGAGCGGGTAACCATTACATCTCCATCCTGGTTCACGGCGCCAATGACGGTATTGGTTCCGCCAATGTCTACTCCTATTGCAATTTTCTTCATTGTGTATTATAAGGTTTAGAAACCGGCAAGGAGGTTCCTTGCCGGTATATTTAGTTATAAAAAAATCAGGCTGTTCTGATGGTATTTCCTTTAACCGCGTAAAAGAAAATATAGAGATAACAGAAGGCAGGCACAATAAAGGCCCAGGTGTATCCAAAGTTATCGGCCACAGAACCCATGAGTAACGGAATGATAGCGCCACCCAGAATTAAAGCGTTGATTAAGCCGGATGCAGAAGCCATCTCATCCCCGTCGAGGTCTTTAACCGCAAGGGAAAAGATGTTGGGGAACATGATGGAGTTAAACAATCCGATGGAAATAACCGTCCACAGGGCTACCTGGCCGGTCGAGAAGGTGGTTATGATATCGAGTAATGCAGCCACCAAAGCAAAAACAGCAAGCGTACGGGCCGCTTTTCCTGTTCCAATCTGCATAATCAGGAAGTTAACAAGGGCAATTCCCATGAAGATGAGGCCAACAGACCAGGCGGGGTTACTGTAGTCGATTACAAAAGCGCCTGAAACCAGAGCCAGTAAAAGAACCAGGGCCACTAAGCCATATTTTTTGTTTTTGTTCTTGATATCCGAGAACATGATAGAGCCGAAGAATCGACCCACCATGGCACCACCCCAGTAGATGGCCGCATAGGTTGAGGCCATTTCGGCGGTGATGGTATCACTGGTGGTTTTAATATAGTTTACCAAAAGGCCTGCGTTACCCACCTCAGCACCCACATAGGCAAAAATACCAAAGGCACCCAGCAACACGTGTGGATATTTCCAGATACTCTTCTTTTCTCCCTCTTTCTTTTCGCTGATAAGCACCGGTAATTTAATCATTAGGATTATAAAAGCCACAGCCACAACGATTACCGCCATGGTAATAAACGGCATAGGAATTCTTTCGGCAGCCAGGAGTCCTTGCTCAGGTGTGATTTCACTCTGATCTACCGGTAGATCTAATCCTTTAAAAATGGCCACGGCAATAATCCAGGGAGCGATCATGGTAGCTATGGAGTTAAGGGCCTGGGTCAGGTTAAGACGACTTGAGGCCGATTTTTCGGGGCCTAAGGCAGTAACATAAGGGTTGGCTGCAACTTGTAAGAAGACCACCCCGGTAGCCAAAATAAAAGTGGCTAATAGAAATACGGGGTACGAAGGTAACTTGGCTGCCGGCAGGAAGATAAGACTGCCTACGGCCATGAGTAACAAACCCCAGATGACCGTCCATTTATAGCCAATGCTTTTGATCAACTGTCCAGACGGGATGGACATGATAGGATAAGCAATAAAAAAGGCGGATGACAGCATTTGAGCCTGAAATTCGCTTAATTGGAAGATGGCCTTAACCGGGGCCGTCATGGTAATAATAAAAGTAGTGGCAAAACCAAAAATGAAAAAGATGCTTCCGAAAGCGGTCATGCCAATTCCAAAATTGTTGTTTTTTTGTTCCATTGATAATTTTGTTAGGTTTATGAGCTAAGTCTTCTGCAATAATACCTTAAATTTGGAATTTCTACAAAGCTTAGGCCCAACAAAATAAATTTAGTTGGGCTTATTGTTTGATTTTACACCTAAAAGGGAGGCTCAATCCCCATTTTTCAAACAGGTAAGGGACAGATTCCGGAATTAAAAGCTGTAGCTGCTGTTGTCGCGTGCTGAATTTCGTTTTTCGTATTTCAAGTCTTTGAGCAGACTGCTATTGACAGAAATGGTAAAGAAGTAGGATTTATAGGTTCCAACGGGAACCAGATTGAAGCTCATATTCCAGCAATGGAGGTTTCGGGTGACCCTGAGGTTGGTGTGGGATAATTCCTTTTCATCGAGGTTATAACCCGAGGAGAAGGTCAGGGACCATTTCGGGGTGAGTTCAAGACTCCCGTTGAGACTTACGTCGGCCGATAACTCTCGCTTATAGGCCATCCGTTCCTTGTCAAAATCTCCCTGGGTGATGTTCATGCTGTAATTGAGGGAGATATTCCAGGGCATGGTAAATTGGGCATAACCATCTTTGGTTGCCGTCATTTGGGTTGGCTCCTCTTCATTCCCGGGTCGATCTGTGCCTCTCTCTTCCTGGAGTGGATCCTCATTAAATTGATCAGGGGGGGGGCCATTAGGGTCGTTCTTGTCTTTCTCTTTTTTCTGAAATGTTTTGGACCCAAAATTAAACCCAAAACTTAGATTGGCACTTTCCAGGCGGGCAAACTTACGTTGGTCGTTCCATAAGAAGCGATCAATTCTAACGGGGGTTCCCTGAGAGGTGGTGTCGATGGTGTAGGGGTCGAAGGAGGCGCCAAAATTAATGGAGGTGCCAAACATCTTAGTTCTACCGCTCATGGAAATTCGGGACAGGTTTAATGAGTCGGCCAGGAAATTGTAGGAGGTGCTGAAATTAAGGGACTCCAGTATGGGGATTGTCTTAAAACCGGTGGAATCCTTTTGGCTCTTAACTTTCATTTCCAGTGTATTGCCAAGGCTGATGCCCATAGACCCCGACTCTCCTGAGGAGGGAACCCCATAGAGCGCATTTTCGTAGATGGAGTATTGCGATCGGACTATCTCGTCCTGATCGGCATCGTAATATTCGAGCCAGTCGTAATAGCCATACTTGGAATCCCCAAAGTCGGGTCGGTACGACATGCTTACCGAAGGGGTCATCACATGCCTGACGGCGTTAATATTGTCCCCAAAGAGCCATCGGCTGGGTTTGAAGAAAGTATAGAGCTTTGTGGAGGTTCCAACAGAATAGCTGTAGTCGTAAACCCGGTTAAAGCCCTGTATGGTGTCCGAGACTACAATTTCTTCTTCTTCGGTATCGTAATCCTTTCTGATGGATTTGAAATACCAGCGTTCGGTGTAGTTAATACTGGGCGAGACAGTGAAATACTTAAATAGCTTAAGGTTCATACTCACCGGGATAGAGTGTCGCATTCCATTTTTCCAGTCCTGGGTAATGCTTGAATTCATGAGTTCACTCTCCTGGGTAGAGATGTAGTTTTTGGCATTTCCCGTGTAGCTGAAGCTGATTTTCTCATACCATGGTTCTTTATTTCCCAGGCGGTTTTTATTTTTAAAGGGATAGATCCGATTCATGGTAAGGGTCAGGTCGGGCAGGGTCAGGTCGATGGTTGTGTCGCTGCTGTTCTGCGAATGCAGGAGGTTGACTGACAAGTTGAAGGGACTGTTGGCCCATTTGCGCGAATAGGAGATACTGGAACGTTTGGTGTTTTGGGCCAGTAATTGTGGATTGATGATGCTGCCCACGTTGTTACGGTCGAACGAGCTGGTGGAGTAGTTTACACTGGCCGAAAAGGTTCGGTAGGGGTTCGCCTTTGCATCCTGACGATGGGACCAGGTGAGCGACATATCTTTTGATTTGCTGTAGTCGGACAGATCTTTTTCGCTGTTAATATTGGTGATGTGTTGAAAGTTAAAGTTGCCGCTGTATCGGTATCGGGTCTTGTAACGGGTTCCTACCTGGGTACCCCATGAACCGTTGCTGTATATATCGCCGGTGACCGAAAGGTCGAAGTAATCGTTGGCCGCCCAGTAATAACCGCCTTCGCGCAGGAAAAAGCCCCGGCTGCTCTCTTCCCCGTAGGAGGGGAGGATAAAGCCCGAGCTGTATTTCGATGAGCTGGGCACAAAGCCAAAAGGAATGGCTACCGGCAATATCACGTCCTCAACCACCAGATAAGCCGGACCGGTGATGATTTTTTTTCCCGGAATGACCTTGGCTTTGGTCATATTCAAATAAAAATGGGGGTGGTCGTGATTGGTGCAGGTGGTGTATTTGCCATCTTTCAGGCAATAGGTGTTGTCATCCTGCTTTTTGGCCCGGTCACTCACCACATATCCTTCGCCCTGTTCGGTTACCACATGCTCAATAATGGCCTTTTCGGTTTTAAAATTATAACGAATGCTTCGCATGGTATATTCGCCACTGGGATCTTTAAATACCGGCAGGCCAATTTCGGTTCCCGTTGAGTCAATACGGCCTTTGGCATAAGTGAGGCTGCTGTCCAGATTGAGCTCAATATAGTAGGCGGTTAAAAGAATGTCGCGGTAACTAACCTGAGCATCACCATACAAAAACACTTTTCCTTTGTTGAATTTAATAGAGTCGGTGGCATCGTATTTAACTTCAGCCTCGATGAAGGCGGGTTTTGGAGCGGGTTTAGAAATCGTATCTGGCTTTAAACCAGTGGTGTCGGGATATAATTTCAGTGATTCCTGTGCCTTAAGGCCGGAACCTGCCATCAGAAGAAGTCCTGTGTACAGGAGGCCTCTAACGGAAAGGGGTAAGTCGGATAAGTATTTAATTAATACCAAAATGGGCGATTCTATATTATATTTAAAGAGCCTGCGATTGTACCAGTATGAGCGCAAAAATAAATGAAAAAAACGGTCTTTTGGAAGGATGTCTATCAAATTTGGCACCAATAATACATCATCGGGGTGATATTTACGTTTTTTTGGATGAATTTTGTAAATTTATCAACCATCTTTGTAGTGTTACATTTGAATCTAGGAATTGATCATATGCGCAATAAATACCTATATATATTTATTTTGTTTGTTATAATGACAAACCTTACCCATCCCGATACCCCCGCCCAGAAGCCGGTATCGGTGGGGATTAATACTGTCATCCTGGATCCGGGCCATGGGGGGCGCGATCCGGGCGCCCTGGGGAAGAATTGCAAGGAAAAAGATGTCGTTCTGGCTATCGGCCTCAAGGTAGGGGCGTATCTGAATCAATATTTGCCCGATGTTAAGGTGGTGTATACGCGCGATAAGGATGTGTTTGTTCCCTTGGATGAGCGCGCCCAACTGGCCAACCGGGTCAAGGCTGATCTCTTTGTTTCCATT
The DNA here is from genome assembly GCA_041583495.1 of Marinilabiliaceae bacterium. Taxonomy (GTDB): domain Bacteria; phylum Bacteroidota; class Bacteroidia; order Bacteroidales; family Marinilabiliaceae; genus JBFHFS01. Next base: position 69,049 of record JBFHFS010000002.1, on the reverse strand, counting down.
CATGCCAATTACATCTCTAATCCGGGCATTAAGGGGGTTGAAACCTTTGTGCTGGGGTTGCACCGTTCCAAAGAAAACCTGGAAGTTGCCAAGAAGGAGAACTCCGTAATTGTGATGGAAGACAATTACATGTCGAAATACGAAGGTTTTGATCCTAACTCTACCGAGTCGTATATCATTTTTGAGCTTATGCAGAACGTCTATCTTGATCAAAGCATCGAAGTCGCTTCTCTGATTCAGGATCAATTTACCCATCGGGTAGGCCGTTACAACCGGGGGGTTAAGCAGGCGGGATTTCTGGTGCTGAGGGAAACGGCAATGCCGGGACTCCTTGTGGAGGTAGGATTTCTTAGCAACCGGGAGGAAGAACGTTTTGTAACCTCGGAGGAGGGACAAGTTTACCTGGCCTCAGCCATTTATCGGGCCATACGTGATTATAAAGAGAAATACGAAGCCAAAAACTCATCCCTGGCGGTTCAGGTGAAGCCCCCGCCAATGGCACAGGAGGTGGTTCCGGAGAAGAGTCCCGAGGCTCCAGTTAAGGAGGCTCCAGCCCAAAAAGAGGAGGTGGAGTACCGTATTCAGGTGGCCATCTCAAAAGAACCCTTCAAAAAGGGCCAGGGACCCTATGCTCAGTTCGAGGATGTATGGGAGTATGTTGAAGGCGGGATATATAAATACACCACCAGGTTAAGTTCCTCCAGGAAGGAGATTTTAAAACTATTGCCGGCGGTAAAAGAAAAAGTGCCCGACTGTTTTGTGGTGGCCTTTCGAAATGGCGAGCGGCTTAAGCATTAGCCTGTGGTGGTTTTGTGGTTTCGCTCAGTATAAAAATATCTTTTACCTTTGTGACGCCTAAAATAAATATTCATTGGAATGAAGATACAACGCGAGGTTAAAATTGGCTTTACCATAATAACAGCCATTGTCATCCTGGTTTGGGGAGTTAACTACCTGAAGGGTAAAAATGTGTTCGATACCGGCGACCGGTTTTTTGGCATTTATTCCCGTGTCGATGGTCTCAATGAAGGCAGTCCGGTGCACTATAAGGGGTATAAAATTGGTTCTGTTCAGGAAATTGTTTTTCACCCTTCAGAGAATGGAAAATTTTTGATTGCTTTTTCAATTAAAAAAGATTTAAAATTGGCCGCTAATACGACGGCTCAAATCTATAGCCTTGATCTGATGGGGACCAAAGGGGTTCAGTTCCTTCCGGGCAACGACATTAACCTGCTTCAGCCCGGAGATACCTTAACCACCAATGTGATGGGCGACCTGAAAGACCAGGTGAGCATGGAGATGTTGCCCTTAAAAGATAAAACTGAGCGTCTGTTGGTGAAGCTAGATACTGTATTGACGGATATTGGGAAGGTATTTTCCGAGGAGAATCAGCAGAGTCTGGCCTATGGAATAAGGGAATTCCAGGCCTTTATGGCCAATTTGCAGGCCACCAGTGCAACCCTGGAGGCATCGGTTCGACCCGGTGGGCCCATCGGTAATACCCTGTCGAATATAGACTCGCTTAGTTATGCTCTTGTTTTGCAAAGAGAAAATCTAAAGACCACCATCCAAAATCTGGCAACCTTTAGTGAACAGCTAAAGGCAATCCAGATGGGCACTCTTGCTGGCAGAGTTGACTCGAGCCTGAGCACCCTTAATACCCTGTTGGACCGAACTTCAAAAGGGGAGGGGACTCTGGGTTTATTGCTCTCGGACAATACCCTCTATCTGAATATGATTGATGCTTCTGCCAATCTCGACCGTTTAATGGTCGATTTACGACATAACCCCGGAAGATACCTGCACTTTTCAGCACTCGATCTTGCACCAAAGATGTATGTTGAAGTGGATGAGCAAAAAGCCAAAGATCATGGGGTGGTTTTTAAGTTGCAGGTGATGAGTTCGCGCGTGGCCCTCGACCTTAAGAATCAGATTGTAGATGGATCTCACAAAATTACCGAGGATACCGATGGTAAGAATTTTTTCTACACGATAGGAGAAACCTCCTCGTATAGAGAAATACTTGCCATCAAAGAACAAGTCTCCAAAGAATTTCCGGATGCGCAGGTGATTGCACTGGAAAATGGGAAGCCGATAAAGCTCACCAAAGCGCTCAAAAAAGCTACTTCAAGAAATTGATTATTGTGTTAAATAGGGGTTTGTTGATTTTTATTTTGACGAATATTCGAATTTATTTTTATTTTGTTCTCAAAAGACTTTATAACAATTAATTGGGGGTTGAATTTAACCACTTGCTTTATTGATTAATAGATTGATTATTAGTGAAATAGGGGTGATTTCATTAATTTACTGACTATTAATAGAATAAATGAAAATATAGAAAATCAAGACTACAGCCGTTTTTTTTTACAGATTTTTTTTGCAAATTTTGCCTTCCGACGCTCAATTTTTTATTTAAACATAATACTATCGTACTATAATGGAGGGCACTGTATTACAGCAGAATTGCAAACAGATCTGGAAAGGATGTCTCAGTCATATTCAAGCATCCATCCCCCAGGTTGATTATCAAACATGGTTTGAACCCATTGTTCCCTTAAAGTTGGAGAACAAAGTGCTGACGATACAGGTACCCACTTATTTCTTTTACGAGTTCATCGAGGAGCAGTACATTAATTTGGTTGGTCAGGCTCTCAGGCATACGATTGGTCCGGGTGCCAAACTCGAATACAGTGTGGTGATGGAAAAAGATGAGTTTCCGGCAAAAAAGGCACTTACCATTAATTATCCGGCTTCCTCCAACAACACATACGGCCACAAAGGTGTCAATAATCGCTATGGGCGGCAGGAAGAGTCCGCTATACGAAATCCCTTTGTTTTGCCTGGGGTAAAGAAGTTGAGCATCGATCCACAGTTAAACAGGGAATATACGTTTGATAATTTTGTTGAAGGCGAGTGCAATCGTTTGGCACGTTCGGCCAGTGAAGCTGTAGCGAAAAGTCCCGGAAAAACGGCTTTTAATCCTCTTTTCATTTATGGTAAATCGGGATTGGGAAAAACCCATCTGGGGCATGCCATCGGGTTGGAGGTAAAAAAGCTGCATCCCGAGAAAGTGGTCCTTTATGTGAGTACCAATAAGTTTTTCATTCAGTATACCGATGCGGTGATGCGCAATGCCGTGAACGATTTTCTGCATTTCTATCAGATGATAGATGTTTTAATCATCGACGATATTCAGGAGCTGGCAGGGAAGGAAGCTACGCAAAACACTTTTTTTCACATATTTAACCATCTTCACCAGTCGGGCAAACAGCTGGTGCTCACCTCGGATAAGGCACCCGTTGAGTTGAAGGGGCTTAAAGAGCGTTTGCTGACCCGTTTTAAATGGGGTTTGCCAGCCGATCTGCAATCGCCCGGATACGATACCCGGGTGGCGATTTTAAAGAGTAAAATCCATAAAGACGGGATTATTATCCCGGAGGATATTGTGCATTATATTGCTTCTCACATAACCGACAATGTTCGTGAACTTGAAGGGGCCCTTATTTCATTGCTGGCTCTCTCCACGCTCAATAAGACTGAGATCACCATTGATATTGCAAAGAATGTGGTGGATCGATTGGTAGGTAAAACTCAAAAGGAGATTACCGTCGATCAAATTCTGAGCAAAGTTTGTGAATATTATGAGCTTCAATCGGAAATGTTGCAGACTAAATCGCGCAAAAGAGAGATTGTACAGGCGCGTCAGGCGGCTATGTACTTCTCAAAGAATCTAACCAATTCGTCTCTGTCGGCTATTGGTTCCATTATTGGGAAACGCGATCACTCTACGGTTCTGCATGCTTGTAAAACCGTAAAAAACATGATCGAAACCAATGCTGAATTTAAGAGGCAAATGAGGGAGATTGAGTTACTTCTCAGAAAATAGACCGAGTTAATGCGTTAAACGATAAGAGGCTCAAGCCCCCCCGACGATTGGAATTCCGGAGGGGTTTAGTGTTGGGGTTGAATTCGTTAACCCTACCGGCCCGGTTTCTTTCCTTCAGAGGCCCACTGCATGGGCACAACCTGGAGTGCCTTTTCCCCACTGTTAAACTTATAAGCGCATTAGCCTGTTTTATGGGCTAAATAGTATATCTTTGTCTCCCTATGTTAGGAACGGCCAAACAACATATTTGCGCTTAAAGAGAGGTTTCAAAGCAGGTATTAATTTTTTATAAGCATGTGCAGTTATTTGGAAAACAGACTTTTGCATTGGTGGGTTTCAGCCTTCTTTTTGACTATAACCTGGGGCGTTCAGGCACAAAATGAACCGCAAAATCAGGTGGGTTCAAAAATTCTAATCGAGGGAAAAGAGTACTTTCTTCACGTGGTGAAGCAAGGGCAGGGTTTTTATTCTCTGGCCCGGCAATATAATGTATCTCAAAAGGAGATTTTACAAGCCAATCCCGAGCTCGGGGCTGGTTTAAAAAGCGGGCAGGTCATTAAAATCCCTGTTATTGCAGGGCGCAACAGCAGTCTGCGCGACTTGGCGCAAACGGGCAACTTCATTCTTCATACGGTTGAGCCCGGGCAAACTGTTTTTTTCATCTCCAGAAAATATGATGTTCCCATAGAAGCGATCTATGAAAACAATCCCGGATCCAAAAATAAGCTGGTTACTGGCAGCATCATTAAAGTACCGGTTTCTGAGCCTGAGGGCAGCCATGAAGGCCAGCTTCAATCCAACGACGACTCATTTATCCTGCATGAGGTAAAACCCGGGGAGACGCTCTATGCCCTCTCGAAACAATACCACCTTTCGGTAGAACAAATTATCGGATATAACCCCGCCCTGAAAAATGGGATTCTTTCCAGAGGCTCCCTGGTGCGGCTGCCAAAAATAACGGTGGATACCCCGCCACAGGAAGTGGCCTCCACGTCGGGATATATTGAGGGAGAGGAGTACCTGTATCATGAGATCAAGCCCGGTCAAACGCTTTATTCCATCGGCCGCATTTATCAGGTAGATATCCAGGATCTGAAAGCTGCAAATGGAAATATTGATATCGATAAGTTGAAACCCGGCTACCTGTTGCGGGTGCCCAAACAAAAGAAGGAGATTCCCGTTGTGCAACAACAGATTCCCGAAGCGGACCTTTTTGTTGAGCATAAAGTGAAGCGAAAGGAAACCCTTTTTGCCATTTCGCGGAAGTATAATGTCGATATAGAAACCCTGAAAAAGGTGAACCCCGAAACGGATTTTTCCGGTTTGCGAAAGGGGGAGACACTTAGGATTCCAAAAGATGCCTGGTTTTCCCAGCGTATCACAGCTCCCATCGTGGCTAAAAAAGAGGTTATCTCAAGTGAACCTGAAAACCCGGCTATTCTTGCACCCAATATTTCCCCCGATAGTTTGTGCATCAACTACGAACGACTTGGACGGGCTGTTCCCATTAAAGTGGCGCTTCTTTTGCCTTTTTCCTTAGAGGCATCCGCTAAGGCCAATTTGGTTTCAAAAATAGAAAACAAGGACACCATTGTAACTGAAAGAGCCGATAAAATTATTGCGAATCAATCAAAGGTGTTCGTGGAGTTTTATGAAGGGGCACTCCTGGCTTTGGATTCCCTGAAAAAACAAGGAATTAGTGTGGAGCTTTCGGTGTATGATATTGCCCCCAATCGGCAGGCCCTGAACAGGGTGCTTCAAACGCCTGCCTTGCAGAAAGCAGACCTGATTATTGGGCCGGCACGTTCTGATGATCTGGGCCCCGTTTCCGAATTTTCTCTGCGCCATAAAATCAAAATGGTTTATCCGCTCTCCAATACGAATCCCGAATTGTGGAAGAATCCCTATCTCTTTCAAATAAATACCCCGGATACCCTGTTGTTCGACAAGATGGCCAATGAGATTGTTCGGCAGGCTTCGGATCAAAATCTTCTGGTAATACTCCCTGCAGGTGAAGATGCTTATGCCAATGCTTTCATGGACAAGTTTAGAAAAAAAGTCTATTTCCAGGAATTTGCCCTCAATAAAAAGATCAAATACAAGGAGTACCGGATGACCAGGGCCGATGAAAATCTCAATAATTTACGTGCGCTGCTGGATCCTATCGGGAAAAATTATGTGGTTATCCCAACCAATCAGGAGGCCACCATATCGGAGATTATTCCTGCGCTGGCCGGTGTAAAGGAAAAGATGAAGGCTCAGGTAACCTTGTTTGGGATGACCGAATGGTTGAGGGCTCAATCGATCGATCCCGAAGATATGTTTGCTCTGAATGCGCAAATATTTACCTTTTTTGCTCTTGATTATGAGAGTGAGGGAACCCGCAGCTTTATTTCAAAATACCGTCAGTGGTACCATACGGAGCCCCATGCCGTATCGCCCTATTTTCAGAGTTCATCATCCACCTCAGGGTTTTCGCGCTATGGTGTTTGGGGGTACGATGTAACCTACTATTTTGTTTATACCATGGCCATGAAAGGGCGTAATTTCGAATATTGTCCGGCCCCACTGGAAATGCATCCGCTGCAGTTTAATTTCGCTTTTTCGAGGGTGTCCAACTGGGGGGGATTTTACAACCAGGGTCTTTTTCTCTTGAGGTTTAACCCCAATTACAAGATCATCAGGAGTCCGGTGCTTTTTAATCAGCCAATGCCCTAAATTAGCCCGGTTTATCCTCAGATTTCTAATTTTGTAACACATCTTTAATGGTTTCAGTCAATCAGCTTACGCTCGATTTTGGCACATTTTTGCTTTTCGAAGATCTTTCTTTTTTGATTAACCCACGCGATCGTATCGGACTGGTGGGGAAGAACGGAGCGGGAAAATCTACATTGCTTAAAATTATCTCGGGTTTGCAGGAGCCTACCTCAGGAACGGTTACCATGCCCCGGGACTTTTCTATGGGTTACCTGCCTCAGCATATGGTACACAACGACCAGTTCTCCCTCTTCGAGGAGGTGGAGCAGGCTTTCCCGCATCTGAAAAAACTTGAACGGGAGATTGAAGCAACTACCAGTGGGATCAATTCCCGCACCGACTATCATTCGGAGGAATATCTGGCCTTGATCGATCGGCTTACCGAAGCCAACGAGCGCTATAGTATGATGGGCGGCTACGATTACAAATCGCAGATCGAAGTAACCCTTAAAGGTCTGGGGTTCGAACGTTCAGGTTTTGACCGTCCTACCTCGGAGTTAAGTGGTGGCTGGCGGATGCGGGTTGAGTTGGCCAAGATTCTGTTGCGCAAACCCGATCTATTCCTTCTGGATGAGCCTACCAACCATCTCGACATCGAGTCGATTCAGTGGCTGGAGGATTTTTTGAAGACCTACAGTGGCGCTGTGGTGGTAATCTCGCACGATAAGGCCTTTCTCGATAACATCACCACCCGTACCATCGAAATATCCTTGGGACGGATATACGACTATAAAGCCTCTTATTCCAGGTTTGTTGAGTTGAGAGAGGAGCGTCGGGAGCAACAGTTGGCATCCTACCGCAACCAACAGAAGAAAATTGAAGATACGGAGGAATTTATTGAACGTTTCAGATATAAATCGTCCAAAGCGGTTCAGGTTCAATCGCGGGTTAAGCAACTCGAAAAGCTGGAACGTATTGAGGTGGATGAATTCGATAACAGCAAGTTGAAAATAAAGTTCCCTGCTGCCCCGCACTCGGGAAAAGTGGTGGTTACCGGAAAGGGATTGAGCAAGAGTTATGGCGATCATCTGGTTCTGGATAAGATCGACTTTTTTATCGAACGAGGGGCCAAGATTGCCTTCGTGGGCCGAAACGGAGAGGGGAAAACCACTCTGGCCCGAATGATTCTCAGTGAGCTGAAGTATACCGGTGAGCTTAAACTAGGTCATGGGGTTAAGGTCGGCTATTTTGCACAGAATCAGGCCGATAGTCTGGATCCTAATCTTACGGTGCTCGATACAGTGGACAAGGTGGCCGTGGGCGATATTCGCACCAAAATAAGGGACTTATTGGGTGCATTCATGTTTGGGGGCGATGCCGTCAGCAAAAAGGTGTCGGTGTTGTCGGGAGGTGAGCGTACGCGCCTGGCCATGGTTTTGTTGTTGCTCGAGCCGGTCAACTTTTTGGTGCTCGATGAGCCCACCAACCACCTGGATATGCGCTCTAAAGAGCTGCTTAAGCAGGCCCTGATTCAATTTGAAGGGACCGTGCTGGTGGTCTCGCACGACCGCGAGTTTCTGGATGGACTGGTGACCAAAACCTTTGAGTTTACACATCGAAAGGTAAAAGAACATCTGGGGGGGATATACGAATTCCTCGAAAACAAACGCATGGAGAATCTCAAAGAGCTTGAAACAGCCCCTCTTCGCCCGGAGACCTCTTTAAGTGAAAACAACTCTAATGCTCCCGTTGGCGGGAAGGACCGTAAGCAGGCCTTCGAAGATCGAAAGGAATTGAATAAGAACCTGAAAAGGATGGAGGTTACTGTTCAGAAGCTGGAAAAAAGCATTGCTAACCTGGAAAATAAGTTGAGTGAGATGACCCGGCAACTCGAAGCGCCCGAAAATATGAATGACCCCTCCATGTTCGAAAAATTTCAGGAGCTGCAAAAACAGATGGAAGAGGAGATGGATGAGTGGGAAAAATGTCATTTGGAATTGGAAGATTTAATGCAGCAACGCAAGGAGCTGGATCAGTAATTTTTTCTTCCCGGGGTAGGTTCTTTTTTCGTGAGGCAAGCCATATAGGCTAAAAGCCCGGATGGGGTTTGTATATTCAGGATTGTTCAATCAGGGTATTAAGGAAGGTTCTAATTTTATTATATTTGCAGGTACATCTGGGGCACTATCACCTATCGTTTCCCTGCCGGCAAAATGTTTGCAGGCAGCACAATACATAAAAAGACTATGACAGAGAAAACAGATAAAACGGAAAAGAATATTGTTTTTGGAATAAGAGCGGTGATTGAGGCCATCCGCGGTGAAAAAGAGATTGAACGGGTGTTTGTGCAGGATAGTTTAAAAGGCGATCTGGCTAAGGAGCTGATGGATCTTTTGAATGAGAAAAAGGTCAATTTTGTGACCGTGCCGGTGCAACGCATTGAACGACTCACCCGGCTCAACCATCAGGGGGTGGTGGCATTGATGTCGCCGGTCGAATATCAGGACATTGAAAAAGTGATGGAGGGCGTGAAGGCCTCCGGACAGGTTCCCTTTGTGTTGGTGCTCGATGGGATCACCGATGTGCGTAACTTTGGAGCCATCGCCCGTACAGCTGAGTGTGCCGGTGTTCATGCCATTTTGCTGCCCGAGAAAGGGAGTGTAAAGGTCACGGCCGATGCCATTAAGACCTCTGCCGGGGCCCTGTTTCGTATTCCGGTATGTCGCTCCCGTAACCTCTATTATGTGTTGCGCGACTTCAAGGCACAGGGTTATGTGGTAGCAGCGGCTTCTGAGAAGGGCGGCGATGACTATCGAAAGGTCGATTTTAAGGGTCCCTCGGCTCTTATTCTTGGGGCCGAAGACAAAGGCATCTCGCCTCAGTTGCTCAAGCTGGCCGATGCCAGGGTCTCCATTCCAGTGCTGGGTGCCATTGGATCGCTCAATGTTTCGGTAGCCGCGGGTATTCTGGTTTATGAGGTGGTTCGCCACCGTTCGTGAGCGGGAAGCTTGGTGGCCACGCCGCATTTAGCTATATTTGTTGCGGAGGTTGATTACTCAGAGAAAATCATCAGGGAAAGATTGTCGACCAAAATTGTCAGAAATTGAGTATGGATTACATTGTTTCGGCCCGCAAATACAGGCCCACTACCTTTGAGACGGTAATTGGCCAGGCCAATATCACTACCACTTTAAAAAATGCCATCATCAACCAACAGTTGGCGCATGCCTATCTGTTTTGTGGTCCACGCGGTGTAGGGAAGACTACCTGTGCCCGTATCTTTGCCAAAACCATCAACTGCAAGGCACCTACCGAAAATTTCGAGGCCTGCAACGAGTGTGATTCCTGTCGTTCCTTTAATGATAATCGATCGTTTAACATACACGAACTCGATGCTGCCAGCAACAATTCGGTTGACGACATGCGCCTGCTCACCGATAAGGTACGCGTACCACCCCAGCTGGGACGTTACAGTGTTTATATCATCGACGAGGTTCATATGCTTTCTTCCCAGGCCTTTAATGCGTTTCTGAAAACCCTGGAGGAGCCTCCCCGGCATGCCATCTTTATTATGGCCACCACCGAGAAGCATAAGATTCTGCCCACCATCCTTTCACGTTGTCAGACCTTCGATTTCAATCGCATTACGGTGGAGGATGCTGTCCAGCATCTGAAATACGTCGCTCAGAAAGAGGGCGTGGTGGCAGAGGAGGAGGGGCTCAATGTGATCGCTCAAAAGGCCGATGGGGCCATGCGTGATGCCTTGTCGATATTCGATCAGATAGTGGCTTTCTCTGGTAAAAATGTGTCCTATCAGCAGGTGCTCGAGAATCTGAATGTGCTCGATTACGACTATTATTTTAAGCTGATAAGGGCCTTTCTGGCGGGTGATACCACGGGTTCGTTGTTAATTTTAAACGATATCCTTAACAGGGGCTTCGATCCCGGTCACTTTATTGCAGGTTTGTGTAGCCATTTTAGAGATCTGTTGATGTGCAAGGATAAGGCCACCATCGAGTTAATGGAGGTGGGTGCCGCCATTCGGCAAAAGTATCTGCAGCAGGCTGCCGATTGTGAGATGGGTTTCTTGGTACAAGGCCTTGGTTTGGCCACCGATTGCGATATTCAGTTTAAGAATGCCCGAAACAAGCGACTTCATGTTGAATTCGCCCTCATCAAGCTGTCGAGACTCCTCGCAGAAAAAAAAAAAGTGAACTAGCCAGCGCTCAACGCGCCGAAACCACTTCGGTTTCAGTGCCGGATTCTTCTTCATCACAGGGATCCAGACCACCGGCAGTGCCTTTAGTCAAGGAGGCACCTTCTAAGCCAAAACTTCCAACCAGGAGTTTGCCCAGCACCTCTATAAAGTCTTTTCTGAAATCGACCCACACTATTGAAAAGCAACTGACTCCTCAACCCGAAGAGCAAGAGGTGGGGGTTGTGAACGACAGTGGACCTGCCCGAAGAGAATCCTTTTCGCTTCCCGAGCTGCATCGGTTCTGGACCGAATTTGCCCGGCCCATCGAGGAGGAAAATCCCCGGCTATTCAGCATGCTTACCGCCCATTTGCCCCGGCTAAAATCGGGTCACATCATCGTGTTTCCCCTAAAAAACGAGACACAGGAGAGTGAGCTGATGAAGGTAAAGTCCGAACTGTTGAATCACTTGCGTCAATCGCTAAAAAACGACACCCTTCTGCTCGAAACAGAATATCTTATTGAAGAGACCAAAGAAACGGTTATCTTTACCAATAGCGACCGGTGGAAGGCCATGATAGATAAAAACCCGGCACTGGAGATGTTGAAGGAGAAGCTTCGACTGGATCTTGATTAGGGATCTATTCAACAATATGGGCCGCTTGATGTTATCATTAATATTTAATCAAGACATTTTGACAGACAAATTATTGACCTATGACAAAAATTAAAGTTCAAAATCCGGTGGTGGAACTGGATGGGGATGAGATGACGCATGTTATCTGGAAAATGATTAAAGATCAGCTGATTTTACCCTATCTCGATATCGATCTGAAATATTACGATTTGAGTATCGAAAACCGGGATGCCACCAAAGACCAGGTGACCATAGATGCGGCCCACGCCATTCAAAAATACCATGTGGGTATTAAATGCGCAACCATTACCCCCGACGAACATCGGGTGGAGGAGTTTGGACTCAGCCATATGTGGCGGTCGCCCAACGGAACCATCCGTAATATTTTGGGTGGAACGGTTTTTCGCGAGCCTATCCTCATTAAGAACGTGCCCCGACTGGTGCCGGGGTGGGAATATCCCATCTGTATTGGCCGTCATGCTTTTGGCGATCAATACCGGGCCACCGATTTTTTGGTGAAGGGTAAGGGAAAACTCACCATCACCTTTACCCCCGAAGATGGTTCAGCCCCTCAGGAATACAACGTGTACGACTTCGAGAACGATGGGGTGGCTATGGCCATGTTTAACACCGACGAGAGCATTCGTGGATTTGCCCACAGCTGTTTTAACCAGGCCCTGATGAAAAAATGGCCTCTTTATCTCTCCACCAAGAATACCATCCTAAAGAAATACGATGGTCGTTTTAAGGATATCTTTCAGGAAATTTTCGAGAAGGACTACCAGGAAAAATTTCGCGATACCGGTATTACTTATGAGCACCGGTTGATCGACGACATGGTGGCTGCCGCTCTCAAGTGGAATGGCCGCTTTGTATGGGCCTGTAAAAACTATGATGGCGATGTGCAGTCCGACACCCTGGCACAGGGTTTTGGCTCACTGGGCCTTATGACCTCAACCCTGGTCACCCCCGACGGCCTGACCATGGAGGCTGAGGCAGCCCACGGTACCGTTACCCGGCACTATCGGCAACATCAGAAGGGGAAGCCTACCTCGACCAATCCTATTGCCTCTATTTACGCCTGGACACGTGGTCTTGAATTCCGTGGTAAGCTCGACAACAACCCCGAGCTCATAAAATTTGCCCTCACCCTCGAGCAGGTATGCGTCAGCACGGTGGAGAGCGGTAAAATGACCAAAGACCTGGCTCTGACGATTCATGGAAAGGATCTGAAGGAAGAGCATTTTCTCAATACCGAAGCTTTCATGGAAGCTCTGGCTGAAAACCTCAAAACCAAAATGGAAACCCGTGGATAAATAATTATTTAATCTGTCACGGTTTTTACCGGCTTGTTTCAACCGGTTTAACTCTTAAGGCCCCGATAAGAATTCTCCGGATTCAAATCGGGGTCTTTTTTTGTGGCGAACCTTTTAACCGTGAATAGTTGTTTCGGGGAATGATGGATTTAAAATTATTTGCCTCCCTGTTGATTCGCTCTTTTGCTTTTTGTTCGAAAGCGTACACCACTTTGTTCCGGCACCGAACGCTTGTGTGAGGAAACGAATTTTGATGGATGTATCATAAATAACTTAAAACCAGATGATTGTAAATGTTGGCATGTCTGTTGTAGAATGGTAATCAGAAATTATAGAATATCATTTAAATACAGGAGGACACATCATGAAAACGAAAGCTATTTTTTCCATCTTCTTTACACTGCTGATGTTGAATGTAAATGCATCCAACGCCACCAACTTCGATCCCGAAACAACCAATAAAAGTGTTGAGGTTCACCTGATCAACATGGTGGAGGCTATGGCCGCATCCCTGGAATATAATAATTATGAATTTACTGAAGTTGAGCCCTGGATGCTCGATGAAACAGCCTTTGAATCGGTTGAGCCTGCTGAATGGATTGCCATTGAGGACTGGATGTTTGAGGTGGATCCTATGCATGAGCGAATGACCAGGGTAGAGGAGTGGATGCTTAATGCCAGGGCTTTTGAAGCCGGCAACGAATTTATGAACGAAACTATACTATTGCCCGAAGAGTGGATGTTGGATGTACCCTCTTTTTTGAATAATTCTCTGCCGCTGGAGAGGATAATTGATGTTGAGCCCTGGATGCTCTCAGTTGAGGCCTTTGATACAGATTATATTGACCCTTTGGATGAGTGTCCCCTGGAACCCTGGATGTTCGAATTTTGATGTCCGGTTATCGGGTAAACGATCCACTAAGTTGCCCCTGGGAGGATGTAATCGGTTGATGGCTGGTATTGGATTTTCAAAAGCCGAAAGCTTCCTTCCTAAAGTTAAAAGAGGTTGTCTCAAAGTTTATTTCTGAGACAGCCTCTTTTTTTTTCGATGGTTTTTAGGGGCCACACGATGCAATCGTGCGGCATTATCATGGCAGCTGAGGTTTTTTAACCTTGGCCGCTTTTTGTTTTCAGTGCTATCGCACGATTGTATCGTGTGATGAAGTAATATTGTTTTTTTGAAGGTTAAATGGCTTTTTAATAGAGCCACACGATGCAATCGTGCGGCAGCGGCAGCAGGGTGGTGGCGATTAATCTGTTTTTTTAAATAGGATCAGGTTTAGGCGATCCAATTTTTTATGGTGGGGGTGTGGCCAAATCGTTTTTCGAGTACTTTCTGGCGATAGTCAAAAATGCGGTTGAGGCGGTCACGGATGAAGAAGGCGTTGGCTATGGCCCCCAATGGGCCAAGGGGTGGCTGGTACGAAACAATGTCGGACATGAGCACTCCGTTGGGGCGGGGAGTTATCCGGTGTTGGTGATGCCACAGCGCAAAGGGGCCCACCCGTTGTTCATCGACAAAAAAATGCGGAGCTTCGATGTGCGTAATCTCCGTGACCCAGGTGGTGTGAATGCCCCTCAGGGGGCTAAGCCGGTAGCTGATAATCAGGCCTTCGTGCATCTTTTGGGGCAAGCCATCAGAGGTAATATCGAACCCCATGTAGGGAGGCGTAATCTCCTTCAGATTAAGGGGTGAGGAGATGAATTCCCATACCTCTTTTATGGTGGAAGGGATAAACTGTTCTTTTTTAAATTGATAAAAAGCCATAATTCATTTGTTTTTTAAGGCTTCCATCTCCAGGGCAATTGCTTGGGCTTCGGCATACACCTGGTCGCTTTTGGCTCTGCTGATTTTCGAAAGCTTGTGCCACTCCTTCATCAGCTTTTCATAATTAGCCTGCAACACTTCGAGCCGGGTCTTTTTTTTAAATAGTTTGAACATGATAATCGGTTTATTACCAAACGGTTTTCTACCCAGGAATGTTTAACACAGAGCCACGCGATACAATCGTGCGGCCGCAGCGGAGGTTAATCTTTCAGCATCGCTTTGGCGAACTCTTCTGCGGCCATTTCCAGGTAAATGGCAGCCTGTTTCATGGAGTCGTCCGGATCTGCGGCAAAGTCTATGGTTTGTTTTAGATAGCTTATGTTATGACTGGCTTGAAGAGGCCTTCTTAATTCATTTATTCCGCAAAAAACGGCTAGTTTTTGTCCTGTTAAGGAATTCATAACCCCTTTTATCACCTTGCCGGAGAAGGTCTGTTGATCAAGTTTGCCTTCACCGGTGATCACCCAGTGGGCATCTTTGATCATCTCATCGAATCGGGCTTGGTTTTTTATGAGTTCGATACCCGATTTTAAGCAGGCCTTTAAAAACAGGACACATCCGGCTCCCAGTCCACCCGCGGCTCCGGCTCCGGCCGTGTGCTGCAGATTCCGGCCAAAAACAGAATGAGCCACTTCGTTGAAATGCTTCAGTCCTGCATCCAGGTGGGCGACCATTTCGGGTGTGGCGCCCTTTTGGGGGGCATACACAACGGCGGCGCCGGTTGGCCCATATAATGGATTATCCACATCGCAGGCCACCTCAAAATTAACGTGCTTAAGACGTGGATGAACCCCTGAAGAGTCAATTGCTGAAATCTGTATTAGATCCTTTCCACAGCCCGCAAGAGCCTGATGGTTTTTGTCGTAAAACCGAAATCCCAGCGCTTTGGCCATGCCTATGCCGGCATCGTTGGTGGCGCTTCCCCCAATGCCCAGAATAATGTGTTGGGCCCCCTTGTTAAGCGCATTCAGAATTAATTCTCCCGTTCCATAGGTTGTGGTTTCCAGTGGGTTGAGTTGGTTGGCATTCAACAATCGTATCCCGGAGGCTTCTGACATTTCGATGTAAGCCGTTTTTTTTCTCTTCGAATAAAGATAGGAGGCCTTGATTTTTTGCAAGCGAGGATTATGGACATCAACGGGTATCATTTCTCCCGCCAGATAGTAATTCAGAACATCAATGGTCCCGTCGCCTCCATCGGCAAGGGGAAGTTTGATTGTATTCACCTCCTGTATCTCTCTTTTGATGCCTCTTTCAACCGCTTCACAGAACTCTATTGCGGAAATTGAACCCTTAAATTTGTCAGGGGCAATAACAATTGTCTTCATAAATTCATTTTTGTACCCTGGCTTCATTTTGTCCATTGCCAAGTTCGGGAATATTTTTCGCATTTTGCAGGTGTCGAGCCGGAATTGCTGAATATTGAACCTCCACTTTCCCTCTGTGTCAGATAGGCTGATTTTTCGGTAAGCTTATACTGACAGGTCTCAAAAAGTGCAATTGGCCGTAGATATTTTTGGTAGTTTATGGGAGCACGGGAACCACACCAAACCTAAAAAAAAGTGTGCGCGTTTGGCTTCTGGTATTTGGTGGAGGTGCTGGTGTATAAAGAGGGGGTCTTTGTCTTAACGCTGGAGAAAAACAAAAAAACCTTAAATTTTAGTTTTTTCTAATTCTAATCATTTGGGTTGTATGTCTGAGATGTGTTGTACACCATAGTGTTTAAGGGTTTGAAAAACAGAGCACTTGTTGTGTATTGGAAAAATCAGTTTTTTGAGTGAAAATATTTTGCATTGTTAATAATTGTTTTTTATATTTGGTCAACCAATTGCCAGTAACTGGTCGACCAAAAAATGAATTAGCAATGAATAGGGTTAATTACAAAAACCTATCGTTTAAAGGACTGCCAGTTATGGCCCTTCGTCAGTATCCGATGCCATAAACATTTAACAAGGGATTAATAACAGAGTAAGAATAATTAAAAAAGAAGAAATATGGATGTTTTGGAGAATTTCAAAACCATAGAAGTAGAAAGTCCGGTAGATAAGATTATAAAACAAATTCGTAATTCTATTGTGTCAGGCCAGTTAAAGACAGGTGATAAATTACCTTCAGAAAGGAAGTTGTCTGAGACGTTTGGGATTGGCAGAACTTATGTTCGCGATGCCATTAAAAAACTTGAGTTTTATGGGATTCTCAAGACCTTGCCACAAAGTGGAACGATTGTTTCCGGAGCCGATATTTCAGCCATGGAAGGCTTAATCGCAAATGTGATCAAATTAAACGAAAATGATTTTTTCCACCTGGTTGAAACGCGTGTTGTTTTGGAAACATACGCCTGTGGTCAGGCTGCCATGCGCCGTACTTCACGAGATATAGCCGATCTGGAAGAAAAGCTCGATGAGTACAAGCAAAAAGTAGATGCCAGGTTATCCAGTGTCAGGGAAGACCTCAACTTTCACCTGAGAATTGCAGAGGCCAGCCAAAACAAAGTCATAAAATCGTTAATGCTTATTTTGATTCCCGACATCCTGGAAATTTACAAGAAATTAAATGTTTGCGCTGAAGGCCGTTTCTACAAATCGTTCGAAAACCATAAAGTAATACTCGATTGCATCGTCAAACAAGATTCAACGGGTGCAGAAAAGGCTATGCGTAACCATCTGAAAGACGTATTGGATTTTAGCTTGTCTTATAAAGGAAAAGAGAAATAATTAAACTAAAACTATTTATAAGATGCACAAAAATTATGATACCAGCTAAAAAGGATTGGCTTAAAAAGCCAATCCTTTAGAGAACTGACGGAAAAATCTTTAACATCTGATATAAGAAACTTGCAGGTGACAAATATCAAAACCTAAGATATAACCGTGCTCTACAAATATAACACTATTGAATTAATCGCATTCTTTTAATCTTTAAAACTGGATAAATGAAAAAATTCTTTAGCCTAACTTTAATAATACTTGCTTTTGCAGTTGGCGTTTCTGCTCAGGTTCAGGTTACAGGAAGTGTTATTGATGCAGATAATAATGAAACCCTCCCGGGAGCTACAATTGTAGAAAAAGGGACCTCAAACGGAACCGTTACCGATATGGATGGCAAATTCACTCTGACAACGCAAAACGAATCAGGGATAATTGTTGTTTCCTTTATCGGATATATAACTCAGGAAATGGCGTTTTCAGGAGCAACGAACATTAATGTTGGACTGAAAGCTGACATTGCAAGTATTGAAGAAGTGGTAGTGGTAGGTTACGGTACGATGAAGAAATCGCATTTGACTGGCTCCATTGCGAAACTAGACACAGAAGGGCTTGAGGACATACCGGGTGGCAGGGCTGATCAGGTTTTGCAGGGTCGTATAGCCGGGGTACAAGTTCAAAATACAACTTCGGAGGTAGGCCAGGCTCCTACTATTACGGTACGTGGAAACGGCTCCATCAGTGCAAACGGGCAACCGCTTGTTATTGTTGATGGTTTCCCGATTTCCGACGGTCTCAGCATGGTTGATGTTGCCGACATTGAATCCATGGAAGTATTAAAAGATGCGGCTTCTGCTGCCATCTACGGATCCCGAGCTGCTAATGGGGTAATCATTATTACAACTAAGAGTGGTAGTGAAGATAAACCCAAGTATAATGTACGTGCATCCTATGGGGTTAAAGATATTTATGAGTTGCACCCCATGATGACTCAGGACGAATTTATTGCCATGAAGGTGAATGAGGCCAATCTTTCCGGAACAACCATTAGTAACTTGTATTTCGCGATGGCTGCCTTAGAAACTGAAGACACAAACTGGCAGGAAGAAGCTTTAAGGCTGGCAGGTGTGTTTAATGCCCAGTTTAATGTGTCGGGAGGAAAGAAAGGTTTGAGATACTATGTTTCATCCTCATACCTGGGAGACGAAGGTATCATGCTTCAAAATAAATATGATAGGCTGAATGTACGCGCTAAAATCGAAGCCGAATTATCACCAAAGACGAAAATTGGTATTACCATGGCCCCGAGCTATACCAAAAAGGCCAGTCCTACCAACCCGTTTACCGATTTTGTGCGGACGCCAAGGTATTTGCCGGTATATCATAATGAGTACACATCTGCTCTAACCGGGCAGCCGGTAGGAAGTTATTCTCATGGTTATCATTACAGCAATAAAACCTATACCGGTATCGACCCGCAAACGGGCCTGGAGAGGACAGTAACAGCTTCTCCTTATAGTACTTCCAACAATAACCCCTTGTCGGTTATGAACAACGAATTTTATTCGAGTGATGCTTACCGCATGCAAGGTTCGATTTTTCTGAATGTGAAGCTGGCTAAAGGTTTGCAATTTAAAACATCGAATGGATTCAATGTGGAATATACAGTTGAGAATACCTACAAAAATGTAAACTCAAAAACAGCCTCTTCGCCTAACGAAGGCTTGTACGAAAATGACTTGTTTACTGACCTGTTATCTGAAAACACACTAACTTATGAGAGGAAAACGGGGAAACATAATTTCGATGGATTGCTTGGTTTCTCAATTCAGGAGAGAAATACAAAAATTGCCGGAATATATGGCAATAACTTCCCTACCGATTACATCCGGACACTGAATGCTGCCGGAACTATTTTGCAGTATAATGACGATGGTCAGGTTACCGGTACCTGGGAACAAGAAGAAGGATTGGTGTCTTTATTCTCCCGTTTTGCTTATTCGTATGCCGATAAGTATTTGTTGTCGGCTAGTTTCAGGGGCGACGGGAGTTCCAAGTTCGGTAAGGATAACCGTTGGGGGTATTTCCCATCCGTTTCACTGGGATGGCGTATCTCTGAAGAAGATTTCTTTAAAGAGGCTGCAACCTGGGTAGATCAATTGAAACTACGTGCCAGTTATGGTGTTACAGGTACCGATGATATTCCAAACTATGCCAATACCAACGTGTTATCTCCAAACAGCTATGTGTTAGGTAGCTCCAATGGGTCTGTGATTCCTGGAATTTCCAATACATCCAGCGTAATTGGTAACTCCCTGCTGCAATGGGAGCAAACGAACGAATTTAATTATGGTGTTGATCTTACGGCTTTCGATGGTACCATTAATTTAGGAATTGACTATTACTATTCAATAACCAAAAGTTTGCTGTATGAGCGCTCAGTGAGTTCTGTCTTAGGCTTTAAGGAAGCATGGAGTAACGAAGGTAAAGTGCGGAATAAGGGTCTTGAAATCGTATTAACAACCCGCAACTTCAACACGGGCGATTTCATATGGAACACAACCTTTAACTACTCGATGAACCGCAATAAAGTACTCGACCTTGGAGGCGAAAACGAGCAAATCACCACTGGTGAAAGAGGTGAAATGTACTTAACAAGAGTCGGAGATCCTCTGGTTCAGTTCTATGGCTACAAAACACAAGGTGTTTGGATCTCGGCAGATGAAATTGCCAATAACCCTTCGAACGTGAGCGATGCTCCAGGTGGTTTGAGAGCTGTGAATGTTAACGGAGATAATGTTATTGATGCCAATGACTTCACTGTTATTGGTAATCCTCTTCCCGATTTTACATGGGGTATTTCCAATAATTTCACCTATAAAAGCTTCGATCTTTCATTTCTTTTACAAGGTGTAGTTGGAGCAGAGATTGTTAATGGTGACATCTACTACGCTGAAACAGTGAGATACAATAAAAACTTCAACGCCAACAGATGGATCGATACAAATAATCCTGGCGATGGTAAAACGCCTTTTGAAAGAAACGGTATAACCCAGGTTCAAACTGATTATGCAGTAGAAGACGCCGGTTACCTGGCACTACGCGATCTAACGATTGGTTATTCATTACCTAAGAGCATTGCAAGAAAAGCTAATATTTCTAATGTAAGGGTCTATTTAAGCGGACAAAATCTGTTCTACTTGTGGTCGTCTGACTATAGAGGTATTAACCCTGAAGCACGTAAAACTTCCGGCAGCAATTATGGAAGTCCTTTGGTTGATGGTTACCAACGAGGAGCATTCCCTATTCAGAGAGTATACAGTGCAGGTATCGATATTAGTTTTTAACCACTAAAATAATCAGACAGGTTATGAAAAAATATATAAATATAGCTCTAATGGCATTGGCCGTTTTGGTATTCTCTTCATGCGAAGAATTTTTAGATAAAGAACCGGTTGATCAGTTGGGAGAAGGCAGTTTCTACACCAACGACGAGGAACTGAATATGGCTGCAATGGCTTGTTACAGCGGCTTGAGAAGTTTGACTAATGAAGAATGGCGTTTGTCTGAAGTACGCTCTGATAACGCACGTTTGTACATTAAAAATACCGGCGATGCAATAAATGTTCGTTTAAGACAGCTGGATAATTTTACCGTAGAAACAACTCATGATGAAAATACAAGTTATTGGGAAGCAGCTTACAAAGCCATTGATAACTGTAATGTGGTCCTGGAGAATCTTGATGTTGTAGGCGATGCCGATTTAAAGGAACAGCTGGAAGGTGAAGCTCGTTTTATCAGGGCCTACATTTATTTCAACCTGGTTCGTTTATATGGTCCCGTGTTTCTTGTAACCGAGAGACTCAGTATTGACGATGGAAATGATCTTCCGCGTAGTTCGGTACAAGAGGTTTATGATGTAATCGAAAATGACCTGAGCCTGGCCGCGGGTGCATCCGGCAGCACCGCGTTGCTGCCCACTACCTATGCCAGTTCTGAAAAGGGACGAGTTACATCGTGGGCTGCTAAAACCTTGTTGGCAAAGGTTTACTTAACCCTTGAACGTTACTCCGATGCGAAAACACTTCTAACTGATGTGAAAAACAATAGTGGACACAGCCTGCTGGGTAGTTATGCCAGCGTGTTTGATGTGAATAACGAAATGAACAATGAGATTATTTTTGCTGTGCGTTATTTATCAGGAGGTTATGGACAAGGGGCGCCGTTTGCCAATTATTTTTCTCCACGCGACGGTACTTTCGTGGCCGGTAGAGCCTATAACTACAACACCCCTACGAACGACCTGGTCGAAGCTTATGATGCGGAGGGTGATGGGGTTCGTAAAGATGTTGTGATGAATGCTACCTGGATCGATGACAGTGGTAATCTGAATGCTGTTCCGTTCGTTACAAAATTCTTTTCAACATTTGAAAATGAATTGGATGCGGAAAATGATTGGATTGTTCTTCGTTTTGCGGATGTATTACTCATGTTGGCTGAAATTGAAAATGAAATTTCAACGGTTGCTAATGCATTGCCTTATATTAATGAAGTGAGAGATAGAGTTAATCTGGATCCTATAGAGGAAGTTGATGTGCCTACTAAAAGGGATATGATGCTTGCGATTGAAAAGGAACGACGGCTTGAATTTGCCTTTGAGAATCATCGTTATTATGATCTTTTGAGAACTGACCGGTTGGCTACAGTTATGGAAGCACATTACAACGCTGAAATAATTATAAACTCTATTTCGGCCGATGGTACAGTAGATTCAGATCCCTACTACGCAGGAGCTTTAAACGATATGAGCTATTTAAGCGAAAGCGGAAGAAAACTACAGGAGTGGCAATATTTATTGCCGATACCAAACAGTGTAATGACCGTTGCTACTAATGCAACGCAAAACCCAGGTTATTAATCAACTAAAAAAGGAGCAATGAAAAATATTAGTTTAATGGTATTTATGCTAATGATTACATTTAACTATGGATGTAATGAACAGTTGGTATTTAATACAATAGAAGAAAAGGCGCCTGTAATAGAGAGTTTTGAGCCTGCTACAGGTCGTTCCGGGGATGAAATTACCATTAAGGGAGATTATTTAGGTAACGTTAGTACTGTTTATTTCGGCGATAGCCTGGGTACTATTAAGTATCGTATTAGTGATAAGGAGTTGGTCGCAAAACTTAATAAGGGTTCTGTTTCCGGTAAGGTTACAGTCTATAATAATACAGGGTCTATTTCGTCGGCTGATGAATTCACCGTTATCCATCCTGTACCGACCATCACCGATTTTGCAGATAAACTTGTGCTTCCAAATAGTACATTACAAATAAGCGGGACAAACCTTGATGTTGTTTATGACGTTTTTTTTGGCTCTTCAAAAGCAAGCATTGTTGAAGCAAATGATGATTTTTATCTGGTTAATGTACCTTTTTTTGAAGAAGCAGAAGAACCAGCAAGTGTTTCATTTTCGTATAACGACAATGGGGTAATTAAGCAAGCTGAATCAACAGGTAAAATCTCTTTATATCGTATTTTACCTGCGTTTAATGTAATTCCTGATCAGGGTGTTACAAATACCGAGATAACTTTCGAAGGTGAAAACCTTACCTTGATTGATGAAATATTGTTTGACGGTCAGGTAGCTTCGGTTGTAAGCCAAACAGGAGATAAGCTTGTTGTTTCTCTATCCGAAGATCAGTTTAGTGTTACCACCACCGGTGTAACGGTTATTGCAACCTATTTCGGTGGAACACAAGTGGAAACACTTCATGAGAGCTTTAAAATAATTGTGCCAACAATAAATTATTACTCTGGCATTAGGTTAAACTCACGAGGGGCCGAAGGGGAGTATTTTCTTGATTTTAATACAGGATTGGTTTATGATGCTTGTGCCGATTGGCTTACCGTTTTACAGCCAAATATCTCCTTAATAGCCTACGCCTCAAAAAGCGGATATATTCAATTAAGACAAGCAGGTAATGCCGGGAGTGTTATTAAAAACTATGCATGTATTAGCACCGGCGACAAGCTTCCTGGCGAAAATGCCGTGAAAGTTTCCCAATTAGGAGTACTGGATCCCAACGACCCTGCGCATAAAATTTACATTGATGCGGTGAAAAATAAAACATTGACAGATATTGAGTCTGATGTTGTGGTCAACTTTGGTGCAGGTTCAAGCGACCTTAAGATTTACACCACCGGTACGGGTAATGACGATCAATTTGGTGCTGGTGATGTTATCATTGTGGAGCAAGACTGGAACGGCACAATAAAATATGGTTTCTTAGAAATTACTGAAGCTGTTGCCGATATACCGGATAATATAGGACAGGCAAGCGGGGATGGTTCATATTTCAAGTTTAATTACTACTTCCAAAAGTAGACCCGGATTTTTAGTTTTTTAGAAGTAATAGGGGCCTGTTGAAATTAGTCACAGCGCAACAGGCCCCTTTTTCGCTTTTTACTAAAAAATTAGCAAATGTATTCACGGAGATCGTTTATTAAAGTAACATCGCTCGCCTCAACAGCCATGCTGGCCGGAGTGAATCCCTTGTCGGGAGGTAATTTTTCTTCTGTTTCTTCTGTGAAAAAGGTGTACCTGTTTTCGAAACATCTGCAATGGCTGGGCTTTGAGGAGATGGCTATAACGGCAAAAAATATTGGTTTTGATGGCGTTGATTTAACCGTTCGCCCAAAGGGGCATGTTTTACCGGAACGCGTTAAAGAAGATTTGCCAAAAGCCATAAAGGCCATGAAAGCGGCAGGATTGGCTGCCGATAGGATGACTACTGCCATAACCAATCCGGATGATGCCTTAACCATCGATATTCTGGAAACAGCAGCGAAGGAGGGAATAAAAAACTATCGGTTAGGTTGGTTTGATTATGATCCGTCGTTTTCCATAAACGAAAACATCAGCAGGTTCCGCCAAAAGCTTCAAAAATTAGTTGCGCTAAATAAAAAACTAGGTTTAACTGCTTCCTACCAGAACCATGCCGGCGAAATGGCCGGGGGCCCCGTTTGGGATATGGCATTGATGCTGGAGGGTATGGACCCTGACCTGGTGGGTGTAAGATATGATATTCGTCATGCCACAGTCGAGGGGGGTACATCCTGGCCTCTTGGATTAAAATATCTGGCCAATAAAATAAACAGTTTTGATGTAAAGGATTTTGTCTGGAAGAAAATTGAGGGAAAGTGGCAACCATTTAATGTGCCCATTGGAGAAGGAATGGTTGATTTTAAACGCTATTTCCAAATCATCAATGAGTTAAAAATTCCGGGTGATTTTACCCTTCATTTGGAATATCCTATTGGTGGGGCCGAACATGGAGCTACCAAACTTTCTTGTTCATCTTAAGATGTAATTGCTGCTATGAAAAGAGATTTAAATACAATAGGTAAATTCTTTTAATTGGACTGATGGGGATAAAGCTAATATATGTTTGTTTGCTGCTTCAATCGTTTATCGCGATGGGTCAAGGCAAGAGGGTGGATTTTGACCACGTTCCAAATAACAAGGAGATTGTTTATTTGCTGGATGTGGATTACAGCCCCGACCTGAAGTGCATACGGGAGGATTATGAAGCAGGAAAACAACAAGAAGCGCTGGATGCGCTGGCCAAATATTTTAAGGAAAAATTTTCGGAACGCTATTTCTTCGATTGGAAAAACTTTGCAAACCGTTTTGCTGAATACAACCAGATGTATTCAGGCCGTGAGGATTTTCATAAAAAAGATGCGGCAAAACATCTGGAATTATACCCTGCCACAACCCACTGGAAGATCGGTTTCCGGAACCTAAAAGGGGAAGTGGTTGCCGCCTACCCTTACCGTCATTTAACGCGCCAGCACAAAGCAGGCAGCATTGCGCTAATGTATTATTACACCGGCGATAAAAAGTATCTGGATTACATCCCCGAACAGGCAGCCTCCTTAAATGCGGCTTTTAACAACAATCAATATGAAACCATAGAAGGGGGCAATGGTGCCTACGAGGTTTACCGGGCCGGAAACAGAATGTTTAACTGGCTTCAGGTCCATCAAATATTGCTGGCATCAGATGAATATTCAACCAGCCAGCAACTGGAAATGGTGCGTACCTTTTTGCACACTGCCGCCCAATTGTACTACGATAACCCACAATACCAGGAAGGCAACCATCAGACGCGTGGAATGAGTGCTTTGGCGATGCTGGCCTTTCTTTTTCCTGAAATAAAAGGGGCCGACCTGTGGAAAGAACGCGCCCTAAAACGCCTGGAAGAACACCTTGAAAAAGAAATTTATCCCGATGGGTTTCAGTTCGAACGCTCTGTGCATTACCACATCGATGATATTGAAAACTATTTTTATACCTATCAATTGGCTTATTTAAACGGAATTGAATTAAACCCTGTTTGGGGAACGCGTATTAAAAGCCTTTTTGATGTGTTGATGAAACTGGCCATGCCCAGTAAAAAAGCGCCGGTTTTGCAGGATGATACCGATTCGCCCTGGGCCGAGTATAACGAAATTGACAAAACAATGGCCTTGGGTGCTGTTTTGTTTGAGGAGCCCGATTATCTTTATTTTGCCTCATCAAAGGTAGCTTCTGATTATTACTGGTTTTTAAAACCCGAACAACTGGCTCGTTTAAACCCGGTCAGCAACCGTGAACCCCAACTGGGTTCGTGCCACCTCCCCGAAACCGGCTATTATGTTATGCGCAATGGCTGGGATATGGACGATTTGTACCTGATTGTGAGTGCGGGGATTTCGCCCCAAAAGCTGGCCCATCAGCATGGTGATATGCTGGGCATTCAGGCTTATGCCAATGGAAATATGGTGTTGCCCAATTACCAGGTTCGTTATTATCTGGAGGACCTGGCAGAGTTTAAGAATTCGTGGGTAAAAAATGTGGCCCTCGTAGATTCTGTGCCTCAGGGCCGTCAATGGAAAGGAAACAAGGGGGGCAGTGGTTTTGGGCAGTTCGGGATCTTACCCATCCCCCAGGTTATTGTCTGGGAAAGTAACCGCAATTTTGACCTTTTTGTGGGGAAACACAATGGGAATCAGTTTCTTGGCGTTGAAACTTTTCGATCGGTAATTTTTGTAAAAGAGGGATTCTGGGTTGTAAAGGATCATTTTATTGCATCCTCTGCTGAACACTCTACCCAGCAAGTGTGGCAGGGGTATTACGATGTGGAAAAAGAAGGCAAGCACATCCGGTCTGTTTTTCCAAATGGGGCAGGACTTGAGATCATTCAACTGGGGAATGCGGCCGAAAAAATCTCAAAAGCATCGGCCCGGGGAAAGGGAAGAAGTGTATTTGAAAAAACCTTTCAGGATGAAACCTCCTGGATCACCCTCTTGTTCCCTTTCAAGGATTTTGAAGAGCGTCTGGTGGTGGAGGATTACAACCAATTTAAAGTCAGGGACTGGAATATTGTTTCAGCCAAAAACAGTCCTGTTGATACCGATGCCGAAAAGATAATTTACAGTCAGGGGGACTTTTTGCTTCTGGGAACCACCGCATTGATGATGGGAGATAAGGGTGTTTCTGTAAGCTCAAAATGCGACTTGTGGGTAGAGGTGAATCCGGGTGAATTGAAAATAACCAATATTGGAGTAAAAGAGGTTGAGATTAATAACAGGCCGGTAAAGCCTGGCAAAACCATTAACCTGTGAGGGGTGAATCTTTCGGAAGCCAATAGAGGGCAAAGGTTGGCGAGGTTGGCTTGAGGTTTTTTTCACGGTTTATGGCGTACAATGAAATGGAAGTTATTAATAAGAACTTATTAAAATGAAGTCTGTAAAACACCCAACTGTTTTTTTAATGCTTATTTGGATGGCATTACCCGCATTGGCCGACGTTTATCGGGTCAGTTCCAAAAGTGAGTTTGACACAGCTGTGGCTGCTGTTTTGCCGGGTGATACGGTTTTGCTGGCAGCACAGGAATGGAACGATGTGGAACTGGAGTTTAAGGGCGAAGGAAATGAAGTTGCCCCCATTGTTTTTGGAGCCGAAACCCCGGGCGAAACTGTTTTTATAGGGAATAGCCGGATTGAGATGAGCGGGAACTGGTTGGTAGTCCGCGATTTTGTATTCAGGAATGGTGAGGTTACCTCCGAGGGATCCATCGTCGCATTTCGTACAAACACCACTACCTTTGCCCACCATTGCCGCCTTACAAATGTTACCATAGAAGATTACAATCCGGAAAACGGAAGCCTCGATACGAAATATGTTTCGCTTTACGGAACGCATAACCGTGTGGACCACTGTAGCTTTTCAGGGAAAACAAATGCCGGCGCAACTTTTGTGGTTTGGCTCGACGAAACCCCCGATTACCATTTAATAGACCATAATTATTTTGGGCCACGAAAAGATCTGGGCGAAAACGGGGGGGAAACCATCCGTATCGGAACCAGCGATTGGGAAAGTTACAATTCAAACTGTGTGGTGGAGTACAACCTGTTTGAGGAATGCGACGGAGAGATTGAAATCATCTCTAACAAATCGGTTGGAAACCACTATCGTTACAATACGTTCGACAATTGCGAAGGAACACTCACCTTGCGTCATGGATCGGATTGTTATGTTTACGGTAATTTCTTTTTTGGCAACGACCAAAAGAATTGCGGAGGGATCAGGGTTATTGGTCCGGGGCACAGGGTTTACAATAACTATCTTGAAAATCTGGAGGGAACCTCCTATCGGGCAGCTATCTGTTTAATGAATGGGGTTCCAAATTCTCCGGCAAACCGTTATCGTCAGGTTGATGATGCGCGGGTTGGTTTTAATACCATTGTTAATTGTAAGGAACCATTTGCCATTGGCGCCGGTGTCAGCGCTGAATTATCCCTGGCGCCCATAAATTCCTTTATCGAAAACAACCTGATTGTTTCTAAAGAGGGGCGTGATTTGGTCAACGAATACAGCTCAGCCGGGGGAATAACCTGGAAGGGCAATTATACCGATGCAGAAGACATTGGTATTTCCGCCGATGGGTTTGTTCAAACTGACCTTCCCATGGTTTTGGATGAAAGAATGCAAGTTCCATCCAGCCAAAATCCTTGCCTTGGTGCAGCGGTTTCCGGTGTTTTCGATACCCTTTCGGTGGATATCGACGGACAATCTCGTCCCGAAACGGCCAAGGATGTGGGCTGCAACCAGTTGTCTGAAGATCCTCAAACGATTTTCCCGTTAACCAAAGAGGAGGTTGGGGCAAACTATGAGGTGGCCTCGTCTGTTCAATTGATTGAAATGCCCAATTACAAGGTATTCCTGTCAAAAGGGGTCTTGAATGTATCCTTTGAGAAGGCGTGTAAGCGTAGCATATCTCTTTTTTCTGTAACCGGGAAACAGCTTTTTTCCTCTCAGATTTACACCCGGAGTTTTACCCAATCTGTGGGTCAGTTTCCACGGTTCTTAATTTTAGAGATTCGCGACGACAACAATCAATACGCAGTTAAACTAATTCAGTAAAAACCTTTGAAAAACTAAAATGAGAACTATTCAAACATTTTTACTTATCATACTTGTGGCAGGGTTCTTTTCTTGTCGTGACCAGGTCCCGCAAGCTGCAATAAATGGGGGGGGGCCCAGTTTGATTCTCCAAAACTCATCGGTGCCAGAGATTATTGAGGGGGTGCAGAAATTCCCCTTGCTTCAATCCTCATTTGAAAATGCAAAGGGCATTGCCGAAAGAGGGATTGAATCCGGAATTGTAGTGCCGTTCCCCAAAGATCCGGGCGGGGGGTACACCCACGAAAAGCACAAACAGAATTATCTGGAAATGTACAACGCAGGACTGGTTTACCAGCTAACGGGTGAGGAGAGATATGCCATTTTTGTGCGCGACATGCTGATTGAGTATGCCAAACTTTACCCTTCCCTGGGCATTCATCCCATGCAGAAAAACCAGGCTCCGGGCAAACTGTTCTGGCAGGGTTTAAACGAGTCGGTTTGGTTGGTGTACACCATTCAGGCATACGATTGTATTACTGAGTTTCTTTCAGCAGAAGAGCGGGTAAATATTGAAGACCATCTTTTTAAGAACATGGTTAAATTTTTTACCGAGGAGGATAAATATTCATTCGACCGGGTACACAACCACGGGACCTGGGCAGTAGCCGGGGTTGGGATGACGGGGATGGTTTTGGGTGATTCGTTAATGGTTCAAAAAGCGTTGTATTCCACACACCTGGATGGTTCAGGCGGCTTCCTGAAACAGATTGATGAGTTGTTTTCGCCTGATGGTTACTATGCTGAAGGTCCCTATTATCAACGCTATGCGCTTCTACCTTTCATCGTTTTTGCACAAGCACTGGAGAACAATCGTCCCGAATTAAAAATATTTGAATACAGAGAGGGAGTCTTGTTAAAAGCAGTTACTACAGTTCTTCAAATGACCAATTCGGATGGGAGATTTTATCCTATTAACGATGCCATCAAAGAAAAATCGTGGTTAACCTCGGAGTTAATTTTCGGAACCAATATTGTTTATGCCCGCACTAAGGAGGCCACTTTGCTCGACGTGGCGAACCTGCAACAACAGGTGTTGTTAAGTGCCGAAGGTTTAGCAGTGGCAAGAGCCATTGCCGAGGGTAAAGCCCAAAAATTTGAGCGTAAGTCAATGATTATCCGCGATGGAGCTAAGGGCGATAAAGGTGGTTTAGCTCTACTGCGTTTGGGTGAAAGCGATAATCAAACTTCGGTGCTTTTTAAATTTGCTTCGCAGGGAATGGGACACGGGCATTTCGACCGCCTTGGAATAAGTCTTTACGACCTGGGGCAGGAGATTTTACCGGATTATGGTGCCGCCCGTTTTTTAAACGTGGTAGCCAAAGAAGGGGGCACTTATCTCCCTGAAAATAAAACCTGGGCGAATCAAACTGTGGCGCATAACACATTGGTTATTAATGAGCAGTCGGGTTTTGGGGGGAGCTATGCTGAAGGCGAAAAGTACAACCCAAAACTGGTTTTTGCTGATCTGGAAAACCCGGAAGTTCAAATTGTTTCGGCTACCGACGAACATTGCTACGAGGGAGCTGTTCTTAACCGTACTTTGGCCTTATTGGAAGCCAACGGAAGAACCTATTTGATTGACCTTTTCGATGTTAAAAACGAAAAGATAGGTCTGTACGATTTACCGGTATATTTTAACGGGCAGGTGATTGAGGCCAATTTTGAATATTCCAGGTTAAATCAATACAAAGTTCTTGGAAAAGACCATGGCTACCAGCATTTAATTGTGGATGCCGAGGCAGGGAATATTCCGGCCACAGCCAGCCTCAGCTGGATGAATGGAACCGGATTTTACACCGTTTCAGTTTTGGGAGGCAAAGGAGTCGGTTGTTATATTACCCGTTTAGGGGCCAACGACCCCAACTATAATTTACGCCCTCAAATGGGGATGTTGTTCCGTTTTCCCGATTCGAAAAACAAAAAACTGCTCGCGGTTTACGAAATACATGGAAGTTACAATCCCGCCAGCGAGGCGGTTTTAAATTCCCAAGGCTCGGTAAAAGAGTTGCAGCTCATTGAAGGGGACGGAGAAAAAGTGGCGGTTTTGTTAAAATTAAAAACCGGAAAAACGATTCAACTTTTGCTCGATTTAAGCTTTTCAAATGCGGGTGAAAATTCAATAAGTGTGGAAGGTCAAACAATTAATTGGAATGGAAATTACAAATTATTCACAAATTAAAATTATCTATTATGGCAAGTGAAAAATTTATCAAAAACAGTGAGAAATGGGAAGACCTTGGTGGCGGTGTGTCACGTCAGTTTCTGGGTTGGGACAACCAGATTATGATGGTCAAAGTCAAATTTGAAAAAGATGCTGTGGGTTCTCCCCATCAACATTTTCACACGCAGGCGACGTTTTGTTCAGCCGGTAAGTTCGAGTTTACCATTGATGGCCAAAAAAGCCTGATTGAAGCAGGAGAAGGCGTTTACATTGCTCCCAACCTGTTGCACAGTGCCGTGTGTTTAGAGGATGGCATCTTAATCGATGTTTTCAGCCCCGTGCGCGAAGATTTCCTGGATGGAACAGCAGTATCATATTTTGGTAATAAAAAATAGAAATTATGAAGATAAAAGGTTTCAGGTGGTGGATAATTGGGTTAATTTTTCTGGCCACAGTTATCAATTATATCGACAGAAGTGCCCTGAGTATTATGTGGGGCGGTGAAGGAATTGATGGTTCTATCGCTCAGTCCCTGGGGTTAACCAAGAATGATTATGGATTAATTTCCAATGTATTTATGGTAGCCTATGCGCTCGGCCAACTTTTCTCTGGTAAGTTATTCGATAAAGTGGGGACCCGTATTGGGTATGTCATCAGTATTGGTATTTGGGGATTATCATCCTTCCTGCATTCCATAGCCAGGGGCGTTTTGTCAATAAGTCTTTTTAGAACCACCCTGGGGCTATCAGAAGCAGGTAACTGGCCGGGAGCGGTAAAAAGTAACGCAGAATGGTTCCCAATAAAGGAAAGAGCGGTGGCTCAGGGTCTTTTTAACGCAGGCGCTTCTATCGGTTCGGTGATTGCTCCCTTGATTATTGGTGCGCTATTCGTTGCATTTGGATGGAGGATTACTTTTATGGTGGTGGGTTCATTTGGTTTAGTATGGATTATTCCATGGTTGATAATCAACAAAACCGGGTTAAAAAAACACCCTTGGGTAACCGATGAGGAACGCAAGTATATTTTAGATGGTCAGAGCGAAGCCGATAAAAAATCGGATGATACCACCAAAGGACTGAGTCTGATGCAAATACTTTCATACAAAGAGTCCTGGTCGATTGTTGTTGGCCGTTTCTTCCTTGAGCCTATTTGGTGGTTGTTTGTAACCTGGATGCCCATATATCTATTCGACACCTACGGGTTTGATGTTAAAGAAGTGGCCATGTTTTTATGGGTGCCTTACGTTGGGGCAGCTGTAGGAAGTATAGCAGGAGGTTATGTGTCGGGAAGGATTATTGCCAAAACAGGCTCCATTAATAAGGGTCGAAAAACAACCATTGTAATTGGTGGTGTAATCATGTTGCTTGGATTGATCGCGACCATCTTATATGGCGACACGGCACTGAAATTTGTATTGATTGTGTGTATGGTATTATTTGGGTTCCAGTTTGCCATCGGTAATGTACAAACCCTTCCAAGTGATTTCTTTAGCGGAAAATCAGTGGGTTCGTTAGCCGGGTTGGGCGGAATGATAGGTGTTTTTTCTGTAATTATAATGAACTTCCTGGTTCCTATCGTTGCCAATATTTCATACACTCCGGTATTTATTGCCATTGCTGTCTTTGTTCCCTTAGGAATTGGTGCCATTTATTTCTTTGCGCGAAATATTAAACCAATAGAGGAAAAATAGAGATCATTAACGAAATGAATTTCATCCTACAAACAGATGGACGGATGAAGTTTAAAATACAAACTTTTAAAAAAAATAAATTATGAATTCAAAAGGAAAGGTTGCCGTTATTACCGGTGCAACAGGAGGAATTGGTTTCGAAGTAGCTAAACGATTGGGTAAAGATGGATATACCGTAGTTTTGAACGGGATTGAAAATGAAGCAGGTGCCAAACGGGTAGAAGAGCTTACTGCACAAGGTATTACTGCAGAGTACCGTGGCTTTGACGTTACCAAAGAAGATGAGGTAACTTCCCACATTAAGGCAATTGGTGAAAAATATGGTAAAATAGATCTTCTTGTAAATAACGCAGGGGGATTAGGCGGAAGATCCAGATTTGAAGAGATGACGACCGAATTTTATCGGTTTGTTATGGCTTTAAACCTCGATTCGGTGTTTTTTGCTTCGAGAGCGGCGATCCCCTATCTTAAAAAGGGAGAAAATGCCTCTATCATTAATTATACCTCCAATGCAGCCTGGAATGCAGGTGGACCGGGTGCGGGGATTTACGGTACTTCTAAAGCAGGGGTACATGCCATTACCAGAGCATTGGCCAAAGATTTAGCCGAATATGGAATCAGGGTAAATGCCGTATCTCCCGGTACCATTGATACCCCCTTCCATGCGCAAATTAAATCGACTAAGCCTGAAGTATTTGCTTCGTGGAAAAACAGTATTCTCTTAGGAAGATTGGGTCAGCCCGAGGAGGTTGCTTCTGTTGTAGCTTTCCTGGCTAGTAAAGACGCCTCTTTTATTACAGCCGAAACCATCCAAATTGGTGGTGGTCAGGCCTTAGGGATATAAGAGGGGGAATTGATGCTATCATTCGGATAGCCCAACCCATTTGAGTCCATCCCGAAAGGACGGAGTTTGTTGATTTTCAGTTATTTCACTTTTTGGATGGTCTCAAATTTTAGGTTTTTCAGATATTGAGAGTGAGGCATTTACAAGGAAAAGCAGGTGCGCTGATTGGCGAAGTTGGGAGCGGTGTTTTTTAAATATTAACCCGTTCTGGAAGCCAATAAGCGATCTGCTATTTCCCTGCTCTTATAGAAATGGGGGTTAATGTTTTGTGGTCAACCACCTCTTTGTATTTTAGTTCGTTACAACAGCTGGGACCTTACCATACATCTGGCATAGATTGATGATATTCGACTGTTTCATTGATTATGAGTGAATTAT
This sequence comes from Marinilabiliaceae bacterium, assembly GCA_041583495.1. Taxonomy (GTDB): domain Bacteria; phylum Bacteroidota; class Bacteroidia; order Bacteroidales; family Marinilabiliaceae; genus JBFHFS01. Next base: position 35,193 of record JBFHFS010000002.1, on the reverse strand, counting down.
CTTTTTTTGAGTTGGCGGGTCTAAGTTTGGCAGGTGTTTTGGCCGGTTTCATTAACGTGGTTGCCGGAGGTGGGTCACTACTGACATTGCCATTAATGATTTTTTTAGGATTGCCACCGGTTGTGGCCAATGGTACAAATCGCATAGGTATTATTGCACAAAATATTGTTGCGGTTTCCAATTTTTCCAGGAAAGGGGTATTTATTTATCCCTATAGCTTGTATGCGGGTGGTATCGCTATTGTTGGTTCGGTAATCGGCTCATTGTTGGCACTCGAAATGGATGACCAGTTGTTTAACCGCATTTTGTCCATTGTTATGGTGGGCACAGGCGCTGCGATTTTGTTGAATAATAAAAAACATGTACCAAACAGTTCAATGCCGGTTGTAAAAAATAAGGCAACCAGTCTGTTTCTTTTCTTCTTTACCGGTATTTATGGCGGGTTTATCCATGTAGGAATTGGCTTTTTAATGATTTTGATATTATCACGCATAAATCAGTTAACGCTTAAGTATGCAAACAGCGTTAAGGTGTTTGTGGCGCTCTTATTCAGTATTTCATCAGTTATTGTTTTTATTCTGAACGATGCCATAGACTGGAAAGTAGGTCTCGTACTGGCCCTTGGAACCTCTGTGGGAGGTTATTTGGGAAGTCATTTCACGATGAAGAAAAGCGAAAAATGGATAAAACTAATCTTGCTTCTGGCTATTGGGGTCATGGCCATTAAATTGTGGTTTTTTAAATAAATAAAATAATCATGACAAAATTGAAGATCAAATCAAAATCGGAATGTACCTACGATTGTATTTCACTTGGTGAAGTCATGTTAAGACTGGATCCGGGCGAAGGTCGAATAAGAACTTCACGTCAGTTCAAGGCCTGGGAAGGGGGGGGCGAATACAATGTTTCCCGTGGCCTGAGAAGATGCTTCGGTAAAAAAACAGCCATCATCACAGCACTGGCTGACAATGAAGTGGGTGCTTTAATTGAAGACTTTATGCTTCAGGGTGGATTGGATACCCAATTCGTTAAATGGGTAGAATACGATGGTTGCGGCCGTACGGTTCGAAACGGACTTAACTTCACAGAAAGGGGGTTTGGAATCCGCGGAGCAAAAGGGGTTTCCGACCGCGGAAATACAGCCGCCTCTCAATTAAAACCTGGTGATATTGACTGGGAGTATATTTTTGGTACTTTAGGTGTTCGCTGGATGCATACCGGTGGTATTTTCGCAGCGTTATCTGAATCGGCCGCTGAAACCGTTATTGAGGCCGTAAGAATAGCTAAAAAACACGGCACCATCGTTTCATACGACTTAAACTACCGTCCATCCCTTTGGAAAGCCATTGGCGGGGAAGCGAAAGCCCAGGAGGTAAACCGTGAAATTGCCAAATATGTGGATGTGATGATTGGTAACGAAGAGGATTTTACTGCCTGTTTAGGATTGGAAGTTGAAGGCAACGATGAAAATTTGAAAGAATTGGATTTGTCGGGCTACAAAAACATGATCGAAAAGGCAGTATCCGAATTTCCAAACTTTCGGGTTATAGCCACCACCTTGCGTACCGTAAAAACAGCAACGGTTAATTCATGGGGGGCTATTTGCTATTCGGAAGGTGAAATTCATGAAGCCCAACATCGCGAAGACCTTGAAATCATGGATCGTGTAGGCGGCGGCGACAGTTTTGCTTCCGGCTTAATCTATGGTTTCCTTGAATTTAATGATGGCGCAAAAGCCGTTGAGTATGGTGCTGCACACGGTGCATTAGCCATGACAACTCCCGGCGATACCACCATGGCTACTCTGTCGGAGGTCGAAAAAATTATTGGCGGTGGTAGTGCGCGCGTAGATCGGTAGCATTAGAAAAGGCGAAGGGAGAAAGGTATGATTAGAGAGGGAAGGCGTATTGAGGACCGCTGATCGGCAGGTAAAATATTAATCGTATGGTAATCCGTTTCCTCCCGCAAAACGGTCTTAGCAAAGTTGGTAGCTTCATTCCCGAAGGGTTAACGATTAAAATGCGGGGCAGGCAGGGACCAGACAAGCTGGCTTTCCATTCCTGTAACGCGGGATCAGCAACGCTTACGCCATAGCTTCAGCGCCGGCGCAGAGCTGGCTTGTTTCTTTTAAACCTTTAAATTTTTGCCCTTACCCTTAACCCTTAACCCTTAACCCTTTAGTCTTTTAACTTTCACCTTTTTCACCTTTTAACTTTTTTATTATGGCAAGATTTTCAAGAATAGAAGTAGCATTAAAAATGAAAGAAACCGGCATGGTACCGGTGTTTTATCATCAGGATATTGAGGTATGTAAAGCCGTTGTAAAAGCCTGTTACGATGGAGGTGCCCGTTTATTCGAATTCACTAACCGGGGTGATTTTGCATCATTGGTTTTTGCCGAGTTCAATAAGTGGACCATCGAAAACTGCCCCGAAATGATTATGGGGGTGGGGTCGATTGTGGATGAGGCAACCGCCGCTATGTATATTGCTTTGGGGACCAACTTTGTTGTGGCCCCGTTAATTGATGAGGCTACAGCTAAAGTTTGTAACAAACGAAAAATTGCCTGGAGTCCGGGTTGTGGTTCGGTAACGGAAATTGGCCGCGCACACGAACTGGGAGCAGAGGTCGTAAAAATATTCCCGGGATCGCAGGTTGGCGGGCCCGGTTTTGTAAAAGCGGTAAAAGGACCCATGCCCTGGGCTAGTATTATGCCAACAGGTGGGGTTTCTCCAACCCAGGAGAACCTGAAACAGTGGTTTGAGGCGGGAGTTACCTGCGTGGGAATGGGCTCCCAACTGTTCCCCAAAGAGGTCTTGGCTGAAAAGAATTACAATTACATTACCGAGAAGTGTTCGGAGGCACTGGAAATTATAAGTCAATATCAATAGTGGCTGTTGCCAATTATTGTTAGGGAAATCATGCTGTGTAAGTCGCTTTTATACAGCCGTATAGATCAGCGGTTTAATGGTAATCCTTAATATAAACTCTTTTAGTATGATGAGATTCCAATTTGAAGATAAGAGTAAACCGGTTAGGATGAAAAGCCTTTGGTTAGGGATCCTATTTGGCATCCTTCTTCAGCCGGCTATATTCTCGCAGGTTACCCTGAATGCCGATGGCCCGGGCCAAACTTACGAGTTAATAGCTTCTGTGCTGGTGCCCGGATACGATGCTGTGGAGGTTCCCGATTGCAGTCACCAGGAATTTGGCCCACACATCGATGAGGTGTTCGACCCTGAACTAAATACCTATGTATTCCGGTTTTTTATTCACAAAACGCCCGACAACGATCGCTGTATTAATGTCGACAGGCAAAGGAATGAAATCAAAGCCTACGACAAATCTCCCGATGGTTTGTTGGGCACACAAAACGAAACGGTAGAGTATAAGTGGAGATTTAAATTGGATGCCGGGTTTCAGGCATCCTCAGCCTTTACCCATTTGCATCAGCTCAAGGCAGTGGGTGGTCCGGAGGAGAGTATGCCGCTTTTTACACTCACCGCACGAAAAGGAGATCCCGATAAGCTGGAACTAAGGTATGCCGAGGCCACCAAACAAACCACGCTTAGAAAAGTTGATTTAACCCCATTTAAGGGAGCCTGGGTGGAAGTTACCGAAACCATCCGGTATGGAGAAAAAGGGGCTTATTCAATATCGATTAAAAAAGTAAAGAATGGAAAAACCCTTCTGGAATACACAGATCAATCCATCAGGACATGGAAAACGGATGCTGAATTTATACGCCCCAAGTGGGGTATTTACCGGAGTTTATCGGATGCTGACAACCTGAGAGACGAAACCTTGTTTTTTTCTGATTTCAGCATCCGTGAAATTGAAAAATAAGCCAAAGGCCGGGAGCCTTTTGATGACCTGGATTATTGATCACCCCCGGGCTTCAGATTGAATAACCATTCCATAAATATCCTTAGATACCAAACAGTATGGCTAAAAAAGTGATAACATTCGGTGAAGTAATGATGCGTTTGTCACCACCGGGATATTCAAAGTTTTCGCAAGCTACTTCTTTCGAACTTGTTTATGGTGGGGGTGAGGCGAATGTAGCCATTTCATTGGCCTATCTCTGGATGAAAGCCGCCCACGTGACCCGTTTTCCGGATAATTCGCTGGGAAAAGCGGCCACTCAATTTTTACGTAAGCACTGGTTAAGCACCCAACACGTTTTTTATGGCGGGGACAGGTTGGGTCTGTATTTTCTTGAGAAAGGGGCTGTGCATAGACCCAGTGAAGTGATATATGAAAGGGAAGGCTCTTCATTTTCTTTAATAGAGCCGTCCATGGTCGATTGGGAACAGATCCTCAAAGACGCCGATTGGTTTCACTGGACAGGGATCACCCCGGCCATTTCGGAAGGGGCGGCGATGTGTTGTCTGGATGCCATTAGGACAGCTAACAAGTTGGGAATAATGGTTTCGGGGGATATTAATTCGCGCAGCAATATGTGGCGGTATGGCAAAACCATGCAGGAGGTTATGCCGGAGTTGGTGCAAAATTGTGATGTTGTGATTACCAGCAAACGTGGTATCCGGGAGATGTTTGGTCTGGGCCAGTTGGAGGATAAGTTCCGGGTTTCAGCCAGACTGCTGATGGACACTTTCCCAAGAATAAAAAAGGTAGTGGGAAAAACCAGGAAATCCATCAGCGCTTCCCATCAGCAAATACAAGGTAAAATGTGGAATGGCCGCGAGTATATTAAAACCCGGATGTTGGATATTACCCACGTCATAGATCGCGTTGGCACCGGAGATGCCTTTGCTTCGGGCCTCATATACGGATTGTTGCATTATGATGATGATTTGCAGGCCTTGAGTTTTGCTTCTGCTGCCTGTGCCCTCAAACATACTGTTCCGGGCGATGTTAATATGGTGTCTTTGGAAAATGTCATGAGCTTAATGGAAGGGGACACCTCCGGATCCTTAAGAAGGTAGCCTTTGAGGGATCGAAAATGGCAACTGCAATTATTTTATTGAAATAACTTTATAACCAGTTTACTCTTCATCTAAAAACCAAACACCGATGCTCACTAAAATTTTTTTCCCAATCGTATTTACCCTTATGTTTTTGGCCTGTACATCGCAGGGGAATACCAATCAGGTTAAAGTGCAGAACAACGCTGAGCTTGAAAAAGCTCTTGCAGATGCTGCCCCGGGTGACGAAATTGTGTTGGCCAATGGAACCTGGAGCGATGTGAAAATGGAATTTACCAACAGTGGGACCAAAGAAAATCCGATTGTGGTAAGGGCCGAAACTGTTGGAGAGGTCTTTATCGAAGGTCAGTCGTATGTGAAATTTGGCGGCGAACATATTGTGATGAGCGGTTTGTATTTTAGAAATGGTTATACGCCGAATAACGCTGTTATTGAATTTAGATTGGGAAAGAAAGTTGCCAATAATTGCATCTTTTCCCATTGTGTTATAGAAAACTTTAACCAGCCACAGCGCGACAGGCAAGATCACTGGGTGGAGTTTTGGGGAAGGCATAACCAACTGAGCAATTGCAACCTTATTGGAAAGTCCAACTCAGGGCCAACCGTACGGGTTCAAATAAAAGGAAATGAGAGCATAAGGAATTATCACCGGATTGTAAACAACCATTTCGGGCCACGCCCCAGAAAAGGGGGCCCGCACGGAGAAACTCTGCAAATTGGTGATAGTGATACCTCTATGTCGCCCAGTCATACCTTCGTGGCCAATAATTTGTTCGACCGCTGCAATGGCGAGGTGGAAATCATCTCCAGCAAAACCAATTACAACGAATTCCGCAACAATATTTTTTATAAGTGCGAGGGTTCTTTGGTGATGCGCCATGGCAACTATTGTATGATTGACGGGAACATCTTTATTGGAGACAATCATTCGGATAACATGGGTGGGATTCGCATTGTTAACACCGGACATTGGGTGACAAACAATTATTTTTATAACCTTAAGGGTAATAACTTCAGAGCGCCTTTGGCCATCATGAATGGTATTCCCAAGTCGCCGCTTAACCGCTACAACCAGGTGACGGATGTGGTTGTTGCCTATAATACATGGGTAGATTGTATATCTCCCTGGCACTTTGGTGTGGGGGCCAATTTAGAGCAGGCCGAGGTGCTTCCTGCTTCTGAAATCAGATCGGCCCGCGCGGTGCGAACCGTGGTCGCCGACAACATCGTTTACAATGCCGAAAATACTTCCGCACCCATTGTGGCTTACGACAAAATAGATGGCGTTAAGTTCGCAAGCAATCTGATTAACTATAAAGGATGGACTGGTGAAAAGGAAGATGCCTTTGAATACTGCGACTTCTCCATGACCAAAGTTAACGACTTCCTCTTTGTGCCTTCATCTGATGCATGCGAGGTGGAAGTATACAAAGGATTTGATTTTGAAACCATTGATTCCGACCTTTTTGGGAACAGCAGGAAGGATAATAATTGTATTGGGGCAACCTGTGGCACGGCAGGTGAAAAAGCTGATCTCCTGGAGGAGGGCAAATATGGGGCAGGTTGGTTTTCGATAGAGGCTAAAGAACATGAGCCTAAGCTCTTTAAAGTTATGGCAGGAGACGATTTGTTGAAAAAAATAGAAGAAGCCGCTTCGGGTGATGTCATTGAACTGGGGGCAGGAAAATACCCTGTGGCCTCCTCCATAAAAATAGATAAGCGTATAATTTTAAAGCCGGCAAATGCCGAAGAGAAAGTAATACTGATGTTTTTGGGTGATGAGGACTCTCCTTTGTTTGAGATGAATCCGAAAGGGAATCTGAGGCTGAAAAATATTTCACTGGAAGGAAACAATAGCAACTATGCTTTCGCCACACTTGAAGAAAATATGTCGGCTTTGTACAACTTAAAAGTTGAAGATTGTAGGATCAACAACTTTAGATACGTGCTAAAAGCATACAAAGAATCGTTTTCGGATAGCATCACTTTTGTGAGGAGCGAAATGGAGAATTGTGATAACGGGATTGAATTATCTGGAGAAACGGACGATGAAGGTAATTATAATGTTGAATTTCTGACCATTGACAACTGCACATTTACAAAGATCAATGCCAATGTGGTGGATTACTACAGAGGCGGTTATGATGAGTCGACCATTGGAGGGAATTTGAGCGTAACAAACAATATTTTTACCAATTGTGGAGCCAAAGAAGAAAACAAGATCTTACTCAATACCCGTGGAATAATGAATGTTGACGTTTCGGACAATACTTTTAAAAACAACCCGGTTAAGCTGGTGGCACTTCTTTGGGGGGCCAAGAATAATTCTCATTCAAATAATGAGATCATGAATTCGGGAAAAATTGTTGTTCAGGAAAATATCGAATTGAAGTTGATGTATTAACATTTAATTGTGCGGATATGAAATTATCAGGGTTTTCGTTTCAGGGGATAAATACAGCCATTTTATGCCTGGTGATAATGCTGGGGCTAAATACTTCCTGCTCAAAAACCCCCGGAATAATTGTGCAGGAGATGCAAATGGAGCTGCCTGGCGGGGCGTTGAATTTTAGCGAGGAGTTATTACCCGGAGAAATTGCAGACACCAGGATTGAACACCTCGCCTTTGTGGGGCCAACCGTAAAAAGTCTTCAGTTTTCGAGCAAAAATGTTGACCTGTTGCTTTTCATAAAAGGTAACGGACAACTCACAGCCGATACTTTGGTGTTTAATCTGGTGCCCGAAACCATTGCCATTCCAATGGCCTTTAAGCATGTACAAATTGAAGTTCCCGAAGGGGAGGTGTTGCATTTTGTCCGATTCACCAAAAAACTTTCCGGGCAGGATGTTAAGGATATAGAGGCCTTTCCGGCAGAAAACAGATACGATATTTTCTTTACCCGATTTGAAGATTGTGAAGCCTATACCGAAAAAATAAAAAGTCCCAATACCGTAAGTCGCACGGTACTGCCTGCCGATATTATTCCCCGTGTTTCGTTGGGAACCGTTGAAGCGCCCGGGCCTGATGAAGTTGGTGCGCACGTCCATGGCATGCTCGATCAGCTCTTTCTGGGATTAACCGACAACGATATTGTGGTCCATGCCGATGGCGCTTCTGCCGAATTTAAAGCCTATTCGATATTGCATATTCCCCTTGGCTCGAGTCACTGGGTAACTGTTGGCGAAAATAAGAAAATGTATTATCTGTGGATGGATTTTTTTCTTACCAAAGAAGGCCAGGAATGGCTGAAAACACATAAACCCGTTACGAAGGACAAAAAGGATTACTAGATGTGTCTTTATTCGCATCCTTCAAAACATGGAAGTCGGGGTCCTTCATTTGAGGCATGAAAACCTCTCAAACCTTTTCGTGCTATTTTCCCGTGTTGTATCGTACAAAACCGGATAAAAAAACAGGCAATGGCGGGCCAATAATTATTCCGTTGCTTCCTGGTTGTCGATAACTGAAACCACGCAGGGGAAAGATAACTCAGAATCCCCTTTAGCAGCCAGGGTTTTATAGATGTTAATGATGGACCTCTTAAACGTTTGGCGGGCAATTAGTTTATCCTGGTATTTAATGGTGACGGGCTCATCCAAATTCAACATTTCATCATTAAGATAAAGAAGAATTTCACTACCATAGTTTGAATCTATGGTTATCTCATTTGTTTGAGGGTTGTAACCGGCCTGGATCTCGCCGCCTGTTTCAATTAGGTTTTCAGGGGTTCCAATCCAATAGAAACGATTATGATGTCTGTCATCCTGCTTCCAGGTAATGGATTCAGGGATGGGATTGCGCAGGTAACTCTTCATCCAGGGAAGCGCAACCGCATCCTGTAGCTCCATCCAGTGGGCTAATCCTTCATGAAGTTGTACCTGGTGGATGTAGCTTCCAGGGGTATTGCTTTCCAGCTCGTCCAGCAGGCTTTTCCATTCCAGGGCTTTCAGGTTTCGGTTATAACCATCGTCCAGGGCGCCTACATGTATCGCAAAAGGGAGATTTTGAAGGCTTAGGGGAGAGGTTTCATTAGGGTGACCGGCCATCATGGAGGCTGCCGCCCATCTGTCGGCCATGCGTGGGGCCAGCTGATATACGCCATCTCCGCCGGCAGAATACCCCATCAGATAAACTTTGTTGGGGTTTACATCCTCAAATGCTACAGCCATTTGGATGACGATGTTAAAAAGGTTGTCAATATGATCCTGATGCCATAAGTTCCAGGTATCGGTAGGGGCTCTTGGTGCAAGGTAAACCCCTCCGAGAGTTTTCATTGTTTGATCATACAGATGTTTCTGATTCTCGTATTGCTGATCATTAACACTGGCCGGGGCACCTCCGCCGCCATGCATCGAGATAAAGAGAGATCTTCCGTCAGCGGGTTTGTCTCCAAAAATATGATAATAAAACGGCATGCTGTGCCCCTCATACTTTAGCACCCGATTGTTCCACTGTTGTTCATACTCCTTTATCATGTTGGCCTGCCAGTCCTGAAACAGCAGCGTTGTTGCCTTTTCGGCCTGGCTTTTGGATAAGGCCTCCTTCGAAAAGGAGAGACTCTCTAACGGTTTTCTTTCGGCATTGGGTTGGGCCAGCCACTCTTCTAAACTCCCGATTGGATCATCCTCCCCAGAATTGTTGTTCATTTTGTTTTCATGACACCCGGTTAGGAAAATGGCACAAAAAATTATCAGACCTGGAATATTTCTCATGGTTAGTGATTTATTTATGACAAGAGTTTAGCTGCTATCTTAAAGCAAATATCTTATTGCATGCCAGGGCAGTTAATAAATTGAAGATCAATGAAAAAAACAATGAGTTTTTTCGGATTAAATCTTGATATTAAGCATCTTACAAATGATTTCTCAATTCTTTTGTACTATACATCAATACCAGGGTCGATCGCAAATATTCCAATTTAATTAACTTCAATATTTTCTCAGGCCCAAGTGCGGCCGGGTGATTTGCTCTCCAGGTATCAGGAACAAATCACCCGGTCATACTTAAGACTGGAGGCAAAACATAAGCCATTCAACCTTCTGCCCACATGGTATCCTGGCGGGATTTAACTTAAAAACCCCGTCTATCGCACGATTGCATCGCGTGATAGACGGAGCAGGGAAATAGCAAAAAGAAATTTTTGCCTCTTTTTTATTTCACCGGGTCGGCTCCAATGGTTCCTTCCAATTCAACAAGATATTCCGCCGATTGAACTTTGTTAAGTTGAGTTTTCGCGTGTTCCAGGTTCGAATGTAAATCCATTCTTTCAACAGCTTCCTGGTAGTTTCTCATGCCAATAACCTTTTCGAGGTAAGCAATGCTCTTTTTCCAGAACTCAATGTCACGGTCTTGTTTAATTTTTAACCGATCTTTGTACCATTCGCTGTTTACGACATAATCGTAGGTAAACAGTTTCCTGATGTCAGGATGTTGTCTGTTTTTACCTTCATAATTTCCATCCACCATTATTTTAACCAGGGCTTGTAACGGAGGACACAAAGCCTCGTAGGTGCCATCGCGCATCAAACCTTCGGCGACTCTTTTTTGAGTGATCGTTAAATTTTTGAGCGACGATACAAATGAATCTAAATCCTGAAGTTCGGGACGCAGCATCTCTTCTGAAAATACAGCATCGGGATTACTGAAAATCCGACCCAGAAAATGGTGGACAAATTTTATGGTTATGCGATAGCCTAAACGATTGGCCTCAATAAGTTCACCTTTATACTCAAAGTTCTCTATCTTTTCGAGGTAATCATTTTCGATTAAGAATTTGGGATTTAACTCAGCCACCGACATGCGGGAAACGATTTCGGGCATCAGTAGACTGATATCGTGATCAACCTTGTATTTTGGTCCCACATAACCTGCTGCAGAGGATAATGGCTCGTATCCCGTTAAGATATAGGAGAGCAAAGCATTGTTCAGATCGCTGGCAACCAGCAGATTATTGAATGGCCCCTTGGTTAATGCCCCTTCAGATCCGAAACCAGTGGTGGAAGGGGATTTGCCGGTGATACTACAAATAAAATCAATAAATAATTCAGGTAATTCCTGGTAATGTATGGGGTTATAAATAGCCAATGGGGGAACATTATTTTGTTTGTCGGCAGGATTGTTCCTTCTGCCTGGCAGCACCACGTTAACCGGCAGGAAAAGTGGTTTTTCCAACGGTATTTTCCTGAAAATACGGGTGCAGGTTTCAGCCAGATATTTATCCGTGGGGTTTACAAAATCGGGTCGAATTTGTAAATAACGAGGGTTTTGTGATGGGACCCCATTTACCAATCTGGGCTCTGAAGGAACCACCAGATATTCGGGTTTATTAGTTTCTAAAAAGTTATTAATTAAATCTTTTACCGGCTGCGTGTAGTGATCAAATCCAATGGCATCTTCTTTAATTTCCATTACCTCACGGCGTGTTAGAGGTTCAAAGTTGGAAAGGAATGAATAGGGACTTGAAAGTTCTTTCTCTCCTTGTTTGTCATAGCCCTTATGGATACAATCATCGGGTCGTTGAAATAACCTCGACTCACAGTTGGTTAATAATTTTACGCTTGGGTTTTTATAATCAGGGTTTAAATTGGAGAGTTTGTCCGATTTAATAACAATTGAGGCAGAGATATCATCTTCAACCTGAACTTTTTGGGCAGGATAAAAGTCCTGGCGCAGTTGGAAAATCCGCCAGGATTGATCCAGGTCATGCCCAACGCGCAGGAAATTTGATATTAATTTTCTGCCATTGAATTTTAGTTCATTTCCAGGCCTTCCATTAATTTGATCGACCGAAAAATAACTTTTCCAGGGGAGATTCAATTCATTGTGATACCTTCTTTTTATGATATAGATGATATCTTTTACCCTTTGATTAATGGACTTAATCCATTCATTGTATTCATCGGTATATTCATCCGAAGGGGTAAATAATTTGATAACTGAACCCAGTGATCTTCTTGAATCAAGAACGGTTCTGGGTGGTTTTTGATAAACCACCGGTTTCTTAAAACGCTTGGAAAAGTCTTTCTTGAATATTTGCTCGATCGTTTCCAGGTCTTTTTGTAAATCAGTAACGATTACTGATCCTTGTATCATGGCATCCTGAATCGACTTGGATATTTCTGATTTTCCGCCACCTGAAACGGTACATGGTTTATGGCACAAGGTAACTTTTGCTGTAGTACCGGTTAAATGCCAATGATGGCCGTTTAACCGTTTACGCATTTGTATTTTATATCCCGAAGGTAAAATGTAGTATTTAAGGGGGAGCAGCTTAATCGAATGCTTTTTCTCATCAGTGGTCCAGGTCACCGACTGTTCAAAAAGACTAAAATAAGCATTCTCCGGTACATATAAGATATTGTTGTGTAGCTTGTCAATTCCATATCCTTCGGGTTGAAGATCCATAAGGTCAGGATAAAGATCAATCATTTCGCGGAAGGTGAAGTTATTGGTTGGAAGCCTGTCGTCCAGCTGAAATTGTTCTCCTAAGTCGTAGCTTGGAAAAGCCATGGCACCTCCCGCATGTTCTTCTTCGCATAAACCGTAGAGGTTGGCCGAATAGCTGATTTGGGTTTTAACCTCTTTCTTACAATAACCAAAATAATTGTCTGCAATGATGGTGACAACCACACCACTTTTATCGCGAGCAGTTATTTTGAAGGCACCCCCATCATTGTACAATTCATTTTCATCTTTCCAGCACATCCCATCCCGACGTTGTTTTTCTGTGGCATTATCATAGGTGGGGAGTCCCAGATCTTTTTTCTTCAGCTTAACCAAATGGGTGGCTAAAATAACACAGCCGGTATGGCCGGTCCAACCATCGGCATCTAATGCTGCATCGTTTTCAGGCAGGTGAGGGTCTCCTGCGTTTCCAAATATGGATTCAACAAAGTCGAGGTTACAGACTAAATTGCCGGGGGCAAAAAAGAGAATCTCCATCGATTTTTCCTTCATTACTCCAGGTACTTCAGGTACAACAATGGGACGTAAGAGTAAACTCAAAAACAGTTCAGCTTTTTCATCCTGACTGGCAGTGTAGGGGAGTCTTTTTAATTCATTTGGAGGATTAAAGGCCGCTTTAAGTAAACGGGCAAAGGCAATCTTGGGAACCGATTTTTTATCATCCGGCACCGGAAGTCCTCCTTCACAAATATGAAAAACCCCTTTCGTGGTGCGTTTGTCTTCCTTGGGATTATGAAGAATGCCCTGAGCGGTTCTGTATGACTTGACTATGTCGGTTTCATACATATCCGCATCCGGTGAAATGGACAACATCCGGGCTAAGCCATGGTTGTCAAGGTTAAGCGTATGCTGGGGTAATTCAATGTTGTTTTCGTCAGGTAAATCCTTTAAATAGTTGTTGATAAAATTCTGTATCCTGGTTCCGGTAGGGGATAGGTAGGTAGACAGCAGACGAGATTTTTCTTTGTAATTGGCCAGCAGTGGGGTGGCTATTTCCAAAAACTGAGCTGTTCTTTCATCCTTGAAATAGGGATATCCAAGCGCAGCCAACTTAAGGTTAATGTATTGAATTAACTTCTTTTTATTTATATTACTCTTGTCGGTATCTATACCTGCGCCAAATGTTTTTTTTACTGTCATAGTTTAATAATTTAATGGACACGGTTCATATAAGCGGCGTGTGGGATTGAAATGGATGAACTTTCAATTTCCCGGGAAGCCAATTCCTTTAGTCATTATTTTCAATTTCCCCTCAATCGTTGAGGCCGGATTTTGGTTGTTTCAACAACGTGTTACAGTTAGATAAACCACCGAAACCCGCAATATGTTTACATGTTTGTGCGCGCGCTGCATGAGTAACGGGTACTTTTTGGCAGCTCTTGACAAGGCATCAATATACAAATTTTTCAAACCGAAAAGAAGCCTTTTTACGCGTGAATTATTTGGCAGGGATCCCCGTTGGTAAGCCTGTGACAAGCAATTGGTTCAAAGCCTTCGGTTTCCTGTTGGAAGGGAAAATACGATTCTTTCCCAGGTTTCAGGAGGTATGGAAAGCTGATGGATTCATCATCCGGGCCACCGGCAACCCTGATCGGGCCCACCCTTTTTTACGCTAATGAAGCCCGGCTTTAAGTCCGACAAAAACTTTTTACGTTATCGACGCGAAGCCGGCAGGGGTGGCCCGATTAAGGAAGGCAGATGTTATAAATCCATTTTGTCTAAAAGACCTTTTAAAATGTTTGCCGAATGGTTGAGTTGCTTTTGCTCAATATCGTTTAGTTTTAGCTTCACGACCTGGTTAACCCCATCTGCATTTAATACCGCAGGTAATCCAATATACAAGTCCTTAACCGTATCATAAGTTCCCCCATTGTACACAGAGATAGGAATAATTCTATTTTCATCATTTAATATGGCTTTGATGATGCTCACTAAAGTCATGCCTATTCCATAATAAGTGGCTTTTTTGCGTTTAATAATTTCATACGCCGCATTCTTCACCGATTGATGAATTTCTTCTAAATCCATGAAGTCAATTTCTGTCATACTTTCAATCACATCCACAAGGGGCTTGGCTCCAATATAGGCTTTGGACCAACAGACAAATTCTGAATCTCCATGCTCTCCCATGATATAGGCATGAATGTTTTTGACAGAGATATTAACTTTTTGGGCAATCTCAAATCGAAGCCTGGCTGTATCAAGAGAGGTTCCACTGCCAATTACTTTTGAGGGAGGGAGACCGGAGGCTTTCCATGCCACATAGGTCAGTACATCAACCGGATTGGAGGCCACCAGAATGATTCCATGAAATCCACTTTTCATCACCTGGCCGACAACATTTTTCATTATTGCCGCATTTCTGTTTAATAAATCAATTCTGGTTTCTCCTTCTTTTTGGGAAACGCCCGCCGTAATTACAACGATATCTGCATCTTTACAGTTGCTGTAGTCGCCAGCATAGATTATCATTTTTCTTGGAGCAAAAGATAATCCATGATTTAAGTCCATGGCTTCACCTTCTGCCCGTTCTTTATTGATATCAATTAAAACCAATTCTTTAATGGGCCCTTGGTTTAACAAGGAATAGGCAAAACTCATCCCAACCATTCCGGTACCAATAATGGCCACTTTACTGTGTGTATTTGTTTGGTTAATTTGTAGCATATTCTTTCTTTTTTTTGAGAGGTGACAGATTAAAAAATTAACATTTGAGGGGTTAAAAAAGTTTTGATTCCAAAGCAAAAACCGAATTTATGGGAATATTTTTCACTTTTGGGTCCTGACCCAGGCCAAATGTCAGGCGTTTTATCGGCGTCTTAATATCTTAATTATCCGATTATAGATGATTTCTGACAGATTCCAGTTGTATCCGTCAAAGTCGGTGGTATTGGTAAATTGAATCACCACCGCATCGATGTCTTTGTGATATTTAGCTATGCTCTGATAGCCAGGGATCAATCCCGAATGATTGTATTGGTAAAGGGAAGAATAGATATCCTTTTCCCCTTTTTTGAACAAGGATCCATCGTTTAATGCTCTCAGGAAAATACCCACATCCTCTGCTGTGGCCAACATGGAACCATAGTCGGCCGTCTTGATATCTTCGTCAACGCCGACGTAGTAACCACTCATTACATCATCCATATTTACCTCATGAATCGATCCGAAGGTGTTTTTCAGTCCCAGGGGGACTAAAATTTCCTCTCTGAGGTATTGAAAGGCGTTATAACCCACCACTTTTTCGATGAGTTGGGAAATCAATAAATAATTTGTGTTTGAATATTCATATTTTTCACCGGGTTCAAAATTAGCCGGCAAATCAAGTACTCTTTCAAGGGCTTCTGTGCTGCTCTTGGGTGGGTTTATCCAGAAATCCGGAGTGTCTGTTAGGTTGGGGATGCCACTTCGATGCTGCACCATCATTCTCAGGGTAATTTTATCCGAATTTTCAATTCGTCCTATTAGTTCCGGAAAATAATGGGAGAGGGTTTTATCCAGAGATAAACGTTTGCTGCTGACCAATTTGGTGATGGCAACGGCGTCATATAATTTGCTAATGCTGGCAATCTTAAATAATGAATGGGGATCGGCAGGTATTTTGTTTTCCCTGTTTTTCCAACCGGAAGCGTAAAATTCTGGATCCTTTCCTTCCTGATCGACATAAACAATCATTCCTTCAAATCCATAACCAAGAGCCTCATCCGCTTGTTGTTGAATGGTGTGGGGCAGGGGGGATATCCAGGCTCTTACTAAAATCCATGGTACGAAAAACAGGGAGATTAGGGTTCCAATTCCCAAAACTAATCTGAGGATCTGTTTTTTTGCAGTCATGTCATGTTTTTGGAGGATACTATTATCTTTTCGCTTGTGTCGGGAAAATGCAACGTTTCCGGCAATCCTTCCATAACCTCAGCGGCAGGGATCATTTTTAGGTTCCCCAACAGAGATCAACAACATCGATCGTGGTGCAAAATAAAAAAATTATCTGATAAACTTTTCCCGTTTTTGCAAATTTAACAGACCTATCAACAGGAAAACTACAGAGGAAGACAAAAGGAACAACCGATTACTAAAAACCCGTTCCGCCCAGAGTATTTCGTTTAAACTGGAGGGGCTATCGAAAGGATTCAGAAAAACATTCCACATGGAGTTTTTCAGGGTGTCTCCCAATACCATAAATATCAGTCCGGCAATAATCAGGGTTACGGCCGTACCGTTCCCGTTTTTAATTATAGTGGAGAGGCAGAACGCAAGTGTTCCAATGAAAACAACCAATACGCTCAACTGAAAAACAACCGAAAAAACGGGTATGCTGATCAGAAAAATATGGGCTATAGTGGCAAAAACAAACAATAGAACGAAGGAAATGACAAAGACCAGAAACAGCCGGAAAAGCCACACTTTAAAACGGTAGTCGGGGATTCCAAAAATAATCTCCAGAGTTCTGGAATCGGCATCTTTCTGTATCCCAAAAACCGAGGGATAAAAAATCAGAAGGACGGATGGGATCGTTAAAAGACCATATATATCTTTGATTTCAAGATTCTGGTCCTTCAGAGCCGCCAGGGTTCCGAAAATTAGAAAAAAGGCAAAAGCAGCAAATACAAAAAGCACAAACTTACCTCCAAATACAATTCTGAGATTGTATTTAACCTGCTTCATTAAATTATAGAAACCATTAAGCGTTGACATGAGCGGATATTTTTTTTGAACGTAACAACCAAATGTAGGCATCTTCCAGAAGAGCTGATTCTTCAACCGCATTTTCAAAGGGTTTGGAATTACTCAGACAGCGCACCCTTATTTTATCACCATCACGCATATGGTGCAATACAAGTAAATCTTTTGTCTTTTCTTCAAATTCACTTGAGGCGAGAATAACATTCCATACTTTTCCCTGTGCAATTTCAGACATGCCCCTGGGTGTTCCCTGATAGATTACTTCCCCTTTGTTAATAACCGCCATAATGTTACACGAACTGGAAATATCTTCAATAATATGGGTAGAAAAGATCACAATTCTTCCGGTGCTCAGTTCTACCAGAAGGTTTCTAAAGCGGATTCGTTCGCGGGGATCCAGCCCGGCAGTTGGCTCATCAACAACCAATATTCTGGGTAAATGAAGGAGCACTTGCGCAATCCCGATACGTTGTTTCATCCCTCCCGAAAAGGAGGATATTTTCTGGTTCCAGTGCTCGGTCATATGCACCAGAGAAAGCACATATTTTATCCTTTCCTCGCGAAGGTTTTCATCTTTAATGTTTTTCAGCATGGCCTGGTAGTCGAGGTAATCGTGGGCCGTCATGTTCTCATACATGCCAAACTCCTGGGGTAGGTAACCAATAAGTCCCTGAAGCTCTTCACGGTATTCTTCCGTGTCGTGATTGTTTATGAAGATTTTGCCGTAACTCTGGTCCAGTATCCCGCAAATAATGCGCATCAAAGTTGATTTTCCGGCCCCATTTGGTCCCAGTAAACCAAACATCCCTGTTTCGATTTCAAAGGAAACGCCCTTGAGTGCCTTAAAGGTTTCGTTTCTCTTTCCGATTCCCGGAATCTGAGACAATTTGAGGAAAAACCAGCGAAGAAAGAATGGTGAGGCAGAATGCTCATAATCCCTGGTTTTATCTGAAGAAAACAGGACGGCAAGTTTTAAATACCAGATAATGGTTATAACAATCGTTACGCCTATATTATCCCATTTAAAATATAAAAGCAACATAATAGGCAATGGGAAGATATATTGAAAAATGTCGGAGGCAAGTTTAATTTGTCGTTTATGTTTCTCAACTATTGGAAAAAAGCCTTTCAGGATGGACAAAATAAAAAGATAGGTCGAGATGGCCACAAAAAATTGCCAGAATGCCTGATCCAGGTAAAACCAATTAAAATAAATGAGGTAGGCCACCGTGGGTATTTGCCAGAGTAATCCCCGCAGTTTATTATTTAAATCGGGATTGGCAAGCACTGCCCTTCGGTTAAGTTCTTTACCCGATTCCCATTCCCGAATAAAACGGTTACTTCGGCCATATACCTTTACCAGGTTTCCTATCCTGATCTGGATTTTTTCATCCGGCCTAATAATGCGGGTTTTAGTTTTCCTGAGACTGGATGAAACAAACCATAAAAGGGCAGGTAAACCTGTGATTACAAGTAAAATATCAGCCAGTTGCCATACAAAATCATCTACAGCAGTAATACTGAAATAGACACCCGTTGCAATAAGCAGCAGTAAAACCATTTTAATTACCCAACCAAGCTTTTTAAACCATTCGAGGGAACTTTCAATGCCACTGTACAAGGTTGGAATAAAAATCAGTGTAAGCAGAGTACTTACTGATAATCCCCCTATAACAGTTGTTGCAAACGGAGCTCCGATCACCTTGACGTACTCCGTATTTCCCATGGCCAGGGGAATCATTGCCACACAGGTTGTCACGGAGGTAATCAGTATCGGACGGATGCGGGCCAGCCCGGAGGTAAGCAAGGCTCTTGATTTCCGATAACCTCTTTTTCTTAAAATATTTGTAAAATCAATCAGAAGGATTCCATTATTGACCACCACTCCGAGTAAAATCAGGAATCCCATCAGAGTGTTGGAGTTGAAAAGAGAATTTCCGGTTATAGTAAGAAACAGGAACGATCCAAGAGCAGCAAGTGGAATGCTGAATAGTAAAACCAAAGGGGTAATGAAGGATTCAAAAACGGCTGCCAGAATCATATAAATCAACAGTATCGCGATGCCGATGAGAAGGTAAAACTCATCCAGATCCGATTCTTCCTGAACCAGCTCAACGCCAATTCCTGCCGGGATCCCGGACTGATCAATGACATCGATTATTTGCTGGCGCGCCTGACTCAGCAGTTCTTTGGAATTCGTAATCTCGCTTGTAAAGGCGTAGTTTATTTCAATCTCTTTTGTCTGATTTATTCTCTGGATTTCCCGCAAGCCAGTATCGGTATAAATGTCAGCAAAAGTCTGCAATTCGTGTGCACTGGTATCCTGCGATGTAATCTGCAATACTCTTAACTGATCAAGAGTTTTATTTTTACTAACCGTCTCCTCATTTTCAAAGTCCTGGTATTTAATCATAATCTCATACTCTTCGGCACCCTGTTTAAAGTTTATCCCCGAGGAGACCTCATTCTGAAAAGAACCCAGTTCTGAACTGACCTCTGACAGAGAAAGATTGTAATCACTCATCAAACGGTAATCAAAGTTGACATGCACCTCGGGCTGATTTTCACGTACTGACATGGAAGAACTCTTTACTTCATCCATTTCGGAGAAGGTTGAATTAAGAAAATCAGCCACTTCAAGCATTAAATCAAAATCCTGTCCCCTGATCACTACATATTCTGATTCCGAACCAATACCCATCATTTTTTGCAAGCCGGCGGTTCCTGAGCTTCTGGCACCCCCACCGCCACCGCCACCCCCGGCAGAGGTTTGTGAGCCGGAAGAAGTCCCAAAACTAAGGGTTGCCGGAGGAATTTCGCCTATTTTGGTCTCAATATTGTTTTTAATTTCACCCAATGTTCTGTTGTGAATATCCGCATAATTCTCTTTCAGAGTAATGGTTACATCAGCCTCTTCTTCGCCTATATTGCTTATCACATCTTCAATCTCCTCTATTCCGGCAACTCTTTCCTCCAGCTGTTTGACAAGTCCGTCAGAATATTCAAGGGTGCTGCCTGTGGGCATCGTCATAGATACCTTGACCTGAGAAATGTCGACTTCCTGCATTTTATTTAAACTAACCGACAGACAGGAGAAGATGGTTATAAAAAATATTAAGAGGACCGTTACAATGGTTGCCACCGGATTTCTAAGAGCGGTTTTAAGAAGCAGGATGTAAATTCTGATTCCACGGTTATCCAGGGAGACTTTCCGGTAAACGCTGCTTTTGATGTTTTTTCTTTTCATAATGGCATTCACAACCATAGGAATAAGCATCAACGATACAAGCAATGAAATAGAAAGCGTTGAAATAATGGATACCCCAATGTGCCTGCCGAGTAACTTAACCATGTAATTGGTTGAAAAAATAAAAGGAAGAAACACCGTAATGGTGGTTAGGGTAGAGGCAAAAATAGACCGCCAGACTTCAGAGGTCCCTTTAATTATTGCATCAGTTGTCCTGACTCCATGGGACTTTAGCCGGTATATGTTTTCCAGAACGACAACGCTGTTATCCAGGAGCATCCCTACGGCAAGGGCAATGCCAACAAGGGTTAAACTGTTAATGGTAATACCAAAGCCATAGAAAAAATTAAAGGCTGAATAAATAGAAATGGGTATGGCCAAGGCTACAATTAATACCAGGCTGATATTCTGGAGGAAAATCCATAATACAAAAATGGCCAGCAGCCCCCCGGTGATAGCCATCTCCAGGATTTCATTGATGTTTCTCTCCATCAACTCAGCCGAATCGTCCTGGACAATAATTTCAATGTCATAGGGGTGAAACGCCTCATTCAGCTCCTTGATTTTTTCGCTCAGAGAATGCGATACCTCAATAATGTTTGCCTGGGAATCGTTAAGAACCCGCATGGTTATGGCATCTTTCCCATTCACCCTGCTTAAAGTAGTCTGTTCCTTTTCACCGTAATATACCTCTGCCACATCCTTCAGCCGGGTGGTTCCTCTTCCTATGACCAGGTTTTCGATATCGCTAACAGCATTATAATCAGCACTCACATATACAAAATACCTTTTCCCTTCATTATTAACTTTGCCTGAGTAAACGCGTGTTTGCATATTTCGGGAGAGAAGGGATTTGATTTGTGAAGGTGAAATCCCATAAGCATCACAAGCTGCTCTGTTCAAAATGATATCGACCGATTTTTGCTGTCCGCCATAAACATTTACGGCGGCCACTCCATCAATATTCTCGAGTTCATTCGTGATTTTCTGATCAACAAAATTTCTTACCCTGTCAACGCCTCCACTCCCTCTGACCTGCAGACTCATAAGGTTGTTGGTTTGCATTTCGGTATCCACCTTAACAACCCGAAGAGTAAATTGCTCCGGCATGCTTCCGTTAATGCTGTTAATCTTTTCAGAGAGTTTCAGATAGGCAAATTTGATGTTAACATTTTCATCATAAGAAATATAAATTATGCCTCTTTTGGTGCCTGCCGTTGATTCAATTTTGTTGATGCCTTCCTGTCCTGCGATAGCTCCCTCAACCGGAATAATCCCATTTTGCTCCATGTATTCCGGCGTAACTTCTGTTCTTGAATTAATCTGAACATAAAGCATGGGTAGTTCGGCATTGGGAAAAATTTCCATCTTCAGCTGCTGATAGGAAATGTAGCCCAGCATCGTTAATGCCAGGAATAACATAGAAACTAATACTTTTCTGTTTATGATGGATCTCATCTATTTCCTATTATTTTTTTGTTCCAAAAACATTTTTCCTTTTAATCAATATCGCTTGCGGCCATTTTGTTACCCGGAAGGCTAAAAACCATATAAACACTTGGAATAACAATTAGGGTTAACAGGGTTGACGTTACCAGACCTCCAATAACCGCCCAGGCCATAGGTGATCTTAATGCGGAGCTTTCCCCGAATCCAAAGGTTAAGGGTATCAGTGCCAGGATGGTGGTAAGAGAGGTCATTAAAATGGGTCTGATGCGTCGCATTCCTCCTGCCACAATAGCTTCCTTGAGTTCATGCCCCTCCCGGCGAAGCTGATTTATGGCATCGATAAGAATAATGGCATCGTTCACGGCAATTCCTGCCAGCATGATGATGCCGATATAAGCCATAATATTAAGCGGACGGCCAAGAATGAAGAAGGCCGCAAAAGCTCCGACGATTGCCAGTGGAATGGTTAACAGGATGGTAAATGGATGAATCAGGCTTTCAAACTGGGAAGCAAGCACCATGTAAACAAGAACGAGTGATAATATCAGTGCAAATGAAAGGTTGCGCATGGCCTCCTTTCGTTGGGCTTCTTCCCCTGTTATGGAATATTTATAGCCAACGGGAAAAGTCAGTTCCGAAAGGGTATCGGTAATTTTTACCGCCAGCTGATCCAACGGTGTTTTACCCGCTATATCAGAGGTTATGCGAACGATTCTGTTCTGGTTATTGTGCAATATTTCCTTTGGTGAAGTGCCAATATTGATATTTGCCACCTCATTCAGGGGCACTTCCATGTTGCTAACGGTAAGTGTCATTTGTTTCAATTCATTCAAACCGGTTGCATCCAGCTTAAGGGTAATGTCATTTAATTCCCCTTCCACATCCATCTGGCCCGCATTAACGCCCTCCAGTTTCTGGGTCACGCTACTCACCACTTCGGTTACATTCAGATTCATCAATCCTGCCCGGTACCTGTCCACAGAAATTTCCACTTCGGGAGCCCCCCCTTCAACCGAAGAAGCCACATTTACGATTTCCGGGATACTTTGAATGCTTTCCATAACCTTTTTGGAAAGGTCTTCAAGAACCTCCATATCCTCCCCAACCAATTCGATTACCACTGGAGCCTCATCGGTTCCTAAAATGGATTGAAGGGCAGATTCTTCCTGTCTGCAGGTGACTTTGACATCGGGTAAATCCTGGTACATGATATTTAATTCTTCCATGATCGCGGAAGAATTTACCTTTTCATCATTTGAGTTGAGCGTTACTTTTATAGTTCCCATATTCTGATCTTCAAAAAGAGAAGATTCTCCTGACGAGAGACCCGAAGAAGGACCAACCTGACTGTATATGTCTTTTACATTTTCTTTGCCCAATTGATTAATTGAATTTTCGATGCCTGCAATGGCCCCTCTGGTTCTTTCCAAACGTGTACCTTCGGGAAGACGAACATCCACAAAAAATTCATTGGTCACTGTTTTAGGCATAAATTCACTGCCCAGACTTCTCATCATAAACCAGCCGGCAATAATAAGTCCGACACTTAATAAAATGACCCATTTTTTATGGTCCAGGACCCTGGCAAGGAACCGTCCGTAAGAATTGAATTTTATCGATTTAACGATTTTCTGATTCTTAGATTGGGATTTATTCTTATAAAAGACATTGTAAAGCATGGGAATTACCAGCATGGCCACCAAAAGGGAGCACAGAAGCGAGTAAGTAACGGTAAGTGCTTGTTCTTTAAAGAGCTCACCCGACGCCCCATGAAGGTATACGATAGGGAGGAACACCACAATGGTGGTGAGGGTGGAAGCAATAATGGCCCCTCCAACCTGAGAAGTTCCCGAAATGGCTGCTTCATAAGGACTTTTCCCTTCTTCATGATTTCTAAAAATATTTTCAATGACGACAATGGCATTATCCACCAGCATACCTGCGCCCAGGGCAAGTCCTCCCAACGACATGATGTTAAGGGTAAGATCCTGAAAATACATTAAGGTAAATGCCGCGAGTATTGAAATGGGAATGGCCGCGCTAACGATAACCGTTGGCTCCATTCGGCGAAGAAAAAAGAAAAGAACAAAAACAGCCAGTATCATCCCCATTAATGCACTATTGCTTACCTCCCCAATGGAGGAGGAAATAAATTTTCCCTGGTCTTGTATGATTGTAAAATTATAATTGGGGAGGGCCGCTTCGAGCTGACCAATTGAGTTTCGGAGTTCGTCAACGGCTTTAACCGTATTGTACTTGGTTTCCTTATAAATACTCAAGCCTATGCAGGGGGCGCCATTCAGGTAAACGGCATTCGTCATTTCCTTATTTCCAAAATAGACTTTGGCCACATCTTTAAGTAACACAGGAATGCGTTTACCTCCGCCGGTTGAAGGAGACTTCAAGTCGACGATAATGTTTTCAAGATCAGATATTTCGATTAACTCACTGAGTCCTTTGACAACATAGCGACGACCCATTTCGGTTACCGACCCCCCAGAGATGGTCTGGTTGAAACTTTTGATCTTTGAAGAAATGGTGCTGAGACTGATCGCATAGGATTTCATCAGGTATTCGTTGGTTTCAACGACTACTTCCTGGTATTCTGCTCCCTCTACTTCCACCGAAGCGACTCCCTCCAGGCGGATAAGGTCATTTCTAATATAATTTTCAGCAATTTTACGCAGTTCATTCAGATTTTCTTCCCCTTTGTACTGCAGCGCCACCAGCATTACGGGGTCTGAATTGGGATCATGCTGGGTAATATTGAGTTCATCAATATCCTCATCCTGACCTAGAGAAGAAAGTGCTTTAGATAAATCAAGGAATGCTTCATCCATATCCTTGTTCCAATCGTATTCCACTTCAACCTGAGCTACCCCAACTCTGGAGGTGGAACTAACATTTACCACTCCATTTTGGCTGATCGCCAGAGCCTCCACCCGGTCGACATACTGTTCTTCCATCTCCTCAGGGGGACGTTCTCCCGATTTTAACTCAATAAAAATGCGTGGATTATTTAAATCCGGGAAAAGCTCCACCCCCAGGTTTTTAAAGGAAATATATCCTAATAAAACGGTTGCTAATACAAGCATGGTAACTGTTACCGGATAACCTACCGCGAATTTTGAAATAGATTTAATCATAATTGATCAGCTCTTATAAAAAAAGTTACTTCTCTGAAAAAACAGAAGTGTAAAAAGAGAATAAACGGATAAGTACTTTTCTGTTGAACAGATAGAGAGTTTAAAAAAAAGACTATTCGAGAACTTTAACTTTGGACTTATTTCTTAAGGTCTCAAATCCCGAAATAACAACTCTTTCGCCCTGTTTTAAGCCTTTAACAACTTCAACTTTGTCAATACTTTCCAATCCTGTGGTAATTCTTTTTTGGTAGGCATAATTGTTATCCACAACAAATACGCTGCGTTCGCTGCCTCTTCCCGAAATAATTTCCTTTGGGATAAGAAGGGCTTCGGGATTTCTTTCTGAAACCAGGTCGGCTTTTACAAACATTCCGGGAAGTAATTTTTCATTTTCGTTGGCGATGGTCACAAAACACATAAACGTTCTGTTGTCGGGATCAATGGAGGGGGAGACCTGAGTTACCTTTCCATAGAGAGTATCGTTTGGCATTGAGTAATTGGAAATATAAGCATCCATATCTTTTTTGATCTGATAAAAATATTTCTCAGGCAAACTGGTTTCCAGGTATAGCTTATCATAATTCATAAACTTTACCATCTCCTGATTGCTAGCGACTTTTACTCCCTGGGTATAATAAGGTAGTTCCACTATTTTTCCATCAAAAGGAGCCACCACTGACATTTTCTCAAGCTGTATTTTAATATTGATGGAATCATATTGGGCATTAATCACGTTAATTTCAGCGTCTTTAAGCTCCCTGAGTGTTGCTCCCCCTTTTTCGTATAAAACCTTTTGTTTTTCATACTCCATTCTACTCAGTTCATTGTCGATGGACTTGGACTTTTCCCTCAGGTCATTTTTGTATTCTTCATCTTCAATGCGGATGATTATTTCTCCTTTTTTGACCCGGTCGCCGAGCGCGTATTTTTTATTGGTCCGGGGATTGGTGTTTAAAAAGTAATAGCCCGATATCTGTGAGCTCAATAACGACTCACTGGCAGGAAAAACCGTTCCGGTTGTGTTGATAAACTGTTCAATCACACCGGGAACAACTGTCTGCACAGAAACGGGAACCGCAAGCTCTTCCCTTGTTGTAAGCTCCTGATTTCCACATGAACCTAGAAATAATGATACAGTAATAAAAGCAATTTGAAGGGCTGATTTGCCGGATAATTTAGCTGATTGGGTTTTCATTAGGTTGTATTTAATAACAGATCGTTAGAGGTTAGATGATAGAGGTTAGACTTGCTTGCAAGATGCTTAATATCAGTACATTAATAAAAAGGGTCTGTGCGCCTTAAATGCTGGTTTCTGGTTATTTGCAAAAGTTTAACGAACCATTGATTTAACAGTCTTATTTAATAAGAGAAAAAGCTTCAGGAACGATAGATGTATTGGTTTCAAAATCATATAATGCCTGGATCTTCATATTTAAAAGTTCCAGTTTATAATTAATGATGGCATTGGTCAGGGCCAATTGTTTACTGGAAAGCTGGGTTTGAAAAAGGCCCAGATCCATACTGGTCAAATCGCCGTTTCTATACCTTTCCAGATTAATTTCATAAGTAAGCTTGGCGTTTTTCACATTTTTCTGTTGTATCTCGATTTGATTCTGAAGATTTTTCAGATTCCTGGCCGATTTGCGGATGTTTGTAATAATGTCCAGCTTCTCCGATTCAAGGTCGATTTTGGAGCTTTCCAAACTTCCTTCAGATGCTTTTATTCGTGCTTTTCGTTCGCCCCAGTCGAAGATGGGAATGTTGAAGCTAATACCGACCGAAGGCGTACTTAAGTTAGGGTTGGCAACAGAATTCTGGGTAAAGCTCTGGACTCCGAACCCTGCCGAGATTTCCCCGGCAAACTCATTGGTGGTCTTGCTTTGCATGAGCGTAAAATAATCATTTTGTATGTCAATATTCCTTTGTCTTATTTCCATCCTGTTGGAGAGGGCATGTAAGGTGGCCATATCAACATCAATACTGGTTGTATCAGCCCCCACTACGGCGAGAATATCAAAGTCATCATAGATGGATAAGCCAATGGCGACTTTGAATTCATCTTTTGCATTTTCAAGGTTAGCCTTCTGGTTATAAACTTCAGATTCACTGGTGGCCAGGTTCACCTCCTGCTGATACAATTCTTCCAGTGCCATAAGTCCACCGTCAACCTTGTTTTTTACAATTTCATAGTTTTCCTTGTTGTTTTTCAGTTCCTCTTTAGAAATGAGCAAATTCATTTGCAAGGCATACAGATTGTAAAACAACTGTGTTACACTCTTTTCCAAAGCAAGTTTTTGAAGGTTGTAGCGCAAATAAGCATCTTCGTAGGAAAGCTCAATTTTTTGCAAATCCACTTTCGTTTTATTATAGGTGAAGATGGGCTGGCTAAGGTTTATAGAAAGGTTATTTTCCCAGGTTTGTGTATTGGGATCAATGGATTGGGCAGATGAAGTATAGTTATCCTGAAAACTTGTATTATTTCTCAGACTTATGGATCCACCGGTAGGAAGAATCTCCTGGCTAAGTGAAAAAACCCCGCCGGAGGTAATGCTTTTGTTAACATAAACCTCACCCGATTGGTTGTCAAGTCTTTGAGTCTTGGAATAGGTAAATGGAGAGACATCAAGGTTTAATTGGGGTTTTAAACCTGCTCTCTGGGCGGTAAGGTTTTCCCGGCTGTTTGAGAGTGTAATCTCCGACTGAAGCATTGTAGGACTATTATTTTTGGCATAATCCAATGCTTTTTCCAGAGTCAGATATGCCTGACCATAAAAAGCTGTATGAAAAATCAACAGACAAAAAAAAGAAAATAATCGTTTCATTATTTTAGTTTAAAGAATTCCGGTTTTTATTGAATTAGATCATTTGCTTTGACAAATTTTACGGCATCTGCCACGACTCTCTTACCTGATGTTTTATTGCTCAGTTCAACGGTAACCGTATCAGCGGGTAAGTCAAAACTTCCGATTTTATTCCATCCATCTGTAACATTCTCAAGAACAAACTCAACATGCTCTTTCCCGTTTTTTGAGATTATGGTATAGTTATAAGAGGATCCTTCATCGGCGATTTTAGGGGCACCGGCTTGACGACCGCCTGCACTGCCTTCCCCTTGTCCTCCTTCACCTGAAGGACTTCCACCAGAACGCCCTCCGCCGGAACGCCCTCCACCGGAACGGCCTCCACTATTCAATCCACCCCGCATGGATGACCTATCCACCAGGATATTTAAAGGAATATAAACGTAAACATTATACAGGGAGGCAGAAGGAAGTGGGGTTTTCCAACGCACAAATTGGTCAGCGACCGGATTTCCGGAGGTAATCATGGCAGACAAACGTACATTACCATAAAGGGAGGAGTTGGTAATTGCAGTCCATTTCTTGGGTATCCGGTTAAAGAATGCACCCGAATAGGAAATACCTTCATCAACTTTTTCCTTGCTTTCAATAAAACTCTTCAATTTACTTTGAGTGTTCTTTATCTGAAAACTGAAACCCGGATCCTCATTATCAACAACAATCTCATTTTCGTAACCTTTTGTCACCTGGTGATCCAGAACCTCTTCATATTCATAAGGGATCTCCCTACTGTTTTCAGATTGTCGCAAAAATTGTCGGATGGTGGAAGGTATATTTTCTGAAATAATGGTATTGATGGTCATAATTCTGGGCTGCTCATAAAGAACAACCTGAAACTCTTTGGTTTGAGCGCTGTCTAGTTCATAAATCCTTTCTTCCGCTTCACTTGCGGATCCGGATCTGAACCCTCGGCCCGATTCGAAAGTTACATCAATAAGACCCTTAACTTTTCCTGTATTCGTTGCAGAAAAACGAACCATGTAAACCTGGCCATAATCGTCTCGGGTCTGGATATAGGAAATATCACTGAACAGGAAAACAGGAATCTCTCCAAGCGTATTTATAGAAGCCAGGTATGGATTAATATCCACGTTAAACTTATCTGAAAAATCCTGACGGAATTGATCCAGATTAATTACAGAAAAGTTATGAGTCTCTATATAATTATAAATAAAATCATCAAACTCCTGAATACCAACTCTGTTTTTTAAGCTGGTCATCAAAAAATAGCCCTTCTGTGAAATTATCGTTGAAGCAAGATCATTACGCCATGAATTCATAACCTCATAGAGAGAATAATCGCGAAGAGTCAGATTTGCTTTTTCAATATCGGTCATTCCCTCTACACTCCCCATAAATGGAGAAGTATTGAACCCTCCATTCAAATAAGACTCCATCATGGTATTGAAAA
Organism: Marinilabiliaceae bacterium; assembly: GCA_041583495.1. Classification (GTDB taxonomy): domain Bacteria; phylum Bacteroidota; class Bacteroidia; order Bacteroidales; family Marinilabiliaceae; genus JBFHFS01. The sequence goes on along the minus strand of JBFHFS010000002.1, from coordinate 5,982 downwards.
TAGGGATTTCGGAAGAGACAAATCCTGTTTTAAAGGAATAGTATTGAGGAAAAGCAGAATAGGGGTTTCGGGAAAATGAAATGCCGCTTAGATTGAAGACTCCGGAAGGTATTATGCTGCCACCCATCCTGCCTGAAGATCTGGAATTTTCTATAAAAAAGGTTTGCGTAATAAAGCGTCTGAATACATCTCTTTCGATTTCTTCGGGCGTTCTGACCAGCTCTTCATTTCTGTTTCGCCTGGTTTCCATATATTGAAAACGCGCAAAATCCATTGTGGAAATGCCTGATCCTTTTTCCGGAATAAAAAACATTTCGGGCTGCACATTCTGAACGACCTGGGTCGTGTTTCTCTGATAGGCATGATATTGCAGAGGAACTTCAATCAGGGTGGCTCTTTTAAAAGGATAGCTCAGCTTAACGTTTTCAACTTCATACTCATATTTGTACTGCTTAATGAGATCGGGTAAGGTATCGATTATATGAGTGAAGTTTTTACTGAAGAAATCATGTCCGGGAAGTATGGCAAGACTAAGATCCAGACTATCGATTTTAATAGTTCTTTGCTCATAAGCGCCGATCACAAGTGACAGGCCATTTAAATCCATTTCGGGGGTGAAGGCACTTATCCCATCTTCAGAGATGGTTTTTTCTCCCTGGGAAAAAACGGTCATTCCCTGCCGGGCTTCAACTTTCAGTGTAAATTTAGAGAAATCAAGCGCATTTGGTAAAAGGGTTTTACGGTTATAGGTAACCCCTGCAATCGGGTACCAAAGGATTTCAGGCGTAAGTAAAACATAGTTGGAAGATACGATTCCGTAGTGTTTTCCAATGTTAAGAAATAATGTCTTTTTTCTCTGGAGAATTGTTTTGTCAGGGATATCCAGGTAGCACACATCTTCAATAGGGGTTCCTGAATAACCCATCCGGATGGCCAGTGAGTCGCCTTTGAGCAGGGGATGACCCGGAATAATCCTGATTATATGCCCTTCACGAACGAAATCGGCCGGTTGATCTTTTAGTGTGATCTGAAGATTGGTAAACCCCGGGTTCAATGAAAGATTTATGGTATCCATTGGCTCAGAAGAAGGGTTGGCCAATAAAAGGTCGGAATTTATTTTCAACAGGTTGCCCTCATGATGAACCTCAAGATTATTGGAGATAACATCAGGCGTGAGGTCAGAAGCGAGTCGTTGATTGATGGATTGATAAAATTCCCGATTACTGAAAGCTTTATTGTTTAATTGAAAAAATCCAAACCCGGAAAGAGTTCCCAGAAAAAGAAATAATAAGAAAAGAAACACGTTCAAATTATTCCATCTTCCTGTTTGGGCAAGCCGGTTAAGCCATCTTATGGTTGCAAAAATGAAAGCGATTCCAAGGAAAAAATAGGTCAGTCTGTGTAAAATAATTTTTTCAAAATCAGCAAATCCTATAAAATCGGAGTAAACCATGGGCAGATAAAAGGACATATAATCCCATACCCCGAAAAGCTTATCATTTAGAAAAAAGAGTGAGAGGCCAATATACCCAAGCAATAGAATGAATGTAACCGCCTGGTTTTTAATGAGTATCATGGCGATGAATGACAAGCCAAGGATAAATATTATGGTAGGAATGGTAATTAATATGGGGTAGAATAGATAGGCTTGCCAAACAATAGGGGTATCCTGCTTGATAAAATTAAAGACCAACGCAATTAACAAAACCAGGATTACCATTCCCAAAAAAATGGATAAAACACCCAGGGTTTTACCAATCACATATTCCCCATTGGTAATGGCGCGGGAATAGATGGTCTCGGTTGTATCAAGCTTTTTATCCCTTCTGAGAAAATCAGAGGCAAGAAAAATCAGGATAATGGCCTGTGCTATGTTAATAAGTAACACATTAAAATAAGGGATGTTGGCAGCAACAGCCCGGTTGGTCCAGGATGACGTGGTGGGAGCGGTAAACATTATAATGTTCAGTAGGACCAATAAAACAATGCTAAACAGCCCAAAGATCCTGAAGAACCAACTACGCATCAGTATTTTTCTCTCATATTTGGAGATGCTGATAATGTTTTTTATACTAATCACAAGTTCCAGTTTTTTAAATTATTCTCCATAAAATCGACATAAGCATGCTCCAGATTTGGCGCAATAGCTTCAGCAGTGAAACCTTCCGGTTTTTTTCCAACGAGCTGAATCTCCCAGCCTTTTCCAGCCGGAATGGTAGAGATGATAGGATATTTCAATTTTAACTCATCCAGTTCTTCCTGGCTGGTATTCAAATGCCATACATTTCCGCGGGTCTGGGAAATCAATTGGTCGGGCGATCCGTTATAGGCCACTTTACCCATGTTAAGCAATGCCATTTGGTTGCAGGCGCTCGATATATCTCCAACAATATGGGTAGAAAGAATAATGATGACATCTTCATGCGACAGGCTGGAGATAATATTTCTGAACCGGATTCTTTCCTCGGGATCCAACCCGGTGGTGGGTTCGTCCACAATAATAATCCTGGGTTTGCCGATTAATGCCTGCATGATCCCCAATCTTCGCTTCATCCCTCCCGAAAGATTATTGGCCATACGGTTCCGTACGTCATTAAGCCCGAAACTAACAAGGAGTTCCTCTACTCGGTTTCTTCTCTCTTTTCGGTCTTTTAATCCGGCGAGTCGGGCTGAATAATCGAGGTATTCCCAGGTTCGAAGCTTGGGGAAAAACCTGAAATCCTGAGGAAGGTACCCCAACATTTGCCTGATATCTTTACGATATTTATTAATGTCTTTTCCGTCGATGAGAATAGTTCCTGAGGATGCCTCCAAAAGAGTGACAAGGATTCGCATAAGGGTTGATTTACCTGCACCATTGGGACCAAGTAAGCCAAATATTCCTTCGTGAATTGTTAGATCTATTTGATCGAGGGCAAAAAAACCATTATCGTATTTCTTTGATAATCCTTTTATTGATATTTCCACACTTCCTGAATATATTTATTTATGATTATATGAAAGCAACTAAACTTGCCTGACCTTTGATGGAGAACAAGCAAAAAGGTTTAACAACTGTTTGAATTTGTTTCTTCTCTTGCCCCATACAGGGTTCCTGATTTTTCTGGCGCATGGCTCCGGGTTGCTTTTGAGTAGACTTCTGCAGCTTTTCCATATACCAGCGACATACCCATAAACCTGAATCGCATCATAAATTTTTATTTTAATCAGATTTCAAAACAATAATTGGAACTAATTATAGGTTTCGATGAAAGATTGGGTTCCCTACGAAAAATTTTCATTGTTTTTTTTTTTGCACAACCCTTTCAAACCCTAATCACCTTCTTAACATTCTGCTTTTCTGTTGATTTCTGGGTTCTTATGTGCGAGGGGGTAATTTCTCCTATAGGGAAGGAATGGGTTGAGTGAAAGCGTTCCGGATCCTGAACCAGGGGGGAAGGGTGGGGGCCACCTGCCGGTAAAACCATCATTCAGGCCATTTTTGTGCTGGCATCACCATTCCCCGCGTGCCTCGATCAGGCATCCAGGTATACAGGAACTTACCTAATTAATGGCACGAAAAATCCATTCCCAAAACTATTTCTAGGAGCTGTTTTCTTGCGGTGGTGTCCCTCTTTGGGATTCCTTTACATTTATTTAATTCCCTATAATGGAGGGGAATAGGAATTGATGGTGATTTAAGGAGTGGCATTTTTGGATCTAACAGCCGGTGGTCCTTAAAACTTAACCTGTAAAAGCATGGAAAAGCCATACTTGTTGTCACCTGTTTCAGGGAAATAGGCGTCAAATCCGAACTGAAAACTGGTTAAACTTGTAAAGGTCTGATTAATACCAAAAGTAAATTGGCTGTTCACATGATCTGCTTCTTTCAAGCTCCAGGATTGCCATCGGCCAAGAAAATGTGTTTTTTCAAAAGCTTTGTACCCCGCGGTGGTATAGTAGCCACTAATCTTTTCTTTTGTGTCGGGAAAATCCACCGTTTCCAGCAATCCTTCCATATACTCAGCGGCAAGTATCATCTTGTTTGTTTCCCAACGGAGATCACCACCATAGATGGTTCTTTCTCCCCTTAATAAAGGCCCATTACTTCCGGATTGAGTCCCCCGGGAATCGCCATAGGATCCCTGTAAGGCTATTTGAAATCTCCCGGGAACCCTATCTGAAAAACTGTATTGCACGCGTGAAATCCCATAGAATTTGTTGTTGTTATTGGATTTCAAATGTTTATTTCCGTTGAAAATTCCGGTAAAATAATAGAATCCACCCACTTCGCCCTCCGCAGAGAGCCCTATCTCCCGCGATTGAACCAGCAAACCGGTAATGATGGCCCGGTCAATAAAATCGGTGGATCCCGGGTCGGGAATAAAATCAAGACTCTGTTTTGGTTTCATGGCACCGGCGGTAAGTGAAAAAGCATCATTAATTTTATAACCGATGTAGGCGTCAAGTAAATTAGGCTCCCTTACAAAATTGAGGTGGAGGCGGTAATAAAATTTGTTATCTAAAATTCCTTTAAAACTCAGGCGTGCATTGGCCGCTTCAAATGTTCTGCCCCCCTGAAAATTATCGTTCTGAAGGGAATACCTAAACCCTGATTGCACAAGGGCGTTGACAGTAAATGCCTCTTTTTGAATGGTTGATTTTATTTGCTCCTTGAGCGGTTCATCCTGGGCCCGCGTTAAATTGGAAAAAAGAAATACGATGGAGAGAAAAAAGAGAATGGTTTTCATGATGCTGAATTTAGAAGTTAAAGTGGGTGCGTAAACCTATTACTGTTACTTCTTCATTGGTTCCCATACGATTCCAGACATGCTGAAAGTGAGGAGAAATATGGACCCATTTGTTTAATTGCCGTCTGATGTATAACTCGGTTATCTGTTCATGGTGCAGGGTTTTATCGCTCGGGAAATTTTCCCCATAAGCGATGCCTATGGCCAGTGGTTGCTTTTTAATGGTTTCTACATACCTGAATCCCAGACTCCAGGATGATTTTATACCCCAAAAATTTGCCACCTCCTCCTTATTGAATCCATAGCGCCCAAAAACATTGTAATTATCGAAGAATACCTTGTCGAGGCTTACCCCCATGCCATAATCGTCGTTGGCGTGGGGTACCTGATAACCATACAGGCGAATATTGGACTCAAATCCGGAGCCGGGAGCAAAGGTCCATCCAAGACTGGCAATCTTGTACAAATCATGATAAAGGCCAGCGCCTGCGTTGTCCTGACTGGACATGCCAAATTGAATATGGTACCGGTTTAAAATGGTGGTTCGCAAACGAATTCCCGGTGCATTGGAAGGCACAGCGAAGGATGCGTTGTTGATAAAAGAACCCGAAACGAATTGCATGGTTTCATCATTGGCCGAAGCGTTGTTGTCGAAATAGTTGGTGAGATCAATTTTACCAACGGTAACGGTGATGATTTCTCTAAAGAGGGTAAATTCTCCCCAGGCTTCCAATACCGTTAGCCGGTCAATACTGTCAGGAGATTGGGTCGAGCCTGCATCACCATTTAAACCCGAGAAGGTGGGATGTGAACTATCCGGCCCATCTCCGCCCACAGCTTCCAGGTCGATGAACAATAAGGTTCCTTTTCCAAAAGAAGTAGTTGCAAATATGTCGAACGAACCAGTTCCAAAGGATTCAGTCCTCTTTTTATTTAAAGAAAATTGATTGATGGCCGTTACATTGCCATTGAATAACAACTGTCCGGGGCGCTGTTCGATGGCCTTCAAAAGATCATCTATTCTTTTGTATCGGGAACGTGTTTCAAAGCTGGCAGATTCAATATCTTCTTCTCCAAAAATGGCCAGCACTTCATCAATATTGGTTCTCCCTTCAACCATACTCTGTTTTACATTCTGCATTTCCTTATCCATCCCCATTATGGTTCTTCGTAAAGAATCTAATTGTTGTTCCAGCGACATTATCTTTTTGGCCTGAATGGTATCAGTTCCCTGCGCATTCAACCAAATTGG
>JBFHFS010000001.1:0-227017 GCA_041583495.1 Marinilabiliaceae bacterium | reverse complement strand
TAAGGTTGATTCTAAATTATTAAAGACCTTTGATGGTGTAATTGAAGGGTTGTGGTACCCTTAGCAGGAACCATATTTTTTTCCCTAACCTTAGTAGAATAAGGTTGGTTCGAATTTATTAAAGACCTTTGATGGTGTAATTGAAGGGTTGTTGTACGCTAAGCAGGAACCTTATTTCTTTTTTTTTCTAACCTTAGTAGAATAAGGTTGGTTCGAACTGATTTAAGACTTTAAGTTGAAATATATATTTCTTTTCCTAAATCTGGAACCGGAAAGTTTTTTTATTTTGCCTGGAAGTTGTCTGGTGCCCATTAGTGGGCAATAAAACGTTATTGTTACTAAGCAGGAACCTTATTTCTTTTCCTAACCTTAGTAGTTAAATACATACCAATACTATGATTGCATTGTGGAAAAAAGAGTTGCTCACCTTCTTCAGCTCGCTCACCGGGTATCTGGTGATGGCAGTATTTTTGCTGATGAGTGGGCTTTTTTTATGGGTTATCCCCGGAAACCTAAACATCCTCTACGGGGGATATGCCTCTCTGGAGGGTCTTTTCTTTCTGGCACCCTGGCTCTTTTTATTTTTGGTTCCGGCAGTAGCTATGCGGTTGCTGTCGGATGAGAAAAAGACGGGGACGCTTGAGCTCTTGCTCACCCGCCCGGTGGCTCTCTGGGAGCTGGTGGGGGGTAAGTTCCTGGGCGGATTTACCGTGGTTCTGGCAGCACTGGTGCCCACGCTGATCTATTTTGTCTCCCTTTGGTTGTTGGCCCAACCCATCGGAAACGTGGATACGGGCGCTGTTTGGGGCAGTTATCTGGGACTGGTATTGCTGGCGGGGGCCTATCTGAGCATCGGCTTGTTTACCTCCGCGCTGACCGAAAACCAGGTGGTGGCCTTTGTGTTGGCTGCGTTGTTCTCTTTCTTCTTTTACAATGGCTTTGATGCCCTGGCTGCCATCCCTTATTTTAAGGAGGCAGCAGGTTTTCTGAGTGGGATGGGCATCGATGCCCATTACCGTTCCATCAGCCGCGGGGTAGTTGATTCGCGCGATGTGGCCTATTTCCTGGGGCTTATAGTGGTGTTTCTGGGCCTTACCATAGCCGTTCTCAGCAGGCGCAAGCGATGGACCCGGTTTTCGGGGCTTCTGGTGGTGGTGATTCTTATAAATATGATCTCTTCGGTGTGGTTTTTCAGATGGGACCTTACCGCCGAGCGGCGTTTTAGCCTGGCTAATGTTACCAAGACCTTTCTGTCCGGCCTGGAGGCGCCTGTCTTTGGCAGGGTTTACCTGGAAGGGGATTTGAATCCCGGCTTTCAGCGGTTGAGGCGTTCCACTCAGGAGATGTTGGATGAGCTGAAAGTGTATGCCGGCGAGGATCTGGAGTATAAGATGATCAATCCGGTGGGCGACTCCGAGGAGAGCCGTAGGGCCATGGAGCGGCTGAAGGAAGCCGGACTGAACCCGGTGCCTGTTTTTGAGGCCTCGGAAGATGGTACCCGTAAACGAACCCTGGTCTATCCTTACCTTATCTTCCGTTACCACGATCAGGAGGTGGTGGTTAATTTGCTGGAGAACCTGCCCGGCGTGGCTGGGGCCGAAAACCTTAATGCCTCTGTCGAAGGGCTGGAGTATAAACTAACCGATGCCATCAGGCGACTGACCGGGGGGGAGAAGCCCCGAATAGCCTTCTGGGAGGGCCAGGGTGAACTGGATGAGCTGGATGTAATGGATGCCACCGATGCCCTTTCGCAATATTATCAGGTGGAGCGGGGCAACCCCGGGAATAATCTGGAGGCTCTGCTGCCCTATAAAGCCCTGATTGTGGCACGGCCCGCAGTGGCCTTTAATGAGGAGGAGAAATTCCTCCTGGACCAGTATCTGATGCAGGGGGGCCGTATCTTGTGGTTGCTCGATGCCATCAACGTATCCATGGACAGCCTCAGGCACTCCTCGCAAGCTGTCGGATTACCCTATCAGCTCAACCTCGAAGATCAGCTCTTCAGGTATGGCTTCCGAATCAACCCGGTGCTGGTGGAAGACCTGCAGTCGGGAGTGATTCCGGTGAACGTTTCGCCTCCGGGTGAGTCGGCCCGTTTCGTGTCGATGCCCTGGTATTTTAATCCGTTGTTAAACACCAATAAAGGGCACCCGGTTACCCGTTACCTGAATGTGGTGAAGGGCGAATTTGTGAGTACCATCGATACTGTGGGTCAGAATCCACAGGTGGTTCGAACCCCTTTGCTGCAAACCAGCCGTTATGCCCGTGTGTTGGAGACACCCGTTTTGGTCTCCATGGCCGGGATGAACCAACCTCCCGACAAGGAGGCGTTCCGTCAATCCTACCTGCCCGTGGCTTATGCTGCTGAGGGGGTGTTTCCTTCGGTGTTTCAGAACCGGTCGCAACCTCCTGGTGTGGTTGGGCTTAAGGGCGGGGAGATGATGGCCCGGAGCGTGCCCACCCGGATGATTGTGGTGGCCGATGGGGATATCATCCGAAACGAAGTGCGCCGAAAGCAGAGTGGAGACCCAAAGATTCTCCCTCTCGGCTTTGATGAGGTCACCAATCAGAATTACGGAAATAAGCAGTTTGTTCTAAATGCGTTGAACTTTCTCACCGACGACGAAGGATGGATGGCTCTCAGGTCGAGAAGTTATACCCTTCGGCTGCTCAATACGGAGAAGCTCTCCGGTGAAACCGCCTTTTGGCGAATACTTAATGTGGGAGGACCTCTGCTGTTGGTGATCCTGGCGGGTGTTTTGATTCCCTTTATCAGGCGGCGCAGGTTTGGCCGTTGATGGATTGGCTAATTTGTGTATCGCCCTGTTTTTTATGGACCTTGAGTGGTTGGATCGTCTTTTTTGGGATCCGGTCTTCGCAGTGTGGAGGTTAAAGACTCCTGTTTTAAAAGAAGAACGAAATAAATCCGGCGCTAAATAAACGGATGACATATTAATTTTTTATATATTCATCCCCGCAATGCAGGTTAAATGGCTGAGTGAAAAAAATCATGTACCATTTTTGGCTTATTCTTTATATATTTGATTCAAAATGTAAAAAATAGAAATCAATGAAATTTGTTGTATCCAGTTCAGAACTGCTTTCTCATCTTCAGGCTGTTAGTAAGGCTATCTCTTCCAAGAGCCCGATGCCTATTCTCGACAATTTTCTGCTCGACCTGAAAGGGCATACCCTTACCATTACCGCTTCCGATACGGAGGTGACGATGATTACCTCTCTCGAGTTGGGTAACTCGGAGGGTGAAGGCGTGATAGCCATGCCTTCCAAAATCTTGCTGGAGACGCTCCGTAAGTTTCCCGAGCAGCCGCTTAATTTCGATATATCGCTGGATACGATGAAGGTGGACATTAGCACCGAAAAAGGTAAGTTTAGCGTAGTGGGCCAGAGTGGAGAGGATTTTCCAATTCTGCCACAGGTGGATGAGCTGAAATCCAGTAGGATACAACTCCCGGCCGATCTGTTGTTGAGTGGTATTGTGAAGACTTTGTTTGCCACCGCCGACGATGAACTTCGCCCCGTGATGAACGGAATCCTTTTCGAGGTTAAGCCCGAGAATCTGACCTTTGTGGCTTCCGACTCTCATAAGCTGGTTCGTTACCAGCGCAACGATGTCAGCCCGGACTTTGAGGCGGCCTTTATCTTACCCAAAAAGCCGGCGGGATTGCTGAAAAATGTGCTTCCCAAAGAGGAGGGAGAGGTGATCGTGGAGTTTGATGATAAGAACGCCTTTTTCACCCTTCAGAAATATAAGCTGATCTGCCGGTTGGTAGAGGGCAACTATCCCAGCTACAACGCCGTGATTCCCCAGGATAATCCCAACAAGGTGATAATCGACCGGGTGGATATGTTCAGTACCCTGGGCCGTGTTTCTCTTTTTGCCAGCCAGGCCAGCAACCTGGTAAAACTACATCTGGCCAACAACGAAATGATTGTTTCTGCTCAGGATATCGATTTCTCTATTTCTGCTTTTGAGAAGCTTAATTGTCAGTACGAAGGCAATGAGATGGAAATTGGTTTTAAATCAGGTTTCCTGGCCGATATACTGGACAACATCTCCTCGTCCGATGTGGTTATTGAGCTTTCAGACCCTGCCCGGGCGGGTATCTTTGTGCCCTTCGACAAGTCCGATGCGGAAGATGAGCTGATGCTGCTGATGCCGATGATGATTAATGGTTAACCTGCTGGTGTGACCAAAGCCCTTTAGGGTAAAAAATACAGAAAAGGAATATTGGAACGTTTTGGGTCTCTGAACCCGGTTCCGATATTCCTTTCTTTTTAGTCTCTAACCTATTCTCCCCAACGACTGTTAAGCCTTTCAGGGTTCTCTTCTACGATAACCTAATGGCCGATGCCTGTGGGAATTGCGGGAGAACTGGGGGGGGTAAGCAGGGGGGTGGAAACAAAAAAAAGAATATTGGAACGTTTGGGTTCCAATATTCTTTTTGTTTACGGACGTTGGTCCGATTTTAGATTTAGATTTAGATTTGGTTCTGGTTTTGGCTAGTAGCCGTAAGCATTTTCTCCGTGTTCGTATACATCCAAACCTTCTTCCTCAACCCGCTTGGGAACTCTGAGGCCAACGGTTGCTTTCAATACTCTGAACAGGATGAATCCGGTACCCAATGCCCATGCGGCAACGGCTGCAACACCAAGGGCCTGTACACCCAGAAGAGAAGCGCCACCGCCATAGAACAGACCGCCGTCGGTGGCCAGAAGGCCTACCATGATGGTTCCTACCGCACCATTAAAACCATGTACGGTAACGGCACCAACCGGGTCGTCGATCTTCATTTTATCAAGTAACTCCACCCCAAAGATGAGAACAAAACCGGCTACAATACCTATGATGACCGCCCCACCAGGGCTCACGGCATCGCAACCAGCGGTGATGGCAACCAATCCAGCCAGGGCACCGTTAAGGGATAAGCCCAGAGAAGGTCGTTTATAGCGATACCAGGAGATAACCATAGCCGTAACAGTTCCTGCAGCGGCAGCAAGGTTGGTGGTTACAAAGATGGAGGCTACGGCGGTAATGTTATCCAGTCCTGTAGCTGCCAGCTGGGAGCCGGGGTTGAATCCAAACCAGCCAAACCATAGGATGAAGACCCCTAAGGCACCAATGGTGAGACTGTGTCCGGGAATAGCCTTTCGGCTGCCATTGTATTTTCCCAGGCGAGGGCCTACGGTGATGGCACCCATCAGACCCAACCATCCACCTACCGAATGAACAACGGTAGATCCGGCGAAGTCGTGGAAGCCCATTTCACTTAACCAGCCACCACCCCATACCCAGTGTCCCGAGATGGGATAGATCAGGGCTGTGATAACCAAACTGGCCAGGATATAGGCTTTAAACTCTGTACGCTCAGCGACTGCTCCCGAGACAATAGTTGCCGCGGTGGCCGCAAAAACGGTTTGAAAAATAAGCATGGCATAATCCACATCGTTCCCATAGCTGCCTGAAAAGAACAGGTCGGGGAGTCCAATGAATCCACCAAGGTCGGTGCCAAACATAATGCTGAAACCTACCAACCAAAAGAACAGTGATCCTACCGAATAGTCGAGGAAGTTCTTCATCAGAATGTTGGCCGTGTTTTTGGCTCTTGTAAAACCGGCTTCAACCATTGCAAATCCAGGCTGCATAAACATCACCAGGGCTGCAGCGATTAAAACCCACACCGTGTCTAACGAGACGGTTATTTCGGATACTTGTTTTGTTAATTCTTCCATTGTTTTAGGCTTTATGTCTTTTCAATCTGATGTTTTAATTAGCTCTCTTCCCCTTTGATAAAAAGGGAATCATCTCCTGTCTCGTTGGTGCGAATCCGGTAGGACTCCTCGATGTTGATGACGAATATTTTTCCATCGCCAATAGCGCCGGTCTTGGCCGAATCAATGATGGCCTTAATGGTTTTGTCCAGGTTTTTGTCGCGGACAACAATCGATAATTTTACCCGTTCGATGGAGCTGGTATCGTATACAATACCACGGAAGGCTCTCTCTTCGCGCGCTTTCCCAATGCCGCGTACATCCCAGTAGGAAAAAAAACCAATACCTACCTCGCTGAGGGCTTCTTTGACCTCGTCAAACTTGGTTTTTCGAATAATGGCTTCGATCTTTTTCATTGTTCAATATTTTAATTCTTATGGTTTCGTTTTATCTGTTTGCTCTTTGTTTAATATGACTGAAAGGGTGGGCGTGTTAGAACGAGATGCCCACAACCATAAATAAGCTTTTGCTGTCTGGATTGAGAATCAACGATCCCGACATCGGTAGCGAAAAATAATCGGTTAACTTGATCTCCTTTGAGGTGCCAATACCTATATTCACCAGGTCGAAGTCTCCATCGGTGGTGTAAACTTCATCGCCGGCTCCGATAAAGGCATTGACCGGTCCAAAATCATATCCCGCTTCAAAATAGAGGGATTGGTCGTCGGCCCCTGCAAAGAATTTACCGGCTAACAAACTGAATTTATCCAGGGTGAGGGTCCCGCTTATTTCCAGAGAGTGATTGGCGTCGTAATCGAAATAGTCGTCCGACATGTCGTCCATTGGAAAGTAATAGTCGGTAAGGGTGAGTCCAAAAATATCACCGAAGGAATATCCGGTATATAGATCCGCTTCCTGTGCGCCGGGTAGATTGGTGGTGTATGCACCCCATGCCCCAAGAACGAAACCACCTGTGCTGAGCTCAATAGAGGGCTGGATGCTGGGAGAACCACCGAAGTCGGTGCCACGCCATACATAACGGCTCATTAAATCCACTCCCAGGCTAACCTCTGCTTGAGCCATAGCGTTGAAGGAGTGGAAGGCTAAACCAACCAGGGCCAGAACTAAAACGATGTTTTTTTTCATTTTCATAATGGTTTAATTTTAAGGGTTTATAATTTGAGTTTCAAAGTGCTTTTTGTTCTTCCTTTCAGTAAGGGGGGTGTTTTAAAAAAAAAGATACTTTTTTAAGAGTTACCCCCCCCTCTTTTAATTTGTTGACGGAGCAAAAGTATATAAAAAAATTAAAATGCAATCAAAAAAGAGGGGGTAAACCTCAAAAAAAAGATAAAAAAATATGCATTCCCTGTATTTTTGAGGGGGGCAAGGCAAAAAAAAGTTTTTTTTCTGGAAGAAGCCCTGTCGCGATAATTATTAAAGCAAAGCTGTTTTCCCAATAATTATTTATATAAATTTGAATGTATTAAACCTAAAGGCTTTTAGGAATATGGATTGTGCTTACTTTATGAGTGCCCGGATGATGGGGATAGTATTAATTGGAAATCGGGGGAGGTTTTTTATTGAAAGTCCTTCCCGAAAGCGGTTGGGGTAAGTAATAATAGAGGAGGGTAGTGGTGGCGTAAAAAAAATCCTTACATTTGGTCCTCTTGTTTGGGAGGCAGTCGTGTATGACAGTAAGCTGAAAACCAGTCTTTTAATCTGGTTGTGTTTTAATCGGTTGTTAATCTTGCTCCAATAGGGAGAAGTAACTCTTTGGCTTGTGAAAATTGTAATCTAAAATAAAATGAGACAGAACATCGTATTAGGCAAAGGCCTTGACAATATGCATTTTGGTATGTTGCGCGAAGAAATTAAAGGAATATTGGGTGAACCCGATGAGATCGAAAAAATCGTCAATGAAGACCTGGATGAGGATAACTCCGAAGTCTGGCATTACGATGAACTTGAGATTTCGGCTGCCTTCGACGAATTGGAAGACTGGCGGTTGACCTCCTTCGCTGTGAGCTCACCCGACTATACCTTCGAGGGCGTGGATCTGATTGGTTTAAGTCAACAGGAGGTGCTTGACCAAATTGACCTCATGGGTCTGGGTGATGTCACTATCGATGAGGTGTCGGAGGGTGAAGAGGTTAATCAACAGATTGCCTTTGTGCAGGAAGCCAGCCTTAATCTGTGGTTCGATAATGGGAAGCTTTCTGAGATTCAGTGGGGTCCTTTTTGGGACGAGGAGGAAGATGAAGTTATCTGGCCTTCGGATGAAGCATAATATTTTTGATTTTTTTTTGAATATTAAGGACCATTAATTAGCGGTTTTTTCTAAGTTTGGACATGTTTAACAATTAGTGTTATTGCTATGAAAATGCAGTTATTAACAGTTGAAAATCTGAGTTCTAGGTATCTCGATGATGCCGGTTGCATCCATACTTCAGATGAATTTTTAGACAACGATTCCCGGAAATTAGGCGTTGTGGATTTCAACGATGACGATTTCGATGACTCAGATGACGATTTCGATGATTCGGATGACGATTTTGATGATTCGGACGATGACTTCGATGAGTTGGATGAAGACTTTGATGAGGAGTTTGATGACGATTTTGATCCAGACGACCTGGATGATGAGGACGATGACTTTGATGAGGACGAAGATTTTGATGATGAGGATGGTTTCTAATCATCCCGTTCGAAGCTAAAGGTCTTGTGAAAAATTAAACCCGCCCGGCTCGTATTGAGCTGGACGGGTTTTTGTATTCCGGAGCCATGTTGATGGGAGACTAGGGGAGAGTCTCCATTTTTCGTTGAATTTTGCGGATAGCCGATTCAATGGGTTGTTCGGGTTGTATTACATTGTAATCGCCCCAAAACGCTTCGTTTGAAAAACCAGCCACTTCATCTTCCATGATGGCATTGATCTTAAGCCGGTCTGAGCCTCTAAAGGACTTTTCGTCGGTGATTTTCCAATCGGTTACGGCCATTTCGATGGTGGTGTGGTAGTTGGTGTTAAACCATTTGCGTTTCCAATTCACCCTAAAGGAGGCCTGCCCGCGGGAATAACCGAAATACCATTTTCCATCCTTGTTTTGGCGGTAGGTTACCAGGTAAGAGGCTTCGGTAGGATAAACCTTCGCTCCAAGAGGCTTTTTGCGGATAAACATGGCGGCTACCTTGTTCCGGTCTTTGGTGTTGAGGTTAAAGATGGCTTTGGTAATGGCCAGATTTTGGGTGTCCACATACAGTTTTCCGAAAAAGAGCGGCAGCTTAACCGATGGTTTCTGAGCAAAATCAAGCACATAAACCAGGCGGTCGTCGATGCGGGTGAGGTTATTTATTTGGAAATCATAATATTCAATCATCTCCTCATCAAAGAGCAGATAAGGGTCTTTCATGATGTCGAGCATTACGGCTGTGTAAGGTCCCCCCTGTAATTTGAAGGCCAGGGTATCAAGCTTTTCGTAATTGGTGCTTTTCCGGCCAATGTTGAGTTTTACATGGTCCTCGCGGATGTTATTGTAAGGATATTTGTGAACGGTTACCACGGCTTCCGAGAGCGATACATAAGACCAGCCCTTCTTGATGGTTTCTCTATAAAAGGCGGTCATGCGGGTGGGATCGTTCACATAGTTTTCGTTCCGGCGTTTCATCACGGCCCGAATGAGCAGGTTGGGATCGGATGGAAAAATGGAGACTTCTACCAGCTGCACGGTCACCATTTTAAGTTCAATTTTCTTTTCCCCCTTCGTTAAGAATTCAGGCATGGGGATGAACTTCTTTTCATAGCCGATATGGGAAATCATAACCTTGTTGCCACTGTTTACTTTTGGGATTTTCAGCGAGAACTCACCATTAGAGTTGCTCACCGTGGCGATATTGGTTTCCTCTATCGAGAGGGTTGCAAAGGCCAGGGGAGCCCGGCTTTCTTCATCGATTATGATTCCTTTTACCAAATAAAAATTCAGGGTGTCTACCGGCTCCTTATTTTCTAACCGGGGGGCGGCCCAAAGAGCGGTCCCTGAAAACAATGCCCAAAAAATCCATATAAACAGGACTTTCAGGCTGCTGAGGCGGAGTGAATGTTTCGTTTTCATGGCGTTCGGTATTATAGATTATTAAAACCCTTTCAACAACAGGACACCAGTAAAACCCCAAAACCCCTACTTGGTTGTGTGTTTTTTTTTTATATAAAAGGGTCAAGGCCCCTATCATTGGCAGCGGCGACACAAATAGCCTGTGTTTATTTCTGCCTTTTTACCCTCAGATTCCCTGAATTTTATTCCCTAATCCTTTTTCCTTTCTTTAATCTCACCAACCCGTTCCATCAACACATCACCCAGCTAGCTCAATATCTTTTCGGTTTCTAATCACTTAATACTTAAATCTTCTGATTCTTTATTTTACCGCCCATCCCGCGGCTCCTCTTTTGCTTGTCGAACAAATACTACCATAATGCCGCTTCTGCCTCTGCTCTTTGAACAGCAGTGGGTGTTTCCAACGCAACATGGTGTTTCCAATTCAACACCCCATCCTCAAATCTCCTCATTTTTTTCTTTTCTTCCAGCCTCCAGTTCCCAGCCTCCGTCTTTTTTCCACCTTTCCACCTTTCTACCTTTTCCCCCCTTTTCACCATTCCCACTTTTTTCACTTTTGCATTGAGCCCTAGAGGTTAAAGTAACCACAGATCAACACAGATTATCACAGAGAGGGACAAAAAAAGATGTCCACGAATAGTAATTTTCACTCTTTCACCTTTCCACCTTTCCCCCTTTTCACTTTTTCACCTCTTTCCCTTTTCCACCCTTTTCACCTTTTCACCTTTTCAACGGCTCCAGCAGGTATTCCAGTCCATTGAGTTTAATCTCGTAGATGGTTCCCAATAGTTGGCCCAGTTTGCTCTGAGGAAATCCTTTTTGTGACATCCACACCAGGTAGGGTTCCGGTAAGTCGCAGATGCGCCGGCCCTTATATTTGCCATAGGGCATAGGTGTGGATACCAGTTGGAGTAAAATGGCGGAATTGAAGATGGGATCGTCCATAGAGGTTTGGTTTAATGATGTATTCGGAATTAATTGTTTTTGATCTCCTGTCCAATGGAGACTTCATAATAGGCTTTTACATCGGTCACCTGCATGCCGGCTTTTTGGGCGGCCTGAATACCCAGGATGCCATCCTCGAACACCTGGCAGGCTTGTGGGGCAATGCCCATTTGTTCCGCACATTTGAGAAAGGTCTCCGGGTGGGGCTTTGGGTGAACAATGTCGTCCGACGAGACCAAAATATCAAAATATTGATCCATCCCAATGAATTGAAGGGTTTGCCAGGCAATGTGGCGTTGACCGCCTGTGCCCACCGACATGGGGAGCTTTCCATGGAATGCTTTAATTAACTCAGCAACCGGTTTAATTACCCTGGTTTGTGAGAGGGTTTGAAGAAACATGTTTTCCTTCAGGTCGCCCAACTCTTTGGGGTCTATATGTTTCCCAAACAGTTGGTTTAGCTTTTCAACGGTTAGGTAAAGCGGGATGCCGGCCAGTTGCTCAAACAATTCAATGGTGAAATCGATGCCGTAGTTTTTTGTGGCCTCCCTCCAGGCTATGAAGTGAGCCGGCATGGTGTCGGCAATGGTTCCGTCCAGATCGAAAATTAATCCTTTAATATCTTTAAATAGGGGTATGTTTTGCATGGTCTTGATTTTTTTTATCGGACACAAAGATACAAAATTCGGGGTCTCCTAAAGGGGCCAACAGATTTCAGATCTTCGGCTGCCCAAAAAAACAGACTCCCCCTGCCAGTTAATGAAGGGTTATAAAGCTCCCGCAGAAAGGGGAATGTGTCTCAATGAAACTATTTTCACCATTTTTTTGCTTTTGTATGATAAATGTCTTTTTTTTGGTACCAATTAATTGGAAAGGGGGCCGATAATTGCCTGCTTCCATTCCACAAGCTCAATAATTGATGATCCCGCGGTGTTTTACTAATACCTTTCAGAAAATGGCAGAGGGTTGCTGCCCCAATCGGGTTGCACATGAATGGGGAAGTCAGCTCAGGGGCTGAGTTTAAAATAGAATTTCATAGTCGAACTTACATACTTAACTCTAAAATATGGAGCCAGGAGAAAAGATTAGGTTACAACGAGAGGAAAAAGAGCTGTCGTTACAGGAAGTCGCCCATAGAGCGCAGGTAGACGAAGATCAGTTGCTTAAAATTGAAGAAGGAACCATCGATGCTTCACTGGGGCTGTTAATTAAATTGGCTCGGGTGCTGGGTGTCAGGTTGGGAACCTTTTTGGACGATCAGCAGGAGAAAGGGCCTGTGGTAACCCGAAAGGGCGACAATATCCCTGCGTTTAACCTCTCGGCATCGGGCACCGGATTGCGCGAAAACCTTTCATTTGCCTCTCTGGCAAGTGAAAAGAGCCACCGTCATATGGATCCCTTCCTGGTGGAGATTACCCCCGAATCGCCTCTGGAAGGCCGCTTTTCATCGCACGAAGGTGAGGAGTTTCTCTTTGTATTATCCGGTGGGGTAGAGGTGTTTTACGGACAAGAGAAACATGTTCTGAATACCGGCGACAGCATCTATTACGACTCCATCATAGGCCATCGTATTGAGGCGCTCGGCAATGAAAAAGCACTTATCCTGGCCGTTGTTTATCTCCCGTTGTAGCACCTGGGCGACTTCTTTTTGACTGTTTTATCACAAAAAATATTGAATCATGCCATTTGAGTTGTTAGATGATACCCTGGGCGCCATGCTCGAAAAGTGGGCCCTGGAGACACCCGGGCAGGATTTTATGGTCTATCCCGACAGGGGACTTCGTTTTTCCTATCAGGAGTTTAACCAACGGGTCGATAATATGGCTAAAGGGCTTATTGCCACAGGCGTAGGGCCCGGCTCTAACGTGGGCATTTGGGCCAATAATGTGCCCGACTGGTTGACTCTGATGTTTGCCACCGCCAAGATTGGCGCCGTCCTGGTTACCATTAATACCAATTATAAATTGTCGGAGTTGGAGTTTCTGATTAAGGATGCCGACCTCCATACCCTCTGTTTGATAGATGGATTCCGCGACAGCGACTATGTTGAGATGGTTTTTGAGCTTGTGCCTGAGCTTAAAACCTGTGAGCGGGGACATTTAAATTCGGCTAGGTTTCCCAAACTTAAGAATGTGGTCTTTGTTGGTCCCCAAAAGCATCGGGGAATGTATAATACGCCCGAGCTGCTTCTTCTGGGAAGTCACCTTAACGACGAGATCCTCCTGGAACGCAAGAGCAAGGTGAACTGTCACGATGTGGTGAACATGCAATATACTTCGGGTACCACCGGGTTCCCCAAGGGAGTGATGCTTTCGCATCATAATATTCTGAACAATGGATACTCCGTGGGTCAGTGTATGAAATACACACAAGAGGAGCGTTTGTTGGTTTGTGTGCCGCTGCTTCATTGTTTCGGTTGCGTTTTAGCCCTTTGTGCCATCATTTCGCATGGGGCTACCATGGTGCTTACCGAGGATTTTGACCCCTTGCGGGTCCTGGCCGGTGTGCAAAAGGAGAAGTGTACAGCCATCTATGGGGTGCCCACCATGTTTATTGCAGAGATGAACCATCCCATGTTCGACATGTTCGATCTCTCTTCCCTTCGTACGGGCATAATGGCCGGTTCACTGTGTCCCATCGAAACGATGAAACAGGTCATGGTCAAGATGAATTGTCGGGATATTATTATTGTTTACGGACTTACCGAGTCTTCTCCCGGCATGACTGCCACCAGAACCCATGATTCACCCGAAGTGCGGGCAACCACCGTAGGAACCAATCTGCCCGGGGTGGAAATAAAAGTGGTGGATCCGGAAACCGGATTAACCTGTGCCACCGGTGAACAAGGGGAGATTTGCTGTAAAGGGTATAACGTCATGAAAGGGTATTACAATAATCCCAAGGCCACCAGCCAAGCCATCGACAGTGACGGTTGGCTTCATTCGGGCGATTTGGCGGTTCATACCCCCGGCGGGTTTTACCAGATTACAGGTCGCATTAAGGATATGATTATCCGGGGGGGTGAAAATATCTATCCACGCGAGATAGAAACCTTCCTCCATAATCTTCCCCAGGTGGAAATGGTGGAAGTAGTGGGCCTGCCCGACAAAAAATATGGGGAGGTGGTCAGTGCCTTTATTAAATTGAAGGTGGGCCAATCGCTTTGTGAAGAGGAGGTGCAGGAGTTTTGTCGTGGAAAAATTTCCCGTTATAAAATTCCAAAATATGTGTTTTTTGTGGATGACTTCCCCAAAACGGCAAGTGGCAAGATTCAGAAATTCAAATTGCGTGAGATAGGACTGGCCGAGAAAAATAAAATTGAAAAGTTATAACGGGTAAAAAAGTTAAAAGTTGGAAGTCGGAAACAGCAGAAGGAGCAGGAAGACCAAGGATTAGTGATTAGGGACGAAAAAGGCCGGAGGCCAAATTCTTTTCCGATTTCTTCTCTTATGATTTGTAATATACTGATCTTTAGTCTTTTTGGTGTTCTTTGAGCTATCAGCTCTTTTAATCCTTCCTCACTCTTTTCTACATTGGTCCCCTTCAGGGACCCGGACGGCAGTCCTTTAAAAGCCCCCGGCAGCTTTCATGCTACGCATTTCGCGCCGGGGGTTATTCACATTGGTCCCCTTCAGGGACTCGGGATGTACCTTTCTCTTGCTATCAGCTATGAGCTGTCAGCTCTTTCATCCCTCATCTCCGGCAGACGTGACGCAGCTGCCGCAGCTCTAACCATTTTGCAAATTTCCCTGTTACTGCTACCATACAGTCACCGCTGCCGCGGTTTTTTTCTTGCTGCCAGTTCTTTTAATCCTTCCTCACTCTTTTCTACATTGGTCCCCTTCAGGGACTCGGGATGTACCTTTCTCTTGCTATCAGCTATGAGCTGTCAGCTCTTTCATCCCTCATCTCCGGCAGACGTGACGCAGCTGCCGCAGCTCTAACCATTTTGCAAATTCCCCTGTTACTGCTACCATACTGTCACCGCTGCCTCGGTTTTTTTCTTGCTGCCAGCTCCTTTAATCCCTCTCCTCTAACCTCCAACCTCCAACCTCTAACCCCTAACTTTCCTATCCCATCCTCATCTTATAATCCTCATACCCAAAGGCACGTATTTCGCGTAAACCCTCTTCCGGATTCCAAAGAACAATGGAGGGGTGGTGGACCCCGTTAAACATGGTGGTCTTCACCAGGGTGTAGTGGATCATGTCCTCGAAAATGATGCGATCACCGGGTTGAAGGGGTTTCTCGAAGCTCCAATAGCCCATAAAGTCACCGGCCAGACAGCTGTTGCCCCCCATTCTGTAAGTGGGGAGTCCCTCCACGGGTGTTTGATGCGCCCCGCGGATGCGGGGTTGGTAGGGCATTTCCAGACAATCGGGCATATGAGCCGTGAAGCTCACATTGAGGATAGCCGTTTTAATGCCATGGTTCTCTACAATGTCGACCACCTCAGAAACTAAAACACCTGTTTCCCAGGCAAAAGCACTGCCGGGCTCCAGAATGATATGCAAACCCCACTTTTCCCTGAAGGCTTTGAGGAGCTTAATCAGATGCTCGCGGTCGTAACCTGCACGGGTCATGAGATGCCCCCCGCCCATATTGATCCACTTGACCTGCCGGAGCCAGGAACCAAATTTTTGCTCCACGGCGGCCAGGGTCTTCTCCAGCTCAAAGCTCGAGGATTCGCAGAGGGCATGAAAGTGCAATCCTTCAATTTCGGCTGGCAGCTTTTCCGGTAGTTGCCCGGCCATTACTCCCAGCCGGGATCCCGGGGCGCAGGGATTGTAAAGATCGGTTCCTACCTCCGAATATTCGGGGTTGATGCGCAGTCCCGGAGAGATCTTGTGTCCTGCCGTTTTCAGAGCCGGCAAAAACCGCCCGAATTGATTTAACGAGTTAAAGGTGATGTGGCTGGAGTATTTTAAAATGGTTGGGAACTCTTGAGGGGTATAGGCCGGGCTGTAGGTGTGTGCCAGACTGCCCATCTCCTCGTAGGCCAGTCGGGCTTCGTGCATCGAACTGGCCGTGGCTCCCCGGATGAATTCGCGCACAATGGGAAAGGCGGGCCATAGGGCGAAGCCCTTGAAGGCCAGGATGATTTCTATGCCCGCGCGGTCGCGAACATCTGAAATGAGCGCCAGGTTTTTTCGCAGCAGGGTTTCATCCATTACGTAAGAGGGGCAAGGGGCTGTAGAATAATTAATGGGCATTGGCGATGGTGGTTTTTTTAAAAAAATAAGGAAGGAATCCCTGATAGGACTCCCCGGCGGGCAGTTTTAAACAACCCCTGGCTGTTAATGTGCTTTGCATTATCAGTCAGGGGTTATGGCCGTAAAAAAGGGTCCCGGGCAGGGCCCAAAAATGTCGAAAGCGCCCTGTTCTTTAAAAAGAAGGGCGTTTTCTGAAACTTTGGTACCTTTTCTTACAATTCAAGGTCTACATCGAACTGCTCGTGCCAGGGCAATCCATGTTTATTTAATTGTTCCATGAAGGGATCCGGATCGAACTCTTCCACATTAAATACCCCGGGCTTTTTCCATATCTCTTTGAGATACATCATGGCCCCAATCATTGCGGGCACACCCGTGGTGTAACTAACGGCCTGCGTGCCGGTCTCTTTGTAGGCCGCTTCGTGATCGCTGTTATTGTATACGTAGTAGGTCTTCATCTTACCATCCTTAAGGCCTTTGATGCGGCAGCCGATGGAAGTCTGACCCTTGTAATTTTGTCCCAGCTCGCCGGGATCAGGCAGCACGGCTTTCAAAAATTGAATGGGCACAATTTCAACACCATTATACATAATGGGTTCGATTCCGGCCATGCCAATATTTTGTATCACGCGCAGATGCGTAAGATATTCCTGCCCAAAAGTCATCCAAAAACGGGCCCTCTTAAGGGTTGGGTAATTTTTTACAAGCGATTCCAACTCCTCGTGGTAGATAAGGTAAGATTCCTTTGGGCCAATGTTTGGGTAATTCAATGGTTTGTGAATCTCGTGAGGTTCGGTAAAAACCCATTTGCCATTCTCCCAGAACTTGCCCTTCTGAGTCACCTCGCGAATATTGATTTCGGGATTAAAGTTAGTGGCGAAAGCCTTTCCATGGTCTCCCGCATTGCAGTCCACAATATCCAGGTAGTGTAACTCATCAAAGTGGTGTTTGGCTGCGTAAGCGGTATAAACAGAGGTGACTCCGGGGTCGAAGCCGCATCCTAAAATAGCCGTTAAACCGGCTTCTTTAAAGCGCTCGCGATAGGCCCATTGCCATTTGTACTCAAATTTGGCCTCTTCTTTAGGCTCGTAGTTGGCGGTATCCAGATAGGAAACACCGGTTTCGAGGCAGGCATCCATGATGGTCAGGTCCTGGTAAGGAAGAGCCACGTTTACCACCAGCTGGGGCTGATAACTGTTGATCAGCGCCACCAGCTCGGGCACGTTATCGGCATCCACCTGAGCCGTTTGAATACGGTTGCCGCCAATCTTTTTGGCGATGGCATCGCATTTGCTCTTAGTGCGGCTGGCCAGCATGATTTCGGAAAAAACGTCGGGGAGACCTGCCATTTTGTGGGCCACAACTGTGCCAACCCCGCCTGCGCCAATGATTAAAACTTTACCCATTGTTAAACTCGTTTTGTTTCAATTTGTACATGGATTTAAAGGTCGCAAAGAAATGAAAATAATATTACTCAGCGATGATTAAATCTTCTATTTTGAGTATGAAGGTAGCAAAAATCAATTATTTCTCCCGATCCTGATTGTTTAAAGTGCTTCGGACTTGATCTGTTCGATGACTTCGGGGTTGAGCAGTGTGGTGGTATCTCCCATATTGCTGACATCGTTGGTGGCTATTTTACGCAAAATTCTGCGCATGATCTTACCACTGCGGGTCTTTGGCAAGCCTCTTACAAATTGAATTTTATCCAGTTTGGCGATGGGACCTATCTTCTCGGCGATCTGTTGATTGATCTCGTTTCTCAGATTATCCTTTATGCGGGTCTCTCCAAACTCTTTGAGCATGATAAAGCCATAGAGCGCATTGCCTTTAATGTCATGGGGGAAACCCACGATGGCCGATTCGGCAATGGCGGGATGTTCGTTGATGGCATCTTCGATGGGAGCTGTGCCTAAATTATGCCCCGACACAATAATGATATCATCCACGCGGCCGGTGATCCGGTAATAGCCCACTTCGTCGCGGAAGGCGCCGTCGCCGGTGAAATATTTATTTTTATAGGTGGAAAAATAGGTGTCCTTAAAGCGCTGGTGATCCCCCCAAATGGTTCGGGCAATGGAGGGCCACGGAAACTTGATGCACAATCTGCCATCCACCTGGTTCTCCATGATCTCACGACCGGTCTCGTCCATCAGGGTAGGTTGAATTCCCGGAAAGGGGAGGGTGGCATAGGTGGGCTTGGTGGGAGTGACATAGGGAATGGGGCTGATTAAGATACCTCCATTTTCGGTTTGCCACCAGGTATCCACAATGGGACTTTTTTTCTTGCCTATATTGTTATTGTACCAGTGCCAGGCTTCTTCGTTGATGGGTTCTCCCACCGACCCCAACACTTTTATGGAGGAGAGGTCGTAACGGTTGGGGTAATCTTCTTTCTCTTTGGCCAATGAACGGATGGCCGTGGGAGCGGTGTAAAACTGATTGACTTTATGCTTCTCAATCACATGCCAAAAACGACCATGGTCGGGGAAAGAAGGGATGCCCTCGAACATCAGGGTGGTGGCTCCATTGGCCAACGGGCCATAAAGAATGTAGCTGTGCCCGGTAATCCATCCAATGTCGGCAGTACACCAGAAGACATCCTCGTCGTGGTATTGAAAGATGTTCTTGAAGGTATAGGCGGTATAAACCAAATAGCCCGCCGTGGAATGCACAATTCCCTTAGGCTTACCCGTGGACCCGGAGGTGTAGAGAATGAAAAGAGGATCTTCGGCATCCATAACGGCCGGCTCAAAGGTGCTGGAAGCCTCGTCCATCAGGGGCTTAAGCCATTGGTCCCGGCCCTTTTTCATGGTGGGCTCCGAATTGATTCGTTGTACCACCAAAACCGACTTAACCGAGGTGCTTCGGGTTAAGGCTTCGTCTACGATACTTTTTAAATCGATCTCCTTTGGCCCTCTGAACGACCCGTCGGAGGTGATGACCATTTTACAGGAGGCGTCTTCGATACGGGCCGCCAGGGCATGGGCCGAGAAACCGGCAAATACCACTGAGTGGATCGCTCCCAGACGGGCGCAAGCCAGCATAGAGTAGGCCAGCTCGGGAATCATGGGCAGGTAAATGCAAACCCGGTCGCCTTTTTTTATGCCCTTCTTCTGCAGTACGTTGGCCAGTTTGCACACGTTTTCGTGCAGTTGTTGGTATGTGATGTGCAGGGCGGGCTCGGCCGGATCGTTGGGTTCCCACAAAATGGCGGTTTTATTCCATTTGGTACGTAGGTGCCGATCGATGCAGTTTTCGGTGATGTTGAGCTTGGCATTCTCAAACCATCTTATTTCAGGTTTTTTAAAATCCCATTTTAATACATTGTCCCATCGTTTATACCATACGAAATGTTCTTCGGCCACTTCGGTCCAGAATTTTTCAGGTTCGGTGATGGATTTTCGATAGATGTGAAAATACTCCTCAAAACTTTTGATGCTGTAATTACTCATATCGCTCTCCGTATTAGTCCTTTCAATAAACACCTGTAGATTTATAAAAGTTCTGATACAGGGCGTTATTTCCTTAAACATAAGGTCATAAGTGTACCAATCCAAAGTACGTGAGGTTAAAGAACATCCGGCAGCATAGCTTATTGGGGGAAGGTTTGGCCTGGCGATAATTTATTCTTTGCTTTCCGGGTGTATGGGCCTGGGTATAACAAATTTCAGACCTTTGAGCAATCCCAAAAGCACCCGATTGTTAGTTGGTTATCTCAAGATGGAGAGGTTCCCGGGAAACAAAAGAGTGCAGGAGCCTGGTGCGCCAAAAGTCCCGAAGGGATCCTACCACTCGATGCCTTTGCGGGCCTCGATGCCTTTTGCGAAATAGTGTTTTACCTCTTTCATTTCAGTCACCAAATCCGCCTTTTCAATGAGCTCGGGTGGGGCATATCTTCCCGTGATAATCAACTCCAGATTTGGGGGCAGGTGGTCGAGAAGGTCTAGTATTTCCTGAAGAGTCAGCAACTTATAGTAGAGGGCGATATTTAGCTCGTCGAGGACGATCAGATGGTATTGCCCCGAAGCGATGACCTGTTTGACTCTTTCCAGACCAGCCCTTGCGGCCTCGAAATCGGCTTGAACCGGTGTTCGTTCAATGAAGCAGTCGCGGCCCAATAGCTCAAGCTTTATCTCGGGGATTCGGTTGGTAATGAGGCTGGCTTCGTGGTAGAGCATGCCCTTAACAAACTGGCCGATGAAAACTTTCATGCCTGCCCCGGCCGCCCGCATACACAAACCCAGTGCTGCCGTGGTTTTTCCTTTCCCGTTGCCTGTATAGAGGTGTATCATGTTGTGCCGTATAAATGGTTGGCCCGGATGTATTCATAGATGCCCGGAGGCATCAGGAAGCGCAGGTTTTTGCCCGCCATTAATCCTTCTCGCAACAGGGTGGAGGAGAGGTCCAGTAAGGGGGCTTCCACCACAGTGATGTTGGGATGAGGTAGTTCCGAGTGCGCAGGAACCGGATGCCCGGGACGCGGGTAAACCACAATGGGAAACCGCCCGGCCAATTCGTTCCAGGATTTCCACCTGTCCAGGCGGGTAAGGTTGTCACTGCCCATGATAAGGGAGAACTGCTCCTGAGGATGTCTGCGCGATAATACCTCCAGCGTGTCGATGGTGTAGGAGGGCCTGGGAAGATTAAATTCCACGTCGCTCACCTTGAAGCGCGATTCCGGAGAAACCGATTGCGATACCATGGCCAGCCGATGCCGGGGAAGGGCCAGGGACTCTTCCTCCTTAAATGGATTTTGGGGACTCACGATGAACCAGATTTCCCGGAAGGGAACAAATTCGAGCAGATAGTTCGCCAGTGCCAGGTGACCAATGTGTACCGGATTGAAAGAACCAAAGAACAGCCCGATATTCATGTTATGCTTCTTTTATAAACTTCTCAACCGCCTGCTCTGCCTCCTGGCAGGCCTGTTCGAGGGAGTCGTTGATGATGATGGTGTCGAATTGTGGCGCAAAGGAAAGCTCTTGTTCTGCCTTGGCCAGCCTTTTGGCAATCACCTCGGGGGTGTCGGTATTTCTGTTCCGTAGCCTTTCGCTCAATGCTTCCACCGATGGTGGCTGGATAAAAACCGCCAATGCCCGGTCACCATATTGTTTCTTAATGTTCAGACCCCCTATCACATCCACATCAAAAACGGCCACTTTCCCCGCCTGGTTAATGCGCTCCACCTCGCTCTTAAGGGTGCCGT
Organism: Marinilabiliaceae bacterium; assembly: GCA_041583495.1. Taxonomy (GTDB): domain Bacteria; phylum Bacteroidota; class Bacteroidia; order Bacteroidales; family Marinilabiliaceae; genus JBFHFS01. The sequence goes on along the minus strand of JBFHFS010000001.1, from coordinate 205,814 downwards.
AACAGGTGCCGGGATAGACCTCCTCCCACTCCAGAAAGGCCCCCAAATCGATTTTCTTGCGAAAAGTGTCCGCATCCAAAAAATAATAGTCTGCGCCATCCTGTTCAGTTCCTCTTGGGGGCCTGCTGGTAGCCGAGATGGAAAAGGCCAGTTGGGGCATTTGTTCCATCAGGTAGCGGACAATGGTGGTTTTTCCTGATCCCGATGGTGCGGAAAATATGATTAATTTTTCGGCCATGACTCTACAATATGTTGAGCACCTGCTCTTTTATCTTCTCTAACTCGTCTTTCATACTGATCACCAGGCGCTGAAGGTCGGCATCATTGGCTTTCGATCCCAGCGTGTTGATCTCCCTTCCCATCTCCTGGGTAATAAAACCCAGTTTTTTGCCAACCGGCTCTTCTTCTTTCAGCGTTTGGGCGAAGTATTTCAAGTGATTTCCCAGGCGCACCTTCTCCTCAGAGACGTCCAGCTTTTCGATGTAATAAATCAGCTCCTGTTCAAAACGATTTTCATCAACCATCTGCTTGGCGTTGAATTCCTCCAGGTTTTCCCTTATTCGGGTCTTTATCTTTTCAATTCTTTCGGCTTCGTAAGGTTCTATCTCAAGCAGCAATTCACCAATAGACCGGTTTCTTTGAGTAATGTCGGCCTCAAGTGAACGCCCCTCCTGTATGCGAAAAGCCTCCAGTTGGGTGAGGGCTTCTCCCAGAGTGACAAAAACCGACTGCCATTCCGCCTCCTCCAATTGGGCTTGCTCGGTTTTTAGTGTGTCGGGAAGAGACATGATGATGCGTAATAAATCAGTCTGTCCGGTTATTTCCAGTTTTTGGGCTAACCCCTTAAGCTGGGCATGGTAATCAGAGATAACCTGTTCGTTGACCTGCGTGATTTTATCCGGCATTAACGACTCTACATAAAAGGAAATATCCACCTTGCCCCGCTGTAATTGACGGCTAACCTCGTTGCGAATCTGAAGCTCCTTTTCCCGGTAGAGATTGGGAATTCGCGTGTTGATATCCAGCTGTTTGCTGTTGAGCGATTTGATTTCAATGATTACTCTTTTGGCAGGAAGTTCACATATGGCCTTCCCGAAACCGGTCATCGATCTGATCATTAATTTGATGGTTTTATAGATTCACAAATTCCTAGATCACAAATTTATGCATTATAAATGAAGTTACATGGAATTTACCTCTTTCTCTTTGGGCTTTTACCCCGGGGTTGGGGGATTGAAAGAAAAAAGGAAAAAAAATTATCAATTTTTTTTCAGGGGTAACCTACTGGACGTTAGTGCAGTAGTTAATAAGAAGAGGCGGTTTTTAATAAAATGTTCAACGAAAACAGAAAAAGATTAAACAAAAACAGATTGGTCTTGTTTCATTATTGTAATTGCTTTTAATAAATCACATAAAACTAAACGTCATGAAAAAGTTAAGCCTTAAATTGTTAGCGTTGCTGTTGATGGCATCCTTTGCACTTGGCTCCTGCACGAAAGACGACAAAGATGATGTGCACCCGAAGAAAAAAACAATTGTGGATGTGGCTAAAGCGGATGCTGATTTCTCCTCCCTGGTCGAGGCCTTAACGATTACGGGTTTGGACCAGACTCTTAGTGACAAGTTCTCCTCCTTCACCGTTTTTGGACCCAACAATGCGGCTTTTGCCAGTGTATTAAGTGAGTTGGGATTTAACAGTCTGGGAGATATTCCTGTAGATGTGCTTACCGACCTGCTTCTTTATCACGTTCTGGATGGTGAAAAAAAGGCGGCTGCTTTATCCACCGGATATTACAGTTCATTGAGTGATGGTCCCGCCGAGGGTTACAAGTTGTCGATGTATGTGGATATGGACATTACAATGATTAACAGTCGGGCCAAAATTATTTCCACCAATATCATGGCCGATAATGGGGTTATTCATGGCATCGATAAAGTTATTTTGCCTCTTTCCATTACCGGACATGCCGTTGCCAATGAAGCTTTCTCATCCCTGGTTGCTGCGGTTTCCAAGGCGGGGTTGGCCGATGCGCTGGATGCATCAGGTGTGAATTACACGGTTTTCGCCCCGGTAAACACGGCTTTTGAGGCCTTATTGGCCAGTTTAAATGTAACGTTGGACGATTTAACCGTCGATGATTTGACCCCCATATTGCTTTATCATGTGGTGGATGCTTTTGTACCTGCCGCCAACGTGGCTTCGGGTTATGTGCCTACCTTAAGTACGGCGCAAGGTCGAAATCTGAGTCTTCAGATTACCGCCGATAACACGGGGGTGAAGCTTAATGGAACCAGTAATGTTGTGGTGACCGATGTAGTGGCTACCAATGGTATTATTCATGCCATCGATGAGGTGATTTTACCCCCTTCGGTGGTAGATCTGGCCCTAAATAATCCTGTTTTTAGCATTCTGGTCGAAGCCGTGGTAAAGGCCGAACTCGTTGGTGCCCTCAGTGCAGCGGGTCCTTACACCGTTTTTGCACCTACCAACGACGCCTTTGAGGCTCTTTTTGCAGCTTTGGAGGGGGTCAGTGGGATTGCCGATCTGGATAAAGCCACTTTAACACCCATTTTGCTGGCCCATGTAGTAGAAGGAAATGTGGCTTCGGGTGATCTTTCCAGTGGCACGGTTCCTACCCTCAATACCCAAAAGTCGTTGAATATTACTGTTGACAATTCGGGTGTGTTTATCGATTCCGATATTCAGGTAGTTCTGGCCGATGTGCAAGGAACAAATGGTATCGTGCACGTTATTAATAAGGTAATTCTCCCCTAATGTTTTGAGTCTTTTTTAAGTTCCTGCAAAGAGGGCCCTCATTACCATTTAAAATGAGGGCCCTCTTTGTTGTTCTGTTTGTTTTTTGTTTAATTTGTGTGAACAAAAGGAGCCTTTCTTCGTTAAAATTTCAAACCTACCAACTTTTTTATGAGGGCTGTCTATTCCATAAAAGACCTGGAAAAAATTTCAGGGATTAAGGCGCATACCATCCGGATTTGGGAGCGACGCTATAATATTGTGGAACCTAAAAGAACCCCCACCAATATTCGATTTTATTCTGATGCGGACTTAAAGCGACTTCTGAACATCTCAATACTCAATCAAAATGGCATAAAAATTTCCAAAATAGCCCACCTCAGCGATGATCAATTGCGTGGACGGGTGCTCGATTTGTGCCTCGACGGCCGTAACAACGATGTTCAAATTGAGAGTATGATGATTGCCATGCTCGATTTAGATGAGCATAAATTTGTTAATACTCTTTCGGCCTCCATTATCAAACTCGGGTTTGAGGAGTGCATGGAACAAATTCTTTTCCCTTTTCTCGATCGGATTGGGGTGTTGTGGCAAACAGGTTCTATTAATCCTGCCCAGGAACATTTCATATCTAACCTGGTGAGGCAGAAGCTTATCGTGGCCATCGATAATGAAATGCAAAACAATGAACCCGAGGGCCTTAAGCTGATTATGTTTCTTCCCGACCGGGAGCTGCACGAGCTGGGGTTATTGTTTTACAACCTGATGGCGCGTAAAGAGGGTGTGGGGGTTACTTATTTGGGAGTGTCGGTGCCCCTCAATGATTTGATTAAGGTTCAGGAGCTTACGGGGGCCCATGCATTTTTTACATCCGTGATATCGGCCAAGGATAAGGAGGAGCTGGAGGATATGTTCCAAAAATACCGGGAAGCATTACCGGGCTTTCCTTTTTTGGTTACCGGCCTGCAATTAAAAGAACATAATCCCAAACTGCCTGAGGGATTCACCGCAGTATCCTGCGTAAAAGGCTTTAAAGAGGCTATTCGTCTGCTCAAGTATTCGGAATAGTAAACTTCAGGTTTTTTCTTTGTCAATGCTTCTCATGTCTCTTCCAGAATCTTTCCGGTTATCCGCTTCCTTTTCCAATACCCCAGCTGGAAGTAGATGAAACTGAACAAAAGGCCTATACTCCAACCGGCCGGGATGGACCACCAGATGCCTGCAACCCCAAAGTGGTGTGAAAAAAACAGCGCCAGAGGAATTCGAACCACCCAGAGAGAGATTAGGGTGATAAACATGGGGACGATGGTATCCCCAGCCCCGCGAAGCGTGCCATGGACTACAAACATGGTTGAGAAAATAAGGTAGAAGGAGCTTACTATGATAAGGTATTGTTGCCCAAACCCGATGACCTCGGGATCGCTGTTGAAGAGGGCGATGAGCGATTTTCCAAATACAATTACTACGGCCATCACCACCAAACTGATAGCCCCCGACATGTAAAGGGTCATCTTGAGCCCTTTTTTGATCCTGTTGATTTTTCCGGCCCCCAGGTTTTGGCCTACAAAAGCCGAAAGTGCCGAAGCCAAGTTCATCGCAGGCATGGAAGCCAGAGAATCTATCCTGCTGGCCGCCGTATAGGCTGCCAATACGGACGTGTCGAAGTTGTTTATGATTCGTATAAGCGCCATCATGCCTAAAGCCACAAAGGTTTGTTGAAAACCCGTTGGAAGCCCTATCCGCAGGCTCTGCCGAAAAATACCGGGATCAAACTTCATGGTCGAGCGGCTGAAGTGAATCAAATGCTTCTTATTGTTCAGATAGACCACCGAAATGATGAAGGCCAATCCCTGGGAAGCAATTGTTGCATAGGCGGCTCCGGCAATGCCCCATTCGAAAACCACTATAAAAAGGAGGTCCAGAAGAATGTTGGTGACCGTTGAGATAGAGAGAAAAAGAAGGGGCGTTTTACTGTCCCCCAGCCCCCGTAGTATCGACGCCGTGCTGTTGAATCCAAAGAAAACCACCAGCCCCGACATGTAAATGGTGAAGTAGGAGAGGGCCTGTGGCATCACATCTTCCCCCACTTTGAGAAGGGTGAATATTTCCCGGCTGAACCATACCCCGCCCAGGGTGAGAAAGATGGAGGCTATGAATACAAAAATGTAGGTGGTCCCGATGGCCAGCCGAACTTTTTCATAATCGCGTGCCCCAAAATATTGGCTGATGATGACTGTGGCCCCGCTGCCAATGCCAATGACAAATGCAATTAAGGCGTAGAAAATGGGAAAGGAAGCCCCCACAGCAGCCAGAGCTTCTTTGCCCAAAAATTGGCCTACAATGATCGAATCCACTACATTGTAAAGCTGTTGGAGTACATTACCAATGACCATTGGCAGGGCAAACTTGAAGATGAGACGCCCTTCGGGGCCGTTTGTGAGGTCTCTCATGCGATTTTTTTCAACTGATTGGTGATGGCCCCAGGCCTGGAAGGGCTCAAACACCATTGGCTTTCTCTTAAATCAGAGTACAAAGCAAGTTATTATTCGTTGATTGGGCAACATTAATCTAGGAAGGTTGATAGATCTTTTTGCCGGCCGTTGTTAAAATAACGGCAGTAAATTCACCTCCATCTATACTGGTTACCCCTAATCTATAATCCTTTTCCTTCCCTTCATTTCTGTCTTGCGGCTTCCGTTCAATGTCTTCCTTTGGCCAAAATTCTTTTTACATTCCCACTCTGTTCCCTTTTCCCTTTTAGCTTTTTACTTTCCTTTTTTTTACTTGCCGTTTAAAATTAATCCAGCCAAAGAATGAAATAATTGGAAAAAATGAACGTATTTAAGGTATTAGGAATAATGGCTTGCATTTTGTGGGAAAAAAATCTGTTTTTTACCGTAAGGTAATTCGTTTAACTTTGTGGGTCAAAGCTTGTTTAGATATGAAACAATGTCAACTTAGTTGTTTAGTGCTTTTTATGCTGTTTGTTTTCGGGGCTTTTGACGCCCGGTCGCAGGCCGTTTCAAGCGTTAATACTTTTGAGTTAAAACCGATGAAGGCCATGTCGCTCTTGCCCGTGTCGCTTTATATAGGCCCCATTTCAAACTTCAAGATTGTTGAGACCGATCTTCGCCTGCCAAAACCCTCCGGGTTAATGGTGTTTCCCCAGCCTGGTGACAGAGGGGTAAAGGTCATTACAGATGACAGTCTGCGGGTGGTCATGTATGTTAATGGCCTTAAGATGAAGGAGTTGGTTCGCGTGGATAGTGTCCGATCCCCTTTTAACCCGTACCGGACCTCGGTTAACTGGCCCAAAGCCGGAAAATATATGCCTCATGCGTTCTCGGGAAAATATCAGGGCCCCCAATATGGAAATCTATTGGATTTTCTGAAGGAGCCTGAAGAAACCCCTTTACAGCAGTATGAGCTTTTCAGACAACATCCCGGGAGGGGAGATACGCTCATCACCCATTTTAAACCTTCCTCGCCCATTAAACAAATCATTAATGAGACGATGGTTCGTAAGCCCTATTTGGCGGCTCAGCACTGGACCCATATTCCCGATCCGCCAAAAATTGATGAGGATAGAGCCCGAATGAATAAACGAAGTGTCTATGACGGCTTTGCAGACCTCTTGAAGAGAGAGGATCCTGAAACCAAAAGGAAAATTGATAAGAGACAGGAAATCCTTCGGCCCTGGACCTGGGGTGGCGTTGAAAACATTCAGTTTTCTCAGGCCTTTCTCGAGAACTGGGTCAAGGGAGGGGAAAACTCGGTGGCATTGCTCAGCGACCTGCGGTTAAATGCCAAATATAAGTTGGACAAGGTTGAGTGGGAGAATAATGCTACCCATAAAGTAGGCGTCCTGAAATCGGGGGATAACAAGGCCCGTGTGAACGACGATTTAATCGAGTTGAACAGTAAGTATGGGTACCGTGCCAGTAAAAAATGGTATTACAGTGGTCTGATTAATTTTAAATCCCAATTTTTTAACGGCTATAAGGCCAGTGATACAAACCTTGAAAATCCATTGTCCGGATTCATGGCCCCGGCCTACCTTACAATGGCCGTCGGGATGGATTATAAGGAGGGGAAAAATTTCACACTTCTGTTGCTTCCTTTTTCTTCAAAATTGGTGATGGTGCTGGATACCGCCAAAATTGATCAAACCAGGTACAAAATTGATGCTGATAAAAAGAGCGACTGGATGGGCGGGGTCTCTTTCGTTAATAACTTCAAATGGACGGTTTCGAAAGAGATTTCGTTATCCTCCAAAATGGATGTGTTTTATGAGTATATGACGAGTGATAATCAGGTTCAGGCGGAATGGGAAATGATTCTGAATATGCGCATCAATGTGTTTTTAAGTACTCGTATTGCGACCTATTTGAGATACTACGATAATGAATCGGATAAACTTCAGCTGAAGGAAAACCTGAGTATCGCGTTCAGTTATTCCTTTTAAAAGGTTAAAGATTGTTTTTTATAGGTTGCCTCATCTTGACATCGGGTCAGTCTGTCACTATATTTAACCAGATTTTCTCATAGTTTAGGGTTAGGTTTGGTTAAGGAAAACCGCTTGCAGTTTAATGTTGGCGGTTTTCTTTTTTCCGGGATTAATCAAAATCCCCCCTGCCATCTATCGGCAGGCACCCCTATTGCCCAACCCGGAGCTGCCTGGTCCCGCCATTTAATCCCCAATCCCTCCAACCTCTAACCTCTAACCTCTTTCCTTTACTCTTTACCCTTTATCTTTTACCTTTTAACTTTAGCCTTTCGCCTTTTGCCTAACCTTTACCCTTTAACCTTTAACCTTTAACCTTTACCTGTCCTCCTCCTTCCAATGACCAATTAAGGGTCATAAAAAACCCCCTGTCGCTTGTAAAAGCAGCAGGGGGTTTGTCTTATCTGTACCGCAATACTATTGGTTGCTGTACGATTGAACGGTTAGGGGTGTGCCCTTATATTTTGCACGGTTAAACGCCTTAACCAGCTGCTGCTGGTATTGACTGTCGGCTTCAAAAATGGTGTGTTTGTTTTGAATGTCGATGTGTCCAATCCGAATTTTATATTCCGGGGTGTGGCGGTTTATGATGTTGATGAGCAAGTCGGGGCGCAGATTGTTCTTGGCCCCCAGGTTGATGCTGAATTGCGAAAGTCCACTCTGGCCTCTGCCTCTTCCGCGTCCTCTTTCTCTTTCTTCTCTGACCCCTCTGACCCCTCTAACTCCTTTTTCTCTTCCACGTCCTCTTTCTCGTTCCTGTCCGGGAGTTCTTTCCCGTCTGGTCTGAGACCTTTCGATGGTGTTCAGGTCAGGGGCATCCTTATATTGTTTGTATACATGAGAAAATTCGTTGACAATAAGCTTTTTTATCAGGTCCTCGCGGGAAAGGCTACCCAGCTTCTCGTCGATCATTCCCTGAAATTGGTCAATGGGAAAATCCTCTGCCGAATCGGCTGCCATATTGTTCAGATAATTGGAGAGTCTCATTTGAAAAACCTCCTTACCCGAGGGAATATCCTGTTTAACAAACGATTTCCTGATCTGTTTTTCCAACATCCTAAGCCTGCGAACTTCGCCTGGTGTGATAAAGGCCATGGAAATACCCGATTTCCCTGCCCGGCCGGTTCGTCCACTGCGGTGTACGTAGTTCTCCGAGTCGTCGGGTAAGTGATAGTGCAAGACATGGGTCACGTCGTTTACATCGAGTCCGCGAGCGGCCACATCGGTAGCCACCAATATCTGAAGATGGCGATTACGGAATCGGCCCATCACCTGGTCGCGTTGACCCTGCGACAGATCCCCGTGCAATGAATCGGCATTGTAACCGTCGGCAATGAGTTTGTCTGCAATTTCTTTGGTTTCAACACGCGTGCGGCAAAAAACAAGACTGTAGATGTTTTTGTTCATGTCGGCATAACGGCGCAAGGCTTCGTAGGCATTGCGGGGAGACGTGATGGAATAGTGGTGCTCAATATTTTCAGCGGTCTTGTTTTGCGAGGTCACACTGATCTTCTTGGGGGCGTTCATGTAACGGCCGGCAATAGAGGCAATGTCCTGTGGCATGGTGGCCGAAAACAGAAGCGTTTGCTTCATGGCCGGAGTCTGGGCTAAAATAGCATCCATCTCATCTTTGAATCCCATTTTCAGCATCTCGTCGGCTTCGTCGAGGATCAAAAATCGGATGCCCGAAAGATCGAGTTTGCGGCGGTTGATGAGGTCGTTAACGCGACCCGGGGTACCTACCACTACGTGGCAACCCTGTTTGATCGCGGAAATTTGTTTAAATATTGGGGCGCCCCCGTAAACCGGCACCACCGATATGGGCATGAACTCACTATAACGCTCCATGTCACCTGTGATTTGTAGACACAATTCACGTGTAGGACACAATATAATGGTTTGAATTTCTCTTTGTTCGAGGTTGATCTTGTTCAGAACAGGAAGTCCGAAGGCCGCGGTTTTTCCGGTTCCGGTTTGTGCCAGGGCTACCAAATCGTTGTCCGATTCCAGTAGGTAAGGAATGGTTTCAGCCTGAATGGGGGTTGGTGTTTCAAAACCCATCTTCTCCAGCGATTGGAGCAGTTCGGGTTTGAGCCCGATTTCTTTGAATGTTTGCATAAAAAATGTTTGATGGTTTCAGGCCTTAGCCTGTAAAAATTTTGGTTTCCTGATAAAAAACCGCCACCCTCTGCACATATTTATCATATGTGTTGGGTATTAACGTTGAAACCGCCAGGGTTTCATCCCACAAAATCATGCTCTTTAATTCTCAGGAAGCCAACCATCAAAGAAACGTGATTACCATAGCTGTTAATTTCACGTTTCTGCAACCATCGTTGTGTTATCGGTCGACCTTACGTGAAGCGGGTTTGGCGTTTTGGAGTCCACTTTATTCTGACTCTTTTGGACCGGCAGCGACAAATGTCTTATACAGTTGTCTGATGAAATTTCCCGGTCCATGCCCGAAGCTCATATTAAATTACAGCTCCCTTTAAAAACCGGTGCAAAAGTACTCTTTTTTATGAGAATATCATCGGATGAGGCCTAAAATTCAAATAATTAAGCTTTTTTAGGGTTTTAAGAGCCCTGTGTTTTCTGCTCATCCTTCTTAAGATACCAAAATACTTTTTTGGTTTTAGAAAAAATGAATTACTTTTGGTGATCAATGCATAATAGAACAGAATAGTTTTGAAGGGATCCAAACCAGGGTTTAAGTTTCTTGTAGATGAGGCCTCCGAAGTGCCCAAGTTCCGGCAACTGGTGGAGTCGGTGAACAATGCCATTTCCCAAAAGGCTTTGAATATCGGCGATCACCTGCCCTCGGTAAATCGCGTTTGCCGCGATTATAATTTGTCGCGCGATACCGTGTTTAAGGCCTATTCCCTGTTGAAAGAGCAGGGGGTGGTCGACTCGGTCCCCAATAAGGGCTACTTCATTGCCCGCGAAGTTCGCAGGGTTTTCCTGTTCCTGGATACCTTTAAGGCCTATAAAGAGGTGCTTTATGATGCCTTCTTCAAAAACCTGCCTGAAAATGTGATGGCAGATGTGCATTTTCATCACTATAATCCGGATGTGTTTCGTAAGCAAATACAGGAAAGTATTGGTAAGTATGCCAAGTATGTGGTGATGCCTTTCGATCATCCTTCCATGAAGGGGAGCCTGGAACTCCTGCCCGCAGATAAGTTGTTACTCATCGACTGGAATATCTATTCCTCACCCAAAAGTAATGTGCTCTATCAGGACTTTGGCGAATCGGTGGCACGGGAGCTCGGAAAGGTGGTGCACCTGTTGGAAAAATACCAGCGATTTGTTTTTCTCTATCCCGAATATACCAACCATCCTTACGAATCGGTGAAATATTTTGAGCAGTTCTGTGTGAAGAATCGCTTGAATTTTGAGGTCCAGAAATCCAGTAAAAATTTTGAGGTCGAACGCAATGTGGCCTATTTGAGTGTCAGCGACCGCATGCTGGGCCGCTTTCTGGAACAATGTCGTCAAAAAAAGATGGAGCCCGGACTGGATGTGGGTTTTATCTCTTTCAATGAAACCCCGATGAAGAAATTTATCTATCGGGGAATCACCGTTTTATCTACCGACTTTGAATTGATGGGCCGACGGGCCGCCGAATTTGTTGCTTCTGACGAAACAATGAACTCTTGCGTGCCTACAACCATTCATATTCGTGAATCGTTATAATTTGATGTGCCGAAATTAATTTAATCATGACTACAGAACAGAACAGACCAAAAAGCAGTTACACCCTCGGCCTGGATATTGGCAGTTCATCAGTGAAGGTAAGCCTGTTGGATATTGCGTCGGGGACCTGTGCCGGATCGGCTTTTTTTCCCCAGCGGGAGATGGCTATTTCTGCGCCGCGCCCCGAGTGGGCGGAACAGTCGCCCGAAGATTGGTGGGTTAACCTGGGGCTTGCCCTTAAGCAGGTTGTTGCTCAGGCCAGGGTGAAACCTTCTCAGATCAAGGCCATTGGAATCTCATATCAGATGCATGGCCTGGTTCCGATCGATAAAAATGGAACCGTGGTGCGTCCGGCCATTATTTGGTGCGATAGCCGGGCCATCAACTATGGCAAAGAGGCCTTTACTGCCTTGGGGGAGAAGTGGTGTCTCGATCACCTGCTTAATTCACCGGGAAATTTCACCGCCTCTAAACTAAAATGGATCAAGGAGCAGGAGCCGGACACCTATGCCCGGATTGATAAAATAATGCTGCCCGGCGATTACATTGCTTTTCGGCTCACCGGTGAGAAAAATACCACCCTTTCGGGCTTATCAGAAGGGATCTTTGTCGATTTTCAAACTAACAGTGTTTCCGGGGAGCTCATGGAAACCATGGGCTTTTCAACCGATTTATTGCCTCCCCAGGTGCCTACCTTTGGTGTGCAGGGCACTCTATTGCCCGGGGTGGCTAATGAATTTGGACTTGAACCCGGTATTCCTGTCAGCTATCGGGCCGGCGACCAACCCAATAATGCCTTCTCCTTAAATGTGTTGAACCCCGGAGAAGTGGCCGCTACAGCAGGAACCTCCGGCGTGGTGTACGGGGTCAGCGACCAATTGGAACCCGATAAACTATCGCGGGTCAACACCTTTGCGCATGTGAATCATACGGCCCAACAACGTCGTTTGGGCATCTTGTTGTGCATTAATGGTACAGGAATACTGAATGCCTGGTTAAGGAAAAATACAGCCTGCAACCTCGATTATCAAGCTATGAATGAACTGGCAGCGACCGCTCCAGCCGGCTCCGGGGGGCTTCTGTTTTATCCCTTTGGCAACGGCTCCGAGCGTGTGCTTCAGGATGCCAATCCGGGGGCTTTTTTAAGCGGGCTGAATTTTAATATTCATCAACAGGCGCATCTTCTGCGGGCAGCCCAGGAAGGAATTGCTTTTAGCTTTCGCTACGGCACCGACATCATGCAAACATTGGGCGTCGATACCCGGATCATCAGAGCCGGAAAGGCCAATATGTTCCTGAGCCCCTTGTTTCGTCAATCGCTGTCGAACCTGACCAATGCCACCATCGAACTGTACGATACCGATGGTGCCCTGGGCGCGGCCAGGGGAGCTGCCTTAGGGGCCGGCATCTGGCAATCTCCCGACGAAGCTTTTAGTAATCTTACCAAATTGGAGACCGTTACCCCCGAAAGTAACAACGCGCTTATCAATGATAGCTATCAAAATTGGAAACAAAATTTAAACAACCTTTTAAAATAATAGTAAGATGGATGTATTAATTGGACAAAAAGAGTATTTCCCGGGAATAGGGAAGATTGGTTTTGAAGGACGGGATTCCAAAAATCCCCTTGCCTATAAATGGTACAATGCCGAAGCAAAGGTAGGCGGGAAAACTATGAAGGAATATTTCAGGTTTGCCATGGCCTACTGGCATTCGTTGTGTGGTGATGGCGGCGACCCATTCGGTCCCGGCACCATGGTTTTCCCCTGGGATGCCTCCAACGACTTGATGGAGCGTAACCGCAACCGGATGGATGCTGCCTTTGAATTTATTACCAAAATGGGAATCCCCTTCTGGTGCTTTCACGATACCGACCTGGTAGGAGACGGACCTGTGGGGGAGATCGAAGATCGCTTGCAAAAAATGGTGGCCTATGCCAGTGAAAAGCAAAAAGCCTCCGGAGCTAAGCTGCTTTGGGGAACCGCCAATGTATTCAGCAACCCGCGTTATATGAATGGTGCGTCTACCAATCCCGATTTTAGCGTGTTGGCGCATGCCGGTACTCAGGTTAAAAATGCCATTGACGCCACCATCGCCCTGGGCGGTGAAAATTACGTGTTCTGGGGTGGACGCGAAGGTTATATGTCTTTGCTTAATACCAATACCCTTCGCGAAAAAGAGCATCTGGCTCGTTTCCTCACCATGGCCCGTGATTATGGCCGTAAGAATGGCTTTGAAGGAACCTTCCTGATTGAGCCTAAACCCATGGAACCCACCAAACATCAATACGATTTTGATGCCGAAACGGTCATCGGGTTTTTGCGTCACTATGGACTCGATAAGGATTTTAAACTCAACATAGAGGTGAACCATGCCACCCTGGCACAGCATACCTTCCAGCATGAGTTGCAAATGGCAACCGATGCCGGACTTCTGGGGAGCATCGATGCCAACCGGGGTGACTCTCAAAACGGCTGGGATACAGACCAGTTCCCTATCAATATTTATGAAACCACCGAGGCCATGCTGGTGATTCTTGAAGCCGGTGGCTTTACAACCGGAGGCGTTAATTTCGATGCCAAGCTTCGCCGTAATTCTACCGATCGGGAGGATCTGTTTATCGCCCATATCTCCGCCATGGATGTGTTTGCCCGGGCCCTGGTTATTGCCGACAAAATCATGAAAGACTCAGATTATAAGGCAATGCGAGCCAGTCGTTACGCCTCCTTCGATTCTGGCAAGGGTGCCGAATTCGAAAAGGGTAAGCTTACCCTCGAGGATTTGCGTTCTATTGCTATGGCATCCGGCGAGCCAAAAATGATCAGTGGAAAACAGGAACTGTATGAACAGCTCATTAATCTTTATATCTAACAACAATCATTTATGGACGGAAAAAATAGATTCTTTGTGGTCGCCATTACGCTGGTGGCCACACTTGGGGGATTGCTGTTTGGGTACGATACCGCGGTGATTTCGGGCGCTGAAAAGTCTATTCAGGCGTATCTCATCGAAAGCCAGGGCCTGAGTACCTGGATTCACGGAGTCACCACATCAAGTGCATTGATCGGGTGTATCATCGGGGGGGCCATCTCAGGGTTACTGGCCTCAAGATTGGGCCGGAAAAGATCCCTTCTTTTGGCGGCGTTTTTATTTTTTATCTCAGCCCTGGGCTCCGGTTATCCCGAATTTCTCTTTTTTGGAAAAGGGGAACCTACTGTGGGATTGCTGCTGATGTTTAATTTTTACCGTATTATTGGCGGCATTGGGGTAGGGCTTGCCTCGGCCCTTAGTCCCATGTATATTGGTGAAATTGCGCCAGCTAAAATCCGCGGCCAGTTGGTGTCGCTTAACCAGTTTGCCATTATTTTTGGGATGCTTGTGGTTTATTTCGTGAACTGGGGCATTGCCAATGGACAATCACTGGAGTGGATTAACGAAATTGGCTGGCGTAAGATGTTCTTGTCTGAAACCATTCCGGCGGCTTTATTTGGACTGCTGTTGTTGTTGGTTCCTGAAACGCCGAGGTATCTGGCTTTAAAGAACCAGGATGAAAAAGCCCTGAGGATTCTTACTAAAATTAACGGGATCAATGAAGCTAAAACCATTTTGGTTGATATCAAAAACAGCCTTCAGCACAAGTCGGCCAAGCTTCTTTCTTTTGGAAAGACCGTGATCTTTATTGGAATTCTCCTTTCCGTATTTCAACAATTTGTGGGAATTAATGTGGCTCTGTATTATGCGCCGCGAATCTTCGAAAGTATGGGCGCAGCTAAGGATGCCTCCATGCTGCAAACGGTGATTATGGGGCTCATCAATGTGATTTTTACGGTGGTGGCTATCTTTACCGTGGATAAATGGGGCCGGAAACCCCTGCTAATAGTGGGTTCTGCAGGAATGGCTTTGGGTATGTTTTCGATTGCTGCCCTCTCTTATTTCGAGATTATTGGCATCAGTACCCTGGTTTTTATCATTATCTACACCGCCTCCTTCATGATGTCGTGGGGGCCAATCACCTGGGTGTTGATCTCCGAAATATTCCCCAACAGGATCAGAGGAAAAGCGGTTGCTATCGCTGTGGCTGCCCAGTGGGCTTCCAATTACTTCATTTCTTCAACCTATCCGGCAATGATGGAATTTAGCGGAGTGGTTACCTACGGGTTCTATGGAGTGATGAGTGTTCTATCGCTGTTCTTTGTATGGAAATTTGTTCCCGAAACCAAAGGAAAGACATTGGAAGAGATGGAAATCCTCTGGAAAAAAGATGAGGAACAACCGGTTATCGGGTTGTAAATAAAGTAACCACTCATCGGATGAGTATTTAAATCCTATACCACTCATCGGATGAGTATTTAAATCCTGCACCACTCATCCGATGAGTATTTAAATCCCGTACCACTCATCCGATGAGTATTTAAATCCTGCACCACTCATCCGATGAGTATTTAAATCCCGTACCACTCATCGGATGAGTTATCTAAATCCTGTATCACTCATCCGATGAGTATTTAAATCCTGTACCACTCATCCGATGAGTATTTAAACCCCGTACCACTCATCCGATGAGTATTTAAATCCTATACCACTCATCGGATGAGTTATTTTAACACCCCTCATCCGATGAGTATTTAAATCCCGTACCACTCATCGGATGAGTTTTTACCTCCCGTACAACGTATGGGATGAATTTTTAAATTAACTTTGTGTTTTAAAACCAAACCAATTTTCATGCAGTTACATCTTAAAAATCCCCTGGTATTCTTCGATCTCGAAACCACTGGTATTAATATTACCTACGATCGTATTGTGGAAATTTCCATGTTGAAGGTGCTGGTCGATGGAACCGAAGTGTCCAAGACTTATCGGATAAACCCCGAAAGACCCATCCCGAAAGAAACATCCGAAATTCATGGGATTTACGATGAAGATGTGGCCGATTGTCCCACTTTTAAAGAGTTGGCTCGAAAGTTAGCTGCTTTTTTGGAGGGGTGTGACCTGGCTGGTTTTAATTCCAATAAATTTGATATCCCTTTGTTGGCCGAGGAATTTTTGCGTGCAGATATCGATTTTGAAATGAGAAAACGCAAATTTATAGATGTGCAAACCATCTTTCATAAGATGGAAAAGCGCACCCTCGAGGCGGCCTATAAATTCTATTGCCAAAAGGATCTGAAAAACGCGCACAGTGCCGAAGCTGATACCATGGCAACCTATGAAGTGCTGAAAGCGCAGTTGGACCGTTATGAGGAACTGGAAAACGAAGTGGCTTTTCTTGCCGACTTTTCAACCTTTAACAAAAATGCCGATTTTGCAGGCCGTATCATCTTCAACGATAAGGGCCAGGAAGTCTTTAACTTCGGAAAGTACAGAGGGCAATCTGTGGAAGATGTGCTGGTTAAAGATCCCGGTTATTATGGTTGGATGATGAATGGTGATTTCCCGCTGTTCACCAAAAAAGTCCTCACCAATATTAAATTACGCAGTGCCTTTAGTCAGTCCAATAAAGGCTAACCCCTTTTGGGGGCTTTCCTTTTCAATGAGTTATCCATAAAATAGCGTCCTTTCCCAATGAAAATCCTGTGTATTGGTCGTAACTACGAAGACCACGCTAAAGAACTTAAGAATCCTTTGCCCGCTGAACCGGTGATCTTTGCCAAGCCCGATTCGGCATTGTTGCGTAATAACGATCCTTTTTATATTCCCGATTTTGCCCGGTCGTTTCACTACGAAGTGGAAATCCTGTTGCGCATCAATCGACTGGGGAAAAGTATCGACAAGAAGTTTGCCCACCGGTATTATGATGAGATTGGGCTGGGCATCGATTTTACCGCTCGTGACCTGCAGGACGAACTGCGGGCCAAAGGCCTGCCCTGGGAAAAATGCAAGGCTTTCGACCGTTCTGCCGTGGTATCTAAATTTGTAGATAAAAATAACTATTCCGACCTGCAGAACCTTAATTTTAGGCTCGAGGTGAATGGCGAGGTTCGGCAAAAAGGAAATACCAGGGATATGATTTTCAGTTTCGACAGCATTATCGAACACATTTCCCAATATTTTACCCTTAAAATGGGCGATTTTATTTATACCGGAACCCCCGCAGGGGTGGGGCCTGTAAAAATTGGCGACCGACTGCAGGGGTACATCGAAGAGGATTGTTTCTTCGATTTTATGGTTCGATAGGGCGGTTAATGCTCGTGCTCCTGATGTTGGGACGGCAGCTCCTCACTGCAGGGCGATTGGGATTCCTCGCAGCCGGCTTCCTTTACTTCATAGCCTAAATTCACAATAGCCTTTTTCAGTAGCACAGGAGTGGTTTTGTCGGTCCGGTATTCTACTTTCACTGTTTTGTTCTCAAGGCTGACATCCAGGTTTTTAACCCCTTTGGTGAAGGTCAGCTCCTTGGTGATGCCGTCTACGCATCCCTGGCAATCCATGTTTACGGAAAAGACTATCGTTTCCACTTTTTTGGCCTTATTTTCTTTTTTATCGCCTGAGTTGGCCCTGGAGGGCATCAGCATCACAAGAGCCAGGAGGGTTAGCATAAAGTACTTCATGGTTGATTGGTTTTAATGGTTAAATGTTTGTGCTAAAAAATATTAGGTGCGGTCAATGCTGAATCTGAACCCAAAGTAAAAGCGGCGACCTACTATGGGGCCCCACACCATCGATGAATCGAAATAATTGCTGAAGGGCGATTGTGCATCAATTATGGGGTTGGCCTGAGTGAATCCCGTAAGATTCTCAACGCCCGCATATAGGTTCCATGTTTTGAAATATTTGGTTATCTGAGCATTGATCATTTCATACCCTTTAAACTTATCCCCTCTCTGCAGAGACTCCGGATTGTCGGCTGTGCTGGGCAGTCGCCCGGGGCCATTGAACTGAGTGGTGAAATCGAACTGCCATTTGTTCAGGGGCGGGGCATAGGAGAGGTTGATAAGCCCCTTATGTCGGCTTTGCAAGGCCTTCTCCTGCAGCGTTCCATTGGTGGTAACCTTTACGTCGTTTAAGCGCCAGGCCAACAAAACATCTAAACCCTTGAGAACTTCTGATGAAAGGCTGGCCTGAAAGGTGTTCGATCTGGACTTTCCAGTCAGGTTGTAGAAGTGTACTTCCCGTGCCGACTGGTCCAGGTCTACAACCAGCTGATGGTTAAAATCGGTACGATAATACTCCAGTGTGAGGGCCACCTCTTTTTGTCCCGGATGAAAGTAATGGGCCACATTGGTTCCATAATTCCATGCTTCCTCCTGATCGGGGTTATCGGTCACAAAAATTTGTCGTGAGGTGGTGAGAAAAGAGTTGTTCTCAGCAATGGCATTGGGTGTTCTATAACCTTTCCCAGCCGAAGCTCTTAGTGTTGTTGCGTCACTCAGGTTGTATTTAAAGTGTAGCCTTGGGGTGTAGAAGGTTCCATAAATACTGCTGTGGTCGGCTCTCAAGCCCCCCAAAAGAGTAAGCCTTTCCGGCAGGTTGTAAGCGTATTGGAAAAAAATTCCCGGAACATGTTCCTCCCTGCCCAGGTTATTCACCGAAAGGGCAGGACCCGAGAGTTCTTCCGAGAGTTGGTCCATCAGGTAACTGAATCCGGTGGTATATTTATGATTTTCACTCTCTCCCAGGTGCGACTGAAAGGTCAGGTTGGACCAAATGCTGGTCTGGTCGGCATTGTAGTGGCGCTGCCCAAACAACGCGTTTTGCTCGTGGTACGAGAGGTTGGTTACCAGAGCGATGTTGGTGTGTTCGTCCTTCGGAAATACATAGCCCGCTTTTACAAAGCCCTCGGCTCTTTTGGTGTCAATGGTTATGCCGTAAAACTCAGAGGTTGCGGGGGAGGCATCCCGGTCGAATCCTTGTTGCCCTCCGGTTCGCTCCTCGTCGAGAATCTTAATCCCAAATTGGGTGTTAAATTGCTTATGGTCGTTGTATTCCCAACGGTTCATGAAACTGTACTTTCTGATCAGCGGTTCATCCAAAAAGCCATCGTTATTGTCATCGTTCTCGAGAGCATCCGAAGAAGCATGGGCCAGAATGGCGGTTTTCCATTTTTCACCTAAGTAAATCCCTCCGTTGACATTGGTCTCCATGCGACCCTGAGAATTGGTAAAACCATTGACGAAGAACTTCTCGGAGGTCAACGGTTTTTTGTATTCAATGTTTATCTGGCCCGTCAGGGCTTCAAACCCATTGATCACTGAAGCCGCTCCCTTGGAGATCTGTATGGATTCCATCCAGGCTCCCGGCACGTAATCCAGCCCAAAAGAGGTGCCCAGCCCCCGGAAGTTAGGCATGGTCTCGGTGAGCATCTGAACATAGGTGCCGGAGAGACCCAACAGCTGAATTTGCTTGGCCCCGGTGGCCGCATCCGAATAGGATACATCTACCGAAGCATTGGTCTCAAAGCTCTCTGCCAGGTTGCAGCAGGCCGCTTTGCATAGTTCGGCCCCTGTAATTGTGACTGTGGTGATGGGATTAATTCTGGAGATATGGGTCCCCGCCTGGCGGCTGGCTACCGTCACTTCCTCCAGTTCGCTGTCGGGCATTAGAATGGACTCAATGGCTCCCGGGTGACCCTTGATGACCAGGGTGTCGGGTCTATAGCCAATAAAACTGATGATGAGGGTTCGGGAGGTCCTGGCCGGAGCAATCTCAAACCGGCCCTCCGCATTAGTCGCCGTGCCAATGGTGGTGCCCTCCCAATAGACATTGGCTCCGGTTAGCGGGTTTTTTTGCTGGTTTTGGAGCTCAAAAACGGTTCCGGTGAGAGTTTGTGCAGTTATAGAGGTCATGCTTCCCCATAGGAGAAGTGCCCAAAAAAGTATTCGATTCATAAGGAATGAAGGGTTTGATCGTTATTAAGACGTCATCTTTAAAACTGTAACAGGATACAATGAATCACCTTGATTTGGGGAGAATAAATTATTTCCTTAAATATTTCGGGTGTTCATGCAAAGAATGACCAACGAATCATAAACGATAAACCGCATTCAGACTAAGCCTTTGGGGGCTCTGATGCCGCTGAAAAAAGGGAGGGGGAGATTCAAGGTTATCAACCAGCAAAAGGTTTGCCTGAAGATAATCGGGGCTTAGCAATAGGGTCGTGAAATACAAACAATCCAGCCCGATCACTGGGGGAACCAATTTCCGGACCTGATCCATCTGCATCGGGATGTTAAGCTTATGGAGGTCCACCTGACACTGGTGCGTATGATGCTGGTGCTGGTGTTGGTGGGCCGAAGGGCATTCCCTGGCAGCAGATGGCGATGTTTCACATTCACAGGGTTCGGAATGATGCTCGTGAGGCAACAGAAAAAGGGTAATGCTGGTTTCCTGGTTGTTGCACGTAATACAATGATGATGCACCAATCCTATCCCCAGTAACCCGGGAAGAACGGCCAAAAGGGTTATCCCTAAAACGATTTGCTTTATCATTGTTCTCACAGCAGCAAATATAACCGTTTTGTGGGAACTTACCAACCAGTCATTAGTTTTCAGAGTGGTTAAGAGGGATAGGATTCATGCAGATGGTTCGCCGTAAAGCCAGGTTGCATTTTCCAAGAAGGGTGGTCGATGAAACACGGGTTCAACATTTTTTTGTAATTTGTAACGTGGGATATTTAAAGATACACTTTGTGCGGCTTGATCGTTTTTTGCACCTTTTTCCCTCTGGTTTTGAAAATCGACCCTTACCTTTGTATGTGCAATTTTGGGATGGATGAAACGAGCCCCCGAAAGAGCGGGGAATAATCCTTGTTCACACTACTTGTCCCGATTTCAATCGGGAAGGAGGGCATTATAAGCGAGTTATCCCGATGTATCGGCACAGATAAAAAACAAATAATTATAATGAGATGAAAATTGGAATTATCTTAGAGACCAAAGCCACCGAAATGGCTTGGAATGCTTTTCGCTTTGCAGTCACCGCAAGGAAGCAAGGGCACGAAGTTAAGCTGTTCTTAATGGGTGAAGCCGTAGAGTGTGAGGGGCTTACGCACCACACGTACAATGTAGACGAACAATTAAAAGCATTTGTGAAAGCAGGCGGAGAGATTCTGGCTTGTGGAACCTGTTTGACATCCCGCCGGCTGAAAAGCACAGAGGCTTGTCCCATTTCAACTATGGTCGATTGTGTGGACCTGGTTGTTTGGGCCGATAAGATGGTTACCTTCTGAGTATTGATAAACCATTGCATCAGGTGGGGCCTTTTAACAGGGTCTTCAGGGTCTTTTTAGGGGCATTGAATCATTCCTCCCTGGCTACTGCCTGGTGTCTGAAGCAGGTGGTAAGATGATCATTTACCATGCCCATCGCCTGCATGAAGGCATAAACAATGGTAGGCCCTACAAAATTGAAACCTCTTTTTTTCAAATCCTTGCTGATGGTTTCTGCCAGGCCCGTTTTGGCAGGGATTTCAGCTTCAGCCGAAAAATTGTTCTGGATAGGGTGGCCATCCACGAATTTCCAAAGATATTGGTCGAATGAGCCTGATTCCTCTCTTACCTTCAGAAAAGCCAAAGCGTTTTTTCGAACCGACCAGACCTTGAGCCGGTTGCGAATGATGCCCGGGTTTTTGAGGATTTCCTCCAACTGGGCGTCGGTGTAAAACGCCAGTCTGTTGTAATCAAACCCTTCGAATACCTCCCTGAAGGCCTCTCTTTTTTTTAGAACGGTCAACCAGGATAGCCCTGCCTGAAAGGCATCCAATACTAAAAATTCGAAAATCTTTTGGTCGTTGTGCAGGGGAACACCCCATTCCGTGTCGTGATAGTGTATCAGTAGAGGGTGTCCCATCGACCAGGGGCATCGGATGGTATCTGGGCGGTTCATAGCAGAAAGGTATTGGAGGGTGAGTCGTAATGAAAAAAGAGGCTGCCCCTAGGCAGCCTCTTTTTTCAAATTAAAATAAGTTGGTTAATAAAAATCATCATCATCGTCATCGTAATCATTAAAGCCTCCAAAATCTTGGTCGTTTAGGATGAAACCGTCCATTTCATCATCGTCATCATAGATCGAAGGTTTTTTCGACCGTTTCACCTTTGGTGTTTTCACTCCTGCCTTTTTGGCTTTTTCGTTGGATTCGAATTCAGCGCTCTTTTTTAGTGGCAGCTTTTTTGATTTCATGATTCTACTCTGAGGTTAAAAAATTAATAATAAAAATATTTGTTTTTTTTTATTGTGTGAATTTTTATTCATGTAATTGAATACCAGTCGGCTGATTCGTTCGTTTTTCATCCCTGCAAAAATCCTTTACACACCGAAGGGTTTTCTTTTATGGTGGAAAAGTAGTAATTTTTGATTCTATGCAACAGTACCTGCAAAAAAAAACAACAAAAAAATTGAAATTTATAGGCTGTTGTAATGGCTACATTTATAGGTGGTTATGACAATGTTGTATTATGAGTGTTGCTTCAGAGTACAAAAAACATCAGTTTTTGTACTCTCTGGATAGCAAAAATTATTCTTCCATACGTCTAACATACAATTGGCCCGCCCAAAAACCGGTTACCTCAATGGCCTCATCTTTTTCAATAAATCCTTCTGTAGCCCGGGCATCATATACTTTGTTGTTAATTTCTACGCGACCCGAAGGGCGAAGAACCGTTACCGATTTACCATTTAAGCCCACCAGGCTCTTCATGCTGGCATCCACCCCCAGGTAACCTTCGCTGATGGGCTGGGAGGTTTGAAGGGCCAGTTTCGAAAAGGGGCCTTTGTTCGTAGTAAGCAACTTCTGACTCAGCCAAATGCTAAGAATGAATCCACCAATGATTCCGGTGAAAACAGTGAGCAAGGCTGTGACGAAAGCCGTCCCATCTACCCGTGAAAAGTCGAAAGCTCTGTTTTCCAGCAAGCTGAGCACGAGTCCTGTTAAGGCCAGTATGATGCCGGAAATGCCGGCAATGCCAAAACCCGGAATGACAAATACTTCTAAGGCAATGAGCACCACTCCAATAATAAATAAGAGTATCTCCCAGTTGGCTGCCAGTCCATCGATGTAGAGAGGTGCAAAATAGAGTACTGCTGCTGCGGCGGCCAGAATTAGAGGAAAACCTACGCCTGGCGATTGGAGCTCAAAGTAGAGACCACCCAGAATGATTAAAATTAGGAGGCCTCGTAATACAGGGCTGGTTAAAAAGCCCTTTAGACCGTCGTAAAATGAGGGTTCGAAAGTCTCCATCGTGTAGGGTTCTAATTTCAATAACCCGATCACTTCTTCTACCGAGTTGGCAGTCCCCTCGCAAAAGCCAAGGTTAATAGCTTCGAGGGCCGTGAGGGTAAGAACCTTACCGGTATCTATCACCCCCGGGATGGAGATGCGGTCGTCTACCATGGCTTCGGCAATCTGAGGATCGCGTACCCAACGAATGAGGGTATCGGTGGGGGTGATGATGGTGTCTTTTCCATGGGCTTCGGCCGTGGCCCGGATGGTGGAGCGCATGTACGACTGGTATTTGTCGGGCATTTGTTGGCCTGTTTGATTCACCACGGTGGCAGCACCCATGTTGGCGCCCGGACGCATGTAAATACTGTCGCAGGCAATAGAGATTAATGCCCCGGCGCTGGCCGCATTGTTATCGATAAATACATATACGGGAATGGCGCTGTTGAGAATCCGGGTGCGAATGGAATCGGCAAATACCACTTCTCCCCCGTAAGTGTTTAAATGAAGTAATATGGCATTGGCCTTCCTGGCTTCGGCCTCCTCGAAGGCCCGTTGTGTATGAATCCAGCTGGTGCTGTTGATCTCACTGAAGATGCGCAGCCGGTAAACCAAATTAACAAGCGTGTCGGTGGGTTGACCAAAAGAGCTAACTGTCAGAGCTATAGTAAATAATACAGAGAGAAGTGTTTTACGCATGACGCCATATATTAATGTATGGTAAAAGTGCAAATTTTTTCTGAGTTTCACCAGTGATTTAAATATCAATGAAATGGGGGCTGGACTCTTTGATGGGTGTCTGCTCTCTGATGACCTGAATGCACCCTCTCGGTTGGCCTTTATTGAATTCCCGGTTTTTTATTCCTTCCAGCGCTAATCCCGGTAGTTATAGGTCGCATTTGCCTGTCTGGCAGGCATTAATAGCAGATCGTTCACGTTTACATGGGCCGGCCGCGTCACCATGAACTCAACGGCTTCGGCCACGTCTTCTGCCGAAAGGGGCGTGAGACCCTGATACACTTTATCGGCACTGGTTTTATCGCCGTGGTAGCGCACAACGGAAAATTCGGTTTCTACCATCCCCGGTGAAATGGAGGATACCTTTATATTATGAGGCAGTAAATCGATGCGCATACCCTTGGTGAGTGCCTCTACAGCGTGCTTGGAGGCGCAATAAACATTCCCATTGGCATACACTTCCTTGCCCGCGATGGAGCTTACGTTAATGATATGTCCCTGTTTGCGTCTAATCATGCCGGGAATTACCAATTGGCTCATCGTTAACAAACCCTTTACGTTGGTGTCGATCATCTGTTCCCAGTCGTTCCAGTCTCCTTCCTGGATGGGATCGGCTCCGGCGGCTAATCCTGCATTGTTTAGAAGGAGGTGAAGATTTTGCCACTCTTCGGAAAGCGATTGCCAGGCATCCAGGGCCCCTTTCCGGTCCCGAACATCAAAGCAGAGCACTTTTATCCGGGTGCCACCACGCTCTATTTCCTGGGATAACTCTTCCAAACGTTCTTTGCGTCTTCCGGTGATGATCAAATCGAACCCGTTTCGAGCCAGCATCAAGGCACAGGCTTTTCCTATCCCTGATGTAGCACCGGTAATCATGGCTTTCTTTTTCATTGGGCTTATTATGGTTTGTTTTTTTGGGTCATCCCTAATTCGATTCGGGGAACTCACTTAAAGATAATCATGCGCCTGCCGCAAAACAAACGGGACAAATTCTGTGTCAATAAGATTACATTCCCTGTCCCGATTTTTTTATCGGGAGCGTGACCTGTTTTTTGCGGGGTTCGTTTCACGTATTTATGCCCCGTAGTTTGTAATGTTAGGATTTTTTTCTAATTTTCAAAACCGAACAATCGTCGATACGGTGACACAAATGTACCCAAAAACATTGTTTGTGATATTCTTACCGGAACAAAAAAATCAGATTATGAACCATATTTTAGAGACTTCGATAGCTGATGCGGAACTGATGAATTTAACATCAGAAGAGTTTGAAAAGATGAAGGTTATTCTGGGGCGTTTGCCTAATCAGCTTGAGCTTGAGTTATTTTCAATTCTATGGTCCGAACATGCGAGTTATAAAAATTCAAGAAAATGGCTGAACCTCCTTCCCAAAAAAGGAGAACAGGTAATTGTGGAGGCCGGAAAGGAAAGTGCCGGGGTCGTCGATATTGGCAACAATGAGGTGGCCGTGTTTAAACTGGAATCCCACAATCATCCCTGTGCCGTTCAACCCAGGTTGGGCGCCTCTACCGGAGCAAGGGTGGTGAACCGGGACATCTTTTCCATGGGTGCACGACCCGTGGCTATTCTTAACTCACTGCGGTTTGGTGATCCCGAGCGCGATACCGCCGCCTGGCTCTTCTCTGAAGTTATCGAAGGCCTTACCGACTTTGAAAAGGGGTTTGACGTTCCGGTGGTGGGCGGAGAGGTTTATTTTAACAAAGGTTTCAACTCAAGTCCTATTGTGAATACCATGTCGGTTGGAGTGGCCGCTAAAGAGGATTTGATGTCGGCCGTGGCTCAGGGCGCCGGAAATCTGGTGGCTATTTTAGGCGTTCCAACAGGACGTGATGGCATTGATGCCGATGCTTTTGAGGCAGATGTAATTTCTGAGAAACAAACTAAAAGCATTTCTGTCGACCAAATGCGCAGCATAGAGATTGAAAAGAAACTCCATAAGATACTCAAGAAATTAATTGATGGTAAATTGTTAGTTGGTGTTCAATCGGTTGGTGCTCAGGGTATTGTTGGTGCAGTTACCGAAATGGTGGCCCGTGGAAACAGCGGCGTGGATGTTATGCTCGAAGGCGTTCCCTTGCGGGAAAAGGACCTTTCGGTTCGTGAGATCCTGATCTCTGAAACCTGGGGCCGAATGCTGATTTGCTTTTCCCCCGAAAATCAGGACCTCATTCAGTCCGTCGCCGACGAATTTCAACTCTCCATTGGGGTGATCGGTCTGGTTAACGACAGTGGCCTCTTTAAGTGTTTAAAAGGAGAGGAAGTACTGGCCGAATTCCCTGCTAAATATCTTGGTCTGGGTGAACTCTCCCCCGTCTATGAACGGGAAATGACCTCCCATCGGAATTTGCCTAAAAGCTATAACGTGGATGACCTGCCCGAGCCGGATCATTATCCCGCGGTTGTCGATAAAATGATGAAATCGTTGAATGTGGCCTCTAAAAAATGGCTGATTCAAAAGTTTGCAAAAAGCGCTAAAAAAGAGGCTCAGAGTGCTAAATTTCCATCGGATGCCAGTATCATCGAGATCAACAGTGGGAAAAAGGCTCTTCTGGCAACGATTGATAGTAACCCGGCCTATTTTACCTCCGATCCTTATAACGGGGCACGGATATCTGTGGCCGAGGCCGTTCGCAATATTGTATGTGCTGGTGGAAGACCCCTGGCTATCTCTGATTGCCTTAATTTTGGAAGTCCTTACGATCCGGAGGCCTATGCCGACTTTGTGGCGTCGGTGAAGGGGCTGGCCGATGCCTGTAAATTCTTTGATGTGCCGGTTATCAGTGGAAACGTTAGTTTCTATAATCAGCGGTCTGAGGGCGGCCTCATCAAGCCGGTTATTCCATCGCCAATAATCGGGATGCTTGGGGTGATTGGCAATGCTGATCGTCATACGACCCTCTTCTTTAAGCGTAAAGGAGATATGATCTTTATTTTGGGCCGTTCAAAAGACGATGTCAATGGATCGGAATATCTGCAATTGATCCATGGCGTGGATGTCTCCTTGCCTCCCTATGTTAATCTTGATGAGGAAAAAGAGTTGAACAAAACCATCACGGGTCTTATCGATGGCGAACTGGTTCGCTCGGTTCATGATGTTTCCAGCGGTGGTCTTTTCTTTGCATTGCTCGAAAGTGCCATCTCTCTTGAGTTTGGGTTTGATATTACCACCGATGCGGAAGTGCGAAAAGATGCGTTTCTCTTTGGGGAAGCTCAGGGCAGAGTCGTGGTCTCAGTCTCTCCCGAGAAACAGGACGACTTCGTCGATTTCATGGTGGAACGTGAGGTCCCCTTTTCCATCCTTGGCCACGTGACCAAAGGTGAGATCCGCGTGGATGATGAATCCTTTGGGTTTGTGGATGAGATGAAGAAGGCTTTTGAAAATAGGTTAAAGCTTTGGGCAGATGGAAAAGGTTAAACCATACATTAACCAGCAGGGAACGAAAAAAGAACAGGTGGAGTCGATGTTTAACAGCATTGCTCCCCGTTACGATTTGCTTAATCGATGGCTTTCATTTGGAATCGACAAACTCTGGCGCAAGCGGGTCGTTAACTTGTTGGCTGATCTGCCGGCGGCATCCATCCTCGATGTGGCCACCGGAACAGCCGATTTGGCATTGGAAGCCTGTCGCATTAAACCCGCCGGAGTGCAAGCCATCGACATCTCCGAGGGCATGCTCAGGATAGCTCAGCAAAAGGTCCTTAAATATGGGCGCCAGCATACCATTCATCTTCGGCAGGCCGACTCGGAAAATTTGCCGTTCGAAAAAAATTTGTTTGACGCGGTGATGGTGGCGTTTGGGGTTCGTAATTTTGAGGACCTTCAGCGGGGACTTGGCGAAATGGCCAGAGTTTTAAAACCCGGAGGACGGCTGGTGGTCCTTGAGTTTTCCAAACCCAACAGGTTTCCCTTTAAGCAGCTCTACAACTTCTACTTTACCCGGATATTGCCCTGGTGGGGTGGCCTGATTTCGCAAAACCGGGCGGCTTACACTTATTTGCCGGCTTCCGTAAAGGCTTTTCCCGAAGGGGCCGAATTCGAACAACAACTGGTTCAGGCCGGGCTTGTTCCTGTTAAATCGATGCCCCAAACCTTTGGAATTGCCACCATTTATCTGGCGGAGAAAAAAGGGTGAACAATAATATGAGAATCTGGCCGTTTAAGAAAAAAACAAAATATCGTTTGAGAACTCTATTGCTTTCCTTGTTGCTGTTTTCTTCATCTTTTTCATTTGCTCAGGAGGCTGAGAAGAAAATGCAGAATTTGCCGGGTTTCGACCATCGACCCTTGCATTTTGGCTTTCTTATTGGATTTAATTCCATGGATTTCAGGGTGGTGCACAAAGATGTCGAGGATCGCATTGCGGGCGTTGAGGGCAGGTTTGGGGAGGTCGTCAACCTAAACCCGGGCCTCAATATTGGAATTGTATCCAGCCTCCGGCTTAACCGCTATTTTAACCTGCGCTTTCTTCCGGGCATTAGTTTTGGCCAACGCGATTTGTGGTTTATCGATGACGGGGTGCGGGATGAAAGCCCAATCGAACTTAAATCGACCTTTCTCGAATTCCCATTTCTGTTAAAATTCAATGGTGCCCGGATGACCAATTTTAAACCTTATCTAGTGGGGGGGATTAATCCGCGTGTCGATTTAGCCAAGAGCAAGAAGGATGGTATTTTACTTAATTCTACCGACCTTTATGTGGAATTTGGCGCAGGTTTTGATATGTATCTTACCTATTTCAGGCTCTCTACTGAAGCTAAGATGTCTATTGGCTTACGAAATATGCTGAACCCGGCAGGGACTGGTGAACCCGAAGATGTTTTGTATACGGGTGTTCTCGACCGGTTGTCCTCCCGTTTATTCGTGTTTACTTTTTATTTCGAATAGTCGGAATAATGCTGCTGCCTCTTGAATTCGGAACAAACAATAGCTGTTGCCACTCCTACATTGAGTGATTCCATGCCCGTTGTTGAGTCCTCCGAAAAAGCCGGAATGGTAAGCCGGCGAGTCACCATTTGTTCCGTTTCCGTTCGGATGCCCGAACCTTCGTTGCCCATGATGATCAATCCTTTAGAGGGAAGGTTCGTGGAATAAAGATTTTCACCATCCATAAAGGTTCCCAATACAGGTAAGTTGTATTTTTCAATGGCCAATTGGCAAAATTCGGGTAGAGGGGTATAGATTACTTTAACCCGTGCGATGGCTCCCATTGAAGCCTGTACTACTTTGGGGTTGAAAACGTCGGCTGTGTCGGGGCTGCAAACCAGGTGGGAAAAACCAAACCAGTCGGCCAACCGAATAATGGTGCCCATGTTGCCCGGATCCTGAATGCCATCCAGGCAAAGGGTTATACCGGAGTTCCACTCCTCATCGCTTAAATGCCATAGGGGCTTTATGAAAACAGCCACTACCTTTTGAGGGGTTTTTAAAAAACTGAACTTCTTTAATTCCGCCTCCGAAACGATTTCAATATTTTCGGATGAGGAGGGGAATTCTGTCTTTTTACCATCCGTGGTCAGCAGGAGTTGTGGATCCATTCCGGAGGCCATTAGGTCGTTAATCAGTTTGGGGCCTTCTGCGACGAACATCGACCATTGATCGCGGAATTTCTTAAGTCCCAGGGAACGAATTTGTTTTTTTTTGATTTTTTCGGACATGTTTGGTTCTCCTTTGGCAGCAAAATTATAATATTACTGTCAATTTAATTAACAAATGACCATCTTTGCAAAACTATGAAAAAGTGGGCAATAATAGGCTTTGCCTTCCTCTTGTTAAATTGTTAAGTTTATAGGGCTATGGGGCATGCACAAATAAAGACCGGCTTCATTTGGAGTTTGCTTTTGATTTTGTTTTTATCGGCCGGATGTAATTCAACCAAGTTCATCCCCGATGATCAACATCTGCTGGCCAGCGTTCGCATCAAAAATAAGGCGAGTTCTGTGGGGCGTGATGAACTTAAACCCTACCTCCGTCAACATGAAAATCTAAGAATACTGGGTTTCTGGAAGTTTCATCTGGGTCTCTATAATCTTTCGGGAAAGAGCGACAAAAAGGGCATTAATACCTGGCTGCGCCGCATTGGTGAAGAACCTGTGGTTTTCGATCCCTACCTGGTGGAACAGTCCGATCAACAGCTGGCGCTCTTCCTGAAAAACAGAGGCTATTTCCAGGCCAGGGTTGAAGATACCGTTTTGTATGTCTCCCCGAAGAAGGCCAAAGTGGTTTATACCATTAACCCAGGGCCCAGATATCGACTTAATCGGGTCGATTTTGCCATTGCCGACGACAGCTTGATCAAAAGGGTGCATAGTGATACCATTAATACCCTGTTGAAGCGGGGGCGGCCCTTTTCGGTTGCCGTCCATCAGGAGGAGCGGGAGAGAATTACCCGTGATCTGCGAAATCAGGGGTTTTATGCTTTTAATGAAGAGTATATCTATTTTCTATCCGATAGCACCGTGGGGGCACATCGGGTGAATGACTCCCTCTTTATAATTCCTCCGGTTCAGGCACCTGGCAATAAGGATTCGTTACATCACCGGCGTTACCGAATACGTAATGTGGTGTTTCATGTGGGTGAGGGTAATGAGAATCTCCTAATCTCAGGCCAGGAGGATGTCTCAGGTCAGGATACCCTGGAATTGCAAAATTGTATCATTGTGCATCAGGGAACACTGCCATTTAAACCCGAATTACTCACAAACTCCAATTATATTTTTCCGGGCGACCTGTATAATGCCGATCTGGTAGAGCGTACTCAATCGCTTCTCAGGGGGCTAAGGCTTTTTAAATACATCAATGTCCGGTTCAGGGAGACAACGACGGGGGTAACTCCTCTGGGTGAAAAGCTTTTGGATTGTGTTATCCAATTATCCCCGGGGAAATATCAGTCTTATACGGTCGATCTTGAGGGGACCAACTCATCCGGAAACCTGGGGGCGGCAGGGAGCTTTACCTATCAGCATAAAAATCTTTTCAGGGGAGGGGAGCTCTTTTCTCTCAATACCCGGTTGGCTCAGGAGAATCAATTTGTAAGTTCCTCTCAGTCGCAGTTTAATACCCTGGAGGTGGGGACTGAGGCCTCCATTGTGCTTGCCAAATTTTGGCTGCCTCTCAAGATCGAGCGATTTCGGCAAAGATACAACCCCAAAACCACCATTGCATTGGCCTATAACTATCAAAACCGGCCCGACTATACAAGAACCATTGCCAATGTCCGAATGGGGTATAACTGGCGCTCTTCGAAATATGTTACCCACTCGTTTTATCCTCTGGAGTTTAACCTGGTTAATATACCCCAGGTGAATGACGATTTCTGGGACCTGATAGAAGATACCTTTTTAGAGTACTCCTATCAGGACCACCTCATTGTGGATATGAGTTATTCGTACTTGATGAACCAGCAGATATTGGGCGAGAATACCGACTTCTGGTATTTTAAAACCAATGTTGAATCGGCAGGAAACCTGTTGGATCTGGTGTCTCCTCTCTGGAACTCGGGGAACAACAACTCCTATAATGAATTACTGGGCATTCGGTATGCTCAATACGTAAAAACCGACCTGGATCTAAGATACCACAATCTGATTGACAGCAATAACTCTATTGTCTATCGTTTTTTCGGGGGGATAGGAGTGCCTTATGGCAACTATAATGTTCTGCCTTTCGAGAAACGATATTTTTCGGGTGGAGCCAATAGTATCAGAGCCTGGCCCGTCCGTGGTCTGGGTCCGGGCAGTTACAGTGATGATTCTTCGAGCTTTTACAACCAAACAGGCGATATTAAACTCGAATTTAATGTGGAGTATCGTTTTAAACTCTTCTGGCTGCTCGAGGGAGCCCTGTTTATGGATGTTGGTAATATCTGGGGATTGAGTGAGGATACAAGCCTCGACGGGGGGGTCTTTAAGCTAAACACTTTTGCCAGCCAGCTAGCCGTGGGAACCGGTTTTGGAACCCGTTTCGATTTTAAATACTTTATTTTTCGTGTGGATATGGGCCTCAAAACCTACGATCCCTCCCTAACCTCCGGCCAACGATGGATTCCCGTTGCTGGATCCCTTAACTGGAGCGATGTTAATTTTAATTTTGCGATTGGTTACCCTTTTTAAGAGTTGGCAGTTGCCTTTGTTTGCATTTTATTCTTAATTTTGCATTGATTTTGACTATCCATCTAATTAAATATTAGGATACCTTATAAATAAATACCATTATGAATCAAAGAATTTTAGATGTTGTTAAACCCGGTGTGATCGCCGGAAAAGACCTTCAGGAGGTTTTTCGTATTGCACGGGAAAACCAATTTGCACTTCCTGCCGTTAATGTGGTGGGTAGCAATTCCGTAAATGCCGTTATGGAAGCCGCCCAGGTGGTGAAGGCACCGGTAATTATTCAGTTGTCCAACGGGGGGGCTGCATTTTATGCTGGTAAAGGAGCCAAAGGACAAGGTCAGGATGCTGCCGTTCTGGGAGCGATCTCTGCAGCCAAACATGTACACCTGTTGGCCGAAGCCTATGGCGTGCCTGTTGTATTGCATACCGACCATGCCGCTAAAAAATTATTGCCCTGGATCGACGGATTATTGGATGCCGGCGAAAAATTCTTTGCAGAGACTGGCAAACCATTGTTCAGCTCGCATATGCTCGACCTCTCGGAAGAACCTCTTCAAGAGAATATCGACATTTGTAAAACCTATCTGACCCGAATGAGCAAGATGGGGATGACCCTCGAAATTGAGTTGGGTATCACCGGTGGTGAGGAAGATGGCGTAGACAATTCTAATGTTGACAATTCGCTGCTCTATACCCAGCCTGAAGATGTTTGCCTGGCTTATGAAGAGTTGATGAAAATATCCCCCAACTTTACCATTGCTGCTTCCTTTGGTAACGTACATGGTGTATACAAACCCGGTAATGTGCAGCTTCGTCCCGAGATATTGAAAAATTCACAGGACTATATCACCAAAAAACTGGGCACCGCTGAGAAGCCTGTAAACTTTGTTTTCCATGGCGGC
Source organism: Marinilabiliaceae bacterium (assembly GCA_041583495.1). Taxonomy (GTDB): domain Bacteria; phylum Bacteroidota; class Bacteroidia; order Bacteroidales; family Marinilabiliaceae; genus JBFHFS01. The sequence continues at coordinate 172,932 of JBFHFS010000001.1, read as the reverse complement.
TCAGGATCTGCTCTTAAGGATATTCGGGAAGCCATAGGTTACGGTGTGATTAAGATGAATATCGACACCGATACCCAGTGGGCCTTTTGGGATGGTATTCGCGCTTACGAAGCTAAGAATCATGACTATCTGCAAGGTCAAATCGGAAACCCGGATGGGGCTGATGTGCCAAACAAGAAATTCTACGATCCCCGCAAATGGTTACGTACTGGTGAAGAAGCAGTGATTGAACGTTTGAAGACCGCCTTTAGTGATCTGAACTGTGTCGATCGCCTTTAATATTTGTATTATTTGTGATTTGGACCCTCGCTATTCAACGAGGGTCTTTTTTTATTCATTTTATCTTTTAGCTTTCCCTCATGGCTTTAAATCCTCCCCTAAGAGACAGCTTTTCAAGTAAGTTTGGTGTTATTGCAGCTGCTGCCGGCTCAGCCATCGGGCTGGGAAATATCTGGCGATTTCCTTATGTGCTGGGCGAAAATGGTGGCGGGGCCTTCCTGCTGTTGTACCTGTTTTTCGTCCTCTTGATTGGAGTCCCGGTGATGATCTCCGAGTTTTTGATTGGCCGAAAAGCCCGGCTAAATGTGTTTGGGGCTTTCAAAAAATTAGCCCCGGGCAAACCCTGGTATCTTGTGGGGGTGATGGGGGTGGGAGCCGCCTTTCTGATTGTTGCCTTTTATTCGGTCGTAGCGGGATGGACCTTGCATTACGTGTTTTTGGCCTTCTCCAACAGTCTGGGCGACAAGAGTCCCACCCAAATCGTGGAGGTGTTTGAAGCTCTGAAAGGCAACCTTTGGCTTCCGGTTTTCTGGACCCTCACTTTTTTGGCACTGAGTGCTTTTATAGTACAATCCGGTATTAAAAATGGGATTGAAAAATATTCCAAGATATTAATGCCGGTACTTTTTGTAATTATTTTGCTCCTTAATGTCCGGTCGGTTACCCTTGAGGGGGCCGGCGAAGGGTTGGCTTTTTTGTTTGTACCGCACTTTTCTGACATCACTCCAAAGGTGTTCCTTATGGCGCTTGGGCAGGCCTTTTTCTCCCTGAGCATTGGGATGGGGGTTCTGGCTACTTACGGGTCTTACTTCAAAAGTTCCATGAGTCTTGGAGGAACGGCACTATCGGTCTCTCTGGCCGATACGATGATTGCCGTTCTGGCCGGAGTGGCTATTTTTCCCGCGGCGTTTGCATTTGGGCTGGAACCCAATCAGGGGCCTGGGTTGGTGTTTGTTACGCTTCCCAATGTTTTTAATCAGATGGCCGGGGGCTATTTCTTCGCGTTAATATTCTTTGTTTTGCTGGCAATTGCAGCGCTGACCTCTTCAATCTCTTTACTCGAAGTGGTGGTGGCCTATTTTGTGGAGCAGTTAAAAATGAATCGTAAAACGGCTACCTGGGTTGCCGCCGGAGTGATGGGCTTTATGGGCATCCTTTGTGCCATTTATGGGGCCATATTCGACACCTTCGATTTTGTGTCGTCTAATATCTTGTTGCCTCTGGGTGGTGTTTTTGTCGTGATTTTTGTGGGTTATGTCCTGGGCAGTAAAGTTGTTCGTCAGGAGATAGAAGCCGATGGGAAAAGGGCTCGCCTTTTTGGCCTCTTTATGTTTATTGTAAAATTTGTGGCCCCGGTTGCTATCGCTCTGGTGTTTTTAAATGGGTTAGGGTTACTTAACTTTTTGTTTGGGTAAGAAAGCTGTTTGGCTGACTTGAAACCCAGGAGAAAATAAGTTATATTGAATTAAAAAGCCATGTGGAAAGATTGGCTCTCTTTCTCCCGGAATGAACAATATGGCATCCTTCTTCTTTTTGCTATTGTATTGGCGCTTCTATTATTGCGCCTGTGCCTCCCCCTGTTTGTTGGGCAAAAGGTGATTCCCACTTTGGATGGTTATCAGGATGCCGTGGTTTTCGAACCCGATTCAAGGCAGGTTGATGAACAACCTTTTCTGTTTGCAGATGAGGAAAAAGAATGGTCCCTCTTCAACCCAAATGATGTTTCTGTGGCCCGGTTGCAATCAATGGGGGTGCCTCCTGGGGCGATAGTGAACTGGATTAAATACCGGGAGGCAGGCGGGCGTTTTTTTACTGAGGAAGAGATAAGAAAAGTGTATGGGCTCGATTCGGTCTTAGCCGGACGGTTGATCCAATATGCCAGTTGCAAACCAGCGATTGCACAGAACGGACCCGAGAAAAAAAGCCGGGGAAATTCCTCCCTCCACTTAACAGAGCAGAGGGCAGAAATGGCCGGCAGTTTTGGAAACAAAAACTCAACCACTGCCGTTAGCCCGAAAGGGGAGAGTCAGCCATCTTTCCAGATGGAGAAAGCGGCCCCCGAAGAGTCCGCCCATTGGTCTATAGAAGTCAACACGACCACTGCCGAAGAGTGGATGAATTTTCGGGGTGTGGGGCCCGTTTTATCCAAAAGGATAGTGGCTTTTCGGGAAGCGCTGGGTGGTTTTTATTCGGTGTCGCAGGTCAAAGAAGTTTATGGCGTCTCTCAGGAGCTCTTCGACGAGATGGTGAACCATCTTTTTGTTGATGAAACCCAAATGGAGGTTATCGATGTAAATCGGTCCTCCCTGCGACGCCTCAAGCAACATCCCTACATCGATTTTTATCAGGCTCGTGATATAGTGGAATACCGAAAGGAGCAGGGAGCGATAAATAGTTTAGAAGAACTGAAAAGGTTTCCCTCTTTCGATGACCATAAGATTGACCGGTTGGGGCCCTATTTGGTCTTTCATCCCGATTCTTTGCCAACCAGCCGGGGCCCAATAGAATAATTATTGGCCAATATCGAAAAAAATGAAATTAAACTTGTTTCAATGCTGAAACTTCATTTTCTTTGCAGTGAATTTTTTAAACCCTTGTTGAAGTGATTTTAACCAAGGGGAATAGTCTAATTTTTTAGTTAGGAGGTTGTTTAATAATTTATGATTTTAAAGTCCATCTTTTTTGATTTAGGAAGGATGGTCTACAAACAAAAAGTTTTTTAAGCCTGCTTCTTATCAGCAAGAGGTACAGGTTGTGTGTATTAATTAATTTGAATTGATTTTAAAAATTAAAACTGAGTTATGATAATAGTTCCTATTAAAGAAGGCGAAAACATTGAACGTGCACTGAAGAAGTTCAAAAGAAAATTTGACAAAACCGGCAGAATGCGTGAATTGCGTAGACGCCAGGCATTTGCCAAACCTTCTGTTATTAACCGAGAGAAAATCAAAAAAGCAATTTATATCCAGCACCTTCAAGAGGAAGAGGATTAATTTATTTTATTTCTTTAGACGTCTGATTTTTCCATGGTTTTTTCGTATATTTCGCTAAAACCAGAAGGGAAAAATCAGACGTTTTTTTTATGCAATATTTACCCTCTTTCATAGATTATCTTCGATTCGAAAAGCGGTATTCTGCTCACACAATTGTGGCTTATGAAGGGGATTTGAAACAATTCTCCGGCTTTTTGCTTGAAAGTGGAGTGGAGGACGAACTTCTGGTTACCCCAAAGGTGATACGTAACTGGGTGGTGTGGATGCACTACCAAAATTTAAAACCCCGGTCGATTCACCGGAAAGTCGCCTCCGTGAAATCCTATTACAAACACCTGCTTCGTGAAGGAGTAATCGAGGCGAACCCCTCGTCAACCTTGTTGCTCCCAAAAATCCCCAAAAATTTACCCGGCTTTATTAAGGAGAAGGAGATGGATTTCTTGCTCGACCAGGTGCCTTTTGAGGATAGTTATGAAGGGATCCGCGATCGCACGATAATCGATTTGTTTTATGCTACCGGTATCCGGCTCTCTGAACTGGTTGACCTTAAAGACCGAAATTTTGACTTAAAAGGGGGAATGATTAAGGTTTTGGGAAAAAGGAATAAAGAACGTCTGGTTCCGATGAACCAAAGTACCGTAAAGGGGGTTTTACAATATATAAGGGTACGCAACGAAGCGTTTGGAGAGGATAGAGGAAGGGCCTTTTTCTTAACGGCATCGGGCAAGAATGTTTACAACAAACTGGTGTATCGGGTTGTAAACAAGAATCTTCGGTTGGTGAGTACCCTGGCACAAAAAAGTCCCCATATTCTCAGACATACTTTTGCCACCATTCTTTTAAACAGGGGGGCCGACTTAAATGTTATTAAAGAGTTGTTGGGGCATGCTAATTTAAACGCCACGCAGATTTATACGCACAATACTTTTGAAAAATTGTCAACTATATATAAACAAGCTCATCCCAGAGCTTAAATGAATGGAGGAGTAACTTATGAACATTACAATTCAATCGGTTCGCTTTGATGCTACAGAGAAGCTGGAAGGTTTTATTCAGCAAAAAGTTGGAAAATTGGACCAGTTTTCTGATGACATCATTGGCGCGGAAGTGATTCTGCGTCTCGACAAATCCGAAACCACCGAAAATAAAGTGTCGGAGCTTTCGGTAGGGATTCCGGGTTCGGTTCTTTTTGCTAAGAAACAGAGTAAAACGTTCGAGGAGTCTGTCGATTTGGCTTGCGAAGCCATCCGTAAACAATTGATTAAACGAAAAGAAAAACTTAAAATTAAATAGTTTAAAAAAGAGCCCCCAAATTTTGGGCTCTTTGAAAATTAATTATACATTTGCACACCGTTTTTAATGGCAGTTACAGCTTGATAAAACGTTTTCAATAGGCTGGTTATCGATGGTAATCAGCCTATTGGAATGAATGGACCAGGTTTTTCCCCCTTAGGGGCTTTTTTGCATGTTCCTTGATTTATTAGTTTACGAAAGAAATTTTTCTGTTTTTTGAGAAAAAAGCAAGGATTCTGTGGTATTTTGGGCCTAAAATAATTACCTTTGTGGCCCTGATCAGGAAGAGTTGATCTTTAAATCAGGAATAATCATTTGTGAATCAATATTTAAGGGCTTTCACAGCCTGTATATTTGCCGATGTAGCTCAGTGGTAGAGCGCTTCCTTGGTAAGGAAGAGGTCACGGGTTCAACTCCCGTCATTGGCTCCACCTGGTTTGTGATTATATAAACAGTGGTTTCAATTTATATTTAATTGTCTAATTATTTCGAGTTATGGCTAAAGAACAATTTCAAAGGACAAAGCCTCACGTTAATATCGGAACCATTGGTCACGTCGACCATGGTAAAACTACCCTGACAGCTGCTATCACTATGGTGTTGGCTAAAAAAGGGTGGGCCGAAATTAAAGCATTTGATTCAATTGATAATGCTCCTGAGGAAAAAGAACGGGGTATTACAATTAATACTGCTCACGTTGAGTATCAGACTGAAAATCGTCACTATGCTCACGTGGATTGCCCTGGTCACGCCGACTATGTTAAGAACATGGTTACTGGTGCTGCCCAAATGGACGGTGCAATTTTGGTTTGCGCTGCCACTGATGGCCCTATGCCTCAGACACGTGAGCACATCCTGTTGGCTCGTCAGGTAAATGTTCCTAAGATCGTTGTATTCCTTAACAAAGTGGATATGGTGGACGATGAAGAACTTTTGGAACTGGTGGAAATGGAAGTTCGCGATCTGTTGAACTTTTACGACTTCGATGGTGACAATGCGCCTGTTATTATGGGTTCTGCTTTAGGTGCTCTCAATGGTGAGCCCCAGTGGGAAGAGAAAGTAATGGAATTGATGGATGCTGTTGACAGCTGGATTCCACTTCCTGCCCGTGACGTTGACAAACCTTTCCTGATGCCTGTTGAGGATGTATTCTCTATTACTGGTAGGGGAACTGTGGCTACCGGCCGTATCGAAACCGGTGTTATTCATACAGGTGACGAGATGCAGCTGATTGGTTTGGGTGCAGAAGGTAAAAAGACCGTTTGTACCGGTGTTGAGATGTTCCGTAAGATTCTGAATGAAGGACAAGCCGGCGACAACGTTGGATTGTTGCTCCGCGGTATCGACAAAGAAATGATCAAGCGTGGGATGGTTATTGGCAAGCCAGGTTCAATCACTCCTCATACCAAATTTAAGGCCGAGATTTATGTGTTGAAAAAAGAAGAAGGTGGTCGTCATACCCCTTTCCATAATAAATATCGTCCCCAGTTTTATGTTCGTACCCTCGACGTTACAGGTGAAATTACCCTGCCCGAAGGTTCCGAAATGGTTATGCCAGGTGACAACGTAACAATTACTGTTGAATTGATCTATCCTGTGGCCATTAATCTTGGTTTGCGTTTCGCAATCCGTGAAGGTGGACGTACCGTAGGTGCCGGACAGATTACTGAAATTCTGGAGTAATTACCTTAATAATATCGAATGGAGAAATTTTTTTCTCCATTCATTTACACGGGTGTAGCTCAGTTGGTAGAGCACTGGTCTCCAAAACCAGGTGTCGGGAGTTCGAGTCTCTCCTCCCGTGCGTAAATCGCATGGACGGTTAAAATGTCAAAGGTAATATGAAGAAAATTACAGCCTACTTTAAAGAAGTTCACAACGAACTGGTAAATAAAACCTCTTGGCCTACCTGGCCTGAGCTGCAGAACAGTGCCATCGTTGTGATGGTCGCTTCTGTTATTATTGCAGGGGTTATATACCTTATGGACTTCTCTTTTGACCACATTATGGAGTGGATTTATCAAAGATTGTACTAATTATTTAGGAAAAGGGATATCCCGATGAGCGAAATTGAAAAAAAATGGTACGTAATCCGGGCTATTGGTGGCAAAGAGAAAAAAGTAAAGGAGTACATCGAAAGTGAGATTGCCAACCTAAATATGCAGGAATATGTGAGTCAGGTGCTCATTCCTACTGAAAAAGTCTATCAAATACGTAATGGGAAAAAGATCAGTAAAGAACGGAACTATTTTCCCGGTTATGTTTTGATTGAAGCCGCCCTGGTAGGGGAGATTCCTCATATCCTCACAAGTATTACCAATGTCATTGGTTTTTTAGGAGACAAAGACAATAACCCAACCCCTCTGAGAATGTCTGAGGTAAACAGGATTCTGGGTAAAGTCGATGAATTAACCGAAAATGACGAAGAAATTAATGTGCCCTTCTTTGAAGGGGAGACCGTAAAGGTAATTGATGGACCCTTCAATGGCTTTAATGGTGTGATTGAAGAAGTTAATAAAGAGAAGCGGAAGCTTAAAGTAATGGTCAAAATCTTCGGTCGCAAAACCCCCCTGGAATTAAGTTTCTTACAGGTAGAAAAGGAATAAACCTTATTGGCATTTAGTAGCGGAGCTTCCAGGGCAAATTGAGTTTGCCTCTACGAATGTGTAATAAATTATTTCTATAATCCTGATTTTTTATAACCAACACGAATTGCTACAATGGCTAAAGAAGTAGAAACCTTTATCAAACTTCAGGTTAAAGGTGGTGCAGCAAATCCTTCGCCTCCCGTAGGACCCGCATTGGGTGCCAAGGGGGTGAATATTATGGAATTCTGTAAGCAATTCAATGCTCGTACGCAGGATAAAGCCGGTAAGGTCCTTCCTGTTGTCATTACAGTTTATAAAGACAAATCTTTTGAATTTGTTATTAAAACACCTCCTGCTGCCGTGCAGCTTATGGAGATGTCGAAGCTTAAATCTGGCTCTGCCGAACCCAACCGTAAGAAAGTGGGATCTGTATCATGGGACCAGGTTAAAGTTATCGCTGAAGACAAAATGAACGACTTGAATTGCTTTACTATCGATTCTGCAATGAGGATGATTGCCGGTACCGCCAGAAGTATGGGGATCACCGTTGAAGGTGATTTTCCGGTTAACAATTAAAATCCGTTTGCAACAATGACAAAACTAACAAAAAATAGAAAGTTAGCGTTAGAAAAAATCGATGCCGGAAAGCAATATCCCATTGAAGAGGCTGCTGCCTTGGTCAAAGAAGTTTCGACGACCAAGTTTAATGCCTCTGTCGATATTGATGTGCGTCTGGGTGTAGATCCCCGGAAAGCTAATCAGATGGTGCGCGGCGTAGTAACCCTTCCCAACGGAACAGGCAAAGAAACCAGTGTGCTGGTGCTTTGTACCCCCGATAAGGAAGAGGAGGCTAAAGCTGCCGGTGCGGATTTTGTGGGGCTCGACGATTACATCGAAAAAATTAAAGGCGGCTGGACCGATGTCGATGTGATTATTACTATGCCAAGTGTGATGGCCAAAGTAGGTGCTTTGGGTCGGATATTAGGTCCTCGGGGCTTGATGCCTAACCCTAAAAGTGGTACCGTTACGATGGATATTGCAAAGGCTGTTCAGGAAGTGAAAGCTGGTAAAATTGACTTTAAGGTAGATAAGTACGGTATCGTGCATTCTTCCGTGGGGAAAACCACTTTTGCTCCGGAGAAATTGGCGGAAAATGTACGCGAATTTGTGGGAACAATCCTTAAGCTTAAGCCTGCGGCCGCTAAAGGAACCTACATTAAGAGTATTTTTCTCTCAAGTACCATGAGTCCCGGTATTCGTATTGAACTTAAATCGGTTGAGGTTTAATCTTTAATGTAAACAAAGAGTATTAGGAATCATGAAAAAGTCAGAAAAAAGTACACGCGTTAAAGAGCTTACCGATAAGATCAATGAGTATAATCACTTCTATGTGGCCGATACTCTGGGTTTGAATGCTGGTGCTACCAATAACTTGCGTCGTCTTTGTTTTCAAAGAGATGTGAGCATGTTGATGGTGAAAAACACTCTCTTCAAACTTGCTCTGGAGAAAAGCGAAAAGAACGCTGAAGGAATGGAGGAAGCCTTTAAGGGTACCTCTGCAGTCCTTTTTTGCAATACTGGTAATACACCTGCTAAACTCATCAAGGAATTTCAGAAAGCAAACAAGTCCCCTTTATTTAAAGGCGCCTTTGTTGAAGAGTCTGTATATCTTGGTGCAGATCAGCTGGAGGCACTTACCAAAATTAAGTCGAAAGATGAATTGTTGGGCGAACTGATTGGTTTATTACAATCCCCAATAAAAAATGTGGTTTCCGCATTGCAGTCTGGTGGTAATACCATCCATGGCATTCTTCAAACACTTAGTGAAAAAGAATAATTTAATTAAAACAGAAATCAATTTTTTTTAATACCAAACACAATGGCAGATATTAAGAAACTCGCAGAAGAATTGGTAAACTTAACTGTGAAAGATGTTAACGAATTAGCTACCGTCCTTAAAGAAGAATATGGCATTGAGCCAGCGGCTGCTGCCGTAGCTGTAGCTGGCCCTGCTGGCGAGAGCGAAGGTGCTGCTGCTGCTGAGCAATCTGAATTTGATGTGATCCTTAAGGCTGCAGGTGGCTCTAAATTAGCTATCGTGAAGCTGGTTAAGGAAATGACCGGTGTAGGTTTGAAAGAAGCTAAAGAGCTTGTAGACAAAGCACCTGCTCCTATCAAAGAGAAAATTTCCAAAGAAGAAGCTGAAGCCCTTAAATCTCAATTAGAAGAAGCTGGAGCAGAAGTTGAACTTAAGTAATCTGATTACCTGAAATATGGTGACGGTTTAGGAACCCACTCACGTGGGATCCTAAACCTTTTTATGCTTATATGTTTAAGTTCACATAATTTGTTGATAGATGACTCCAATTACTACAGAAAGAATTAGCTTTGCTACCATCAAAAATCAATTGGATTATCCTGATTTTTTGGAGGTTCAATTAAAATCTTTCCGTGATTTCTTTCAAATGGGGACCACTCCTGAGGAACGGAAAACAGAAGGGTTGTGGCAGGTCTTCATGGAGAACTTCCCAATCACCGATACCCGGAACAACTTTGTTCTAGAGTTTCTTGACTTTGGTATTGACCCCTCCCGCTATACCATTGATGAATGTATTGAACGAGGGTTGACCTACTGTGTCCCTTTGAAGGCTAAGTTGAAGCTGTATTGTACCGATCCCGAACACGAGGATTTCGATACAGTGGTGCAGGATGTGTACCTGGGAACAGTGCCTTACATGACCGATAAGGGTAGCTTTATTATTAATGGTGCCGAAAGAGGTATTGTTTCGCAGTTACATCGCTCACCAGGAGTCTTTTTTGGTCAGAGTGTACACGCCAACGGAACGAAGCTCTACTCAGCCCGCGTCATCCCTTTCAGAGGTTCATGGATCGAGTTCGCGACCGACATTAACAACGTGATGTATGCCTACATCGACCGGAAGAAAAAACTTCCTGTGACGACGTTGCTGAGAGCTATCGGGTACGAAAGCGACAAAAATATTCTCGAAATCTTTAATCTGGCCGACGAAGTCAAAGTTTCCAAAACCGCCCTGAAAAAAATGGTGGGTAGAAAACTGGCCGCTCGTGTGCTGAAGACATGGATTGAAGATTTTGTGGATGAAGATACCGGAGAGGTTGTTTCTATTGAACGGAACGAAGTGATTATCGACCGTGAAACAGTGCTCGAAAATGAACATGTTGATGAAATCATCGACTCGGGTGCTAAAGCCATTCTCCTGCACAAGGAAGATCAGAATCTCTCGGATTATGCGATCATTTACAATACCCTGCAGAAAGATCCCTGTAATTCTGAAAAAGAAGCGGTAGTTCATATCTATCGGCAATTGAGAAATGCCGAACCCCCTGATGAAGCGACAGCACGCGATGTTATTGATAAGTTGTTTTTCTCTGACAAGCGTTATGATTTAGGCGATGTAGGGCGGTACAGACTCAACAAAAAACTGAATCTTAACATCGATATTGAAAATAAGGTGTTGACCCGCGATGACATTATTGCGATTATTCAATACCTGATCGAACTGATCAACTCTAAAATCGATGTCGACGATATTGACCACCTGAGTAACCGCCGCGTGAGAACCGTTGGCGAACAGTTGGGCAACCAATTTGGCGTGGGATTGGCCCGCATGGCCCGTACCATTCGCGAACGTATGAATGTGCGCGATAATGAGGTGTTTACGCCAATCGATCTGATTAATAGTAAAACCCTTTCGTCGGTTATTAACAGTTTCTTTGGAACCAACGCCTTGTCCCAGTTCATGGACCAGACCAACCCGTTGGCCGAGATAACCCATAAACGACGTTTGTCGGCACTTGGACCAGGCGGTTTGTCCCGTGAAAGGGCAGGATTTGAGGTCCGTGATGTCCATTATACCCATTACGGCCGTTTGTGTCCGATTGAAACCCCTGAGGGACCTAATATTGGTCTTATCTCCTCTTTGTGCGTGTATGCCAAGATCAATTCGCTTGGGTTTATCGAAACCCCTTATCGCAAGGTAGAGTCTAAAAAGGTTGATTTAACCAACGAAGGCGTTCACTACCTTACCGCTGAGGAGGAAGAAACCAAAGTTATTGCTCAGGCTAATGCGCCTTTGGATGATGCCGGTGTGTTCGTTAACTCGAAGGTTAAGGCACGGCACGATGGCGATTTCCCTGTTATTGACCCCGAAGATGTGGACCTGATGGATGTGGCACCAAACCAGATTGCCTCGGTTGCCGCTTCCTTAATACCCTTCCTTGAAAACGATGATGCCAACCGCGCCCTCATGGGATCTAACATGATGCGCCAGGCAGTGCCCCTTTTGAGGCCTCAGGCCCCCATCGTGGGAACCGGACTGGAAGGAAGACTTATCAAAGATTCCCGAACACAGATTGTGGCCGAGGGATTTGGGGTGGTGGAATATGTTGACTCTCAGGAGATCGTGATTCGTTACGACCTTACCGAGGATGATAAATTCGTTAGCTTCGAAACCGAAACGAAACGTTATAATCTGCTCAAATTCCAGAAAACCAACCAGAATACCTGTATCGACATGAAACCCCTGGTTAAAAAGGGCGACCGTGTTGAACCCGGCCAGATTCTGACCCAGGGGTATTCGACCGAAGCCGGTGAACTGGCCTTGGGTCGTAACCTTAAAGTGGCCTTTATGCCCTGGAAGGGTTATAACTTTGAGGATGCCATCGTGATCAATGAAAAATTGGTGCGTGAAGATGTTTTCACCTCCATACATATCGATGAGTATTCGCTCGAAGTTCGCGATACCAAACGTGGAATGGAAGAGCTTACCGCTGATATTCCTAATGTGAGCGAAGAAGCTACCAGGGATCTGGATGAAAATGGTTTGATTCGCGTGGGTGCACGTGTGAAACCTGGTGATATCCTGATCGGTAAGATTACCCCTAAGGGCGAGAGTGACCCTACTCCTGAAGAAAAACTGCTGAGAGCCATATTTGGTGAAAAAGCAGGTGATGTGAAAGACGCCTCTCTTAAGGCATCTCCTTCACTTGCAGGAGTTGTCATTGGCAAGAAGTTGTTCTCCCGGGCTATGAAAGAACGGAAAGGAAGAGCCTCGGATAAAGCCGCTATCTCTAAGGTGGATGAAGCTTTTCACCGCGCTGCAGAAGAGCTGAAAGGCCGACTGGTAGATAAACTCTTTTCACTCATTAATGGCAAAACCAGCCAGGGGGTTAAAGATTATCTGGGCGCTGATGTTATTGCCAAGAGTACCAAGTTTACCCAAAAAATCCTTCAGGATATCGATTATTTGTCGGTTAACCCCAACAAATGGACTACCGATAAGGGCAAAAATGAACTCATTCAGAAAGTTATTCATAACTACCGATTGAAGTACAAAGAGCTCGAAGCTAAGGAGAAACGTGAAAAGTACAACATTACTATTGGGGATGAATTACCCGCTGGTATCATACAATTGGCTAAGATTTATATTGCTAAAAAACGGAAAATTACCGTTGGTGATAAAATGGCCGGTCGTCATGGTAACAAAGGTATCGTTTCCAAGATTGTACGGCAGGAGGATATGCCATTTTTGGAAGATGGAACGCCTGTGGATATCGTTCTTAATCCTCTGGGGGTACCCTCAAGGATGAACCTGGGACAGATCTATGAGACGGTTCTGGCCTGGGCCGGACAGGTTCTCGGAGTGAAATTTGCAACGCCCATTTTCGATGGGGCCACTCTCGACGACTTGTTGTCGTGGACCCAAAAGGCCGGAGTGCCTGACTTTGGACGTACCTATCTCTATGATGGTGGTACCGGCAAACGTTTTCACCAGCCAGCTACAGTAGGTATTATTTATATGCTTAAGCTGGGGCACATGGTTGAGGATAAAATGCATGCCCGTTCCATTGGACCTTATTCACTTATTACGCAGCAACCATTGGGCGGTAAAGCACAGTTTGGGGGCCAGCGTTTTGGTGAAATGGAGGTCTGGGCACTCGAAGCTTTCGGTGCTTCTCATATTCTCCAGGAGATACTTACCGTGAAATCGGATGACGTGATTGGTCGTGCAAAGGCTTATGAAGCTATCGTAAAAGGCGATCCGCTTCCTATGCCTGGTATCCCCGAATCACTCAATGTACTGCTGCACGAGATGCGCGGTTTAGGTTTGAGTGTAAACCTGGAGTAGTCCGTAGCCGGTATGCCGCTTAAGGGGGCATACCCTGGCTTTTTTTAGTTTAATTTTTCTAATATTCGGCTATATATGGCATTCAGAAGAGATCAGAGAGTCAAGAGTAATTTTACCCGGATAACCATTGGTCTGGCGTCTCCAGAAGAGATTTTGGAGCGCTCGAGCGGTGAGGTGCTCAAACCGGAGACCATTAACTACCGTACTTATAAGCCTGAAAGGGACGGACTGTTTTGCGAACGCATATTCGGTCCCGTGAAGGATTATGAGTGTCATTGCGGCAAGTATAAGCGTATTAGGTACCGTGGCATTGTGTGTGACCGTTGTGGAGTGGAAGTGACCGAGAAAAAGGTACGCCGCGAAAGAATGGGCCACATCTCATTGGTGGTGCCTGTGGCACATATCTGGTATTTCCGTTCATTACCCAATAAAATTGGGTACCTGCTCGGGTTGCCTACCAAAAAACTCGATTCAATTATCTACTACGAGCGTTACGTAGTGATACAACCCGGGGTGAAAGCCACCGATGGGTTGAAGTACATGGACTTTATTACCGAAGAGGAATATCTCGATGTGCTGGAATCGTTACCTAAGGATAATCAGCATCTTGATGATGAGGATCCCAATAAATTTATTGCTAAGATGGGGGCAGAAGCCCTGCATATGATCTTGTCCCGACTTGATATGGACGAGTTATCATACGACCTGAGGCATAAAGCAAATACCGAAACTTCTCAGCAACGTAAAAATGAGGCGCTCAAACGTCTTCAGGTGGTTGAGGCCTTCCGCGAATCCAAAGGGGTCAATCGCCCCGAATGGATGGTTGTGAAAGTGGTGCCGGTGATTCCTCCCGAACTTAGGCCTTTGGTACCCCTGGATGGTGGCCGTTTTGCCACCTCCGACCTGAACGACCTCTATCGACGGGTTATTATTCGTAACAACCGGCTTAAGCGTTTGATTGAGATTAAAGCTCCAGAGGTTATCCTTAGAAATGAGAAACGGATGCTCCAGGAATCGGTCGACTCATTGTTCGACAATTCCCGTAAGGCAAATGCCGTGAAAACCGATGCCAACCGACCGCTTAAGTCGCTTAGCGATAGCTTGAAAGGTAAGCAGGGACGTTTCCGTCAAAACCTTTTGGGTAAGCGGGTTGACTACTCCGCGCGTTCGGTTATCGTTGTGGGGCCGGAACTAAAAATGCATGAGTGCGGACTTCCCAAAGGGATGGCTGCTGAGCTGTACAAGCCCTTTATCATTCGTAAACTGATTGAAAGAGGAATTGTAAAAACCGTTAAGTCGGCCAAAAAAATCGTCGATCGTAAAGATCCGGTGGTTTGGGATATCCTGGAAAATGTTCTGAAGGGACATCCTGTTATGCTAAACCGTGCTCCTACGCTTCACCGTCTGGGAATCCAGGCCTTTCAGCCTAAGCTGATCGAAGGTAAAGCCATTCAGTTGCACCCGCTGGCTTGTTCGGCTTTTAATGCCGACTTTGACGGTGACCAGATGGCGGTTCACCTTCCTTTGGGCAATGCGGCTGTTTTAGAAGCGCAGATGTTGATGTTGGCCAGTCAGAATATCCTCAACCCTGCCAATGGAGCACCTATTACGGTGCCTTCTCAGGACATGGTGTTGGGTCTTTATTATATGACCAAGGGGCGTCCCGGCGCTTTGGGAGAAGGTTTAACTTTTTATTCGCCCGAAGAAGCCAAGATTGCCTTTAATGAGGGTCGTGTGGAGTTGCACTCTCGTGTGAAAGTGAAGACTTACGACCTGAATGCGGAGGGAGAGCGCGTGCTTATGATGGTTGATACCACCGTAGGACGTATCATGTTTAATGAATTCGTTCCCATTAAGGTTGGGTTTATCAATACCTTGCTCACCAAGAAAGCCTTGAGGGATATCATCGGTAATATCCACAAGTTGTGTGGCGTTCCTGAAACAGCTGAATTTCTCGACGACATTAAATCGTTGGGATATCGGATGGCCTTTGAAGGCGGTCTCTCCTTTAACCTTCAGGATGTAATTATTCCTGAAGAAAAAGTAACCCTCGTAAATGGAGGTTATAAAGAGGTTGAAGAGGTAATGAACAACTACAACATGGGTTTCATTACCAACAACGAGCGGTATAACCAGATTATTGATATCTGGACACATGTGAACGCTCGTCTGACACAAACTTTAATGACTCAGTTGAGTTCTGATAAAGATGGATTCAACTCAGTATATATGATGCTCGACTCGGGAGCACGGGGGTCTAAAGAACAGATTCGCCAGCTTTCCGGGATGAGGGGCTTGATGGCAAAACCACAGAAGTCAGGTGCTGAAGGGGCTCAGATTATTGAAAACCCTATTCTTTCTAACTTCAAAGAGGGACTTTCGGTTCTTGAGTATTTTATTTCTACTCACGGTGCTCGTAAAGGTTTGGCCGATACCGCCCTGAAAACGGCCGATGCCGGGTATTTGACCCGTCGTTTGGTGGATGTTTCCCAGGATGTGATCGTAACCGAAAACGACTGTGGAACCCTTCGGGGGTTGACCGCTTCAGTTATTAAAAATAACGAGGAAGTGGTGGCTTCTCTGTACGACCGTATTCTTGGCCGGGTTTCGGTACATGATGTGTACCATCCTAATACCGGCGAAATTCTTGTGAAAAGCGGCGAGGAGATAACCGAAAAAGAAGCTCAGGCTATTGATGAGTCACCTATTGAAAGGGTGGAGATACGTTCGGTATTGACCTGTGAGTCAAGAAAAGGTATCTGTACCAAATGTTACGGACGTAACCTCTCAACAGGTAGAATGGTGCATATAGGTGAAGCTGTTGGTGTTATTGCTGCCCAGTCAATCGGGGAGCCTGGTACTCAGCTTACACTTCGTACTTTCCACGTTGGGGGTACCGCCTCAAACGTTACTTCTGAAAACAATATGCTGGCCCGTTATGATGGGGTAGCTGAGTTTGACGAGTTGAGAACAGTGGCGCATACTACAGAAGAAGGTGAAGAGGTAGATGTCGTGATTGGTCGTTTGGCCGAATTACGCATTGTGGATAAAAACACCAATATTTCATTGACCACCCAGCCAATTCCCTATGGAGCCAAGCTTCATATTAAAAATGGGACGGTGATCAAAAAAGGTGATCTGATTTGTGAGTGGGATCCATTTAATGCCTTGATTATTACCGAAAAAGCCGGTTCTATTGCCTTTGAGAATATGATCGACGGGGTTACCTTTAAAGAAGATTCGGATGAGCAGACCGGTTTCCGTGAAAAAGTAATCGTGGAAACCCGCGACAAAACCAAGAACCCCGCGGTTCTTATTATGTCATCCGATGGTGAGGTGCTCAGAGTTTATAACCTTCCGGTGGGAGCCCACGTTTCTGTATCCGAAGGAGATTCTATTTCACAAGGGGGAACACTGGCTAAATTGCCTCGTGCCCTCGGTCGCTCTGGTGATATCACCGGTGGTTTGCCACGTGTTACCGAACTCTTTGAAGCCAGAAATCCTTCTAATCCTTCGGTTGTTTCCGAAATTGATGGGGAGGTTACCTTTGGTAAGATTAAACGAGGAAACCGCGAGATTATCGTGACCTCCAAAAATGGTGAGGTTAAGAAGTATCTGGTGCCTCTTTCCAAACAGATTCTTGTTCAGGAGAACGATTATGTTCGGGCTGGTATGCGACTTTCAGACGGCGCCACTACCCCATCTGATATTTTGGCTATTAAAGGACCAACTGCCGTACAGGAATATATCGTGAACGAAGTTCAGGATGTCTATCGTTTGCAGGGGGTTAAAATCAACGATAAACACTTCGAAATTATTGTGCGTCAAATGATGCGTAAGGTGGATATTGATGATCCGGGCGATACCAGGTTCCTCGAGAAACAGATCGTGGATAAGATCGAATTCATGGAAGAAAACGACGAGATCTGGGGTAAGAAAGTAGTTGTTGATGGTGGTGATTCTTCCTCACTCAAAGCCGGTATGATTATTCCGGTTCGTAGATTGAGAGATGAGAATTCCCAGCTGAAACGTAAAGATCTTAAGTTGGTGGAATACCGTGATGCCGTGCCAGCAACCTCCAGTCAGGTGCTGCAGGGAATCACCAGGGCTTCACTTCAAACCAAGAGCTTTATGTCGGCTGCTTCGTTCCAGGAGACCACCAAGGTGCTTAACGAAGCTTCTATACGCGGAAAAATAGACCAACTGGAAGGACTTAAAGAGAACGTAATTTGCGGTCATCTTATTCCTGCCGGAACCGGTTTGCGCGAGTACGAAAAGATCATTGTGGGTTCGCAGGAAGAGTATGAGAAACTCGTAAGTAAACGCGAAGCTGAAGAGGTTGAAAAGGAGCAGATACTTTAATTAATTTTCAATCCTATATTTAAAAGGCACAATCTCCCTTGGGGTATTGTGCCTTTTTTTATGCATTTTTGTTTTTTGATCACTTTACAGTGGTATTAACCGAATAAACTTAAACTTATTGTTGAAAAATGGATGACAAGACCAATCAAAAAGGACCAATGAAGTTGGAGCTCAACGAAGAAGTGGCTCAGGGAATTTATTCCAATCTGGCCATTATCAGCCACTCTTCTTCTGAATTTGTAATCGATTTTGCCCGCATTATGCCGGGCGTCCCCAAAGCCGTTGTAAAATCCAGAATTGTGCTGACTCCTGAGCATGCAAAACGGTTGCTCCATGCACTCACCGATAACGTGAATCGCTTCGAAAAAGTTAATGGTCCCATCAAAGAGCCCGGCACCAATGAGGCAGAAGGTTTCCTTCCCCTGAATTTTGGCCCTCCGGGACAGGCTTAGGTTTGTGTAAGGCCACTCTTGATCATGGTTTTTGCCGGTAAAGAGTTATTGATCAGATGCTTTTTGTTAGTGAGTTTACTTTATTGAATCCTATGAGAACGATTTCCATTGGGCTTTTCCTGTTATTAGTGTTTCCGTTTCTTTTCGCTGTCAGGGCTCAACACATTCAAAAAATGGATGGCCCCAACCTGATTCTTGAAAAAGGTCGACTCTGGGCCGACTCGGTATACCGCGTTCTTTCCCCGGAGGAACGAATTGCTCAGCTCTTTTGGGTTACAGTTACGGCCTCAGGTAAACCCGTTGTGGATCACCCTCAGATTGACATGCTTAAAAAATGGCAACCCGGCGGAATTATCTTCTTTAAGAATGACCCTCAGCAGGTGGTGGGGATGATTGATTACATGCAATCGCTCTCACGGGTGCCCCTTTTTACGGTTGCTGATGGGGAATGGGGCCTGGGCATGCGGTTTAGTAATACCCTCTCCTTTCCTTATGCCATGACCCTTGGGGCTATTCAGGATAACAGCCTTATTTATAGATTGGGGCTGGAAGTGGCTCGTGAATTTCGCGAAATGGGGATCTGTGTGAATCTGGCCCCGGTGGCCGATGTCAATAATAACCCGGACAATCCGGTGATTGGCTTTCGTTCTTTTGGCGAGGACCCCGACAGGGTGGCTCTGAAAGCCGGAATGTTTATGCAGGGCTTGCAGGCTGGAGGGGTGATGGCCGTAGCTAAGCATTTTCCGGGACATGGCGATACCGATCAGGATTCGCATAAAACATTGCCTTTTATTTCCCATTCAAGAAAACATTTAAACCAAATAGAGTTGAAGCCCTTCTCCGAATTGGTGAACCTGGGGGTTTGGGGGGTGATGACGGCTCATTTGGAGGTGCCTGCTTTGGAACCTAAACCCGGCTTGCCGGTTAGCTTCTCCCGGGGGGCTATTAATGGGGTGCTTAGAGACAGCCTGGGCTTCAAAGGTCTGGTGATTACCGATGCCATTAATATGAAAGGGGCTAAAAGGATGGGTAAACCCGGTGAGGTGGACGCCCTGGCATTGATGGCCGGAAACGATATAGTAGAGTATACAGAGGATTTGCCAGGTGCCATTGCGGCCGTAAAACAAAAACTTGCCGAGGGAAGTCTTCACTGGACCCAGGTAGAAGATAAATGCAAGCGCTCATTGGCTTTTAAATACCATTTGGGGCTTTCTTCACCTCCGGCCACGGTCGATAGTTTTTTGATGGAACGTTTGAATACCCCTGCGGCCAGGCTTTTGCAGCGTGAACTCTATGAGCGGTCGGCTACTGTTTTGGTGAATGAGCAGTCGGTGATTCCATTAAAAGCTTTGGACGAAGGATCTATCGCTTGTGTTGTGATTGGAGAAGCCCTTCAGTTCGAAGAACGGGTGAACGACTACCTGGAGATGCCGGTAATTCGAATCGAAATAAATTCGGAGGAAAGTATGGCCAGTGCTCTGAAGCAGTTGAAGTCTTTCGACCGGCTGGTGGTGGGCATCACCGACTGCAAAGAAGCCCGAAGTGCCGCCGGGTTGAAAAGCCGGATGGCCCTGGTGGATGTTCTGAAGGAGAAAAACAGCGTGGTGGCCTTTTTTGGTAATCCATATCAGTTGCCCGGTTGGAAAGGATTGGGATCTGTTAAGGGGCTATTGGTTGGCTATCAGAATAATGCAGTCGTTCAGGACATTGCAGCTCAGGTCTTTTTTGGAGGCGTGGGCGCGAAGGGGCGGCTGCCTGTTAGCGTTAAGGGGCTTTTCCCGCTGGGGAGTGGACTGGATACCCAGGGTGGTATCCGGCTAAAATATACTCTGGCCGAAGAGGTGGGCCTGAATAGCCGTTGCATAGAACATCAGGTCGATTCTATCGTTCAAAAGGGTATCGACCTTAAAGCTTTTCCCGGCTGCCAGGTTCTGGTGGCTTGTCAGGGAAAAGTGATCTTCAACAAAGCTTACGGTTATCATACCTATTCCCGGAAACAGGCAGTTGATAAAGACGATTTGTACGATCTGGCATCGGTTACAAAAGTTACGGGTGCCTTGCCCCTTATTATGAAACTGGTAGGAGAGGGGGTTATGGAGCTGGATGCACCGCTGAACACTTACTTTGATGACTGGCGCTCACGGCTCTTTCATCCCTCCAATAAAGAGGAACTAATTTTGCGCGATATCCTGGCGCATCAGGCCGGACTGGTGCCCTACCTCAACTATTGGCCCCGCACGATGAAAAATGGAAGCTATTCCCATCGATGGTTCAGGCCGCAAGAAGAACCGGATTTCTCACTGGAAGTGAGCGATCATCTCTTTTTAAAAAACACCTTTTTTCGCCAGGTAAAGAAGGCCATCAGGAAAAGCGAGCTGTTGCCTGAAAGGGAGTATAAGTATTCGGGTTTGTCGTTTCTGGTTTTCCCGGCCATCATCAGCGAGCTCACTGGTGAGGACTATGAACAACTGCTCAATAAGGCCTTTTACCGACCACTGGGCGCCTCTACGCTTACCTATAACCCGCTCCACCGGTTCCCGCTTGAAAGAATTGTTCCAACCGAAGTGGATAACTATTTCAGGTACCAACAAGTGCATGGTCGGGTTCACGACGAAGCAGCGGCTGTGTTGGGTGGCGTAAGCGGTAATGCGGGCCTGTTTTCCAGTGCCAATGATATGGCCAAACTCCTTCAGATGTATCTTAACGGCGGCATTTATGGGGGGGAACGTTTCTTTCCCAAAGCTGCAATAGATGAATTTTCCCGTGTTCAATTTCCTGAAAATGATAACCGACGGGGTTTGGGCTTTGATAAGCCTTTGCCGGACAACGGTGAATTACCGGCCGAAAAAGCCTACCCTGCTCCGGGTGTTTCAGCTCAAAGCTATGGCCATAGCGGGTTTACTGGTACCTTTATATGGGTAGATCCGGCCAATGAAATGATTTATGTGTTCTTCTCGAATCGCGTTTTCCCTACCAGGGATAACAGCCTTATTTATGATTTAAACATCAGAACCTCTGTTCAGCAGGTTTTTTATGATTGTACAATCCTCTAAAAGATTGATCTCAGCTTTCTTTTTCTTCATCCAGCTTTTTATTGCACTCTTTGAGTTTATAAAAAGCTCCTTTTTCGGTGAGCTCCATTTCAATAACACCCAGCACAATCAGGTTGATGAGAACTCTTTCTGCCCGGTGGCGCGGGATGGAGGCCAGGCGGGAAAACTTCGACAGAGTAATGCAGGGTTCCTGATTGTTTAAATAGGTCAGTAATAATTGTTCGGGTTCCTTGAGTTCGAAAAAGGTTCCGTGAGCCTGTTTTTTCCTTGCCCAAACTTTTAGTAAAATGCGGTTGGCCAGCAGGTTTTGATCCTTTACACGCACATAGACTTTGAAATTACCATCGTTGGCCGGTGCCTTATGGGGTCTTGTCTTACTTTTGGGGATGGTTATTTCAACCACTTTCTTCTTCTCAATATCCCATTCCCTGGTTTCAAAATAAACCGGAGGCTTGCAGTACATATTAGCCGCTGCTTCAACCATGTAGAATTCCTCTTCCGATGAAACACCGGCAATGCGTCCGTTGTCCTTTACTCCCACCAGCAAACGCCCCCCTTCGGTATTGGCAAATGCGGCCAGCGATCGGGCAATTTTTTTGGAGTCGGTAATGGCATATTTAAAATCCTGCTGCAGATGCTCTCCCTCTATTATTAGGTTTTTTAAATATTGGCTCACGGTAAAATTGTGTTAGTGGAACAAATTTCGGAAAAATTAGCCTTAATTAAAAAACGTGGGGCAGTAACCTTTATTGAGTGCGTTTGGAATAATTAAGGATTATGGACTTATATTGACTTTTAGCGAAAACATGATAAAAGTCATAGGTATTTGAGGGCGGGTCTCCGTAACTTGAATAAAGAAAAAATTCTTTATTTGGTCTTGTAAAAACAAAGCTATGCCCGATTCAAACCAATCTATCAAAGCCCTGGCCGACCTTTACGGACGTAAAGAGGAGAGTTTATTGCCTATTCTTGAGGCAGTCTATATTCAGGAGCACATGATTTCGGAAGTTGCCATGGTGGAAATCGCCCAGGAATTGGATATATCTGCTGCCCGGGTATATGGCACGGCTACCTTTTACTCTTTTCTGGAAACCAAACCCTTAGGGAAGTATGTGATTCGGGTTTGTAAAACCATTACTTGCATGATGCATGGTAAGAATCAGATTGTCGAAGAGTTGCAGAAGTTGCTTAAGGTAAAAGTTGGGGAAACAACCTCCGATGGTCTTTTCACCCTTCTTCAGACCAATTGTCTGGGCCAATGCCACAAAGGCCCCGCAATGCTTATCAACGGGGAGCCTTTTACCGAGTTGACACCTGCCAAAGTGGGTGAAATTATTGTGGAGTATAGAAAGACCGAACATGCCATGGAATCAGGCGCATGGGATTAATCTTCATGGATTGAAACGATTTCTGTGAGCGCCGCGCAAGATTTATTTAGGTAAAAAACGAATTATTTTCAAATGAAACGAGCCTCCGGAAAGTTAGGGCAGGCTCCCGGTAATAAAACGGGACAACTTATCCCGCTTTGGCGGCACAGGTAAATGGCAAATGAAAGCAAATAATAATCACATGAAAAAAGGTTTGCAACGTTTAGATCTGATATTCACGAATGCACACGATGCCGATGCCATTCTGAAAACAACCCTGCAGCGAAATAATCAGGATCTGATCAATGATTTAATTGTTTCAGGACTTAAGGGAAGGGGCGGTGCAGGCTTCCCCACAGGCCTTAAATGGAAGTTGGCAGCAGAAGCCCAGTCGGATGAGAAATATGTTATATGTAACGCCGATGAAGGCGAACCGGGTACTTTTAAAGATCGGGAGATTTTATCCAGCGTTCCGCACAAGGTGATGACGGGAATGGCTGTTTGTGGTCGAATTATAGGTGCCCAAAAGGGCTTCATTTATCTTCGTGGCGAGTATAAATTTCTCATGGCTCCCCTCAATAAAGCCATTGAGGAGTATCATGCCCTGTTGGATGCGGCCGGTTTTCCTTTCCGGATAGAAATATTCCTTGGGTGTGGGGCTTATATCTGTGGCGAAGAGTCGGCATTATTTGAGAGTATGGAAGGTCAGCGAGGGGAACCACGAAATAAACCTCCTTTTCCCACCAATTTTGGATACAGGGGAAAACCAACTGTGGTGAATAATGTTGAGACGCTGGCACATACATATACCATCTTTAAGTATGGGCCTGAAAAGTTTAAGGACCTGGGTGTTAAGGACAGTCGCGGTAGCAAAGTGTTTTCTGTTTCCGGAGATACCCCAATCCCGGGAATTTATGAACTCGAATTTGGAATGACCCTGCAGCGTTTCGTTGAGGAGTTTGGAGATGGTGATGCCAAAGCAGTTCAGGTGGGTGGGGCAGCCGGTTTTTGCGTGCCCAGGAAACGATTTGAGAAGACCGTCATTGGTTACCAGGGCAAACTTACCGGGGATTCTCTGCCCACAGGGGGGTCAATGATGATTTTTAACTCTTCCCGCTCTATGTACAATGTGCTGAGTAATTACCTGGAATTTTTTGTTGAGGAGAGTTGTGGCCAGTGCACCCCCTGCAGGGTTGGGACACAGCAGTTGTTGCTGGGTATCCAGGCGGTGAAAAAAGGCGAGAAGCCTTCACAATACCTTGATAAATTACTCGCCTTGGCCGAAGCCATGCGCATTACTGCTAAGTGTGGTTTGGGTCAGTCGGTGGCTAATTCGTTCAGCTCCATTGTGGAAAACTTCCGTGAAGAAATGATCTATTAATCTTTTAATTAGCGCCTTATGGACGGGATGGTTAACCTTACAATAAATAATCTCAACGTGTCGGTTCCGGCAGGGATCTCTATTCTGGAGGCTGCCAGGCAAATTGATGTGCGAATCCCAACACTTTGCTATCACGAGGATCTTTGCATTGCTGGAAATTGCAGGGTTTGTGTGGTCGAGCAAGTGGGCAGCGACCGGTTGATAGCTTCCTGTGCAACCCCGGTATCCGAAGGCATTGAGATCTTAACCAATAGTCTGAAGGTGCGCAACGCCCGAAAGCAGGTAATAGAGCTGTTGATCTCTGAACACCGGGCCGAATGTACCACCTGCCTGAAAAATGGGCAATGTGAACTTCAGTCTCTTTCCAACGAATATATTGTAGGAGAGGATGGCTTCATTGGGTTGGTGCCTTTGAAGGGGTATACTATTGATTATTATTCTCCCTCCATAATCAAGGATGATTCAAAATGCATCCGTTGCCAGCGGTGTGTGCGCACATGTTCTGAACTACAAAATATCAGTGCCTTAACGGTAGCCTATAAAGGGGGGCATATGAAGGTGTCCACCTTTTTTGAAAAGCCTATGTACGAGGTGGTATGCACCAATTGTGGCCAATGTGTTAACCGATGCCCAACCGGGGCTTTGACTGAACGCACCTACATCGACAATGTATGGGATGCTATTTACGATCCCAAAAAGTTTGTGGTGGTGCAAACAGCCCCTGCCGTGCGAATTGCACTGGGGGAGGCTCTGGATATGGAACCCGGTGAAATAGTGACTGGAAAAATGGTGTCGGCTCTCCGAAGAATTGGCTTTAATTCGGTGCTGGATACCGACTTTACCGCCGATTTAACCATTATTGAAGAGGGTAATGAATTGTTACAGCGGTTGAAAAAAGCGCTGAGGGATAAAGATCCGGATGTTAAGTTGCCGATGACCACCTCCTGTTCGCCGGGTTGGATCAAGTTCATTGAGCATACTTTTCCCGATTTCCTGGGATACCTGTCAACCGCAAAATCACCTCAGCAGATGTTTGGGGCATTGGTAAAGACCTTCTATGCCAATAAAATTGGGGTGGATCCCGCCAGCATGGTCAGTGTTTCCATAATGCCTTGCACGGCCAAAAAATTTGAAGCCAACCGCCCAGAGATGCATTCCAGTGGTTATCAGGATGTGGACTATGTGCTTACTACCCGGGAGCTGGCTATGATGATTAAACAGTCCGGAATTACCTTCAGTGCCTTGCCCGATGACGATTACGACAGCATTATGGGGCAAAGCTCTGGTGCCGGGGTTATATTTGGAGCTACCGGCGGGGTCATGGAGGCTGCGCTTCGCACCGTTTACGAAGTGGTTACGGGTAGAGAAGTGCCTTTCGACGGGTTAAACATCCTGCCGGTTAGAGGGATGAAGGAGGTGCGTGAAGCCACCATAAAAATTGAAGATCCTCTTGAGGAGTGGGCTTTTTTGGATGGCGTGGAGCTTAAGACCTGTGTGGCACATGGCCTGGCCAATGCCAAAAAAGTGATGCAGGCGGTGAAGGATGGTAAGGTAAACTATCATTTTATTGAGATTATGGCCTGCCCCGGTGGTTGTTTGGGCGGAGGTGGGCAGCCGCTTCCTACATCGGCGGCTGTTCGGGAAAAGCGGATGAGTGCCATTTATCGGGAGGATGCCGGTAAAAAGCTTCGCAAGTCGCACGAAAACCCTGAAGTTGTCAAGATCTACGAGGAGTTTCTTGAGGAACCCTTGGGTGAAATGTCGCACAAGTTGTTACATACCTCCTATACCCCTCGCCAAAGGTATTGATTCGCCAACCTATTGGGGTGCATAGACCGAAGTACAAATAAATAGCCCGGAGACAGCCTTTTTAATGTGCTGTCTCCGGGCTATCTGCTGTAAAATTGCTCCTGGTTGGTCCACTATGCCGGTGATGCTGTAAGGGAATCTTTTCAGAAAGGAAAAGGATGCTTTGAATGGGGCTCTTTGTTTCTCGTTTTTATCCCATAATCTGCTCCCCCTGTTGGTTGAACTCTTTTTTTTAAAAGGATGGGAAAATCATTATTTCTTGTCTAAAAATTTATGTATTTTTAACAAAGTTCGCTGTATGGATGGAATATTCCAATGGGCAATAGGGTTTATGCAGGATGCAAGCGACGGTTTCAACAGACATTACTAATTTATCTGGAATGAGTAACGAGTATAATATTACAATCTGTTTGGGAAGTTCTTGTTTCTCTAAGGGTAATAAAAAAACCCTCGAAACCATTAAAACCTACATTAAAGAGAAAGGTTTGGAAAACCGGGTCTTTTTTCATGGAGATTTGTGTGCTTCCTTGTGTGACAAGGGGCCTATTTTGAAAATTGAAGATAAAGTATATTATCATGTCAATGAGGACAATGTCTATGAAATATTGAATCAGTTTTTTGAGGATGAATTGAGCGAATAGAGAGGATGGTGGAGGGTTGGGTGTTTAATAAGTGACCAAACAAAAGGAGATATGGGCCAATTGATTCATGTAGATCCCGAAAAATGTAATCTGAGTTTTACTTGTATAAGGGTTTGCCCGGCTAAGGCCATAAAAATTGTGGCCAAACATGCCGAGATTATTCCCTCCAGGTGCATAGGGTGCGGAAACTGTGTCTCTATGTGTGCTCAGGATGCCATTTCATACAGGGATGAGAAAGAGAGGGTTCGGGCCTTGTTGCAGGGGGAACAACCGGTGGCCGCCATTTGTGATCCGACTATTTCGGGGGAGTTTACCGATATTACCGATTATCGCAAGTTTGTGGCAATGCTTCGGGAGCTGGGCTTTGAATTTGTGTTGGAGGCGGCTTTTGGCGTGGATCTGGTTTCCGTAAAATATCAGGAACTTTTCACGAATTTTCATGGGAAGTACTATATAACCACCACATGTCCTCCTGTAATTAGTAATGTTGAACGGTACCATCCCCAGTTGGTGGATAATCTGGCGCCCATTGTGCCTCCCTATGTAGCCATGGCAAAGGTTACCCGAAAAATGTATGGAGAGGGTGTCAGGGTGGTTTATATCACTGCTTGTGTGGCCTGTAAGGATGATGCCCGACATTTTAAAGGGGATGGTTCTACTGAGGGGGTGCTCTCGTTTGTGGAGCTCAGGGAGATGTTTGCCGAGGAGGGGATTACCGAAAATTCTGTCGAGTTCAGTGATTTCGATCCGCCATTGGGCCGCAAGGGTGGTCTTTTCCCTATCAGCCGGGGTTTTATGCAGGCTGTAGATATCAATCAGGATTTGTTGAGCGCCAGAATAATAAGTACAGAGGGGCGTAATAATTTTTTACAATCGCTGCGTGAATTTAAAACAGAGATCGGGTTGAAGCAACACCTCGACCTTTTCTATTGCGAAGGATGTATCATGGGGCCGGGAAACTCGTCGGGAGGAAAAAAGTTTTTGAGACGCTCTGAGGTAATTAAATATGTGACCAAGCGATTGAAGAATTTTAATGAAAAGGAGTGGGAAGGATTTATCCGGAAATTCAGCACATTAGACCTCTCCCGGGAATTTGCGGTGCAGGATCTGCGATTGCCGTTCCCTCCGGAGAATGAAATACTTAGGGTATTGCACGAAATGGGCAAAGAAAAAGTGGAAGACCAACTTGGATGCGGTGCCTGTGGCTACCCTTCCTGCCGTGAGTTTGCTGTAGCTCATTGTCAGGGGCTTACCAACTACGAGATGTGCTATACCTACACCATTCATAAGATGCACACCTACATTAATAAGTTGAATTCCACCAACGAGAATCTGAAAAAAACCAAAGAGGCTTTAAAGAATAGTGAGGAGAAAGCTAGGAAAGAGGAGCTGGCTGCCCGCGAAGCCGCCGAAACGACCACCGCCATGCTCGATAAGATCAGGGCGGGAGTTGTAATTGTGGATGAGCACCTCAGAATTATCGAATCTAATAGGGGCTTTGTGGAGATGGCTGGTGAAGATGCCAAGGCCATAAACGACGTGGTGCCCGGCCTGCGTGGTGCCGAGTTGGCCGCACTGGTGCCTTTTCATCGGCTTTTTGCCTCAGTTCTTCAATCGGGGCAGGATCTTCTTAATCGCGATGCCAAAGCCGGGGAATCCTTTCTTAATGTCTCTGTTTTTACCATAAAAAAAGGCAAGGTCGTGGGGGGGATTATACGCGATCTTACAACCCCCGATGTTCGTCGCGAAGAGGTCATCAACAGGGCCAGGGCCGTCATTCGGGATAACCTGGAAACGGTGCAGCAGATTGCCTTTTTATTGGGCGAGAGTGCCTCCAAAACAGAGAAAATATTAACCTCCATTATTGAAGCCCAAAAATTGGGTTCTTCCGATGAGAGTGAAATTAAGAAAAAATAAGGGCCGCCCGGCTTGGGGATACTTTAATTCGAAATCCCTATGTGGTAGAATCAACTTTCAGATGGGTCGGAAATCATCCAACGCGTGGCGGTTTCTTAGGGGGCAAAGGTGATTTTGGGGAGTTGTAGAATAGGCTCAGTATTATAATTGTGATAGTTTTTCGCTTGTACCGCTTTTTAAATTGAGTTATGGGTTTAGCCGAGAATAGTATGTTTCTGGATATCTTCTGTGCGCAAAATAACCACGTAGGAGAATCCATCTGCGGGGATGTATTCCTGGTTCGAAGAGTTCGGGAGGAGGGGCGAACCATCGTGGTCCTTTCCGATGGTATGGGCTCGGGAATCAAGGCTAATGTGTTGGCTTCTCTAACAGCCTCGATGGTGGTTAACTTTACCATAGAACACCGCGAAGTGATTAAAACGGCTGAAATTATCATGGATACCCTGCCCGTCTGTTCTGTTCGCGGAATTAGTTACTCTACCTTTACCATTATCGATCTTGAAGACGATGGGAAAACCACCATTGTTGAATACGACAATCCTGCCTGCATGGTTTTGCGTGGGAATGAAGTGTTCAAAACCGATTGGGAGATTCTGAAACTTCAATCCGAAAGGCATAAAGGCAAGGAGATAAGAACTTTCTCTTTTACAGCACAGAAAGAAGACCGTATTGTGTTTTGGAGCGATGGCATCATTCAATCGGGGATGGGCTCCCGGGTCTTTCCCTTTGGTTGGGGGCGTGAAGATGCCTCGGCTTATGTCTTAAAGACCTTAAAAAACAATCCCTTCATCTCCTCCACAAAGATGGCCAAAAAAGTTATTCAGACCGCGGCACTCCACGATGGGGAGCGTCCCAAAGATGATACTTCCTGTGGGGTGATTTATTTTAGGGAACCCCGCAAGTTGTTGCTCGTCAGTGGTCCTCCGTTTGACGAGCGCCGGGATTTGGATTTTGCACTAAAAGTTCAGCGCTTTAATGGGAAGAAAATTGTGGCAGGGGGCACCACCGCTGAGATTATTGCCCGGGAGCTGGCACTGAAATTTGATGCTGGCATGGAATCCAGCGATCCGGAATTGCCTCCGGTTTCGTATGTCGAAGGTATTAATCTGGTTACTGAGGGAATTCTTACCCTGGGTAAGGTGGTTCGGATTCTGGAAAATTACAACAGCGATACCCGACTTGGCAATGGACCCGCTGAACAGGTGATAAAGTTGCTGGTCGAGAGTGATAAGATTCATGTGCTAAACGGCACCCGCATAAACGTGGCCCACCAGGATCCCAGTTTACCCGTTGAATTGGAAATTCGCCGTACCGTGATTAAACGGGTGGTGGCCTTGCTCGAAGATAAGCTATTAAAGGAGGTGGAGCTGGAGTATATTTAAACTCAGGGTCCCTTTGGGAGGCAATTTAGACTGGATATTAATTAGACCACAAGTGGTTTTGTTGTTTTATTTATTTAATAAAGATTGTAGTTTAGATAATTGAATCAGGAAAATTTTCTTTAATTGATGCGATGGGTTAGTGTTTTGATTGCGAAGAGTTTGTGGTAAGAAAAAGATGAGTGAAGTTGGTGAGAATGAGTGTTAAAAGAGGTTAAGTTGTTTGTTTTAGTGTTGAAAAACGTGTCGGTATTCAGGCCCTTCCCAAAGGATTTCTGATAGAGGGGCAGAGGCAAGATAAACCAGGGGCATGATCAATCAGGGTTTAAAAATGCAAATAATTTACGGATGAAGATAAAAACAATGGCCGATGTTTTGGATGCCAAAGTGGTTTGTGGGGAGGCGTTTTTGGAAGTGGAGGTGCACTATGGGTTTGCAAGTGATTTGTTGAGCGATGTGTTGACGCTCGATAGTGATCATTTGGCATTGATAACGGGTATGGCCAGTCCACAAACCATCAGGACCGCAGAGATGGCCGATATTGTTTGTATTGTATTTGTGCGCGGCAAAAAGGTGTCTCCCGAAATGATCCAAATTGCCAGGGAGAATAGGATGGTGCTTCTGGAGTGTCGCTACTCCCTTTACAGGGCTGTGGTAAAATTACATGAGGCAGGATTGCAATCAGTATATTGAAATGAGCATGGAGTTTAAATATGAAATTGAGGGGGGGAATTTTTCCAGGGCTGGGCATGCCAGCAGCTCTGTTAAGAAGGTGTTAAAGCAACTCAACGTGGATGCTTCGGTCATCAAACGGGTTGTGGTAGCCTTGTTCGAAGGGGAAGTAAATGTGGTAGCCCACGCTCAAAAGGGAATCATCTATGTGACATTGGATCCCACACGGATTGTTGTTAGGATTGAAGATACCGGGCCGGGCATTCCCGATATTCCCAAAGCTATGGAAGCCGGCTTTTCTACGGCATCCCAATCGGTTAGGGAGATGGGCTTTGGCGCTGGCATGGGGTTACCCAATATGAAAAAAAATGCCGATGAACTGAACATTACCAGTACGGTAGGCGAAGGAACCGTTGTAGAAATGATAACCAATCTCGGATAGCAGGAAATGGGCGAATCACATTTTTATCATGCCTTAAAGGTCGATCGGGATCGCTGTTACGGTTGTACACATTGTATGACTGTATGCCCTACAAGTGCTATTCGGATTCGTGACGGGGTGGCAGAGATTCGGTCCAACTGGTGTGTGGACTGTGGTGAATGCATGAGGGCCTGCCCGGTGGATGCTATCTATGTGGAACAGGACGATTTTGAAAAAATATTCAGCTATAAATGCAGGGTTGCACTTGTTCCTGCTGTGCTTATAGGTCAATTCCCGTCCAACGTCTCAGAATCCGAGATATTTAGCGCGATGCGTCAGTTGGGATTCACGCATATTTTTCAAACGGAACATACTTCCGGCCTCATCGTTCAGGCCATGAAACAGGCGGCCGTTGAAATGGACTCAAAACCGGTTATTTCTTCATTCTGCCCAGCTGTGGTAAGGCTGATACAGGTGCGGTTTCCATCTTTGGTGGATCAAATACTGAGGGTGAAGCCGCCCATTGATGCCTCTGCTATCTATTTCAGAAAGCGGCTCGAGGATGAAGGATATAATCCGGAGGATATTGGGATATTTTATGTGACCCCTTGTGCCGCCAAGATCGCTGCGGTGAAAAGCCCTGTGGGCGAGAGTTCTTCTCCCGTGAATGGGGTTATTAACATGACCTTCTTATACAACAGGTTATTTTCTCTTATTAAGAATCGCGTCGGCTGGTCCGGGATTTCGCCTGGCGAGATGTTGCCTTTTTTGAGCCCCCAGTCTATTCAATGGAGTCTCACCAATGGGGAAGCCGGACCGATGGAAGGTCGGTGTTTAGCCATTGATGAGATTCATAATGTGATTGAGTTTCTCGAGAAGCTGGAAAATGATGAGATTAGCGCGATCGATTTTTTGGAGTTACGTGCCTGTGATCAGAGCTGTGCCGGGGGTGTTCTGGTTGGTGGGAACCGGTTTCTTACCGTTGAGCGGTTGACCAAACGAGCCATACGCTTTGAAGGGGTTGCTTCCATTCCGGGGGATATCAAAGCCTATTCCCACTTCATGCAAAAACACCTGACCATAGGTCCTCTGGTACCGCGCATGATGATGGTACTGGACGAAAATATGGGTGAGGCGATGCGTAAGATGAAGCAGGTAAGACACCTGATGTGTTTCTTGCCGGGGATCGACTGCGGCGCTTGTGGCGCCCCTAATTGTCTTAGCCTGGCTCAGGATGTTGCACGAAAAGAAGCCCATCTTTCCAGTTGTGTGTTCATTCAGCGCACGATGGAGAAAAGCAGAAAACTCAGTGGTGAACATGCTATCCGAAGCATTGAAAAAATATGGGGAAAGGATCGTTTGAATAAAGATTGCACTAAAATTGGAGCCAAGAATGAAAGTGTCTGATGTTGTTAATCAATTGGAATTGACCGTTTTCGGGGGGCATAATGGTCTTGATGAGGAGATCACCGGTGGATATGTGTCCGATTTGTTGAGTGATGTGATGGGCAATGCCGAACAGGGGAACCTGTGGCTAACCTTACAAACCCACCAAAACGTGATGGCCGTGGCTTCCCTTAAGGATCTGGGAGCCATAATATTGGTGAAGGGGCTAAAACCCGGAGTGGATACCCTGGAACAAAGCAATGAAGAGGGGATCCCTTTGCTGGGGTCCCCACTGGAGTCTTTTGAATTGGCCGGGAAATTATACGGGTTAATGAAAAACGAGGGTATCGTGAAGTAAATGAGGGTATAATAACTTTTTTGATGAAACGTTTTAGGACCGATTTACATGTTCATACGGTGCTGTCTCCATGCGGAAGCCTCGAGATGAGTCCGATACGCATTGTTGAAGAAGCCCTAAAAAAGCACATCGACATATTGGCCATCACCGATCACAACTCTACCAGGCAGTGTCGGGTGGTGATGCAGTTGGGCGAGAAAGCCGGGCTAACAATATGGGGAGGAGCGGAGATCAATACCCGTGAAGAGGTGCATTGCCTGGCTCTGTTTGACGATGTGCTGGCCCTCGGTGAATTTCAGCAATGGCTCGACAGTTGGCTGCCCCGCATTAAAAACAAGCCTCATCTGTTTGGCGATCAGGTTTGGGTGGATGAGGATGAAAATATCTTAGGTGAAGAAGAGCGATTGTTGATCAGTGCCTTGGATCGCTCGTTGGACCAGTCGTATCAAAAGGTGCATGAGTTGGGTGGTTTGTTTGTTCCGGCACACATCGACCGGAAGAGCTTCAGCCTGACCAGTCAGTTGGGTTTTGTGCCTCCTTTTATTCAGGCAGATGCCCTCGAGGTGAGTTGGGCCGTAACTGCCGAGGAGTTAATGGGACGGGGTTGGCAGAAGATACTGCCTTTAATTGCCGGTTCGGACGCCCACCGGCTGGATCAGCTGGGTACTCATTTAACCCTGGCCGAGTTGGCGCAGCCTACGCTGGGGGAATTTAAAAAGGCGCTGCTGCAGAAGGAGGGGCGAAAAGCAGCTCCTGAAAAATTTTGGGGCTTATTGCCCTAGGTTTAATGTGGATTAGAAAATTTTGATGAAGGATTTGGCCATGCATATTATGGATATCACCGAAAACTCGGTTCGCGCCGGAGCGGAGGAGATTGGGGTGTGTCTTGAATATGGTGGGGGAAAACTTGATTTAACCATCCGCGACAACGGTTGCGGCATGGATAAAGAGATGGTGCAACGGGTTACCGATCCCTATGTTACTTCCCGTACCACTCGCAAAGTGGGGTTGGGATTGCCTCTCCTAAAAATGAACGTGCTTCAAACCGGAGGAAGTCTGAGGGTTGATTCGGAACCCGGGGTGGGAACGGTGGTTAAGGCACAATTTTGTACTGCTCACATCGATTGTATTCCCAATGGTGACCTGAGTGGGACCCTGGCGTTGCTTATTACAGGTAACCCAAAGGTTAATTTTAGTCTTGAGGTGAAAAACGGAGATCAGAGTTTTGATCTGTCTACCCGTGAGCTGGAGGAGGTTTTGGAAGGGGTGCCCCTATCACATCCCAGGGTGAATGTGTTGGTGAGGGAGATGATAAAAGAGCATTTGGAGGCCTTGGGGGTGAAAGTTTAGGAGGCGGGAGCCGGAGGTGGTGGTGCGAGGTGTATCTGCTCACTTCCCGAAATCCCTTTTTCAGGAAAATGTTAAACGGATGATATATTTTTTGTTTTTACAATTTTATTAGTAACCCATTATAACCACAACAGCTATGGCAAAAATTAAAAATCTCGACGACCTTCGGAAAATGAGAGATGAGTTAAAAGATAAGATCAAGCTAAGGGAAAGCAGTGACCATCCCGAAAGTTTGGTTCAGATTAAGGTTTCCATGGCTACTTGTGGCATTGCCTCCGGGGCCCGTGAAATCATGACCTTTTTGATCGATGAGCTGGATCATCGGTCAATTGATGCCGTAGTAACCCAAACGGGTTGCATGGGGTATTGTTACGCCGAGCCTACCATTGAGGTGACGCTGCCCGGGGAGAAGCCGGTGGTTTTTGGACATGTTGATACCCACAAGGCCACGGAAATTATTGACCGGTATATCAAGCAGGGGGAGTTGGTTGATGGCATCATCCCCGACAGTTACGATACTATTGATAAAAGCTCCTTTTAGCCTTTAATCCAAAATTCAAAATCTATTCAATATCCTATTATGGCGAAGTATAAAAATCAGGTTCTTGTTTGTGGGGGTACCGGATGCAGGGCCTCCCATTCAGAAGCCATTGTTGATAATCTGAACCGGGCCATCGAAGAAAACGGTCTTGAGAAGGAGGTTCAGGTGGTGCTAACGGGTTGTTTTGGGTTCTGCGAAAAGGGACCCGTTGTTAAAATGGTGCCCGACAATACCTTCTATGTTCAGGTAAAACCTTCCGATGCCGAGGAGCTTGTTCTTGAGCATCTGGTGAAGGGACGCAAAGTAGAGCGATTGTTGTATACCGATCCGGAGACTAAGGAGCACGTTACCGATTCGCGACATATGGAATTTTATAAGAAACAGTTGCGGATTGCACTTCGTAATTGCGGGTTTATTAATCCAGAGAATGTGGAGGAGTATATCGCCCGGGACGGATATTCTGCCTTAGCAAAGGTGATGAGTGAGATGACGCCGGTGGATGCTATTCAACTCATTAAAGACTCAGGACTTCGTGGACGGGGTGGCGGGGGATTCCCAACCGGACTTAAATGGGAGTTGACCCGTAAATCTGTTTCCGACAAAAAATATGTGGTCTGTAATGCCGATGAAGGAGATCCGGGTGCTTTTATGGATCGATCTATTTTGGAGGGAGACCCCCATTCGGTGCTGGAGGCCATGGCCCTTTGCGGCTATTGTATTGGAGCGGATGAGGGCCTCATCTATATTCGGGCCGAATACCCGCTGGCCATAAATCGCCTTAAGATTGCCATTGCTCAGGCTCGTGAGTATGGACTCCTGGGCAAAGATATTCTTGGAAAAGGGTTTGATTTCGATGTGCAGATTCGATATGGAGCCGGGGCTTTTGTTTGCGGAGAGGAGACTGCCCTGATTCACTCAATGGAGGGTATGCGCGGTGAGCCTACCGTGAAGCCGCCTTTCCCGGCACAAAGTGGTTATAAGGGAAAGCCCACCAATGTGAATAATGTGGAGACCCTGGCCAATATCCCGGTAATCTTTTTGAAGGGCGCCGACTGGTTCTCAAAAATTGGAACCGAAAAAAGCAAGGGTACAAAGGTGTTTGCCCTTGCAGGAAAGGTCAATAATGTTGGGCTGATAGAGGTCCCCATGGGAACCACACTGCGCGAGGTGATCTTCGATATCGGGGGCGGCATTAAGGGGGGTAAAAAATTCAAGGCTGTACAAACCGGAGGTCCCTCCGGTGGCTGTCTTACCGAGAGGCATCTGGACCTGCATATCGATTACGAACATCTGCTCGAAAACGGATCCATGATGGGATCGGGAGGAATGATCGTAATGGATGAAGACGATTGTATGGTGTCGATGGCAAAATTCTACCTCGACTTCACCGTGGAGGAGAGTTGTGGCAAATGTGCCCCATGTCGCATCGGAAACAAGCGATTACACGAAATCCTTGAAAAAATCACGCTTGGGCAAGGTACGGTGGAAGATCTCTCCCGACTGCGTAACCTGGCAAATGTGATTAAAGATACTTCGTTGTGCGGTTTGGGACAAACTTCGCCCAATCCGGTGTTATCGACCCTGGATAACTTCATGGACGAGTATCTGGCCCACGTGAAAGATGGAAAATGTCCTTCAGGGCAATGCCGGGCTTTGATGCAATACGTGATATCTCCTAAGCTTTGTACCGGTTGTACACTTTGCTCGCGGGTTTGTCCGGTCGATGCCATCTCAGGCGAGAAGAAAGTCGTGCATGTAATCAACAGCAGCATTTGTATTAAATGCGGCGCCTGCCTGGAGAAGTGTAAGTTTGGTGCCATCAGCATTCAGTAATGGATCTCTTTGAAACATTAATTATAGATTAATCTTTCCGAAAAATGAATTTAGTAAAACTGACTATAGATGATAAGCCGGTGGTGGTTGAAAAGGGAACTACTCTCTTAGAGGCCGCGAAGTCCATCGGAATAAACGTTCCTTCTCTGTGTTACATGAAATTGGAGGACATGGATTTTGAAAATAAGCCGGGCGGTTGCCGGGTTTGTGTGGTGGAAGTCGAGGGCCGCCGTAACCTGGCTCCTGCCTGCAAAACGGAGTGTCTCGAAGGGATGGTCGTTCATTCCCATACGGTCCGGGTTATTAATGCCCGGCGTACGGTGGTTGAGCTCATCCTGTCCGATCACCCGGCCGAATGTTTGACCTGTGCCAAGTCGGGGGAGTGCGAACTACAAAGCCTGGCTCAGCGGTTGGGGATTCGGGAGATTCACTATGAGGGTGAGCAGTCGCATTACAAGAGCGATCAGTCGCCGGCCATCATCCGCGAAATGGATAAGTGTATTATGTGTCGCCGCTGTGAAACGGCCTGTAACGAAGTTCAAACCGTGGGGGTTCTCTCGGCGGTGAACCGCGGCTTCCATGCAGTGGTGGCGCCTGCCTTCGAGATGGATCTGGATCATTCGGTGTGTACCTATTGCGGACAATGCGTGGCGGTATGTCCCACGGGAGCCCTTACGGCTCGGGACTATACATGGAAAGTTATGGATGCCCTGGTTGATCCTACAAAAACCGTGGTGGTGCAAACGGCCCCGGCCGTTAGGGCTGCTCTGGGGGAATCCTTTGGGATGGAGCCCGGCACATTGGTTACCGGCAAGCTGGCCGCCGCCCTGCGCAAGCTGGGCTTCGATTATGTGTTTGATACCGATTTTGCCGCCGACCTAACCATTATGGAAGAGGGCGCCGAATTACTAAACCGCTTGGAGCGGCATTTGAATGGGGATAAGGAGGTGAAGCTTCCCATCCTCACCAGCTGCTGCCCGGCATGGGTTAACTTTTTTGAACATCACTTTCCCGAGATGAAAGAGATCCCTTCGACGGCTAAATCCCCTCAACAAATGTTTGGGGCTATTGCCAAATCCTATTTTGCCAAAAAATTAAATGTGAAACGTGAAGACATGGTGGTGGTGTCGGTGATGCCCTGCCTGGCAAAGAAATATGAGAGTCAGCGGGAAGAGTTCAAGGTGAATGGCGACCCCGATGTGAATATCTCCATCTCTACACGGGAGTTGGCTCAGTTGATTCGAAATGCCAATATCGATTTTGTATCCCTTCCCGATGAAGACTTTGATCAGCCTCTCGGGGAGTCAACCGGTGCTGCCGTTATTTTTGGCACTACCGGAGGGGTTATCGAGGCGGCTACACGAACCGCTTATGAACTTTACACCGGCAAGACATTGGAAAAGGTCGACTTTAAAGAGTTACGTGGGATGGAGGGTATCCGACAGGCTACAGTAGATTTTGATGGGTTGAATTTGAATATCGGCATCGCACATGGCCTGGGACATGCTCGTCAATTATTGGAAGACATCAAGGCCGGGAAATCCAATTTTCATGCCATCGAGATAATGGCTTGTCCCGGTGGCTGCATTGGTGGGGGAGGACAGCCTTACCATCATGGAAATGCCGATATTTTAAGGAAACGACAACGGGCTATCTATCAGGAAGATGCCGACAAGGTCATTCGTAAATCGCACGAGAATCCCTATATCAAGAAGCTTTATGAGGAGTTTTTAGGGAAGCCTCTCAGCGACTTATCCCATGAGCTTTTGCATACCCACTATTTCGATCGTAAACCTAAAGTGGAGATTTAATCTGATGTGCGGATGTCTTGATTTGCAAATTTGTTGGGGAACTAGAAATTATAATCCAATTTGCACTTCTCGGATGACGTTGAGTCATCCGGTGAGTTTGCAGCAAAAGTATAAGTTATGGCGAATATAAAAATTCCAGGGCCAATGATGGTGGAGCTTAAGGAATTGTGTGAACAATTCAATAACGATCCCGGAGAGCTCATTAATGTGCTACATGGCGCACAAAAAATGTTTGGTTACCTGCCTGCTGAGGTTCAGGAGATTGTGGCGGCCGAGATGAATGTTTCGGTGGCGCATGTTTATGGTGTGGTGACCTTTTATTCCTTTTTTTCGATGTTGCCCAAAGGCAAGCACCCCATTTCTGTTTGTATGGGAACGGCTTGTTACGTTAGAGGGGCCGAAAAAGTGCTGGAAGAGTTCCGGCGCCTGCTCAATGTGAAAGTGGGAGATACCACCATTGACGGGAAGTTTTCGCTGAGTTGTCTGCGTTGCGTCGGGGCTTGCGGCCTCGCACCCGTGGTGACCATCGGTGAAAGAGTCTATGGCCGTGTTTCTCCCGAAGATGTGAAAGGAATTTTGGGTGAGTATTAATGGTTTTCTTCTCTCAGACCTTAACTCATCGGATGACTTTCGAGTTTTTTAAACAGGTTAACTCATCGGATGACTTCGAGTCTTTTAAACGGGTTAACTCATCGGATGACTTCGAGTCATCCGATGAGTTAAGGTAAAATGGTTGATTTTAAACATTTCGAGTCATCCGATGAGTTAAATGATCTATTCTAAGCGAACTGTTTTTCCTTTGGGGAATTTTACCGAATAGATGAATTTTACCTTTTGGGTTTCTCCCGGTTTTAAATTCAGGCGCCAGCTAAGTGCTCCGGTTGTTTCGTTCACCTGGGCTCCGGTGCTCTCCTCGAGGCTCACCTTAAGGTCCCCCGCGTTGGAGACGGGGTATTGATCCTCAAGAATCACCAGTGCATCTGTTTTTTTAGTGTTGCGTACGGTTATTTCCCAGGCTCTGGTCTCTTTTTGTGTCGATCCCAGAAAGTTTCTGGAGGCAAGGTCTTTCAATAGCTCCCGCTTGATTATGATGCCTGGTTCCCGTCCAATAGAGAGCGAAAGGGTGTCCTGGGCCGTCAACGGGTCAAAGTAGGTTTTGCCCTGATAGGTTTGCTGATAGTATAGGTTCCCCTCGCCCGGAAGCAGATCAGAGGGGACCTGTTCCGTAATCTGGGCCATCAAAAAAATGTTTGGCGATAATTTGGGAACTGCAGCATACCTGTATTGGGCAGGGAGTTGACGTTCGAGCATGGAAACATCGTAGCCCTGGTTGTTGGCAGGGATGGTGTAAGGGATTTCGATGTTGTAGGCGGTGCTGGTTTGTTGCTGTTCTACGTATACATATTCTTTCCCCAAAGCCCCGGGGGCTTTTAGTGATCTTGTTTTCAGTCTTTTGATTGTCTCTTCGTCGGCTATTTCCAGTTCTTCGTCTAATTCAATATTATCGTCAAGGATACTAAGTGTGCCGGTTACTTTTGGAGCCGGGCGGGGTGGCGGGTTAAAATCAATATGCCATGGATGCAATTCCGGTTTGTAATTGCTAACGGTTGGATTACCCGTTGAGAGGGTCAGCTTTACGCTATTCCAATCCTCATCGGTATCCTGATACACTTTTGCCTTATAGATCAGATTCAACGGCTTGTCGGTGTCGCTAACACGGATGTCGTAACCGGGTTCCCATCTGGCCTGATAGAGGTTATAGCTTATCTGAACCGGTGTTTTCATGGCACGGGTAGCACTCAGGCTTACCTTCACCGTACTGGTGGGCCGGTTCTTTTGGGCATTCAATTCATTCAGTTGTTGGGAAAGCGTGTTGAGCCGTTGCTGCATCTCCTTCATCTGTTGGGTAAGTGCATGATTCAAAGCTTCAATTTCCATTAAACGCTCCCTGAAAAAGGTTGAGGCTTTAATGAGTTGTTCTATATCTACACCTTTTTCGCTTCCCCCAATGTTTTGGTTAGCCAGTATCATGTCCCGTTCACGGGTATAAACGGTTTGCGTATTTTTTGAGAGTAACAGGCTGTCGGTCAAGTCGTCGCGCGATTCCATCAGCTTAAGAATGCGCTCTTCGGTAGGTTGTTGTGCCATAAAATCAATGGCGTGATTCACCGACAGGATGGTGATTCCCTCGGCCACGCTAACCTGGATGCTGGTGTTGCTCAACTTGGCCGAAAGACCTTTTAGAACCAGGTCGGTGCGGCCTTTGGGTAAATCAACCGAAGCCAGGCGCGTCACCTGGGCCCCCTGCAGATATACCACTACTTCGGTTATTTTGGAATCCGCTTCCTGGGTGTTTTGCGCCACAAGAGAACTGAAACACAAAAGAAGGAGAAATAGACAGGTGTTTTTCATGGTTATTTTAATTTTACTTTAACTAATTCATCGGATGGCGTTGAATCATCCGATGAATTAGTTAAAGATAAGGATAGTTTTTTTGACTTTCGCTTATGAAAATGGTAAATTTAATAGGGATTGGTTTTGTAAGGCCGCTGTTTTGCGGTATACCCGAGTTGATACTCCAAACAGAGTAACTCGGGTTTTTAATCAATCCGGTTTTTATTGTAATTGCTTAACAAAATGATTTATTGATCTTACCCTGTTCGTCTAATCTGTGACTGACTATCAGGTTCTTTAATAGCCACTTTAAAAAAATCAGCCATGTTACAAGGAAAAGAGCACATTATTGGGATAAATATTCAGGACCGCCACAAGGAGGCAGGTCTGGTGCAGGAGATTCTCACCCGCTATGGGTGTTCTATTCGCACCCGGTTGGGGCTCCATGGGGTGTGTGATGAGGAGTGCAGTTCGGGAGGCCTTCTGCTTCTTCAACTCATCCCCGACGATGATGAAGCCCGGTTGTTGATTCAGGCATTACAAATGGTGCCCGGAGTGGTGGTCAAGGAGATGGAGTTTTAGTTTTCACTTTAGTCATCGGATGACTTCAAGTCATCCGATGACTAAAGTGGCCGCGTCTTTATCTAAAAGCCAGGTGGTTTTGGATGAATCAACGCGTGAGGCCGGGTAGTTTTTATAATCACCTTGTTGATGCAGGATTTCCGAGACCTTAGTGGCTTTTTTGCTTCCGGTTACCAGAAAAAGGATGTGCCGGGCATTATTAATGACCTTTCCTGTGAGGGTGACCCTTTTTTGACCCGAGACAGGATGGGTGCCTACCTCACACAACTCTTTGGAATCCCAAAGGGACATTTCATGTGGAAAAATGGAGGCGGTGTGTCCGTCATCTCCCATCCCTAAAAACACGATATCAAAGCATGGCCCTCCATCGGTTTTCGGCAGCTCTCTGTCGATGAGGTCGTTATAGTGGGCGCAGGCAACGTGTGGTTCTAATTCTCCCTTTACCCTGAAGATATTAATGGGGGGTACCGGTACGTGGTCGAAAAGGTATTGCCGGGTCATGAGGTAATTACTCTCAGGATGATTGGGCGGCACACATCGTTCATCGCCCCAAAAAAAGCGGATTCGGCTCCAGTCGATAACGTCCTTGTATGCTTTGCTCAACTCGTCGAATAGGGCTTTTGGGGTGCTTCCTCCCGAAAGGGCAATATTAAGCGATTCGTGTTGTTGGGAGAGTTGCATTAACCAATCCCCCAAATAGTGACTCAACGCTTCTTTGTCTTCAAATATTTTTGTTTGCATGATGGGTCAATAATTTTTTAATCATAAACCAGGAAGAGTGAAAATCATCCGTTTTTTGTGCGGTCCCCAAACTTCTCTGGTATGTCTTGGATTATTCCACCAGGAGGGGGCCAGCGTTCTTTCCTTCCTCCCATTGGAATTAAACTAAGGTTACAGATCTTTTCAGTGCCTTCCTTGTGCTCTTTATAATTCACAATAATTCCCATCCGAGAG
The DNA here is from genome assembly GCA_041583495.1 of Marinilabiliaceae bacterium. Lineage (GTDB taxonomy): Bacteria > Bacteroidota > Bacteroidia > Bacteroidales > Marinilabiliaceae > JBFHFS01. The sequence goes on along the minus strand of JBFHFS010000001.1, from coordinate 130,949 downwards.
GTTTTTGCAGGGATATCGCCACGTGTTGATTCCTTCAATCAGGTTGTCGCATACGTCGGGACCCCATGAACCTGCCGGGTAGCCATGCACCGTGGTTTGAGGCTGGTTTTCCCAGGCTTTTAAGATGGGATCAATAAATTCCCAGGCGGCCTCCACGGCATCGCCACGCGAATAGAGGGTGGGGTCGCCCATCATACAGTCCAGCAGCAAGCGTTCGTAAGCACTGGGTAAATAGGTGTCGCCCAATTCAGAATAGTGAAAGTCCATATTTACATCCTGCACCCTGAATCCCGCCCCAGGGACCTTCATTCCAAACTTGAGAAGCAGGCCTTCGTCGGGTTGTATTCTTATTACCAGCTGGTTGTGTTGTCGGCAAATGGCTTCATTGTGGGCGAAGAGATGATGTGGGGTAGGCTTGAAGTGGATCACGATCTCTGTGACACGGGTAGGCAGCATTTTGCCGGTCCGGATATAGAATGGCACATCGGCCCAGCGCCAGTTATCAATGTAAAATTTTAGGGCAGCAAAGGTTTCGGTGCGTGATTGGGGATTCACGCCCTCCTCCTGCCGATAGCCTTTTATTTGTTGGCCATGTATCTTCGATTCGATATATTGTCCCCGAATCACAAAATCCTCTACCTTATCGACGGGAATTGGGCGCAACGACTGAAGCACTTTCACCATTTCGTTTCGGATGCTCTCGGCATTGATAAGGGCCGGGGGTTCCATTCCCACCAGGCTGGTGAGCAGAAGCAGATGGTTCTGAACCATATCGCGCATGGCTCCCGACTCTTCGTAGTAGCCACCCCGGGTGCCGACGCCGATGTTCTCACTGGAAGTAATCTCCACATGATCGATGAAATTGCGGTTCCAAAGGGGCTCAAAAAAACCGTTTGAGAAACGCGTCACCAGCAGATTTTGGACTGTTTCTTTACCCAAATAGTGGTCGATTCTGTAAATCTGGTTTTCATCAAAATTCTTAAGCAGCTGTTGGTTCAAATCCCTGGCACTTTCCAGGTCATGTCCAAAGGGCTTCTCAACAATCAGGCGCCGAAAGCCTTTGGTTTGATCGTTGAGCCCTTGTTTGGCCAGATAAGCAGCACTGGTGGCATACAGACTTGGGGGGGTGGCCAGGTAAAAAATGATGTTGTGATCCGTATTCAGGGTCTCATTCAATTCTTCTAATTTGTCCTTCAGGCCTTTATACTCGTCGGCTTCTTTGGTGTTGAAGTTATAGTAAAAGAGTTGCTCAACAAATTTGTCAAAGTTGTGATTCTTCTTGGAGGCAAATCCCCGGATGCCTTCCAACATTTTTTCCCGGTATTGAAGATCCGAAAGAGGGGTTCGTCCAACCCCCAGTACGGCAAATCGCTCGGGCAGGAGATTTTGTTCATGAAGATCGGCCAACGCAGGAACCAGTTTGCGATAGGTAAGATCGCCTGAGGCTCCAAATATGACCAAAATATGGTTTTGTGGTTTTTTCATTAAACTAATTATTATTTCTTTTTTATCCTGTTAATAAAATGAAGGGAATCGCCCCATTGGCTGGCGCCTATGTTGCGGCTGCCCCTTTCGAAGCGAATCGAAAGGCAGTCTGCGGCTTCATCGGTGCAGGGGCTATTCTGATACAACAGATAATTTTTACGAAGGTTCGATGGCCAAAAGGGCTCCGCGCGCCCAATCACAACCTTCTGGTCCTCCCTTTGATTTAAAATCAAGATGGCCAGGTTCTTGTATGTGCAGGAATCTCTATCTGTTATGGATTTGGTTTTATCGTTCACGATGCTCTTTCATTGAAAAAGTAAAAATAGGAAAAAAGAGGTGGAGTTGTCTTCTTTTGGACCCGGCATTTTGTGGGGGGAGTTAATCTAAAAGCCCTGTCAGCATTTTTTGAAGGCAAAAATGACAAGGGATGCTATCCCCTTATGTTTTCGCTATTTTGGTTTCAGCACTTTTGGCCCATCCACAAATCGCCTCATTCCTCATCTTATTTTTATTCTTATTTTTTTTCATCCTTTCGTACCCCCCTTTCCTCCCCCAGGGTGGGACAGGCTCTTGAGGTGGAGAGCTGGGCTCAGGTCTCATTAAAGGGTAACCCTGCTGATCGGCACCAGAGAAGATTTTTTTTGCTTTCAGCACTTATCATCCGTCATTTTTTTTAGGGTAAACAATTGCTATATTTGATTAGAATGATTGCGCAGGAGTAAGTGAGCGGGTCATGGATATAAAATGTGGAAAGATGGATGGATTTAACCAATCTTTGATATCGCCCAGGCACATTGTGGTGGTGGGTGGATCGGATAATACAGCCAAACCCGGCGGAAAATTGCTGGAGAATATCATTCAGGGTGGCTTTCAGGGGGATTTATTTGTTGTGAATCCCGGCCGCCAGGAGGTCCAGGGGGTGGTCTCCTATGCCTCCGTAAACGATCTGCCGGGAACCGTCGATCTGGCCATTCTGGCCATTCCGGCAAGCCAATGCCCTTCGGTGGTATCCGATCTTGGCGAAAAGAAAGGCACGCGTGCCTTTATCGTCATCTCTGCCGGATTCAGTGAAGAGGGGCCCGAAGGGGCCCTGCTGGAAAAGGCTTTGGTGCAGGCTGTAAACAAAGTAGAGGGTACCCTCATTGGCCCCAATTGTATTGGCATTATCACACCTGCCTTTAACGGGGTGTTTACCGCGCCGGTTCCCAAGCTCGATCCTGCCGGTTGTGATTTTGTGTCGGGGTCGGGGGCTACCGCTGTATTTATTCTGGAATCGGCCTTGCCCAAAGGGTTGACCTTTTCCTCGTTGATAACTGTTGGGAATGGGGCGCAAATAGGGATAGAGGAAGTTCTGGAACACTGGGACTTAACCTATGAGGCAGGTAAGAGTTCCCGGATAAAACTTATCTATGTAGAGAATGTTAAAAATCCCGATAAGCTGTTGTTGCATGCCTCCTCACTCATCCGCAAGGGGTGCAAGATTGCAGCCATCAAGTCGGGGGTGACCGATGCGGGGAAACGAGCTACCTCGTCACACACGGGGGCCATGGCCAGTTCCGATTCGGCTGTGGAAGCGCTGTTTCGAAAGGCCGGAATTGTGCGTTGCTTCGGACGTGAAGAGCTTACTACTGTGGCGTCGGTGTTTATGTACAAGGAGCTGTCGGGAAAAAATCTGGCCATAATAACTCAGGCAGGCGGACCCGGCGTGATGCTCACCGATGCTTTGTCGCTGGGCGGTCTCAACATTCCCGGCATTGAAGGAAAGGCCCACGACGATTTATTGGCGATGCTCAATCCGGGTGCCTCGGCCTCTAATCCTATCGATATTCTGGCTACCGGCACGGCTTCTCAGCTGGGGCAGGTAATTGAGTATTGTGATAAACAGATGGATCAGGTGGACGGGATGATCGTGATTTTTGGCAGTACCGGTTTAACCCGGTTGTATGAAGCCTATGAGGTGATTCACGATAAAATGATCCACTGCCAAAAGCCGGTTTTACCGATATTACCCTCCACCAGCACCGCACATCAGGAAGTAGATCTCTTTCTGTCAAAAGGACATATTAATTTTCCCGATGAGGTGGTTCTTGGTCGTGCTCTGACAAAGGTTTATCATACCCCAAAACCGGCAGGGGATACCATCTTTAAGGAAGGGGTTGATATCTCTGGCATGCGGAAGATTATTGAAAGTTGTGAAAACGGTTTTCAGGAGCCCTCAGTAATTGGTCAGTTATTGAAGGCAGCGGGAATTCCGACCGTTAAAGAGGCGACTGTTTCCAATCGGAAAGGGCTTTTAGAGGCCACGAAATCCATTGGGTTTCCGGTGGCCATGAAGGCCATTGGTCCGGTTCATAAATCAGATGTGGGCGGGGTGACCCTGAATATTAAATCGGAAGCCCACCTGATGGCTGAGTTTAGACGGATGCGCAAGATCAAAGGGGTGAAATCGGTACTGGTGCAAAAAATGCAGCAGGGCACTGAGTTGTTTATCGGAGCCAAATATGAACCACTGTTTGGCCATGTAATCCTTTGCGGACTGGGAGGTATCTTTGTTGAAGTGCTGCGGGATCACTCCCATGGTTTGGCGCCATTAACTTTCCCGGAAGCTTATTCGATGATTCGTAGCCTGAGGAGTTATCCGGTTATCCAGGGTATTCGCGGGCAAGAGGGGGTGGATGAAGATCTGTTTGCCGAAATTATTGTGCGGCTTTCTACCCTATTGCGTTTTGCTACCGAGATAAAAGAACTGGATTTAAACCCACTCATTGGCAATAAACAGGGAATAACGGTGGTGGATGCCCGTGTGTTGATTGATAAAGGGACGGGGTGAGGAATAATTTTTTGAGAATTTCCAAGGTTGAGGACAGGTTGGTTAATGGGATTTGTTTATTTTAGTAGAAGATTCTTTTGATAATTTAACCTTTAAAATATTAAAAACATGATAATTAAACAGTTGTCTGTTTTTTTAGAAAATAAATCTGGCCGATTACATGAAGTCTTTGAAGTCCTGGGCGAATCGAATATCAATGTTTCGGCTTGCAGCGTGGCCGATACTTCTGAATTTGGTATCCTAAGGATGATTGTGTCTGAACCCGATAAGGCACGTCAGATTCTTAAGGAGAAACTTTTTTCGGTAAATGTGAGTGAAGTGATTTCTTTTGCGACCCCCAATACCCCGGGAGCCTTGTCGAAAACACTTAAAATACTTTCTCAGGCGGAGATCAGTATCGAATATTTGTATGGGTTTTCTGTTGGAGAAAAGTCATTTATCGTTCTGCGTTGCGACAGCGCTGAAAAGGCCATTATGGAGTTTCAGCGACATAAAATGGAGCTTATCTCTGCCAGTGATCTTTATAATTTTTAATTGATTTACTGTTGGTTAAGATCTGTATGACAGGGTCTTATTGATGGTTGCGTTGTGGATAAGGCAATGCCTTTGGCACCGTCGAAGCATGGTTATGTGCGGTTTTTCCGCTCTTTATAAATTTACCCGGGATTAAAAAAAAGAATTCAGATGACAGAAGCAATATGGAACCGGCATTTTGAAACGATGTCGCGCGATCGGATGAAAGAGTTGCAAAGCGAGCGCCTACGGGACACGGTGGAACGCGTTTATTACAATGTCCCTTATTATCGGGAACGGATGCAGGCTCAAGGTTTGGGTCCCGAGCACATTCATTCGATCGAAGATCTGAGAAAGCTGCCCTTCACCACCAAGCAAGATTTGCGTGACAATTATCCTTTTGGCCTATTTGCCGTTCCCATGAGCGAGATTATACGGCTTCATGCCTCCTCGGGGACCACGGGTAAACCTACCGTAGTGGGTTATACCCGTCAGGATATCGGCACCTGGTCGGAAGTGATGGCCCGGACACTTACCTCCGCAGGGGCCGGGAAAAGCGATTTTATTCAGATTGCCTATGGCTATGGTCTCTTTACCGGAGGGCTGGGGATTCATTATGGTGGAGAAAAGATCGGATCCTCGGTGATTCCTATCTCCGGCGGTAATACCAAACGGCAATTGCAGCTGATGCGCGATTTTGGCAGTACCGTTTTGGCCTGTACGCCCTCCTATGCTGCCTATCTGGCCGAAGCCCTCGAAGAAAGCGAGATCAGCCGCGATGAAATTAAGTTGAGGATTGGGGTGTTTGGGGCTGAACCCTGGACCGATAATATGAGGCGTGAGATCGAAAAACGTTTGAAAATAAAAGCCATCGACATTTATGGTCTTAGTGAAATTATTGGCCCGGGGGTTTCATTCGAATGTCAGCATCAATGTGGTTTGCATATCAATGAAGACCATTTCTTACCCGAGATAATTGATCCAGATACACTCGAAGTTCTCCCCGAAGGTGAGCTGGGTGAATTGGTATTTACCACCATTACCAAGGAGGGGTTACCCATCATTCGGTATCGAACACGCGATTTAACCCGGTTAAATTATGAGACCTGTGAATGTGGTCGAACACTGGTGCGCATGAACAAATGTACAGGCCGAAGTGATGATATGCTGATCATCCGTGGGGTGAATTTATTCCCCTCGCAGATAGAAAGCGTGTTGATGGAGATGGATGAAACCTCACCGCATTACCTTTTGTTGGTCGACCGGGTGAACAACCTGGACACCCTCGAACTGCACGTGGAAGTGGAAGATCGGTTCTATCAGGATAAAATTAGTGAACTTCAGGCTTTAGGCTTGAAGATTAAGAATAAAATAGAAAGTGCCACCGGGCTGACCGTTACCGTTAGACTCGTGGAGCCCAAGAGTATTGCACGAAGTGAGGGAAAAGCCAAACGGGTTATCGATAAACGCAAGCTGCTTTAATGTGACTGGCGCTGGAAAATGCCTGACTAATTTAAGGGCAAACAAATTATTTACTAATCATTTAGAATAATATGGGATGAATAAAACAGCAATTTTATATGGTCCCCAACGGGGTAGTGTGGCCAAGGTGGCCGAAATGGTTGCCCGGAGTTTTGCTCCAGAGAAGGTCGATTTGATTGAGGTGAAAAAGGTAGGCCCAGAGGAAGTGGCGCGTTACGATAATCTTATTTTAGGTTTCTCTACCATTGGAAAAGCCAATTGGGACTCGGAGCATCACGATGACGACTGGGATCTGTTTTTGACCCGGGTAGAAAAAATCAATTGGGATCAAAAGAAAGTGGCTCTCTTTAGTCTGGGCGACCAGGTGATGTATCCCAATCACTTTGTGGATGCTTTAGGCTGGGTGTACGATCGTTTGGCCCCAACAAAGGCGCAAATGGTTGGTTTTTGCCAGGGCGAAGATTATCGGTTTAATGAGTCGGCGGGTTTCAGAGAGGGTGTTTTTCTGGGATTGCCTGTGGATGAGGACTCCGAGCCGGAGAAAACCTCCGAACGGGTGAATGCCTGGGTGAGCGGATTGAAGCAGGCCTTTAAAGAATAACAGCCTGGCTATACCCAAAGAGCAGGCAACAGGAAACAGGGACTGAGAACAAAGGCATTGCCTCGGTGTCAAATTTGGGATTATCACATACCGCCCATCACCGGTTATTTCCAGGCTCTGCCTGGTTGTCCCGCTTGTCTGGTCCAATGACTTTTGGGATCACCGCGGCAGCACAAGGGTTTCTGAATAAGGGGCCGGGAATTCATCAGGAGCCAACAAACAATATCTTAACAAGTATCATCCATGACCAAACAACAGAACGCTTTTTCCGAGACACCCATTCCCGCCACTTATGTTACCGAAGCCATGGAAAAGCTGGGTATTGGCAATCCCGGGCAGGCGACTATTCGGGAAATTGTGACTCTTGTTAACCATATCGAAGAGGCTTCGGGCCTACGGTACATTCGCATGGAGATGGGGGTGCCCGGACTCTCTCCCTCCCCGTTGGCCACCGAGGCCGAGATTGAGGCTCTAAAAAGGGGCGTAGCCTCCAAGTATCCCATGCTCGATGGAGTGGGGGAGCTTAAAACCGCTACTTCGCGATTCGTGAAAGCCTTTGTCAATCTGGACATTACCCCTCGTTCCTGTGTCCCTACAGTTGGCTCAATGCAGGGTAGTTTTATTAACTTTTTGGTGTGTGGCAAGCTCTTTCCCGGGAAAGATACCATTTTGTTCCTCGACCCCGGATTCCCGGTGCAGAAGCAGCAGATAATGGTGTTGGGCTACAAATATGCATCCTTTGATGTATATCCCTATCGCGGTGAAAAGCTGCGCGATAAGATGATTTCCATTCTTCAGGAAGGAAATATTGCAGCCATCGTCTACTCCAACCCTAACAATCCTTCCTGGATCTGTTTTCAGGAAAGTGAGCTTCAAATCATCGGGGAACTGGCCACCCGTTACGACGCTGTTGTGTTGGAAGATCTGGCCTATTTTGGGATGGATTTCCGAAAGGACCTATCCCGTCCATTCCAGCCTCCTTATCAAGCCAGCGTGGGTCGATATACCGACAATTATGTGCTCCTTATTTCCAGCAGCAAGGCCTTTAGTTATGCCGGGCAAAGAGTGGGTTTAATGTGTATTTCCGATAAGCTGTACGACCGGTATTATCCTAATCTCAAAAAGCAATTGGGTATAGGTCAATATGGTCAGGCCTTGATTGGCCGGGTGCTTTATTCGGTCTCATCGGGAACCAGCCATTCGGCTCAGTATGCCCTTGCCCGGGTGTTTGAATCGGCTGCCGATGGAACCTATAATTTTCTGGAAGAGGTGAAAGAGTATGGCCGTCGGGCCAGGGAGATGAAGCGCCTTTTTATCGAAAACCATTTTCAGATTGTATATGCTACCGATATGGGGGAGCCTATTGCCGATGGGTTTTATTTTACCTTGACGTATCCCGGCATGAGTGGGGATGAGTTGCTCCGGGAATTGCTGTTTTTTGGTATCAGTGCCATAACGCTTTCCAACACCGGAAGTAGTTTGGAAGGCATTCGTGCCTGCGTCTCGCAAACGGGGATGGATCGTATGGCTGAATTGGCGGAGCGACTGAAGCTTTTTTCGGCCCGGCACCGAATATAGAATGCATATAAACAAACCGTTTAACCCATTGATTCACTAATGGCTTTTGGTGAAATCCAGGCCTGAAATATTGTGTTTTGGGGAAATAATGATCAAGGTCATGGGGATGAAAGGTAAATTTTCGCTAAATTCGTGGGTCTTCTAAAAATGTAAAAATAATAAATGCTATGGCAAGAGCAAGAGGTGCAATAGTGGTAGATATAGATACCTGCAAAGGTTGTTCACTTTGTGTTAAGGCCTGTCCTACCAATGTGATTGAATTGGCAGATCAGGTGAACGGTAAAGGCTACCACTATGCCTATATGAAGCGACCGGAGGATTGTACCGGTTGTGCCAATTGTGGTTTGGTTTGTCCCGACAGTTGTATCACTGTTTATCGGGTTAAAAAAGAAGAAATGGCTTAGCCTCCAATAAAGGTTGGGCTCTTATGGTGAGCCCCAATGAAAAGGAGGGGGTTGCAAGCGTCCTTTAAAAACACAACATTTTCGTAAGAAATTATAGATGTAATGAGTGAACTTAGGTTAATGAAAGGCAATGAAGCTATTGCCGAAGCAGCTATCCGATGTGGAGCGGACGGGTACTTTGGGTATCCCATCACCCCTCAGTCGGAAGTGATGGAAACCCTCATGATGCTCAGACCCTGGGAATCCACCGGCATGGTGGTTTTGCAGGCAGAAAGTGAAATCGCTTCCATCAATATGGTATATGGTGGGGCCGGTTCGGGAAAACGTGTCATGACTTCTTCCTCCTCTCCGGGCGTAAGTCTGATGCAGGAAGGTCTAACCTATATGGCTGGTGCCGAACTACCTTGTGTGGTGGTGAATGTGGTGCGTGGCGGGCCAGGGCTGGGAACTATCCAGCCGGCACAATCCGACTATTTTCAGTCGGTTAAAGGGGGTGGCCACGGGGACTATAAGCTTATTGTACTGGCCCCTGCTTCCGTTCAGGAGATGGCCGACTTTGTGGAGCTGGCTTTCGATCTGGCTTTCAAATACCGCAATCCGGCTCTGATCCTATCCGATGGAATGATTGGACAGATGATGGAAAAAGTGGAACTCAAAGACTTTAAACCCCGGTGGACTACCGAAGAGATTGAACGCCTTAATCCCTGGGCTACAACCGGGAAGCCGGCTTCGCGCGAGCGCAATATCATAACTTCTGTGGAACTCGATTCGGACGTACAGGAGGCTTTTAACCAGCGTCTTCAGGCTAAATACAGGGTTATTGAAGAGACGGAAGTGCGGTTTGAGGCAATGGAGACAGAAGATGCGGACTATTTGCTTGTTGCCTATGGCAGTAGTGCACGGATTTCGCAGAAGGCCGTTGAACTGTTACGGGCAAAAGGGCTGAAAGTGGGCCTCTTCCGACCCATTACTCTTTATCCCTTCCCACAAAAAGAGTTGAACAAACTGGCCGACCAGGTGAAAGGCATATTGTCGGTGGAGATGAGTGCGGGACAAATGGTCGAGGATGTGCGTTTGGCGGTTAACGGTAAAGTTAAGGTTGAGCATTTTGGCCACTTTGGAGGAGTCGTTCATTCGCCCGAAGAGGTGGTGGAAGCATTGGAACAAAAATTGACCGGAGGTGAATAATATGACAGAAATGATGAGTGATATCATAAAACCCGAAAACCTTGTCTATGCTAAAAGCAAGGTGATGACAGAAAATGTAATGCATTACTGTCCCGGGTGCAGCCATGGCGTAGTGCACAAAATTCTGGCCGAGGTGATTGAGGAAATGGGAATACAGGAGCAAACCATTGGTATTGCCCCGGTTGGCTGTGCGGTGTTGGCTTATAATTATCTGGACATCGATTGGCAGGAAGCTGCCCACGGACGGGCACCCGCCCTGGCGACCGCCGTCAGCCGCTTGTGGCCCGATAAATATGTCTTCTCGTATCAGGGGGATGGGGATTTGGCAGCCATTGGTACCGCCGAAACCATGCATGCCTGCAACCGCGGCGAGAATATCGTGATGGTGTTTATTAATAACGGGATCTATGGAATGACAGGTGGTCAAATGGCACCTACCACCATCGAAGGGATGAAGACCGCTACCTGCCCCTTTGGCCGAGAGCATACCCACGATGGTTATCCCCTTAAGATTACCGAATTGTTGGCGCAATTGCCCGGGACAACCTATGTGACCCGGCAAGCAGTGCATACTCCCGCGGCTGTTCGCCGGACAAAAAAGGCGCTCCTAAAAGCCTTTAGCAACCAGAATCAAAAGAAAGGCACTTCGCTGATCGAGGTGGTTTCGACTTGCAGCTCCGGATGGAAAATGACCCCTGTGCAGTCTAATAAGTGGATGGAGGAGCATATGTTCCCCTTTTATCCGCTCGGTGATTTAAAGGATGAATAAGAAGGCTTTGGTCATGGGCCTTCCATTAAAATTTTAATAATGAAACGCCTCCCGAAGTTTCGGGAGCGTTGCATTCGACAACTGAGAAATAAATTATTTACGGATGAAAGAAGAAATAATCATAGCCGGCTTTGGAGGACAAGGGGTTCTTTCTATGGGAAAAATATTGGCCTACTCAGGGGTTATGCAAGACCAGGAAGTATCCTGGATGCCCTCTTATGGTCCCGAAATGCGCGGAGGAACCGCCAATGTAACCGTTATTCTTAGCGATGACAGGATTAGTTCTCCTATCTTGTATTGTTACGATACAGCCATCATTCTCAATCAGCAGTCGATGGATAAATTTGAGAACAGTGTTAAGCCCGGCGGCCTGCTTCTTTATGATGGTAATGGAATTAGTCGTCATCCCCAGCGGGATGACATAAATATTCATCGCGTAGATGCGGCCGAGGAGTCTTCAAAAATGAGGTCTCCCCGTATTTTTAATATGATTGTGCTGGGTGCTTATTTGAAGTTAAAACCGGTGGTTACCCTTGAAAATGTCATCCGTGGATTAAAAAAATCGCTTCCAGAAAGACATCACCATCTTCTGTCTATTAATGAGAAAGCCATTCAGAGGGGAATGGAGATTGTAAAGCCTGTAGGGGTGAAGACCGAATAGGAGATCTCTCAAGTTTAATGTTGATAAAAAGGATTCCAACCGGCTGTTTATTCAGTCGGTTGGAATCCTTTTCGTTTTTGGCTGGCGGGCGGCACTTTAGGTTTATGTGTACCATACGAATGGGATCGAATTCATGGCCCGCTGGTCTTTTCCTGATTTTGTCTGTTGTCTCTTTAGTGATGGTACCTGGCAGTGCTCTGTTGTCAGGACGCCGGAAGATTGGTTGTTTTTGTCTGTTCATCTGAGTGAAAAAAGTTCCCCATGGCAGGAGCTTACACTTCTGGGTCTTTTTTGATTTTTTAGGCTAAGATTCTGGTTAAGCTATTTTTTGTTCTCCATGTTTTTGAAACAGAAACTTTCTGTTTTTTTCCATACCTTTTAGTTAATTGCCGTTTCCTTTTTAGAAAATTTGTGCAAATTTTTTAGAAGTTTGCCAACTCGTTAAGGCTGCGGATCGCTAATCGCATTAGGGGTGTGGAACCCGATTTGGCCACTCAGCATATTGCTGATGCTTTGGTAAAGGGTGTTTTTGAGTCTAACGACGATAACGCCGCTATTGCCTTTGAAAACTCTGCGTTAAACGGAGCGCCTATGTACAAAGCCTTCTATGTAGAAAACAGAACCGACTTTTCACCCTCCTATTCCTTCGTGGAGTTGTTAAAAGGAAATCGTGGAACTTTTTCAGGATTGACAGATCCCCGTTTGCCCATTTATGTGGCCCCCAATTCAGATGGTTTATACTATGGGGTGCCTGTCGCCGATAGTAATGGTAACGTTCGTACCTATAAGTGGGAGTCAATGCCAGGGGACCAAGTGCTTGCTTCTACTTACAGTGAAGTCTATATGGAGTATTCCGAAGTCTGTTTTATCCTTAGTGAAATAAATGGCTGGGATCAGACCTGGTATGCCAAAGGCGTGGAGGCCTCCATGAGAAAATGGGGCGTCGATGGGGCGGAGATACTTAGCTATATGGCTAATTTGCCGGCAGCCTATGAGGAAAATGTGATGACCCAAAAATACATTGCCCTTTACATGCAGCCTTATGAGGCGTGGTCCGATCTTCGTAGAACGGGTTATCCCAAAACCCTTATTAAGCCGGGAGAGACTTATGATGTGACGACTACTTATATGGATGGGGATGTGCCAACCGACACAACTCAGACATTTACTTATGATCCCATTGTGGATCTGTCCGATGCTCCCAGTAGGGTTAAATATTTAAAGAATGAAAGCAGTGTTAACCAGGAAAATCTGGAAGCAGCCATCACAAATATGGGTGGAGATGCCATGGATACTCCAATGTGGTGGATGACTCCCATTGATTATTAATTGTAATTTAATATTTTTATCTAATAAACGAGGCTGTCCCGGAAGGGGCAGCCTCGTTTGTCTTCTGGGAAAATTACAATGGGCTCAAATAGGGTTGCTCTAAAGAGTTGTTTTAATAAATGGATTCTTTCATTCTGATTCTTCTTCTTTTCCCTTCTTTCTTCTGCTTTTTTCCGTCCTGTTGGTGCGTTACTGGACGGTGGTTGCCGCTTTAAGCGTTGAGTTCTTCTTTCTTTTTTCTTTATATCTCCTGTCGGTTTTTGGGCAGGTGCGCCTTCTTGCTCCTTTTTCTGATTTCCTTTTTTTCAGGTTTTATCGCTCTTCTGCCGGGATTTATTTAACGAGAATTAAATTCTTTCTGCGGTTTTTCTGCTTTTGTGGCCTAAAAACACCAAAAAAGGGCCATTTAAGGGGGTAAGAATATGTTTTTATTGTTAATTAGAGGGCGCAGAAAGATATGATTATTAGGGATTTGCCAAAAAATAAATGTTAAAAAACTTTCAAATTATTGAAAAGTGCATTAAATTGATATATAGCAAAATCTGTCATATTTACAAATTTAAACTAAATTTCTATGAAGAAAGTACTCTTAGCGCTTTCGTTCCTGATGGTTTTCGGGTTTGAATGCCTTTTGGCACAGACCGTTACTATTAAAGGAACCGTGACAGGAAGTGAAGATGGAATGGAGATCCCTGGTGTTTCTGTTTTTGTAAAGGGAACTACCGTGGGTACAGTTACGTTGTCAAACGGAACCTATACCTTAAACGTACCTCAGGATGCAACGACTTTGGTGTTCTCTTTCGTAGGGATGCAAAAGCAGGAGGTACTGATAGAGGGTCGATCTGTCATCAATATTGAATTGGTGAGCGAAACAATTGCTATGGATGAAGTGGTTGTGACTGCATTAGGCATACGTCGTGAACGAAAAGCACTTGGCTATGCCGTGCAGGATGTAAGTGCCGATGAGATAGCCAAGACCGGAAACTCTGACCTGGCAGGCGCCATGCAGGGCAAGCTTGCCGGGATGGATATCAAACCCTCAAGCGGAATGCCCGGAGCTTCGTCTCAAATCGTTATAAGAGGTGCACGGTCGTTTACCGATAACAATACCCCGCTTTATGTGGTCGATGGAATGCCCATCGCTTCCACTGCCGATTATTCAACCGGGAATAGTGTTACCGGGGCCGATATTTCCAACCGCGCCGTGGATATCAATCCTGCCGATATTGAAAGTATTAACGTCCTCAAAGGACAGGCCGCAGCTGCTCTTTATGGCATTAGGGCCTCCAATGGGGTGGTTATTATTACGACCAAAAGCGGGGCCAATAATAAAATTGGGAAGGCGATTGTTTCGCTGTCTCATAATTCGAGCTTTGATATTGTGTCCCGTACACCCGATTATCAGACCACTTATGCCCAGGGAAGCTATGGGAGCTATGTTCCCACTACGTCTTTTTCCTGGGGGCCAAAAATTGTGGATTTGCCGGATGATCCTACCCGGGGCGGAAATGCCAATGGTTACCCGGGGAAATTCTATGTTCCACAGTTGGAGCGTGGCGGGCTGGATCCCTGGGTTACCCCCAAGGTTTACAATAACTGGGACGATTACTACCAAACCGGTTATAAGACCACCAACAATATAAATGTAAGTCAGGCCTTTGAAGATGGTAATTTTGCCATCTCCCTGACCAATACCAGGCAGGATGGGATTGCCCTGAATACCGGAATGGATCGCTGGAACTTTAAGGGTTCTGCCGATAAGCAGTTGAATGACCACTTCAACGTGGGATTTTCGACCAACTATTCCAAGCTCGAGATCGATAAACTATCGGGTGCCAACGATGCCTCTCTGGCAGGGGTTCTTTCTGCTCCCAGTAGTTATAATCTAAAGGGTTATCCTTTTGCTGAACCCGGCGATCCTTATTCCCAGATTTACTATCGTTCCATGACCTTTGATAATCCCTATTGGATTGCCCGGAACAATACTTTTAATGAAAAAACCGAGCGTTTTTTTGGAAATGGATATATCAATTATTCGCTGGACCTGGGGTCGGATTTGAGCCTGGGTGTTAAGTATTTGTTAGGGGTAGATACCTATACCACACATTATCAGGATATTTTTGGGTATGGGTCGAAAGGGGATACAGGTATTATGGATAATTATGGGGTCAGTTCTGCTACCTATAACTCATTGTTAACCGCCAGTTTAGATTGGACTGTGAGCGAAAATTCAATGGTTACGGCCATTTTTGGGAATGAGTTAAATCATCAGGACCGAAAATTTTATGAACAACATGGTGAGGATTTCAATTTTGGCGGTTGGGCGCATATTCAAAATGCCAATACCGTCACGGCCGATGAAACGCAGGAACATGCGCGGGCGGTTGGATTTTTTGGCAACCTGACCTACGCCTGGCGGTCGATGTTGTACTTAAATGCAACGGGTCGTTACGACATTGTTTCTTCCATGCCAAGAGATAATAGGTCGTTCTTTTATCCTTCGGTCTCTTTGGGCTTTGTGGTTTCTGAGCTGGACGCTGTTAAATCTCTGGATTGGATCTCCTTTGCCAAGGTTCGGGCCTCCTATGCTGAAGTAGGACAAGCGGGTGAATTTTACCAAAACTTCTTTACAAAACCTGATTACAGTGGGGGCTTTTGGACGGGTGAACCTATCTCCTATCCCTTATACGGGGTTAACTCCTATATCTCCAATAACATTCAGTACGATCCAAATTTGAAGCCCCAGAATACTAAATCCTATGAAGTAGGGGTGGATTTAAAATTTATGAACAACAGGGTGGGCGTGGATTATACCTATTCGCGTCAGAATGTTAAAGATCAGATATTCCCGGTGCCACTGGCGGGTTCTACCGGAGCGGCTCAATTGGTTATGAACGGGGGATCGGTACATACCAACAGCCATGAGGTGGTTTTGTATGTTTCGCCCATACAAACCCGAGATTTTAATTGGGATATAAATGTCAATTTTGCGCAACTGGAGAATGTCGTGGATGAACTGGCCCCCGGTGTGGAGAGTATCTTCCTGGGTGGATTTGTTACTCCACAGGTTCGGGCCGGAATAGGCGCTAATTACCCGGTGATTTATGGTACTTCTTACTCCAGAGATGAGGCGGGAAATATACTGGTTATTGATAATCCCGGAGCCTGGAACCATGGAATGCCTCAGCAGGGTGAACCCGCGGTTATTGGCGAGGTCTCTCCCGATTTTATTCTGGGGGCCACCAATACCTTTTCGTATAAATCCGTTTCGTTGAGTGCTGTGTTTGAGTGGAAAAATGGCGGTGAGATGTATTCCGGCTCCAATGGACTCCTGGATTTGTATGGCATGTCTGCCCGGGTAGAAGATCGGGAATCCACCTTTATCTATGATGGATATAAACCCGATGGAACCCCCAACGATATCGCCAGGGGCGGGCCCAATGACCCGGATGCACTCCAGGATCTATACACCAATGTGTTGTCTAACATTGATGAGTATTACATCCACGAGAATTCATTCGTTAAACTACGGGAGCTTTCCCTTCGGTACAATCACCCAACCAAGGTGTTCGAATCGTTTGATGTGGGGGTCTCTTTGTTTGCCCGTAACATATTGCTGTGGACGGCATTGGAAAATTTTGACCCGGAGTCGTCACAGGGAAATAACAATATGGGGGGCTCCTTTGAGCGCTTTTCTCTGCCTCAAACCACCAGTTTTGGATTTGGGATTGATGTGACCTTTTAACTGAAACTTAATTTTGAACAATTATGAAGAAACTACAGAATATCATCGGGGTATTTCTCCTCCTGTTCTTCGGCTGGTCGTGCAGTGAAGACATTATGGACGATATCAACGAGAATGTAAACGATCCTGTTGACGTGGGAACCCATCTGATTATTACGGATGTAATGACCAGTACAGCTTTCCGCGTGGTGGGTAGCGATCTGGCCTTTTATGCTTCCTGTTACATTGAGCATAATGTTGGAATATACAACCAAATGTACAATGCCGAAATCAGAAGTGGAGAGCCTACAAGTTCAACGACTTATAACAACACCTGGACCTCCATTTATGAAAACCTGTACAATCTTAAACTGATTATTGAAAAATGTTCGGAGGGGGGCTCTGAGGAGGGTAATTATCATACCCTGGGAGTGGCCCAGGTATTAATGGCCTACAATGCCGCCGTTTTAACCGAT
This sequence comes from Marinilabiliaceae bacterium, assembly GCA_041583495.1. Classification (GTDB taxonomy): domain Bacteria; phylum Bacteroidota; class Bacteroidia; order Bacteroidales; family Marinilabiliaceae; genus JBFHFS01. Next base: position 113,909 of record JBFHFS010000001.1, on the reverse strand, counting down.
ATGTGGGGGGATGTCCCCTGGTCTGAAGCCCTTCAGCCCGGCGTCATCTTTACCCCTGTATTAGATGGTCAGGAAGCCATCTATAATGATATCTTTACCATGCTGGATGATGCTATCTCCAATCTGGACAAGGATTCCGAGTTTCCTTCCCTCGGTTCGCAGGATCTGATTTTTGCCGGGGATGTGGCGAGCTGGAAAAAGTTTGCTTACGGGTTAAAAGCGCGTTATACCATGCGTTTGTCTTTCCGTAATGCTTCTTATGACGATGTGGTGGCGTTCGCCAATAACTCTTTCGCGAATGCCGGTGAACAGGCTCAGTTCAATTATTCTCTTGAAGAGAATGCAGCGGTAAGCCCGTTTTTTCAATTCGATGCCGACCGAAATTACTTCGGTGCCAGTCAGAGTCTGCATGATAAACTTGGCGATAGGGGTGACCCAAGAGATGCCCTGTTTTTTGATGGGGATGTGTTCGCCCCCAATGGGGAGCCCGATCAGGTTCAGGACTTTTATTCCAAGTCGGCTATCAGCCTGGAAAATGCGCCGACTTACCTGTTGAGCTACCACGAACTTGAATTTTTGAAAGCCGAGGCTTATGCCCGCATGGGCGGACACGCCGACGATGCTAAAACCGCCTTGAAAAAGGGCATTTCAGCTGCCTTCCAGAAGATGAATATTGGCCTCACCGCCGAAGAGGCCGAGACCTATTTTACCGATAATGTGGAGTCTAAGTTCGACAGTAATCCCCTGTCTGAGGTGATGTTTCAAAAATATTTTGCCTTTTACGAGGAGGAAGCCGTGGAAGCTTATAACGATTACCGGCGATGGAATGCCATGGGAAATAACGTTATCCAACTGGCTAATCCTGCTAATTCGTCTCAATTTCCGGTACGGTTTTCTTATGGTGCCGATGATGTAACGACCAATGTAAACGTGAGGAATGCCTATGGGGATGGGACTTATGTCTATTCCGAGAAAGTGTGGTGGGCCGGCGGTGATAAATAATTAATGGTGTTTAATTGTTAAAAGAAACAGGAGATGAAACGAGCATGTAAAAGCTATTACACACATGGGGATTATAATAAGCGAGTTCCATCGAATGCAGATAAAAACCAAATAATGATAATGAGATGAAAAAAATAGTATTATTTCTATTCGCGCTTATCACAGTGTTCTATGTTGGAGGCTGTGATGAGAAAGATGATCCGGCGGGCCTGAGGGGTGTCGGGATTGTTCCGGGTATAACCGATGTGAATCCGGCCATTTTCGATTCCAAAGACCTGGAAAACTCGTATGTGGAATTTAAAATTTCCCTGCCCGATGGAGTTGTGGCCGATGAAGCCACTATTGTGGGTTCCTATAATGGGGATGGTGCCAGGCTTGAGATCGCTAAAATAAATACTTTCCCCAGTACGGTTAGGATTACCTCAAGTGAAGCGATTTCGAAATTGGGCCTTAGTATGGGGGCGATCAATAATGGCGATGTCTTTACTTTTGAGGTGCTCATTAAATCCGGGACCAGGGTCAATAACTCCAACTCGGTCCTGAATGTGAGTGTAGCCTGTGCCTTCAATCCTGATCTGGCCATCGGTACCTATGCCGTGGTCTCTGACGACTGGGGTGCAGCCGGACAATTGACGGTGACTGCAGACCCCGATGATCCCTATACCATCTATGTGCAGGGGTTGGCAGCTATCGAAGGCGTCAATGAGGACAGGGGGCCTTTGGTCATGCATATTAATCCGCTTTCCTATGAGGTGATTGCCGACAAAACGGTTATTGCTACCGATTATTTTGGTTACGATAATGGTGCGTTCGCTGGAAAAGGAACTTTTAGCTCTTGCGATGGTACCTATACCATGAATTTTACCATTACCGTGGATCAGGGCTCTTTTGGAACTTATCTGTTTGTGATGACAAGAACAGATTTATAGAACAGCAGGTCTGATCTGGTTTCTGGAGGCTGTCTCGAAAGAGGCAGCCTTTTTTATGGTATGCCGGGAAAATGAAAGGACTGAAATCTGCCATAGAAAGGATCAAAAGTTAGAAAGGTTAAAAGGGGGGAAGAAAAAGGGTGTAAAACCCGGGGAAACACAACTGCCTTTTTTTCTTCGTGTTACTTTTGGGTTAACCTCCCCCATGAAATCATACTCAAACCCGGGTATTGTTCCTGATCCCTTTTGCCATGAACTTTTTCCTGGTTTCATGTGGTTATAGGATGGTGATATCTAATGATTTAAACGATCATTAGGTTCAATGGAAACAATGTTCCCTGAACTTTTTTTGAAAAATCCTGTTTTCCTTTAGTTGGTTGCCCATCAGAAAAAAATATCCATTGGTTATTCGGGTTCATCAAAACCCGATTTTTCTGTTGGAATATGGGGGCTTTTAATAAAAATTGAAATTCAATAATTTAATAAAAAACAAAATTGGCCAAAAATTCAAAGTTTCTGTGATAAAATTTTACTTAATGGTGAAAATATTATTATATTTCGAGTTAAAAAAAATGGAAAGGCAATTTTAAAGGTTCTTGATTTTTGCCCTCCCCACTTCTGTTTTTGTTCACATGGTTTATTGTATTTTGGATAAAATAAATTTTATCCAATGGGATTGGCAGTTATTGGGGGGGGGGTACTAAATATTTGTTAAGAACAGTTTTTTATCGTTCCTTTTTTTTTATCTTGTACAGGATTATGTTCTATTTTTTAATTTTAAACCTTTAATCTATGAAGAAAGTACTACTAGCACTTTCGTTCCTTATGGTCTTTGGGCTTAGCTCTTTGCTGGCACAAACACGCACCATTACCGGAACAGTTACAGGAAGTGAAGACGGGTTGCCAATACCCGGTGTCTCAGTTTTTGTGCAAGGAACAACCGTTGGAGGGGTTACCCAATCCAACGGAACATATTCTTTAAATGTCCCTCAAGATGCAGAAACCCTGGTTTTCTCTTTTGTGGGTATGCAACGGCAGACGATTTTGATTCAGGGGCGTTCTGTTATCAATGTCGAGTTGGTGAGTACCGCTATTGCTATGGACGAAGTTATTGTCGTTGGTTATGGCGTAACACGAAAAGAAGCCAACACCGGTGCTGTATCGGTGGTGGGCAACGAACAGCTGCAGGATGTGCCTGAGGTGAGTTTCGAAAAGATGCTTTCGGGTAAAGTTGCCGGTGTAATGGTAACGGCTACCTCCGGGCAGCCAGGAAGTGCCTCTCAGATTCGGATCCGGGGAACAAGTTCTTTGAATGCCGGAAACGAGCCCTTATATGTTGTTGATGGAATTCCGGTAATGCAAGGCGACCAGTCCTATTTTACCAATACCAGCAATGCTCTGGCTATGATTAACCCTAATGATATTGAGTCGGTAACCGTGTTGAAAGATGCTGCCGCTGCTTCCATTTACGGATCCAGAGCCGCCAACGGGGTTATCCTCATTACCACTAAGTCGGGAAAAGCCGGAAAATCAACGGTTAAATTCAGAACCTCTTTTGGGGTGACTGCCTTGACCAATGATAATAATTACGGCCCCATGAATCCCTCTCAGTTGGTTAATTATATGAGAGATGCCGTGGTAAATGCCGGGGGTGACCCGGATGATCCCACTGGCGGCAGCCTGTTTGTTCCTTATTCGCTGCTTGCCAAGCCGCAAACCAACTGGATGGATGCCATGACCCGCTATGGAAGTGTGAATGAGTATGAGCTTAGTGTAGCCGGAGGAAATGATAAAACACAGCATTTTACATCGGCCCTCTACTCCAAAACGGACGGTGTTTTTTATGGTGTAGACTATGAAAAGTTTCAGGTTAGGTCTAACCTCGAGCATCAGATCAGCGATAAAGTGAAAATGGGTGCCCGCATTAATTTATTTCATTCCGAGGCAAGTGATGTGGCCATGCAAAGCCTTTATTATGTAAATCCCGTTTTTGCCGGTATGAATATTTTGCCCTGGACTCCATTGCGGACCGACGATGGGATGTTTAACCTGGTGATTCCCGAAAATGCTAACACTAACCCACGGGCAACAGCTGCCTACGACGATCAGTGGGAAAAGCAAAACCGTATACAGAGTACTCTTTTTGCCCAGTGGGAGATTGTTAAAGGGCTTACCTTAAAGACCAATAACTCGGTAGAACATACCGATGGTGAAGGCCGCAGATACTGGTCAAAGGAAGCTGACTTTGCCGGTGATGCAACCCTTCAGGTTTCCAACAGCAAGTATACCCAGATGACCACCTCCAATACACTGACCTATACGGGCCTTTTAGGGGAGAAACATGGTCTTACCGGTATTTTGGGTCAGGAGAGTCTGGTGAACGATTATAACAGCTATTACATCTATACCCCGGGCGTGGATCCACAGATTCCTTATCCCAATACCGGAGTAGCCGATAGCGACGAAGGCGATTATGATGAGTCCAAATACACCATGCAGTCCTATTTTGGAATTTTGGATTATAATTATGCCGGTAAATATTATCTAAAAATGAGTCTTCGGACCGATGGTAGCTCCAAGTTTGGGAGCAACAATCGGTGGGGAACCTTCTACGCCGTTGGGGCTTCCTGGAATATTCATAACGAAAGCTTCATGGATGGTGTCGAACCCATAAATGAACTTAAGCTGCGCGCCAGTTATGGTGTGAATGGTAACGATAACATTGGTGAGTATGAGCAATGGGGTATCTACAGCCCGGTTACTTACAATGGTGCGGCAGGGATGGCCCCTGATCAGCCTGATAACCCGGATCTTACCTGGGAGGTTAATACCTCATATAACGTAGGGCTTGATTTTACTCTTCTCGAAAGAGTGACCGGTACTTTCGATTACTACTATCGTGAGACCACCGACATGTTACTGGATACTCCTTTGTCCTATACCTCCGGCTTTTCTTCTCTTCGTCAGAACATCGGATCGCTTGAGAATAAAGGTTTTGAAGGACTTATTAATGTGAATGTACTGCAGGGGCCTGTGACCTGGGATGTGGGGGTTAATTTTGCCCACAACAAAAGTAAGATTCTTAGCTTAGGAACTGAGGACCAAATCATAGATGGCCGCCTCATTCATAAAGTGGGGGAAAGTCTTTATCGCTACTACCTTCGCGATTATGCCGGCGTGAATCCTGCTAATGGAGATGCCTTATGGTACACCGCAGATGGCAAGCTGACCAACGTTTATGCCGATGCTCCCCAGAAAGTTATGGGTTGCCCCGAACCAACCTTAACCGGTGGATTTAATACCAATGTGAGCTGGAAAGGCATCTCTTTTGCTATGAATCTGGAATTCAAATTGGGGAATCAGGTGTTGATCGAAGAACAACGTTATCTGAATTCCGATGGATCAAACTGGGGCTCCAACCAAGCCAACACGGCTCTCGATTATTGGAAAGAACCCGGTGATATCAGCCGTAATCCCAAGCCTTATGCTAATAACACAAACAACTCCTATGGTTATAGAAATAGCAGATGGATGTTTGATGGTGATTATTTGAGAATTAAAAATGTGACCCTTTCCTACACTCTTCCCCAAAAAATTGCCCAACGGGCTTCTCTGGGAAATGTAAGGGTTTATGCAAGTGCTGTGAATCTTTATACCTTTCACAATGTAGACTTTTTCGATCCTGAACGAGGGGTAGACGGTATGGGATTTGGAATCTATCCAATGACCAAAAGCTTGATGGGAGGTTTGGAAATTACATTTTAATAACCGCTAATTAAAAAAATATGAAGACAAATAAAATAATAATCCTAATTAGCCTGGTTTTGGGAATGGGAGTCTGGGGATGTGAAGATTTTCTTGAGCAGCAGCCGAATCTCTCCCAAACCAATGAGCTTAGCTTGTCTACGTTTGATGGCCTGGAAAAAGCCATCATTGGGGCCTATTCTCCTCTTTATGATGACTTCTGGTATGGTCGTGACTTTGTGGTGACGGCTGATCTTAAAGGTGGAAATGCCAAAAGCAGTCCTCTGAACTCCGGGCGTTTTCGTACCGAGTATGTTTGGGCCAACACCCCTTCTTCTACTTCCTGGTTATGGCAAGATGGCTATATCTTGATTTCACGTGTTAACAATGTGATCAATGCATTGGTTGATTTCAGCGAAGTAGATATTACCCAGGCCCAAATCGACAACATCGAAGGGGAAGCAAAATTCCTGCGGGCCTTGGCCTACCATGACCTGGTAAGGATGTTTGCCCAGTCGTATGCCTATCAGCCCAACTCACCGGGAGTGCCCGTGGTTCTGGTTTCTGAGAATGGAAAACCGGCCCGGAATACGGTAGCTGAGGTTTACGCCCAGATCGTGACGGATTTAAAAGATGCGGTAGTTAAGCTTTCTGACTCCAATTCCCACGGAGGTAATGAGCCTCGGGCCTGGGCCAATAAGGCAGCCGCTAAAGCCCTTTTAGCCCGTGTATATCTTTATATGGAGAACTGGCAGGAAGCTGCCAATTATGCTACCGAGGTGATTAATGACAATACTTTTTCCCTTTTTGCCCCTTCCGATTACTCTGTATATTCGGGCACTAATCCCAGTGGTGTATGGGGAGCTTTAACGGCCGGTAGCGAAGTGATCTTTATGGTGTATGGTTCCGAAGGTAACTCTTCGCATGGTAACTGGGACGTGATTTCCTACATCATGAACCCGGGTGGGTATGGCGATGTTGGCGCCTCCAAGGATGTGATTGACCTCTACGAGGCGGGCGATGTACGCGGTGATCTGTTTATCAATACCGTGGATTTCCCTAACGACTTCTGGACGTTAAAATATCCCGGAAAAGACGGTTATCTCCGGGAAGACAACATCAATATTCTGCGTTTGTCGGAGATGTATCTGATAAGGGCCGAGGCCATTCTCGAAGGCGCTTCTATCTCCGGCGTTACAGCCGTGGGCGATGTGAATGCTATTCGATTGCAACGAGGAGCCTCTGAATTAGGAAGTGTTTCTTTGGGTGGCGTTTATGCCGAACGAAGAAGAGAGCTTTGTTACGAAGGTCATGAATTATTCGACCTGGCAAGAACTCAGCGTGGACTGGTTCGCTCCGATTATGACGGGGCATCCAATCAAAATATAGATTTCCCCAATTATATGTGGGCTATGCCTATTCCTCAAGAGGAGATGGATGCCAATGCCAATATGGAACAGAACCCTGGTTATGGTACTGGAAACTAAAAAACAAAAATCTATGAAGACATATATTTTAAAATCAATAATGGTCCTCCTGGCAATCGGGGTTTTTAACGCCTGTAGCTGGGACCCGATTACCTTCGACAGCTCCAAAAGCTTTGTGGCCTTCCCGTCCAAATCGGTAAAGGTGGCAGAGAATGTAGCGAGTATTGAAATACCGGTTGTGGTGGCTGCCACTAAAGGCAGCCCATCGGTAACCGTTAATTTCGAAATCGTAACCGAAGGTTCAACTGCTGTGGAAGGCCAAGACTTCGAAATTGGGAATGCTTCCAAATCCCTGACCTTTAGTGAAGGATTGGGCACTCAAAACATCGTTATCAATCCTGTGGATAATGATTTGTTTGAGGGGAATAAATCTTTTACCATAAAACTGGTCTCTAATTCGGCCAATTATGCTTTGGGTGCAATCGACCAGATGGCCGTTACCCTGGTGGATGATGAGCATCCCCTGGCTACCTGGATTGGCACCTATAATGTGGAGGCCAAGAGCTATTTAAGCCCCGGGGCATGGGATGAATTTTATTCCGGAGTTAAAACCAGTCCCGATGAGGAGGATGTAGACTATCTTGTTATTGAAGGATATGCTATGGGTACAAAGTCGTTCAGAGCCAAGTTTGACAAGGAGGCCATGACCATTACCATCAATCCCAAAGCCAATTGTGGGGATGCCTATGGTTACGGCGATGTAGAGATTTATAAAGGGACTCCTGATGGGACACTGGAAGAGAGTGAGCAAATTATAGGAGTGCTCTCTGCCGATGGATCCATTCACATTGACTATGTTGCTATGGTATTAACCGGGGCTAATGCAGGTTATGTGTGGGATGTGTTTGATACCTATTGGACCAAGCAATAGAAATTTATCATTAAAAATTACAGACGATGAAAAAAATCTTTAAATATTTTTACTTCGGATTACTCACTTTCCTGTTCGTAGGATTGTATTCCTGCAGCGAATTTGAGGAATTTGAAAGTATTGCGGCTGGTTCGGCCTCTACCGTTGAAGTTGTGGTCGGAACTATTGGCGACTCCAGTTTTGTGGTTAATGCGACCAATTCAGGAAGTGGTTATATTACGGTGGGTATTGCTGCGAAAGGTGCCGCGTCCGTGGACGTTGATCCGGAATCTTTTGTGGAGCAAAATGTTGCCAACTTTACCTATCTTACCAAAAAGGCCAATAAAGGAGTAGCTGTTGCCTTTTCCTACGCCGGGTTGGTGCAAAATGCTACTTATGTGGTGGTGGCCGTGGGTACAAACTCTGACGGGGTGCCCAGTAGCGCTGCTGCCTTAGAAGTGTCAACGGCTGACAGTTATGCCCCCACCTTAGAGGAAACCTCTCCCGCTGTAGGGCTGTCTCCTGCGCTGGGCGAAGATGGGGTGTTGCAATTGGCCTTCGATGAGGCTGTGCTTTTTGACGATTCCAAAGCCATTGAATTCTCGTATCTATACGGAGGTGACACCTTTACCCTGGATGCCGGGTCTGTGGTGGTCGAGGGAAATGTGGTTACCCTTAAACCGGGTACTCTGCCTTTAAACCGGGAGATTGTATTTGTTTCCTGGGAGGAAGGCACCTTTACCGATTTGGCCGGAAATGCTGGCCCCGCACAAGAGTCTGGTCTGGAGGACGGTAGATATCCTTTTGGATTGTATTATCGGGTGGTGGCGAAGGATTTTGTTCCCACAGCTATTTTGCCAGAGGCTGACACTGTTTCGGTTGGCGAATTCACCTCCATTACCTTAACGTTTGATGAGGAGGTTGATCCGGAACTGAATTATGATGACGAGGTCGAAGATGCCTATACCCATGGCATTACCCTAATCTATCATTATGCCAGTGGGGATGTTATTTCAAAGGTTGTAACAGCCAATCTGGTCACGATCAATGGAACTTCGGTTGTTATAAATCTGCCCTTACCGCTCTTTTCAATGGATCCTATTGAGGCCTTGGAACTGACGGTGGATCAAGGTGTTTTCTATATTGGAATTGGGAATACCAATGCTGCGATAAGCAAGCTCTGGACTATAGATGATTCTATGATTCCTCAATAATAAAGTTTCAGTTATTTTAAACAAAATGGCCCGGTTATTGATTATTATAGGTAACCGGGCTTTTTTTTATCTTTGGTGATAAATGAAAGGCTATATGTAACGTAAACTTTTTTTAATGAAGCGAATTTTTACCTGGTTGTTTTTTGTGGTGTTCTCAATTTCGGTGTTTGCCGAACCGGTCGACTCAACCGAGATTTCCAATGTCGCCAACAGTTTTGTCCAAATGGTTTATACCGGGGATGAGGCGCTTGAGATCGTTAGTATCCGTCCGTTGCAGTTGAATAGAGAGGAGACACTTGTGGCCTTGGTGGTATTTAGTCCACAGGGATGGATGTTGGTGTCGATGGACGACGTGGCACAACCGGTGCTTGGGTACGCTTTTGATCGCCCTTTTGATGAGGTAAAATTCAAAACCAATACCAGCTTTAAGTTCCTTTTAGATGGATACGACAGCAGAGTTAAAGAGCTGAAGAAGCAAACGGTGAAAAAAGATCCGGAATGGGATCGAATTAAAAAAAAAGAAAGACTAAAGGCCTCTGTTGTCCCTGTTGCGCCGTTGATTCCAGTAGAGTGGAATCAGGATCGGGGTTGGAATAGCAAGTGTCCGGCTGATGAGGATGGCCCCGGCGGACATGTCTATGTGGGATGTGTGGCCATTGCCATGGGGCAGGCCATGACCGTTTCCAGGTTTCCGGTGGCAGGGGTTGGCAAAAAAACATACAGCCACCCGGATTATGGCATCCAATCGGTGAATTTCGATACCTTCGGAAATTATGCCTGGAGCAACATGATTACCAATACCCCCAATACCGACATTGCTAACTTTTTGTACCATTTGGCGGTTACCGTTGAAATGGATTTTGGCGCGGATGGTTCAGGTGCCTTTACCAATATGGCCTCAAGTGCCTTAAAAAAATATTTCTCCTACTCCTCAACAGTGACGTATGTCGATAGGGTGGCGAGTGATGATGAATGGATTGCTCTCCTTAACACCGAGTTGACCAATGGTCGTCCGGTAATTTATGGTGGAGATGCCGATGATGGGGCTTCAGGACATGCCTTTGACATCGATGGGGTGTCGACCTGGGGATTTTATCATCTAAACTGGGGGTGGAGTGGATCCAATAATGGGTATTTTTACATTAACACCCTCTCGCCAGGGAGTTATGACTTTACGGCCAATCAATCGGCCATCATCGGAATCAAGCCTATAGCCACCGGCCCCACGGCCATTTCGCTTTCTAAAACCACCGTGTTGGCCAACCTGCCGGTTGGATCTGTTGTGGGAAATATTGTGGTTCAGGATGAAAATCCCAATAACAGTTATACTTATGTCTTAAAGGGACGGGAAGATATCTTTGGAAATTTTGCAGATCCTAATTTTTACGAAGAAAATGGGGTTTTAAAGACCAGCAAAGTGTTTAGTTATACAGAGGGCGGGACGAATAAGGATTTTGTTACAATTATCGTCACCGATGCTTATAACAACAGTTTGTCAAAAGAATTTACTATTGGAATAACAAAAAATACAGCGACCGCCATTGATGAGAATAAGTTGAATAAAGCCGTATTTTATGATAATACCACCCGCTCACTTCGTTTTTTAGAGGCCATTGTTGGTGAAGAACAGCGGTTAGATATTTATTCGATTAGTGGTCAGTTGATTCGATCTGAATCGGTTTTTGGGACCACAGTGGATGTCAGCGATCTCCCCACCGGGGTTTATGTGGTTACCTATGGGGCGGTTGGCAGCAAAAAATATTTGAAGTTTATAAAAAACTGATCCTAAATTAATTGCATTATGAATCGTTTTGCATTTGTCGCTTTTTTATGGGTGGGTTTAACTGTTGGGTTCTTTCAGAATATTTTTGGCCAGTCGCCCTATGTGTTTCAGGAGTTTAAAAAGGGACTGGTTTTCTATGCTGCCGGGGATTCCGTAAGTGATTTTTTTAATTACAACGGAGTTACCGAAGAGATGATCTACCAACGGCGGGGAGAACGTATGGCCCTGGATGATCTGGATAAGATTGCCCGTGTGGTGCTCGAGGGAAGGGTATTTGTTCCTTTCGTAGATAAATTCTATGAAAAGACGGGTTCAGCGGAACTGGGCCCTTTTGTAAGATATAAATACCGGTTAATTGAACCTGGAAAGCCTTCAGGGTACGGAGGGGAGAGCCAAACCACTGCTTCGACCAGTTACTCTTCCCTGTCGGATTATAAGATGTTATATGAGTTAAAGCTCCCCAAAGATTATCGCATTGTGGAGGTTAAAGAATATCTCTTTTTGGTCGGAGGTGAGTTGCAAAAAGTTAACGGCAAAAAGCAACTAAAAAAGTTGTTTCCTGATAAATATAACCAGCTGCTTGATTTTGTGAAAGATCAGAAGGTTAATTTCTCCGATATTTCGGATTTGAATAAGCTTGCAGAGTTTATCGAAAAGGAACAATAAGTAACCACCAGGATGGTGGCAGCATAAAATAAAGGCCAGGTCTCTTTTCAATAAAGAGATCTGGCCTTTCTCTGTTTTCCCATTTATCTTTTCCCTTCTCCCTTCACCTACCCCTCGTTTGCAACGAGGGGTCCTGGGCTATTCGTTTGCAACGAATACTCAAAGGCTGTTCTGTTGATAAGCGTTCCTCTTCTAATGCTAAACCTCTCCAGTGTCCGATCGCGGTTTCTTTTAGATTTGTTAGTTGTAAATGATCGTTACAAACGATCTGCTGTTTAGCCCCTCGTTGCAAACGAGGGGCTAAACAGCAGAAGAAAGAGAACCTTTATTATTTTATTCGTCCCAACAACCTTTTCAAATAGAGGCCCACGAGGCTTAAGCCTTTATGTTTCCCGTATTGATGGTTCATATAGGCGGGAGAAGGAAATAGCTCTCGAAAAAGCATATATAATTTGAGATGAATGCCAGGCAGGTGGGCAATTTCGGTTAGGACGATTCTTTTATGCTTTTTGGAGGTGTTTTGTTCGCGAATAAAATGGGCTTCATCGGGAAATGGGGTGTGGAGAGCCTTCAATGGGGGAAGGGGATTCAGAAGCAGCGATGCCCATTCCAGGGCGCTGGCGATCTCTTTTTTTATGGGTGGATGGAGTTTGGTTACGGCCGCCTTAAATTCAGGGTTATGATGGTTTCGTTGAAGCAACAAGGCGATGTCGAGCAACCAGCCCAGGCGCATACCGCCCATTTTATAACCTTTTATTAGATGAGCGGCCAGGTGATAGGTCATCAACTCGTCATCGAATATTTTTAGCTCCGGGTGACCGACTGGGATTTTGATTCGCTCGAAGAGGGGGGTGCTTTTCGGGTTAAAGGGCGATCCCAGGCCAAACAGTCGCTGGTGAGGTTCCACCATGATGCCTTTCCATACGAGAGCTGAAACATGGGCATGAACCCGATCGTGCAGGGGGGAGATGGGCACATACAATGGTTTTCCGCCATGAGCCAGAATAAGGTCTCTGGCTTCATATATCTGTGCGGAAGGAATCAAAAGGTCGATGTCGCCCATGGGGCGAAGGGCCTCTTCGGGGTATAGAGAAAAGGCGAGGGCCAGTCCTTTTAAGGCGACTACCTCGAGGTGATGGGTCTGAAGCATTTGTTGTATTTGCCGGAAGGCTTCATAACGTTGTTGGTTCAAAACCAGTGCCTGCAGGTAATGTCCTTTCAGCTTCTGTTGAAGTTGCAGCAGGTCAGGGTGTTGGGTTAAATCATGGGTGTTAAGCTGGTAGAAACACCAGGGGGCCACCCCATTTCGAGCCGCAAAAGAAACAATCTCCCCGACCTGACTCTTCCCGGAAGGGAGGGCTGGTAATACCTTGTTTTGTGGCATGCACAAGGCGAAAACAAAGGCTGCGGTTGGAGAATTGAAAGGCTGCATGGATAACAGGTATTTTTCGGGTTAAAGATAATATTAATTTTCCCGTCGCCTGTTCTTCTTCTCTGCCTGTTGTCGTTTGGTTTCCAGACGCCGCAGGCGGGAGGCTTTGGTGGGCCTGGTGGGGACTCTCTTTTTTACCGGTTGCAGGGCCCGTTGCAGCAGGGCATAGAATCGGGCAATGGCTTCATTTTTATTTTTGAGTTGGGTTCTTTCGCTCTGGGCCGTAATTATTAGCTCCCCATCCCGGACCAATCGGTGGGCAAGACGCGAAAGCAAGAGCTGTTTTTCCCGTTCCGAGAGAAGAGTGGATTGGGGAATGGAGAACCGCAGCTCAATCCGGGTATTAACTTTATTCACATTTTGTCCACCTGCCCCGCTGCTGCGACTAGCCGTAATAATCCATTCCCGATCAAATTCGCGATCCTTTAGAAGTGGTAATTTCATGATTAAAAGGATTGTTTGTTTGGCCTTGAGGAATAACCCAAATAATATTTTCTGAATAGGCAGTCCCCTATTCATTAATTTTCCTCAACTTTCGGGGGGCTTATCATCTTTATCAAACAAAATTAACCAAAAATTCCTATTTTGCGGCATGCACGAAATTGGAGAAGCGATTATTGCGTTCAGTGATTTTATCTGGGGCCTTCCGGTATTGATTCTGCTCATCGGTGGCGGTCTCTTTTTTATGCTCTATTCCCGACTCATCCCTTTACGTTATTTTGGTCATGCCATCGATATCCTTCGGGGGCGGTACGATCGTGCGGGAGAGCCCGGTTATATTAATCATTTTCAGGCGTTGTCCACCGCCCTGGCGGCCACGGTGGGTATGGGTAATATAAGTGGAGTCGCCGTGGCCATCTCGGCCGGAGGGCCCGGGGCCGTATTCTGGATGTGGATGAGTGCTTTCCTGGGCATGTCAACCAAGTTCTTTACCGGCACACTGGCGGTGATGTTTCGTAAGCGCGATTCGGAGGGGCGGATATTAGGCGGACCCATGTATATCATCACCGAGGGGTTGGGTCAACGGTGGAAGCCCTTCTCGGTGTTTTTTGCGGCCACGTGTATGTTGGCTGTTTTTCCTGTCTTTCAGAGTAACCAGTTGACGCAGGTGGTTCGGGATATCGTGTTGGTGCCTACAGGTATGGCTGCCGGGTTTACCTCCGATCTGATTTCCGGATTGGTTTTGGCCTTTCTCATGGGCATTGTCATCTTTGGTGGCATAACGCGGATTGGAAAGGTGGCGGCCACACTGGTGCCTTTGATGGTTTTACTTTATTTGGTATTGGTGATGATCATCTTGTTCCAATATCCCGAACGGATAATTTCGGTTTTTAAACTGATTGTAAGCGATGCTTTTAGTGCTCAGGCAGTGCTGGGTGGCGCCATAGGAACCATTATTGTTACAGGGGTTAAAAGGGCCGCCTTCTCCAATGAGGCGGGTGTGGGAACCGCTCCTCTGGCCCATAGCGAAGCAAAGACCAATGAACCCGTTCGCGAAGGACTTGTGGCTATGTTGGGGCCTGCCATCGATACGCTGGTGGTATGTACTCTGACGGCTTTGGTTATTCTCATTACAGGTGTATGGGAGAACAGCAGCGCCGATGGTATCACATTAACAGCTTTGGCTTTTGAACAAGCTATTCCAACCTATGGTCCTTATTTGTTGATAGTTTGTGTGTTTTTCTTTGCTCTCTCCACGCTCTTTACGCTTCCTTTTTATGGGTCCAAGTGTTTTGCCTATTTGTTTGGGCACCGCCATGTCAAATATTATATGATAGCCAGTATGTTGAGTGTGGTTGTTGCGGCGGTATCCTCCATGCATGTGGTGGTGGGATTCATTGATTCGGTCTTTGCTTTAATGGCTTTTCCCAATATGATGGCTGCCATTTTATTGGCGCCGAAGGTGAAGGCAGCCTCGGAGGTTTATTTTAAAAAAATCAGAAACAAAGGTTAAGGTTTTTCGGCAGGGTAGAGATGGGGAAACCTGGCAGGTGACAGGGCCTCAGCATGTTCGACCATCTGGCTGATTCAATTGGGGATTCATCAATTGGTAATGCCTCATGATGGATTCAATCTGTTTTTTTAGTTGGCTTCCTGTGTTTCATTGGCATCCTGACCTTCGGGTAGCTCTTCCTCTTGGGGGAGAGGTGTTTCGGGGTTTTCAAATTTTTGCATAAACCGGGTCATGCGACTCTCGGGTGAAAGTATAAAGACATATGATTTTTCATAGAACTTAGACTTTTCTTTCCGCTGATCGGTTTCCAGCCCTTGAACATGTGTGTTATAGGCATCGAGTGATGACCGTGTCTGCATCTTTCCATTTTCATAGCTAAAGAAGAACCAGGTGGAGGGGTCGGCTTCCAGATAAAGCTCAAAGGTATTGCCGGCGCGGCTACGGGTAATCTTCATTTTAACATCAACCTGCCGGGTGATGAGGTTGTTTTTTATCCAGCCCAGTTGAGCGGATCCCTCAGTCATGTAGGATTTGGAAGGGGTATCCCAGCCGATTTCAAGGTCGGTAAAACAAAGGGTGTGTTGGTTTTCGGGGGGTAGTTCGTCGATGGTTTCGGCATTGGAATTCAGGCTTTTTAAAATTCTGGAGGCCATGTCAGGGCTGGTACATTCTCTTAGCCGGTTGCTTAAAACGGTGGTGTCCGGGTTGGCTTCAGGGGCTCCGGATTCCCGAATCGCATCGGCCATCATCTGGGTGCTTTTGGGATCCAGGAAAAAGTCGGCGCCGAACAGGGCCGAAATGGCAATCCGATCTTCATCTCGAAAATGTTTTATGGTTCCCACCGTTTTCAGCATTATAGGATCCAGCGTTATTCCCAGATCCAGAGGGCCTTCCCCACTTACATAACAATCTTTTTCGTGGTATCTTAAAAGAGGCCCCGGAGAGGTTGGGTTGGCCAGTTTGCCGGAATCGGCCAGATCGAAAGTATGGAGAGCCGTATTGTAGGTTAAATAGCCATTTGCCGAAATGATGGGCACATCGTTGTAGTCTTTACGACCTTCGAGAAATGCACTGTAAATGTGCGATGAATCCTGGGTGAGAAAAATGTCGTGGTAGAGATTCTCGTAGGCTTCGTTTTGGGTTTCTTTGATAATGGGAATCCTCACCTGGAAGGGATCCACCTGACCCTCGAACCGTATAAAGGCCTGCGGCCCCTTTCTTTCGTTTGAATACAGCATTTGGGTCGTTCCCGAAAATGTGAGCAGGCTATCGCCGGCTGTGAAGGCAACGTCGCCTTTATAGGTAAAATGGTCGTTGAATATGAATTGTTGTTTTTCGCTGATGGTTCCTTTTGCGGATGTGACTCCCGCCTTATTTACCCCGATCTTGTGGAAGTCGATGGTCTCTTTTTGTTGGTTTTCATTAATAAATTCATATTCACCGAAGGCATCGTATTGATTTTTTCCGGTAATGGTAACCATCGCATTGTGGAAGGTGTGTGTAGAATCCCGAAGTTCAATAACAGCAGAATCCAGAGGAACCATCTGAGCATGCGATTGTATTTTTACGATCCCGTTGCTGAGTAAAATGTTGGCATCGGCCACCTGAATGTTTTTTACTTCGCTGGCTTCAATGACTTTAGTTTCCGCATCATAACGTGCCAGAGGGGCATAGAATTCCAGTGAATCCTGTCGGGGGTTGGTGGAAACAAACCGGTTTCCCCTGGATCCCCTGGCCCCCATATAGATGTCGTTCTTATCCATATTCCAGGAGAATTCGTTGATGAACGACAGGTATTGGTTTTCGGTGAATTCTACCTTGCTGCCCTGACCATGAGAGGAAAAACGCCCCTGCCGTTCCTGGAAATCAATTTGTGAAATCAGGTTAGTGGTTTTAAACGACATTCCTTTGGCCATGTCCTGGCCTACGAGATTAAAATCGGAGCTATCGGCCATAAGGGCGTGATTAAAGAGCTCCATTTTAGATGACAGAAGGTTCGCGTTGGGCATGTTGAGCTGTCCTTTGGCCTTTAGGAGCGTAGGGGTCAGATAAAGGGCTCCTTCCAGTTTGCTCTCCCGGTTATAAAGGGAAAAGGGTTCTTCCTGACTCCTGGCCTGAAGTTCTTCAGCCTGTGGCCGGTAGCTAACCTGAATGTATTTCCCCTGAACATCGGGGTACTCAGTGCCGGTTGTTTGGGGTTCAATATCAAATTGATGGGCTTGCCCCCTGGTTTCATTGGGAAGAAAAGTAAAGGACTGGGACTGGCTCTTTGAGGTGAGGTATTCCAGAGTTCCCTTTCCTTGAAGACCATGGTTGCTTAAGTCGATGATATTGGTAAACCGCGCCTTATTGTCGTAGAGTGGATATCCTTCGGGGGGGCTTTGTTTTTCAAAACCCAGTGAATAATCCTCACGGACAATTAACTGATCTGTCAGATCGGGGAGGATGTTGGAAACAAGGGTTCCCTCAAAGGCGATGTTGGATTCATTTAGGTGGCTGATGCTGTCCATCTCAAAGGGGGTGGCTTCGAAATAGAAGGCATCACTCTTGTAGGCCCCTTCCTGGACCTCCGCCCGGTTGTAATAGATGAATGAATTTCTGTTGCTGACCAGGATGGGGTATTGAGGATACTCTTTTTTCCCGGATTTATTGTTCGCGGTATCAATTTGCAGGGAACCCGACAGGTCGGCAATGGTGTTTTTTATGGTTTTAAGAACGGGTTGTCCGGAATAATCCATTTCGCCCGTCATCACTCTCATGCGCATCGAGTCGATCCTGGCCATATCAATTCGAAAGTTATTGTATGAGAAATAGAATCCGTTGCCGAAGAGGTCGACCATTCCGGCCTTAATCTCCCCATCGAATTTAAAGTCACGGTTGTAAGTGAGGGTTACCTTCTGATCCTTTGGAAAAAAAACTACGTTTTGATGGTCGCAAATGGAGATGGCTTCTACGCCATTGAGGGAGAGGTTGTTATTTTTAAGATTTAAAACCGCATTGGCTACGCTTCCTGGGGTGAGTGATTTAAACCGGATGACATCGTAATCTTTTTGTCCTTTGCGAAACAACAGATAATCGTTAAGCCGTTCCCTTATTTCAATGCTGTCGTTATTGGTGTTATAACCCACAAACCCGAAGAAGGAAAGTTTAAGAATCTCGGGTCTTAAATGGCTTTCCGGAAGATTTAAATAGTGCGCATAATCCACAGTGGTAAAGGATTGGCTATGGAGTGCCTCAGAGCAGTTTTTTAAGCCCTGCAGCGGATGAATGGCATCCATGCCTTGCAAAAAATTATAAAATGACTCGCGGTAGTAACTAAGCGATTCAAAGAAGGCGTGGTTTTGGGCGGCACCTCTCAGCATTCGCAATTCCATGGAGTCGGTGGCTAAATTCCATTTAATGATTTCTGAGTCGATGCTGACATTGTGATGAGTATCAAAAAACGGGCTTTGGGATAATCCCTCTCCATCCCGTATCAGATTCAATTCATTGGTTTCGGTCATGTACTTGAAGATCAGTCCGGGATGGTAAATGAATCCGCTGTCTAAGTACATCTTTATCTCGGTGTTGTTGCTCAAAATTTCCTGCGATCGAAGGGCAAAGGTTTGAGAGCGTGCGGAAATAAAGAGGGAGTCGTTCCTAAAAACGGTGATGGTGGCCGGATTTTGATCGGTTCCCGACCCCAGAATTTTGGCCCCTCGTTGGCAAAATCCACCCCTATAATGGATGCCTGGATGAATGTTGTCGATACTGATCAGGTCGCCGCTGGACTCAAAGCGGGGATAGGTGCTGTTTTCAGGCGTCCGGATGCTCATCACCTTATGTTCCACCGTGCCCTTCAGTGGGTCTGAGAAATAATGCAGGTTATAAAACAATGCTTCTGGTGCCTCAAAATACGAGTTGTTAAGGTTTATGGTGTAAGGTCCCATAACTGCGTATACCCTATCCGGGTCGAAACCACTTTGTTCCCAATTTATTTTTCCTTCTCGACCTTGCCATACCCCGGTCTCCGGAAGGAAGGTGCCGTTGGCATCGTAAATCACAATGCTGTCGCCTCTTGAATGACACACCAGTTTGGTTGTATCGTAAATCAGCTTTAGGGTATCCTGGTATTCGAATCGATACCCGGGGCCGGAGGAGTACCAGCTAATGCCTTTTTTATTTGAAATTAGATTTTCGGATAATACACCCAGTGTCGTTTCGAGCAGTTGACATAAATCCCGGAGCGGGTATCGCGGCTGGACCAACAGATCGTCGATGGCCCTGTGCCAGTTTGTGAAGCTTTGGTTGTATTGATTATGAGCGACAAACGACTCAATGGTAGTTAAGTAAAGATAATAATCGGGGAAAGGGCGGGCACCTTTTTGGGATAGCTTGTTGGCTGTTCTAATAACCAGGCTTTTCAATTCGGAGGAGGTGTTGGAATCGTGCCAAAATATTTCGAAATGGGAAAGGAATTCTTTGGCTTTTTTGGCATCCTTTGAGGCGTCAAAAATATCTTCCAACTCTTCAAAAAAGGCAGGCTCATCGAAAGCAGGGGAGATTTCCTGTGCTGAAAGCTGGAAGGTGACCAATGGAAATAATAAAATACAAATGAGTAGTATAACTTTATCCATAAGCCGATTAATGTTAAATTATCAGTCTGCCTTTTTTCTATACGAAACTGCCACCCAGTTGTTTTGTTTTTTTGTTAAAAGATGGTTCCAGTGCTGTTGGGTGGCTTTCATATCAATTTTTTCAAGGTCTTCTGAATAGAATCCGCTTAAAAAAATGGATCCTCCAGGCTTTAACACCTTATTATAGGCTTCCATATCTTCCAGCAGGATATTTCGGTTTATGTTGGCCACAATTAAATCGAATGGGGCGAGGTTGTTAAGCAGCTGAGCGTCACCCAATTCAACAGTCATATTGGTGATGTGATTGAGAGTCAGGTTATCACGTGCATTTTCGACCGCCCAATGGTCGTTGTCGATACCGATAACCTTAAGGGCGCCTTTCATGGCTGCCAATATGCCCAATATTCCTGTTCCACAGCCCATATCGAGGATGCTCAGTCCGGCGAGTTCACTCTCCATCAGGTGCTGGAGCATGAGGCTGGTTGTTTCGTGGTTTCCTGTCCCAAAAGCCATGCGGGGTTCAATAAGAATCTCGTATTTACAGGTTGCCGGTGCTTTCTGAAAAGGACTCCGGATAACGCATTGATCGCCTATGATGAGTGGTTTGAAGTAGTTTTTCTCCCATTCGCGGTTCCAGTTTATATCTTCCAGGGGTTCGGAAGAAATCTCAAACTCGTGATCCGGGTCGTGAAGGATGGGAAGGTTGTCCTCGTTAAGCGGCACATATGCCGCAGTTGGGATAAAAGCCTCCAGCCCATCATCGGTTTCCCAAAAGCCTGCATAATCCATTTCGGAGAGAAGGGCAATCAGTATCTCATTGACGGAGTTCTCTGCCGGTTTTACCTTGATTGTAACTTTTTGATAGGTCATGGGAATAAATTAACCCACCGGATGAAGGTTTCGTCCGGTGGGTGAAGGGAAAAATGCAATTGTTTCGTTCAGGGACGAATTTGATTAAAAGGCTGCTACAATGCCCATGAAGTCTTCTGCCTTAAGAGCAGCACCTCCAATAAGGCCACCATCCACATCGGGGTTGGCAAATAATTCTGCTGCATTTGAGGGCTTACAGCTTCCACCGTATAAGATGGAGATACCATCGGCTAATTCCTTACCGAATTTGTCGGCCACTGTTTTACGGATAAAAGCATGAATTTCCTGAGCTTGTTCAGGGGAAGCAGTCTTTCCGGTGCCAATGGCCCAAACGGGTTCGTATGCCAGAACAATTTTAGCGAAATCTTCGGCCGAAAGGTGAAACAAGGATTCTTTTATCTGGCTGGCTACGACCTCAAAATGATTTCCGGCTTCCCGCTCTTCCAAAACTTCACCAATACAGAAAATGGGGGTGAGGTCATTTTTGAGGGCAAGATCGGTCTTGGTCTTCAGGGTGGCAGAAGTTTCGCCGTAATAGGCTCTTCTTTCGCTATGGCCCAGAATCACATAACGTGCTCCGGTGGATTTTACCATCCCGGCGGATATCTCCCCCGTGTAGGCTCCCGACTCATGGTCGGCACAGTTTTGGGCTGCGATACCTAATACATCCTGATCGGTGATTTTACAAGCATCCGACAGATGAATAAATGGCGTGCCAATTACTACCCGGCAATTGGGTTGATTCTTTTTCAAAGCAGCATTTAACTCTTTGGTCAGTTCGATACCTTCCTGGAGGTTTTTATTCATTTTCCAGTTTCCGGCTACAATTTTTTGTCTCATTGGTTTTTATTTATGGTTTTACTTGATTTAAAAAGGATCATGGACAGGAGCAAACATAAAAAAAGTTGCCCGCCAATCAATAATATCGTCTTTTGGCTTTGACTTTGCAATAGAGCTGTGCTGAGGGGATGTTTTATCTGCTCGGGAGTGGGGAAATCGCGAAAATGCCATTTGCCCGCGACGGTACCCTGGCTTAGCAGGACCAACCCTGGGTTGGAGCGGATAATGGTTTTAAGGTTGGTTTCATCGCCTTGAAGATAGCTCAGATTGGTTTTGTTCGTGCGGTCAAAGTCATTGGTTTCCTCCGGCAGGGAGGCCGTTAAACAGTAAAACGGAAACCCCAGTTCAGTGGCCCTGGCCGATAGTTCGGCAATGCTTAAGGCCGTGGAATTTGATATTTGGGTTATGTCGGGAGAGACGAGTAAAAATAATGGGCCCTCCTGTTTAAGCAGTTTTTCTGTAATGTCTCCATATTGAGGGTGCAGCAGCACAAAGTCGTGAATGGGGGGGTGGAAGCCCTCCGTAATCGTTTTGGTTTTGCTCTCCACAAAAACCCAGGTGGAGTCCTCGTAGGGGTAATTGTCTACCGTAAACTCCTTTTGAACCCCGTCCTTTTCCAAAATGAATGTTGTTTCATACTCTGGTTCGGCTGCCCCTTCCGGGATGCTCATTCCCGAGAGCAGGTGTTGACCGATGGCATAGGGTCGAAAGTCGATCGGGGGCAGGTGTCGCAGGCTGTAGATGGCAATGAACGTAATGTTCAGGAGGATGGCAAACGTAAATAACAGTTGACTGTAATAATTAAACGGGGACCCTGTTTTTCGAAGGTTTATCACCAACACGGTGGCAAATGCAAGGATGAAAATATTTTTCCAAAAAGTTTGCCAATTGGTTAAGATGAGGGCATCTCCAAAGCACCCGCAGTCTGAAACCGGGTTGAATAATGCCAAAACCAGTGCCAGCAGGGTGAAGAATATCATGAAAATAAAAGCGCTGAGGGAGGCTGTTTTGGGAAATGTGTTGAAGATGAGCAGGAGGCCCAGCGTAAATTCAAGGGCGGCCAGGGCTATCGCCATTGGCAGAGTGAGCGAATTGAGCCACTCCATATGAAATGCCTGAAAATAATCGGAGAATTTAATGGCGCCTCCTACCGGGTCGACCGCCTTCACAAACCCAGAAAACACAAAGGTGAGGCCCACAACTATTCGGCTGATAAAACGGATGGCTTTAAACATGTTAGTAAAATAGTGTTTTTAGAAAAAGTAACAATAAGGGCTGTAATAACTTAGGACGCCAATTGGTTTTCCTCAAGACTAAGCGCCTTCGGGTTTTTTTGAGTCCTGGTATTCGGGTTCGTCCTGAGGAAACTCTAACTTGATGAGGCCGAAAATCGCATAGTTGATGATGTCCATATAATTGGCATCAATGCCCTCTGATACCAGCGTTTTCCCGCTGTTGTCTTCTATCTGTTTGGTGCGGTGGAGTTTCATCAGGATGAGGTCGGTAAAAGAACTTATCCGCATGCTTCGCCACGCCTCATCGTAGTCGTGATTTTTATCCTCCATCAAACTTTTGGCGGAATAGAGGTGCTTATTATAAAGTTCCAGCGCTTCCACATTGTTCATTGAGGGTTTGTCGCTGGGTCCGAGCTCGAGTTGAATCAGGGCCATGGTGGCATAATTCACGATGCCAATGAATTCCGATTGGATATCCTCTTTGATTTTCGAGGTTCCTTTGGTTTCGATGCTTCGGATGCGTTGGGCTTTAATAAATATCTGGTCGGTCATCGAACGGGGTCGCAAAATGCGCCAGGCAGTTCCATAATCTTTCATCTTTTTCTCAAAGATATCACGGCACAGATCAACAACGTGCTCAAACTGTTGGTCGGTATTTTTGGGCATATCCATATTTTAAGTCGTAAAATTACAAAATCCTTCGGAACAAAAGGGCCTATTCGCTCATTTCTCTTCATCGGGGGGGTAAACCGGGTGCCTTTGGCTGTTTGAATAATGTGATATTTTGCTTTCATTTGTTATGTAATATGAGGAATAGGTGGTAGAATGGAACAAAAACACGAAACCAGGGGCTCATTTTTGCAGCCCGTGAAACTTATCAATTGCCGTGGTCGTCTCATTGACTTGTCGCGCCCCCTGGTGATGGGGATTGTGAATGTCACCCCCGACAGTTTTTTTCAAGGAAGCCGTTTTGAGGGGGCAACGGAGGTGGTGACGCGGGTTGCCACTATACTGGAGGAAGGTGGGTCGATGGTGGATGTAGGGGGTTATTCATCTCGTCCGGGGGCGGTTGCCCTGACCTCCCGGGAAGAGGGGGCGCGCTTGTGGCCAATACTGGAAGCCATCCGGGAGAGCTTTCCGGAAGTGGTATTGTCGTTGGATACTTTTCGCAGTGAAATTGCCCGACGGGCGGTGGAAGATTTTAAGGTCGATATAATCAACGATATTTCGGGGGGCGATTTGGATGCCGCGATGTTCGAAACGGTGGCCGGGCTGCAAGTGCCCTATGTGCTGATGCATATGAAAGGAACCCCTTCTACTATGCAGAACAATCCTGTTTACCGGGACGTCACTGGAGAGGTATTGGGTAATCTGGCGGATAAAACCCGTCGCTTGAGAGAGGCAGGAGCTAATGATATTATTGTGGATCCGGGGTTTGGTTTTGGGAAGAGCCTGGAGCACAATTTTCAGCTGTTGAAAAACCTGGAACAGTTTAAGTTGTTTGAACTGCCCTTGCTGGTTGGGGTTTCCCGGAAATCGATGATTTACAGGTGCCTGGGAGGTGACCCCGGTTCGGCCCTGAACGGGACTACGGTGCTCAACACGGTGGCTTTAACCAAAGGGGCCAATATTTTAAGGGTTCATGATGTGAAAGAAGCGGTAGAATGTGTTAACTTAGTAGAGACGCTCAACTCGGTATTATAATCAATATACTATGACATTTTTGGAGATCCGGTTCATCGATCTGGTGGATATTTTTTTAGTGGCCTATCTCATGTATCGACTGTATATGTTGATAAAGGGAACGGTTGCTCTGAATATTTTTATTGGTCTTTTCGCTTTTGTTTTGTTCTGGCTTATGATAAAAGCCCTCAATATGGAGTTGTCGTCGACCATTCTCGATAACTTCGTAAATGTGGGTGTTTTGGCCATTATCATTGTGTTTCAGCAGGAGATAAGGCGTTTTTTATTGTTACTGGGCAGCCGATATAACCTGCACAATAAATTCTCTTTTGAGCGTATGTTTGAGAGTAAGTCACCGGCGATGATGAGTATCTATATCAAACCGGTGGTAAAGGCTTGCGAGGGCTTTGCCCGGACGCGCACCGGCGCCCTTATTGTGATCACAAAAAATTCTGAGCTTCTCGATTTTGTGCATACCGGGGAGCTTCTTAATGCGGTAATCTCCAGGCAGTTGCTTGAATCTATCTTTTTCAAAAACAGCCCCTTGCACGATGGGGCAGTTATCATTAACCGCAATAAGATTAAAGCCGCCGGGTGTATCCTGCCGGTTTCTCAAAATATGGAGATGCCCAAGCGCTATGGCTTGCGGCACCGCGCGGGAATGGGCATTACCGAAGCCACTGATGCGGTAGCCATAATCGTTTCCGAAGAGCGTGGACAAATTTCTTTTTTCCAAAGAGGAAAAGCAGATTACAATATCTCTCTTGCGGATCTGGAAGAACGCCTTGAAAAAATAGGAATGAACCTGGCAGACAAAGAAAAAGAGGTACAGGAGGATGCACAATAAGGACTAAAACGCACCAGGGCTCATACGGTTCCTGTTTTAATGTTAAAAGAAAATGGGTATTGGGGGTCGGGGTGGAGTGGACCAGAATATAACCAGGGCTGAACTCTGAAAGCCAGAAAAGAAACAAATCATTGTTGATGAGTTGTTTATGTGTGGTTCTCTGATTTGAGGGAACCAGTTGTAGAAGATACCTGGTAGTTCAAAATTACCCAGGACGGGTTTTAAGAAAATCTCCCGGGAAATTATTGACCCTGTTTTGTTGATTTATTGAAGTAAAATTTAAACACTCAATCGAAATGAAGGATTCTTTAGTTAGTGTTTTACCCACCTACCATGAGGGATGGCTAATGGCTCTGGGCATTCGGGAGTATCTTGGGTTGGCCCTGATTTTTGTCTTACTCGTAGTGAGTTGGTTGGTGACCAACCCTTCCAGAATTAAAACCCCATCTGAACTGAAAGCCTCCTTTTATAAGGGGATGCTTTGGCTTGCCCGTTTGGTGGTTGTGTTTTTGTTGCTAATGGGGGTGTTAGAAATTCTGGGTCTGGGCTGGAGTGAGTTTGTTGGCACGCCCGTATTTTTCGTTGGTGAAGAATTGCCCGTTTCACCGTTTTTTATTTTCACTCTGGTCCTGGGTGTTTACATCCTGGTGGTTTCCAATAAGTTTATAAAATCACTGGTGATTAAAGCCGCTGAAAAGTGGGGCATGGATCGGAAAATTGGCCGGCAGATTCGACGATTTTTAATGTTGTTTTTGTTTGCAGCCATTGGGAGTCTCTGGTTGAAGCAGGCCGGGCACTTTCTGCTGGGTGTTTTTAACGATCAATTATTTGCCGTTAATGAGGTGAAAATCACCCTGGGTATTGCCATCTATACCTTCATTATTCTTTATGGTGTGTCTATCGGCGTAAAACTCATGGAGTTGATCTATACCCGCCATACCGTTTCCAAGGGCTTAAATGTGGGGCAGTCGAGAACTGTGTTTCAGTTATTTAAATATGCATTCTGGCTTTTGGTCATCATCCTTTTGCTCGATTCTATTGGATTGAATCTAACGGTTTTGCTGGCCAGTTCAGCGGCGCTTTTAGTTGGGTTGGGTTTTGGTATTCAGGGCCTTTTCAATGATTATATTTCGGGCATGGTGCTGTTGTTCGAAGGATCCATTAAGGTGGGACATGTGGTGGAGATTGGAAAGGAATTCATTGGAAGAGTTTTGGATGTAGGGTTGCGTACTTCCAAGATTTTAACCCGTGACAATATTATTATGATTGTCCCCAATCATTTGTTTGTTCAGGACAATGTGATCAACTGGAGCTACAATGAACCTAAAACCCGCTTTTTTGTGGATGTGGGTGTCGCCTATGGGTCTGATGTGCGTTTGGTAGAAAAGTTGTTGATCCAATCTGCTCAGGAACAGGAAGAGATAATTTCAAAGCCTGATGCCTTTGTCTTGTTTCGGAATTTTGGGGATTCATCGCTCGATTTCAGACTCTATTTTTGGGTCGAAGAGGTGTTTTTTGTGGAACGGTTAAAGAGTGCCCTTCGTTTTGCCATTGATGAAAAATTCAGGGCCAATGGTGTTCAGATACCCTTCCCCCAAAGAGATTTACACTTAAAGAGTGGCTGGGAAAATCTAAAATAATCAATATTAATTGAGATATGAAGATTGCCATTTGTGGCGCTACCGGACTCATTGGAAGCGCACTCTTATCCTATCTGGAAAAGGGTGGACATCTCGTGGTGGTCGTTTCCAGAGAAGATTTGTCGGGTGAGCTGGCCCAATTGTCCGAAAAACTTGAGGGTGTGGATGGGGTGGTTAATCTTGCCGGGGCGCCGGTAGCTAAAAAGTGGACCCCCCGATGGAAAAAAATCATCTATAATAGCCGTGTGGAAACCACCCGTTTTCTGACAGCCGCCATTAATAATATGAAAGCTCCCCCCGCTGTCTTTATTTCGGCTTCAGCTGTAGGCATCTACGATCCATTTGAGATGCATGACGATTATTCGACCGGGTATGCTCATGATTTCCTGGCCGGGGTGTGTGCCGACTGGGAAAAGGAGGCCTTAGAGGTTGACCAAGGCAGGGTACGACTGGCAATATTAAGGCTGGGGCTGGTTTTAGCTAAAAGCGGAGGGGCTTTAAAGCCGATGCTCCTGCCCTTTAAGATGGGGCTGGGTGCGCAAGTGGGGGATGGGTTTCAAAATATGCCATTTATCCATTTAGATGATTTATTAAGGGCTATGGAGTGGATTCTCAAGACTCCCACCCTCCAGGGTATCTTTAATCTGGTGGCACCTCAATTGATCTCCAATCGGGAGTTTACCCAAACCTTGGCCCAAGTACTTCACCGCCCGGTTTTTTTAAAGGCTCCGGTCTGGGCGCTTAAAACCCTAATGGGCGAGAATGCGGTTTTGCTTACCAGTGGACAGAAGGTTATACCAGGGCGGCTGTTGAAGGAGGGATTTACCTTTAAATATCCCGATCTGGAATCGGCCCTGATTCATTTGTTAAAGCAGGAGTAGTCCTGAAAATGCAAGGCGAACCAGGTGCATGCACAGGATAATATCGACCTAGGGTAAGGTTTTAACGCTGTTTTCAAACTCCCGTAAATCACAAATTATAAAATTGTCAATCGCTTCCGGTATCTGATTTGTAGGTTTGAATGGTCTCTTCAATTGACGGATTTGGGTTAAGCTAAAAATAAAAAAGGGGTTGCCATTTTTGGCAACCCCTTTTTATTAACCCTAAAAAAACTTTTACAATTGAGGTCCGGCGGCAACAAGAGCCTTGCCTTCTTCATTGTCGGTATATCTTTCAAAGTTTTTGATGAATCTTGCGGCCAAATCTTTCGCTTTGGTTTCCCATTCCTTAGCATCTGAATAGGTATCGCGAGGATCAAGAATTTTTGAATCAACTTCTTCGAGAGCGGTTGGGACAGTTAAGTTAAAGATCGGCATTTTCTTGGTAGGTGCTTTTTCGATAGAACCATCCAAAATGCGGTCGATAATACCACGGGTATCCTTGATAGAAATCCGTTTTCCGGTTCCATTCCATCCGGTATTCACCAGGTAGGCATCTGCTCCGGCAGCTTCCATGCGTTTAACCAGTTCTTCTCCGTATTTAGTTGGGTGAAGAGAAAGGAAGGCGGCACCAAAACAGGCAGAGAAGGTAGGTACAGGCTCGGTGATACCACGCTCGGTACCAGCCAGTTTAGCGGTAAATCCTGAAAGGAAGTGATATTTGGTTTGCTCGGGAGTCAGTTTGGACACGGGAGGCATTACACCAAATGCATCAGCAGTCAGGAAGATCACTTTGTTGGCATGACCTGCTTTAGAAACGGGTTTAACGATGTTATCAATGTGATAAATGGGATAAGAAACACGAGTATTTTCGGTTTTCGATCCATCTTCAAAGTCAATTACACCATTTTCATCCACTCCAACGTTCTCGAGAAGGGCATCCCGTTTGATGGCAGCATAAATATCGGGTTCTGATTCTTTGTCCAGGTGAATGGTTTTGGCATAACATCCGCCTTCGAAGTTGAATACACCATCGTCGTCCCAGCCGTGCTCATCGTCTCCAATCAATTGACGTTTTGGGTCGGTGGAAAGGGTTGTTTTTCCGGTGCCTGAAAGGCCAAAGAAGATGGCTGTTTTTCCGTCCTGACCAACATTGGCAGAGCAGTGCATAGCAGCAATTCCCTGCAGGGGCAGGAAGTAGTTCATCATGGCGAACATACCTTTCTTCATCTCACCACCATACCAGGATCCACCAAGAACATGCATTTTTTCGGTCAAGTTGAATACGGTATAAACGTCAGAGTTCAAACCTTGCTCTTTCCAATTGGGGTTTGATGTTTTGGAAGCGTTCAGCGACACGAAATCGGGTTCGCCATAGGTCTCCAATTCCTCTTCGGTGGGGCGGATAAACATGTTTTTCACGAAATGAGCCTGCCATGCAACCTCCATGATAAAACGCACTTTCATACGGGTATCATGGTTGGCACCACAGAACGTGTCCATGACGAAAAGGCGTTTGCCTGAAAGCTGCTTAACTGTGAGTTCTTTCAGATCTTTCCAAACCTCAGGTGTGGTGGGTTTATTGTCGTTTTTTGCCTTGTCTGAAGTCCACCAAATGGTATTTTCGGTTGTGGCATCTTTTACAATGAATTTGTCCTTGGGTGAACGTCCGGTAAAGATTCCGGTATCCACTGCTACTGCTCCTAATTCGGTAACAATACCTCTTTCGAACCCTTCAAGATCCGGACGAGTCTCCTCTTTAAAAAGTTGTTCGTACGACGGATTGTGCAAAATCTCTTGCACGTCATTTATGCCATACTTGCTTAAATCCAATTTAGCCATAGTGTTAACAATTTATTTTTGAATAATACTCTTATGCAATAAGGGTGTTGAAAAAATCAAGTGCAAATATATAAAAGTTTAGCATTAGAGAATTATTTCTTTAATTTTTTCACTTAAAATCCTTCACATTTAACATTCATTCAATTTTGTATTCCGGATGGGCCGGTGGGAACCGTGTGGTTAATTTTTTCTGAGAAAACAATATTTTTTCCTTTGTTCATATTACCAGTTGTTTAGGAGGGGTGATAAGCAGGACTTCCTTTAGGCATCAGGATTTGAGAACGAAGAGGGAAGGATTGTCTCTGTAAGTTATTTTAACATATTCCCCAGCTTTAGCCCCAAAAAAAGCGTTCGTGGAGTGGTTGGCCCATAAATATAGGCCGGATCTCTGTCAATTCCGGAGTCAAAATCGTCCTGATAGGCGTTGAAGAGATTTTTTACCCCGGCAAAGAATTGGATTTTGGCCCCATTAATACGGATGCTGTAGCGCATTTTTAAGCCCAGGTCGAAAAAGGAATTCGATTTTCGCAATTCGCTTTCATTGTAGGGCACCAACATGGTTCCGGTATAATTGGCCGTAGATGAAAGTCCAAAATGACTATTGGTTTGCCAATCGATTGTGTAAAAGCCATATTGGTTGGGGGTTCTGAAAAACCGGGTTTCTCCAAGCTCGTGCACTTCCTCATATTCACTTGTCTGAATGGTAAAGCCCCCCTGCATGGAAAGGGACCGGGAAGGGATAATGTTAAGCTCCATGTTAACTCCTTTTACCACGGCCCCCTTCGCCGCATTAACGCGGGTGTAGACCACGGTGCCGTTTTCATCGGGGGTTCCAAATTCATTGGCAAATGCGTTGTTCAGGCGGGTATAGAATCCTTCCAGCAATAATCCGACAAAGGTTTTTCCAAATTGACGGTTCAGATCCATGGAGGCCATATAGCTGTGGCTGGTCTCCTGTTCCAGGTCCGGGTCATTACGGTGAATAACCTGTTTGGCTCCTGAGGTTTCTATATGAAGGTCCTCATCGAATATCTGGGGTGCGCGGTATCCCTGAGAGTAGCTTGCCCGTGCCTGCAGATATTCGGTAAGGTTATATTTGAGCGTTGCTCTGGGACTCAGCACATTGCCTGTTTTTCTGGAACCGGTTTCCAGGGCTTCGTCTTCGATGGTGTAGTGGTCGAGACGGGCCCCCAGGGAGAGGTTAAGGTTACCAACAGGGAAGGTGTATTGTGAAAACAGACCCAGGGTATTGGTGTTTTGATCGGCAATGGTTCGATTGTCGGTATAGGGGCCCTCTTCGATGGTAAAGGTGGGATCTTCTAAATCTGGATAGCCCAGCTTTTTGTCTTTTAACCAGGCGCCATTGTTTTCTATTCCCATGAGGAGTACGGAACCCTTAAAATTCGCTGTGTACTGCACCCCTGCCGAATAGGACATGTCTTTGGTGTTTCCGTAATCGTTTAACGACTTGTTGGCTCCATAGTAGGAGTCGCGTTTTACCTGCTGGCCCGAGGCATAAAGCGACAACTTGTCCGATTCCCTGAAGAACTGGTCGTAGGCCAGCGCTCCGGTTGTTATGTTGTGGTCTACGGCCTCCGCGATGTTGGCCATGTGTAAGGGGTAGTCATGCCGATCGCCACCCCGTCGGTTTTCTTTGATGTTAAAAAAATCGCCGGTAATCCTGTTGCGGGTTCCAAATCGGTGAAATATTCTTCCGCCAAAAGTGGTATTTTGAATGGAAGCCAACTCCGAAAAGGTGTCGTCGTTGGCATCAAAGGGTTGCCGGTCGCGGTAAAAGCCATATACGGCCAGCCCGGTTTTATTGTCGGGGGATACCACCGAGGAATTGAAGTTGACGGAATAGTCGGGGGCGGGCTCCCCTGCATCGGCAATCCCTACGCCGGTGAGTTGGTTGTTGAGACCGAATTCGTAGGAGTTGTTGATCGGGTCTTTTAAGATGAGGTTGATGGTGCCGGCAATGGCGTTGCTGCCATACAAGGCGGATCCGCCTCCCCGTATGATTTCTACCCGTTCAATCATATTGGAGGGGATTAATTCCAGACCGTATACACCGGCCAACCCGCTGAATATGGGGCGGCTATTGATGAGGATCTGAGAGTAAGGACCTTCCATTCCGTTCATGCGGATCTGGGAAAACCCGCAGTTTTGGCAGTTGTTTTCCATACGTAACCCGGGACAGAAATTGAGGCCTTCGCTCAGGGTGACGGACTGGGAGGTGCTAAATAGTTTTGGCGTGATGGTGTTGACGATGGTTGATGAGTTGGTGCGGTTGGTTTCATTTCGGTCGGCGGTAACCACTACCTCTTCCAGACCCAACATATCTTCTTCCAACACAAACTTAATCTCCCGGGTTTGGTTTGGTGTCAGATCAATCTCTATCGTGGAGGGTTTATAGCCCAGGTTTTGAGCTTTTACGTGAAGATGGCCAGAGGGAAGGTTAATTAAACGGTAGTGCCCTGTTTCGTCGGTGGCAGTGCCAATGGTGGTGTTCTCAATGCTGATGGTCGCAAAGGGGATGTGTTCACCGTTGGTGTCGACCACGTGTCCAATAATATTGGCATCCGTTCGATTTTTTTGAGCGTAAGAAAAAAAGGAGGTACATAACAGGCTGAGCAAAGCCAGAGTAAGTTTCTTTGTCATAGCAAAGGTATTGTATGGTTGGTTGTGTGATGAATTGAATGGACGGTTAGATGCCATAGGGCATCGTTTCCCAAAGAGAGGTGGTCTCCTGAGAAAATCCGGGTTATTCGTACTTTTTGTTGAAGGCTATTCAGCCCAATTAAGATAGGCAGGGGGGGCCCGATTCCGAATTTTATGGCTTATAGAGCCAAAAAGGCGGAGGGATTGTGGTAGGTTATGTTTAATCCATGCCGGGAAAAAGAGAAGGCCTGTGTATAAAAAAGCAAGCAGGAATAACAGGTTCAGTTGGCTGAATACCAACAGCTGGATTTTAGAATGTTGGTGAGATGGAGTTTTGGAATTATTATCGGAGGTTTGATAGGGGTGGGCGTGGGTAATGAATTGTCCATTCTCGGTTTGGTGACTATGGATAAAAACCGCCTGGTTGGCAATGCCAAGAGCCAGGATTCCAATCAGGAGAGCGGCCGTGGTTTTTATTATCCCTTGACGAACTGAATTCATGAGGGCAAAAATACCTTGTTTTTTGAATTTTCCCGGGTAAAAGGGGCGCTTTTTGAGGTGTTGAGGTGAAAATCCCTACAAATAGGGAGGTTGCGGAAAGGGAAAGAGGCTTATCCCCAAAAAGGCAGCACGGAAAAATTCCGCCTGCCTATTCTCAAAGATTCTGCCACCAGGTAACTTTATGACCTTGGGTGGTACTGAATGATGGTATTCTTCAGGTATTCCTTATCAAGGTGTGTGTAAATCTCGGTGGTGATGATGGACTCGTGTCCCAGCATTTCCTGTACCGCTCTTAAGTTGGCACCGCCATCGATGAGATGGGTGGCAAATGAATGGCGGAAGGTGTGGGGGCTGATGTTCTTTTCGAACCCCAGTTTTCGGGTTATATTTTTGATGATCGTGAAAATCATGACCCTGGAAAGTTTCTTCCCACGGCGGTTCAAAAACAATACATCTTCATGGTCGGGATGAATGCGCAGATTGCGACGGTATTCGCTCAGATAAAGATTAATCTCCTTGATGGCTTTGGTGCTGATGGGCACCAGGCGTTCTTTGCTTCCTTTTCCTTCAATTTTCACGAATCCCGATTCGAAAAAGAGGTTGGATATTTTCAGATCAATGAGTTCCGAAACTCTTAATCCACAACTGTAAAGTGTTTCCAGGATGGCTTTATTGCGCTGGCCTTCAGGTTTTTTGGTGTCGATGGCATTAATGATGGTATCAATTTCTTCCACCGTTAATATCTCCGGAAGCTTGCGTCCTACTTTTGGGGCTTCAAGAAGCGCCGTAGGATCCTTGTCTACCTTTTCTTCAATCAGAAGGAATTTGTAAAACGACTTAATACCACTAATGACCCGCGCCTGTGTTCTGGGGCTGATCCCCCGTCCATTAATCCAGGCCATCATCTCTTTAAGATGTGCCAGCGTAACTTCTTCGGGGCCATAATTATGTCCCTGGTCTCGTAAAAACTGCACCAATTTAACAAGGTCTGTAACATAAGCGTGAATAGAGTTGTCTGAAAGGCCTCGTTCAACTTTCAAATAATTTCTAAATTCACTAATTTCTGATTCCCAATTCATAATAATAAAATTTTAGGTGATCAATTAAAATTTCCCGTAACAATTTGTATTAAAAATAAAATCACATCTGATAATGTTTTGTTAAAGTTGCGAAAAGTTTTTATGATAATGCAACTATTTCGCAATCTATTTTTCAATAAAATTTATTTTTTTGTTCTGAATGGATGTCGTATTTTTGTGGCATTGATGGAAAAACGCTTATGAAAATTCTCATTATCAACGGCCCAAACCTTAATTTATTAGGGGTTCGTGAGCCTGAAATCTATGGAAATCAGTCGTTTGAGGAATATTTTAAGGCGTTGCAGGTGCAGTATCCATCTGTCGATTTCGAGTATTTTCAATCCAATAGTGAGGGGCAACTTATCGACCAACTTCATAAATCCGGGTTTTCTGCGGATGGTATTATCTTTAATGCCGGAGCTTATACACATACCTCTGTGGCTTTGGCTGATGCCATTTCTGGCATAACAACACCTGTGATCGAAGTGCATCTCTCCAATGTATTTAAGAGAGAGACCTTTAGACAACACTCTTTCATTGCGCCTGCATGCAAGGGTTCCATCTCTGGCTTTGGCCTGACTTCTTACCGATTGGCCCTTGAGGCTTTTTTAAGCATTTGATTTTTATTGTTTTGTAAATTGTGAAGTATGAGTAAATATACGAAGATTGTAGCTACAATTTCCGATAAGCGTTGTGATGTTGAATTTATTAAAGAATTGTATGCGGCCGGAATGAATGTTGTACGGTTGAATACCGCCCATCTCGATTTTGATGGAATTAATAAAATAGTTAACAATGTTAGAGAGGTATCAGACAAAATAGCTTTTCTGATAGATACCAAAGGCCCGGAAATACGCACCACTGTAAGTGAAGATAATCTCACCCTGAAAAGGGGGAGGAAATTGACTTTGGTTGGGGAGCCCGGACAAAAGACCACTGCAGAGAGGATTTGCGTCTCCTATCCAAAGATTGCCGAGGATGTGTCGAAGGGTAGTCATATTCTGATCGACGATGGCGAAATTGACTTGATGGTGGTAGAAAAAAGCTCTGAAGGACTGATCTGTGAAATCATGAACGATGGCGTTCTGGGAAGTCGTAAGAGCGTTAATGTGCCGGGGGTGCGAATTAATTTACCCTCTCTTACCGAGCGTGATTTGGGTTACATTGGCTATGCCATGGAAAACGACATCGACTTCATTGCCCATTCGTTTGTGCGCAATAAGGAGGATGTTCTCTCTATACAAAGAATACTGGATGAGCATGACAGCCCGGTGAAGATTATCGCCAAGATTGAAAATCAGGAAGGAATCGAAAATATTGATGAGATATTGCAGGTTGTTTATGGTGTTATGGTGGCCCGGGGAGATCTGGGCATTGAAATACCTCAGGAGAAGATTCCCGGACTTCAGCGGCAATTGATCCGTAAGTGTGTGGAAGCAAAAAAACCGGTGATTGTGGCTACTCAGATGCTCCATTCGATGATTAAGAATCCGCGGCCTACAAGAGCAGAAGTGACGGATGTTGCCAATGCGATCTATTACAGGACCGATGCTATTATGTTAAGCGGAGAAACGGCTTACGGGGAGTATCCTGTAGAGTCGGTAAGGACTATGGCCAGCATCGCCAAAGAGGTGGAGGATGCCAAAGACCCCCGAAACGATATCCCGGTAGATGTGGTTAAGCACGATATTACGGCTTATCTGGCCGATACAGCCGTTAAGGCTTCGGGTGAGCTGGCCATTAAGGCGGTAATGACCGACAGCCTGACAGGAAAAACGGCCCGTTATCTGGCTGCTTTCAGGGGCAGTAAACCTGTTGTTGCGTTGTGTTACAATAAAAGGGTGGGGCGTGAGTTGGCGCTCTCCTACGGGGTTATTCCCACCATTATGGAGTATGGCAGTTCCAAGAGGGAGATAATGCGAAAAACGCTTATCCGGTTAAAAGAAATAAACCAATTAGGCAATGATGACCTGGTGGCCTATTTGGGGGGCAGCTTTGGAATTGGTGGAGGGACCACCTATCTGGAGATCATTACAGTAGATGAACTGCTGCGTAAAGCCGGTGGCTATTCTGATTAATTCAGGGGAAGAAAATAGAAATTTAAGGCTTTTAAACTATTGCAAAAACCAAAAGAACAATTATCTTTGCAGCGCTTTACAAGAGCGGTCATCATTGGTCTGGTAGTTCAGTTGGTTAGAATGCCGGCCTGTCACGCCGGAGGTCGCGAGTTCGAGTCTCGTCCAGACCGCTCAAGTAGGTTTTTGTTCGATCATTATTTATTGGTCTGGTAGTTCAGTTGGTTAGAATGCCGGCCTGTCACGCCGGAGGTCGCGAGTTCGAGTCTCGTCCAGACCGCCAATTAACTGATAGTGATCGAACATTTTTTTTCTGGTCTGGTAGTTCAGTTGGTTAGAATGCCGGCCTGTCACGCCGGAGGTCGCGAGTTCGAGTCTCGTCCAGACCGCCAGAAGCAAGTATTTGTTCCAAATGTGATCGGAGTTTAATGGCTTCAAATGATCAGGGAACAAGGCTTGCAGGGTATAAGAAAGCCGTCTGCATGATTTTTCATGCAGACGGCTTTTTTTATGGGGTTTCTGATAATCTAAAAAAGGAGAAATTTACCTTTCCGTATTTTCTGATTTGCCAGAATTGTGGGTGATCTTCGAAATTCCTGTTGGGGCCGTGTTCCAGAATGAAGAGGCCATCGGCAGAAAGGAGGGTGGGCGACAGCACTAGGTCGGGGAGGGTTTCCAGATGGGGATGATCAAAGGGGGGATCGGCAAAGATGAGGGTATAGCGTTGGGGGGCCTGTTTCAGGTATTTGAACGTGTCGGCTCTTACAGGCTTTATTTGCGCCGTTAACTTAAAGTCTTCAACGCAACTTTTTATAAAACTGTAGTGTCTGAAATTCTGCTCCACCGAGACGACCTGCGGGCATCCCCTGGAGGCAAATTCATATGAGATGGCTCCGGTTCCCGAAAACAGATCCAGGACCTTTTGCGTTTCAAAATCAATCAGATTGTTCAGCACATTAAAGAGGCTTTCGCGTGCCTGATCGGTTGTGGGACGTGCATTAAAGGAGGCTGGCGGGGAAAACCGACGGCCTTTGAGGGTCCCGCTGACTATACGCATGAGGCAAGGCTTAATAAATTGTGAAACCGGGTACCCGAAACCTCTTTAAAATACGGGCAATATTGGAAACTCCCGGGTTGTCCGGCCAATTTTATGTTTTTAATGTATTTGGTAAGGGATTGTGTGGTCGATTGAAAATCGGGGTGCCACCCGGTTAGCAATACCTCGGTAGTGCGTGGAGAAAGTTGAAGTTGTTCGAATACGAAGAGGGTGAAATACAACAAATCTTTATCCCCTTTAATTTTAAAGGAATTGCAAAGGATTAGGTTGTTCTTTTCCAGTACCGCAATGTTGAAACAATCTGTTTGCAGGTTGATGAGCACCAGGTTTTGTCCCTCGCCAAATCGATTCACGGCCAGCTTGGTTTCCACCATGGGTGAATACTGATGAAAAAAGAGGGGTTCGGGGAATTGGCGTTTAAAGAGTTGGATCACCGATTGGGGAACGGAAAATACGTTCCAGGCATCAGCCAGTTTCATTTTTGTGTGAAGAGTGGTATGGCCCTTGGGAATCTGGTGGCAAAAGGAGAGCCAATTGAGGGCGTGTTCGGGTTTAAAAATACCAGCGGGAACCAAGGTGGAGCAGGGAGAGGAAAACAGGACAAAGACCTTTTTATAAGGAAGGTTGAGAAGGTGGGTTTGTTCAAATATCTTGTTCAGCTTATCAGCCAGCTCACCATCTTTAATCGGGCCGGTTTTTATATGGCGAAATTGAAGATATTTATTGGTGACCGGGTCTATCGAGCAAAAAGAAAATCCATCCAGGGAGACCTGGATGGATAGAAAATAGGATGAAGTGATATGCGAGTCAAACGTTTCGTCAATGACCGATATTTCAGAATCCATAAGAGTGTCGGTTAGATGCTTATTCCCAGTTACCTGCGCTGTTGTTGGCTTCTTCAAGAGATCCAACCTTCAGGCCGGGGAATTTTTCAAGCTTAAGTGTTTTGTCGTTCAGGTTAATGATTTCCTGTTTCTCAAGTCCCTTGAGATAAGTGTCGTTGAGGACTTTAGCCTCGAAAACGGGAACATCCACACCGGAGGCAGTTTTGATGATGCCCGTACCAAGTTCAAATTTTTCTCCTTTGGTGTAGGGGACAAATCGAAGTGAGTCGACGTTAAAGCCTTTGGCAAAAAGCGAGTCTTTTACACTAACTCTGATGGTGTCACGCTTGATTATGCCCAGTTTAAGCGCTTTCAGTTCGGTGATTCCGGCCTCAAGCATACTGTCAGACAACCGGCCTTCCATACGAACCAGGGGAAGCGAGTCCGTTTTAACAAACTGGAGAAGTGTGTCGAAACTGCCGGTGAATTTTTTATGGACCGATTTGTAGGCATTTTGGGCGCTTCTGATGTTTTCCAGGCGCTCAATTACCTTATCTTTCCTCTTTTCATAGTTTTTTTGGAACCTTACAGGCTTCTGAATACTTTCTACACAAAGATAACCCAGAACGATGATGGCAATGGTCAGGACAATCTGCAATACTGTTTTCATTATTATCGGATTTTGTTTTGGTTTGATTGTACAAATTTAAAAAAAAATTCAATTCTTATTTTTTAAAATTGAATTATTAGCGTGATTCTCGTTTTTTGGCTGCTCTTGCCTGTTTTTCCTTTCTATAAATAGCTGTGGGTATGGAAAGGGGGACTAATGTAAGCAATAATTTAGAATAAAGGAATGGAATCGGTTAGGGGGCTCCCCGAATGGCGTGTTTTTTTTACCGGAAGCTGATTCAGTCGATTTTTTTTTTGACAGCGTAGATCAGATAAACTACGTTCGTTAAGGGATTCCTTTGTGCTTCTGTTAATTCTTCCTGTGGTGTGTGGCCTGTAGTGCAAATTCAAAACAATTGTTTCTTACATTTGTCGTTATGCTGAGTGATTTTTTAAGTGAACAAATCCTGTCGCAGTTTGGAATGGAACCAACACCCACGCAGCTGTTGGCTAGCAAGGCGTTGGGGCATTTTTTAGCGTGCGATTCACAGGAGTCCCTGTTTTTGCTCACCGGCTATGCCGGAACCGGCAAAACCACGCTGGTGCGGGCGGTAATAGGTGTGCTCGATACGTTGAAACAAAATGCCGTGCTTTTGGCTCCCACCGGCCGTGCGGCCAAAGTGCTGGGAAATAGTTCCGGGAAGCCGGCCTACACCATACACAAAAAGATCTATCGTCAACAGTCCTCAAAAGACGGGTTTGGCGCCTTCGATCTGAACCAGAACCTCCATAAAAACGTGTTGTTTGTCGTGGATGAAGCTTCCATGATTGATAATACCGGGAATGGCGCCTTTTGGGGATCAGGGAGGTTACTCGACGATTTAGTGAAATATGTTTATCAGGGTACCAATTGCCGGTTAATGCTTATCGGGGATGATGCTCAGCTTCCACCTGTCGGAATATCCTTAAGCCCTGCACTGGATACGGAAATACTGAGGGGTTATGGACTTCAGGTTTTTTCGGCCCGGCTGACCGATGTGGTGCGACAGAAGCTGGGCAGTGGCATCCTGGTTAATGCCACCAACCTGAGGAGTCTTTTGGATGAAGAAAATACCGAAGGCCTCTATCCCCGGTTTGTGACCAGTGGATTCCCCGATGTTTTTCGAATTTCAGGCAACGAGCTGATTGAGGAGCTGGATAGTTGTTATGGAAAATATGGGCTGGAGGAAACCCTGGTGGTTTGTCGTACCAATAAGCGAGCCAATCAATTTAATCAGGGTATCCGGAATTCCATCCTTTATTCTGAGGATGAGTTAACGGTGGGTGACTTTCTGCTGGTGATGAAAAACAACTATTATTGGTTGAAAAACCATGAAGAGGTTAGCTTTATAGCCAATGGAGACATCGCAGAAGTGGTACGGATCAATGGTTACCAGGAGCTTTACGGGTATCGTTTTGCCGATGTGGTTTGCCGTTTGGTCGATTACAAAGAGATCGAATTGGATGTGAAAGTGATGCTCGATTCGTTGATGATGCCGGGACCCGGCCTGTCACAGAAGGATCAGGAGGCTTTCTTTTACACGGTGATGGAGGATTTCAAGGAGGAATCCACAAAAAAGAAGCAGTACGACAACGTCCGGGAGAACGACTTTTATAATGCTTTGCAGATTAAATTTGCCTACGCCATTACTTGTCATAAATCGCAAGGGGGTCAGTGGAAAGCCGTATTTGTTGATTTGGGCTATTTTACCGAGGAGTATCTCACACGCGATTTTCTAAGATGGCTCTATACCGCGGTTACCAGGGGGACTGAGCGGTTGTATTTTGTGAACTTCCCGGATCCGTTTTTTAACGAATAAAAAAAGAGACGCAACCGGGTGCGTCTCTTTTTGGAATCTCTATGATTGCAAGTCGGCCGCCATGCGGTCGATTCTTTTCAAAGCCTGAGCTTTTACCGTTTCGAAGTCCTCTCTTTTTGGGAGGTTTGCCCTCACCTCAAAATAAAACTTGATTTTTGGCTCGGTTCCCGAGGGTCTTACCGATACCTTGGATCCGTCCTGGGTGTAGAACTGAAGAACGTTTGAGGTCCCCGGTTTGTCATCAATAGCTGTTTCCTGTCCGGTTAAGAGATTCCGCCTTTTCAGGGTTTGATAGTCTATAACCTCAGTGACCCTGGAACCTGCCAGCTCAAGGGGTGGGTCGTTGCGGAATTTCTTCATGAGAGCTTCGATCTCTTCGGCACCACTCTTTCCTTTGCGAACGATATAGATCATTTTCTCCTGCGAAAAGCCATATTCGATATAGATGTCCAGGAGTAAATCGTAGAGTGTTTTTCCATGATCCTTGGCCCAGGCGGCAATTTCGGCGATCATGACAATAGAGCCTACGGCATCCTTATCGCGCACGTAGTCACCGGGCAAAAAGCCATAGCTCTCTTCTCCGCCACAAATATATTTCTCAACCCCTTCCAGTTTCCGGATCACATCTGCGATCCATTTAAATCCGGTGTAGGTATCATAGCATTTCACGCCTGCTTTTTCGGCGATGGTTTTGATCAGCTCGGTGGTAACAATGGTTTTAATGTTGAATTGCTTTCCCGTAAGCCATCCTTTTTCTTTCCATTGGTTAAGCATATACCAGGTAAGCAGGATGGCTGTTTGGTTGCCATTGACCAGGATAAATTCCCCATTGGCATCCCGGATGGCAATACCCAGTCTGTCGGCATCAGGATCGGAGGCCGCTACCATATCGGCGTTGGTTTCCCGGGCTTTGTCGATGGCCATCTTCAAAGCTTCTGGCTCTTCGGGGTTGGGCGATACCACGGTGGGGAAGTCCCCACTTACCACATCCTGTTCGGGGACATTGATCACATTGGTAAAACCCATCTTGCGGAGGGCTGCCGGAACCAGCTTTACCCCTGTGCCATGGATGGGACTGTAAACGATCCGGAGCTCTTTTTGGCGGGCAATGATCTCGGGGTTGAACGATAATTTGGCTACTTCGTTTAGAAACATTTCGTCCATGGAGGCATCAAGCACTTCAATCAGGGCCGGGTTTCCGTCGAATTTAATATCATCGATTTTGGTGATTTTCACCACCTCGTCGATGATGTTTTTGTCGTGTGGGGCGATTATCTGACCTCCATCATCCCAATAGGCTTTATATCCGTTGTATTCCTTTGGATTGTGTGAGGCGGTGATGATCACACCACTTTGGCACTTCAGCTGACGAATGGCATAAGAAACCTCGGGGGTGGGGCGTAAATCATCAAAGAGGTAAGCCTTGATTCCATTGGCCGAAAAGATGTTGGCAACGGTTTCGGCGAAGTAACGGCTGTTGTTGCGGCAATCGTGACCAATTACCACCTTAATCTCCTTTAGGGTGCTGAACTCCTGCCTGAGGTAGTTGGCAAGACCCTGAGTGGCGGCTCCCACGGTATAGCGGTTCATGCGGTTGGATCCCACGCCCATAATTCCGCGAAGGCCGCCTGTTCCAAACTCCAAATCCTTATAGAAGGCGTCGATAAGCTTTGTGGTATCTGTGTTTGAGAGCATTTCGCTCACCTGGGCCTTGGATTCTTCATCATAGTTTCCTTTGAGCCATTGGTTGGCTTTCTCTTTAACCTGGTTGAGTATTTTATCTTTTTCCATCTTGTTAAAGTTATTGTTGAATGAGTTTTAAATTTAATGCTTTTTTTGGTTCCCCGGGCAATGAAAAATGATTGAAAAAAGCTGAAACCCTATTGATTCATTTCCGACAAACATTTTTCAAGGCTTATTCGCCAGTGGGCAATTTTAATACCATAGGTCTTCTTTATTTTTGTTTTATCCATTACCGAATAAAAGGGGCGGGGAGCAGGTCTGGGGAAAGCCTCTGATCCAACCGGGTTAACGCTGCAGGCTTTTCCCGAAGCATGAAAAATGGCCAAGGCAAAATCGTACCAGCTGCATACGCCTTCGTTGGCGTAGTGAAAAATGCCGGGTGAAAAGGGGTGTTTTCCGGAGTGGATGCCTTCCAATATCTCCAATATGGCGCCGGCCAGATCGGCTGCATAGCAGGGACTTCCTATTTGATCGGACACTACACTTATTTGGTCACAATCGTCTCCCAGTTTAAGCATGGTCTTCACAAAGTTTTGTCCATATTTGGAGTAAAGCCATGCTGTGCGGATGATCATGCTTTGGGGATTGGTCAGCAGGAGGTTCTTTTCCCCCTGAAGCTTTGATTTTCCGTAAACAGAGAGTGGATCCGGCTCATCTTCGGGTCGCATGGGTTTAAAATGTTGTCCATTGAAAACATAATCGGTTGAGATATGAATTACTTTTGCCCCCATGCTTGCCGCCGCGGTCCCTATGTGGGTCAGTGCCGTGGCATTAAGCAGGAAAGTTTTTTCCACATCACTTTCCGCTTTATCTACGGCGGTGTATGCCGCACAATTGACAATGAAATCAAAACTTTTG
Source organism: Marinilabiliaceae bacterium (assembly GCA_041583495.1). GTDB lineage: Bacteria > Bacteroidota > Bacteroidia > Bacteroidales > Marinilabiliaceae > JBFHFS01. Next base: position 71,131 of record JBFHFS010000001.1, on the reverse strand, counting down.
TTCGCGAAAAAGGCCTTGATGCTTGCCTCACTGGTTAGGTCCAGATCATCTACCGAAGAAAAAGTGAGATTCAGAGGTCCTTTATTTGATGCGTAATCAAAAAAAGAACTTCCCAGTTGGCCTTCACGGCCTATGATCAAAACCTCCATGTTGTTATTGTTTTTAAGCCCCATAATTACTTCACCTCCTCCGAAAAGAAGAAATTTCGTTCGGCTTCTTTAAAAGTGGGGAACGCCAAATCTTTGGATGAAACATTAATATCCTTTGCGGGTATTTGCCAGTCAATGTTGAGCGTAGGATCGTTGAAGTTAATTCCCCGCTCTGAGCCCTGGTTGTATAAATTGTCGCATTTGTAAGAAACGACCGCTTCGTGGCTAAGTACCGAGAACCCATGAGCAAAGCCCCTGGGTATTAAGAACTGCAGGTGGTTTTTGTCGGAGAGCTCCACCGCCAGGTGTTTGCCGAATGTGGGGGAGTTCTGTCTGAGATCGACCGCCACATCTAATATGGTTCCTTTGAGTGCCTGCACCAGCTTGGTTTGCGCGTAGGGCTCCAGCTGATAGTGAAGGCCCCGGATAACTCCTTTGGTGGAATAGGAGCTGTTGTCCTGAATGAAGGTGATGTTAATGCCCAATTCCTGATATTTGCTGAGGTTGTAAGTCTCGTGAAAGTAGCCCCGATTATCGGCAAATACATCGGGTTCAATAATCATTAAGCCGGGAATGGCGGTTTGGTGTAGCTTCATAATGTAAAAATAGATAAAATATCTGCGTTAAGCAGGGTTTGTCAATAAAGTCCGGTTAGGTGGTTTGGTTTTCTACCAAAAAGGTTTCCGAATCAGGTTCCCGGCAGGCTTCCACCCCGGCCTCGACCTGATAATTCGAACACCCGGCTAATTGGGCAAACTCTGAGTAATGGCCAGGGCGTGCAATGGAATTTTACTGATGGCCATTGAAATTAAAGCTGATTCTGAATGTTTCTAAGTTCCTGCCCGGCAATTTTCTCCAGATAAAGGCCATATTCGTTTTTTCTGATGGGTTTTGCCAATTCAAGAAGTTGAGTGTGATTGATATAGCCTTTTTTGTAGGCAATCTCTTCGATGCAGGCCACCTTTAAGCCCTGTCTTTTTTCGATGGTGGCAATAAAGTTGGAGGCTTGCAGAAGGCTGTCGTGGGTGCCTGTATCGAGCCAGGCCATTCCCCGGCCCAGCACCTTCATCCTCAGGGTTCCTTCTTCGAGGTAAAGGCGGTTCAGATCGGTGATTTCGAGTTCTCCCCTGTCACTGGGTTTGAGTTGTTTGGCCTTTTGTACCACGTCGGGCCCGTAAAAATAGAGACCCGTTATGGCGTAGTTCGATTTTGGAGATTTGGGCTTTTCCTCAAGGCTAATCACCTTTCCCGTGTCATCAAATTGGGCTACTCCGTAGCGTTGGGGATCATTAACGTAATAGCCAAATACCACGGCGCCTTGGGTTATCCCCGCTACCTTTTCGAGTACCTGCGTGAATTCGTATCCGTAAAAGATGTTGTCGCCCAGGATAAGGCAAACGGGGCTATCCCCAATAAACGACTCTCCAATGATGAATGCCTGGGCTAAACCATCTGGAGAGGGTTGTTCGGCATATTGAATACTAAGACCCAATTGCTCTCCTGTTCCTAAAAGCCGTTTGTAAAGGGGAAGATCCTGTGGTGTGGAGATGATAAGGATATCCCGAATGCCCGAAAGCATCAATACCGAGAGCGGGTAATAGATCATGGGCTTATCGTAAACCGGAAGGATCTGTTTAGAGATGCTTTGAGTCGCCGGATATAGGCGGGTGCCTGACCCTCCTGCTAAAATGATGCCTTTTAACTTCTTCATTTGTTAGTTCTTATTGTAGTTGTATCGCCAACGTTAGGGCGGTACTTTTGTTGTGGAACTTTTCGGTTTTTTTCACGGGATAGTTCCCCCCTTATTTTTCAGTCTGAAGCAGTTGATCGAAATATTCAATGGTTTTTCCAAGGCCTTCTCTTAACTGTATTTTAGGTTCCCAGTTATTGAGCTCTTTGCGGGCCAGGGTAATGTCGGGTTGGCGTTGAATGGGATCGTCCTGGGGAAGAGGCTGATAGGTAATCTTCGATTTTGAGTTGGTCAGGTCAATAACCTCCCTGGCCAGTTCCAGAATCGAAAATTCATTTGGGTTGCCCAAGTTAACCGGCCCGATGAAATCCTCGCGGGTATCCATCATTCTCAACATTCCTTCCAGGAGGTCATCCACATATTGGAAGCTTCGGGTTTGGTTGCCATCGCCAAAAATAGTTATGGGCTGCCCCTTGAGTGCCTGAACGATAAAGTTTGAGACAACACGACCGTCGTTCGGATGCATTCGCGGGCCATAGGTGTTGAAGATGCGAACCACCTTAATATCGACGTTGTTTTGCCGGTTGTAGTTAAAAAAAAGACTTTCGGCACATCGTTTGCCCTCATCATAGCAGGACCGGACGCCAATGGGATTCACATTGCCCCAGTAATCTTCCGGTTGCGGGTGGATGAGCGGATCGCCGTAGACTTCGCTGGTGGATGCCTGGAGCACCCTGGCGTGGACTCGTTTAGCCAGACCAAGCATATTTATGGCTCCCATCACCGACGTTTTGATCGTTTTGATGGGGTTGTACTGATAGTGGACGGGCGAGGCAGGGCAAGCCAGATTGTAGATCTCGTCCACCTCGGCATAATAGGAGTGGGTGACGTCGTGCCTTATCAGCTCAAAAAATGGATGGCCCATCAGGTGTTCGATGTTTACCTTGGAACCGGTAAAATAGTTGTCCAGGCAAATGACATCATTGCCCTCTTTTATTAGGCGGTCACATAGGTGGGAGCCGATGAAGCCAGCTCCACCGGTCACTAATATTCGTTTCATAACAGTTATCTGTTTTCGTTTGGGAAGGTGCGACCAATACCAAAGTAGTCGAATCCGTTTTCGGCCATCTCTTTGGAATCGTATATGTTACGGCCATCGAATACGGCTTTGTGACTCATCAGCTTCTCCATTACTTTAAAGTTTAGAATCCGGAATTCCGGCCACTCTGTGATGAGCAGCAAGGCATCTGCGTCGATAAGCACGTCGTAAGGGTCTTCTCCGTATTCGATCTCGCTATTAAAAATCTTTTTAGACTCCTTCATGGCAACCGGGTCGTAGGCTTTAACCCTGGCACCGGCAGCGATCAGTTCCCGAATGATGACCTCCGAGGGGGCTTCACGCATATCATCGGTATTGGGTTTAAAGGCCAGGCCCCATACTGCAAAGGTTTTTCCTTCCAGTTGATTATTAAAGTAGTTTTTTATTTTGGAGACCAACACTCTCTTTTGGTCCTTGTTAATATCTTCTACCGCCTCGAGCAATCGCAGGGGATAGTTGAATTCCTGAGCCGTTCGGATTATTGCTTTAACATCTTTGGGGAAACAGCTTCCCCCATAGCCGATACCAGGATAGATAAATTTGGGGCCAATGCGGTTATCGGTTCCAATGCCATTACGAACCATTTCAATGTCGGCACCAACCAGTTCACACAAGTTGGCCATGTCGTTCATGAAGCTGATTTTGGTGGCCAGCATGGCATTGGCGGCGTATTTGGTCAGTTCGGCCGAGGGGATATCCATGAAAAGAATGGGGTGATTGTTCAGCAGAAAGGGCTTATAGAGTCGGCGCATGACTTTCTCGGCTTCATCCGAATCGGTCCCCACCACGATGCGGTCGGGTTTCAGGAAATCGTCGATGGCGCTGCCTTCTTTCAGGAATTCCGGATTGGAGGCCACCTCAAAGGGGATTTCCAACTGGCGAATCCGAAGTTCTTCCAGAATCGCGGCCTTAACTTTCTTGGCGGTTCCAATGGGAACAGTACTTTTGGTTACCACCACCAGGTGGTTATCCATGTTGCGGCCAATTTGCCGGGCCACCTCCAGTACATGGCTGAGGTCCGCCCCGCCATCTTCGCCAGGGGGCGTGCCAACAGCTATGAATACCACTTCAGCCTGATCCAGGTTTTCTTTAATGTTTGTGGTAAAATGGAGTCTGCCCTTTTCCACATTTTTTTTGATCATGGCCTCCAGTCCGGGTTCGTAAATGGGAACAATGCCGTTTTTGAGATTATTTATTTTTTTTGGGTCAATGTCTATACAGGTTACGTTGACCCCGGTGTCTGAGAAACAAGTCCCCGTTACCAGGCCAACATATCCGGTGCCTACTATAGAAATTTTCATTGGCATAAAGTTTTTTACTATTATTAAAATGTCCGGGTGTTCTTCCAAAGGAAGGACCAAAATTATCAAAAAAAATGGTTCTTATAAAGTTGGCGTTTCCTGCTGAGGCGTGCAACACTTTTTTGATTTTCTTAAACTATTCTAAGGAATGGCCTATTTACATGTTCAAAATGAGAAAATTAATTGGTTCCTGGCTATAATGTCTGAAAAAGTTCCTATTTTTGCACTGTTTTTTATCAATATAATGTCTAACTACTTAATTTAAGAGAACGTTATTAAATGGCAGAATTAGAAGAAGATTTTCAGGAGCAGGAAGCAAAGACTCCTGAAGTAAAAGCAAAGGCCCCGCAGGCTACTGTGGTAGAAACGGCCGATTCAGATTTTGACTGGGACATGTTCGAAAACGACGAAGTTTCCGATGAAAGTTCCAATAAGGCAGATCTGGAAAAAATGTACGACGACACTTTGTCAACCATCTCCGAAAAAGAGGTGCTCGAAGGCGAAGTCATTGCAATGAATAAGCGTGAAGTCGTTATTAACATTGGATTTAAATCCGATGGTGTTGTTAGCCGTAACGAATTTCGTTACAACCCCGAATTGAAAGTTGGCGACACGGTAGAAGTTTTTGTGGAGAACCAGGAGGACAAAAAAGGTCAGTTGGTGCTTTCACATAAAAAAGCCCGTGCTCTCCGTTCCTGGGATCGTGTTAACGAAGCCCTTGAGAAAGATGAGGTTATCAAAGGATTCATCAAGTGTCGTACCAAAGGAGGTATGATTGTTGACGTATTCGGAATTGAGGCTTTCCTTCCCGGTTCGCAGATCGATGTGAAGCCTATTCGCGATTACGATATGTACGTGGGTAAAACCATGGAATTTAAGGTGGTTAAAATAAACCCTGAATTCAAAAATGTTGTTGTTTCCCACAAAGCTTTGATCGAAGCCGAACTGGAGCAGCAGAAGAAAGAAATTATTTCCAAGTTGGAAAAAGGACAAGTCCTGGAAGGAACCGTCAAAAACATCACTTCCTATGGTGTATTTATCGACCTGGGCGGTGTAGATGGTCTTATCCATATTACCGATCTCTCATGGGGACGTGTATCACACCCCGAAGAGATTGTTCAGTTAGACCAGAAGCTTAATGTGGTTATTCTTGACTTTGATGACGAGAAAAAACGTATTGCTCTTGGCTTAAAACAACTCACTGCTCATCCGTGGGATTCACTGGATTCTGAACTGAAAATTGGGGACATCCTCAAAGGACGTGTGGTTGTGATGGCTGATTATGGTGCTTTTGTTGAAATTGCACCTGGTGTAGAAGGCTTGATTCACGTTTCTGAAATGTCATGGTCGCAGCATTTGCGTAGTGCACAGGACTTCCTGAAGGTTGGCGATGAAGTTGAGGCAATGGTTTTGACGCTCGATCGCGAAGACCGGAAAATGTCTCTGGGTATGAAGCAACTCAAACCCGATCCATGGGACAACATCGAAGAAAGATATCCTGTAGCCAGTCAGCATACTGCTAAAGTGCGTAACTTTACTAACTTTGGTGTGTTTGTTGAAATTGAAGAAGGTATCGACGGATTGATTCACATCTCTGATCTTTCATGGACTAAGAAGGTGAAACATCCGGCCGAATTCACGGCTGTAGGAAACGACATCGAAGTTGTTGTTTTGGAAATCGACAAAGCTAACCGTCGTTTGAGCCTTGGCCACAAACAGTTAGAAGAGAATCCATGGGAAGTGTTTGAAACAATTTTCTCAGTAGATTCAATTCATGAAGGAACAATTGTTGACATTTTCGAAAAAGGTGCGGTAATTGCATTACCTTACGGTGTTGAAGGATTTGCTACTCCACGTCACCTGGTTAAAGAAGATGGAACCCAGGCAAAAGGCGATGAGAAGCTTCCTTTCAAAGTGATTGAGTTCAATAAAGGCGGTAAGCGAATCATTCTTTCCCATTCACGTGTATTCGAAGATGGAAAGAAAACTGAAGAGCAAACAGCTAAAAAAACTCAGGCAAAAACCACCAAGAAGGGGGTTAAAAAGTTGAAAGATAGTCTTGAGAAAACCACTCTTGGAGATATTTCCGATTTGGCCGCATTGAAAGACCAAATGGAAGCCAATGAGAAGAAGTCGAAAGACGATAATCAATAGTCTAACAATATAAAAGGGGTTGACAATAATGGACTTAAAAATTGATAAGCTAGATGGATTTATTTTGGTACAGGTTCTTAAAGAGAAACTGGATACCAATATTGCCCCCACTCTTAAGTCGGAGATGGTACTTTTGGCCGGTAATGGTGAAAAAAATATCCTTCTCGATCTGAGCAAAAGCAGTTATTGCGATTCATCAGGCTTAAGTTCCATTCTTGTGGCCAACCGATTGTGTAAAAACGCTGATGGTGTTTTTGTCTTGTCGGGTTTGCAGCCAGCAGTTGAGCGGTTGATAGCTGTTTCGCAGCTAGATACGGTGCTGAATATTGCACCTACCACCGACGATGGATTGCAGATGATGAGACAAGCCATTCAGAAAAAATAATATTAATGACGTTTTCTGTTACTGTGCTTGGCAGTAATTCAGCGCTTCCCACATCGGAACGAAACCCAACCGCTCAGGTGCTCAATGTATCTGAGCGGTTTTTTTTAATAGATTGTGGTGAGGGGACCCAGTTGCAGCTGCGCAAAAATAAGGTGCGGTTTGGCCGAATCAATCATATATTTATATCTCATTTGCACGGCGACCATGTGTATGGTTTGCCGGGTCTGATCTCTACTTTAGGATTGCTGGGGCGGACTTCAGACCTTAATATTTACGCTCATCCCGATCTGGAGACTCTTTTGAAGCCTCAGATTGCCTTCTTTAATCCCAACTTGCCCTATCAGGTTAATTTTCATTCCTTCCTGAATGATACTCCGGGCTTGATTTATGAGGACGATAAAATGACCGTGACCACGGTGCCGCTGATTCACAGGGTGCCTACTGTGGGTTTTATTTTTAAAGAAAAAGAGGGCGAAAGAGCCGTAAATAAACCCATGGCCGATTTTTATCAGGTGCCCCTAAAATGGCTCCCCAGAGTGAAATTGGGTGAGGATTTTGTTACTCCCCAGGGAGAGGTTATCTCAAATAAGCTGTTAACCTTCGATCCACCCAGGCCTCGTTCCTATGCGTTTTGTACGGATACCCGATACAGCGAAGCCATTATTCCTCAGATAAAAGGAGTTGATCTGCTCTATCATGAGTCTACTTTTTTGTCTGAGATGGAAGTGTTGGCCGAAAAAACGTTTCATTCCACCGCCCGGCAGGCAGCTGTGATCGCCCAAAAAGCAAAGGTGCGCCAGTTGATTATAGGCCATTTTTCTTCCCGTTACCGAAATCTTAAACAATTCGAAGAGGAGGCACGGGTGGTCTTTGAGAATACCTCCCTGGCCATCGAAGGAAGAGTTTTTCAGGTTGACCGAAAATGATTATGCTGCTCTGTGGAATGAAGATGGTCTTGTTTGATTGGCAGTAAAAGAAACGAGGATTTGTATGGTGGTGTGTCTGGCGACGAACAATGAATCCTCCAAAATGAATTTAAAACAGAGGTTTTCTGACTATATTTGTAGCGTTCTTTTTTATAACGTGAAACGAGCCCCGCAAAAAGGGGCAGCAATGTAAATTTTAATAAAAAGTTGAACCCAACTGGTCCCGGCTTTTTATGGGCGTTGCCCGGCTTGCTCTGAACCTTATTCGGAGATGAAAATTTACTTGTGAGTTCCATTTGACAACTGAAAGTAAAATTTAAACAGATAAAAAAACCGGTTTAGATGCAGGAAAAAATAATGATTCTAGATTTCGGCTCTCAGTACACTCAATTGATAGCCAGACGTATCCGAGAGTTGGATGCCTATTGTGAGATATATCCATTTAATCATTTTCCCGAGCCCGATGAATCGGTTAAAGGGGTTGTTCTTTCCGGAAGCCCGTCCAGTGTTCGGGATGCAAACTCTCCCATGCCCGATTTGAGTCTCATTAAAGGGAAAATCCCCTTGTTGGGTATCTGTTACGGAGCACAATTTATGGCCAATACGAATGGCGGCCTTGTAGAAGCCTCCGATACCAGGGAGTATGGTCGTGCAAACCTTCAATATATCGATAAGTCCAGTAAGCTTTTCAGGGAGGTTGACCAGGGAAGTCAGGTTTGGATGTCGCATGGCGATACCATCATGAAATTACCCGATAATTTTAAAATCATTGCCAGTACCGGTGATGTGAATGTGGCCGGTTATCATATTGAGGGGGAGGATACTTATGGTATTCAGTTTCACCCTGAGGTATATCACTCTACCCAGGGGTTGCAGATTCTGACAAATTTTGTGAGCGATATCTGTAATTGCGATCGTAGCTGGACCCCTGTATCCTTCATTGGCGATACGGTTAAGTCGCTTCAGGCAACCCTTGGACAGGACAAGGTTTTATTGGGCCTCTCCGGTGGCGTGGATAGTTCGGTGGCTGCCATGTTGTTGCACAAAGCAGTTGGAAAACAACTGGTTTGTATCTTTGTGGATAATGGTTTGTTGCGTAAAAATGAATATGAGAAGGTGTTGGACTCGTACCAGCACATGGGATTGAATGTGATTGGCGTGAATGCCCGCGATCATTTCCTGAACGCTCTGAAAGGGATTTCAGATCCCGAACATAAAAGAAGAGTGATTGGAAACGCTTTTATTGAGGTTTTTGATGCTGAGGCCCATAAAATTCAGGATGTTAAATGGCTGGCTCAGGGAACGATTTATCCCGATGTTATTGAATCCATTTCGGTGAATGGTCCCTCGGCGACTATTAAATCGCATCATAATGTAGGCGGTTTGCCCGATAAAATGAAACTGAAAATCGTGGAACCCCTGAAACTGCTTTTTAAAGACGAAGTGCGTAAAGTAGGGCGGGAGTTAAATATTTCTCAGGCCATTCTGGGACGGCATCCCTTCCCGGGACCCGGTCTAGCCATCCGGATTCTTGGCGACATTACGGCCGAAAAAGTAACGCTGATTCAGGAAGTCGATTACATCTTTATAAATGCTCTGAAAACCAGTGGCTTGTATGATCAGGTCTGGCAGGCAGGCGCTATTCTTTTGCCGATTCAGTCGGTGGGGGTAATGGGCGACGAAAGGACCTATGAGAATGTAGTAGCTCTTCGGGCGGTGAATTCTACCGATGGAATGACGGCCGATTGGGTGCACTTGCCTTTCGAATTTCTGGGGAAGGTCTCCAACGATATTATTAACCGGGTTAAAGGGGTTAATAGAGTGGTTTATGACATCAGCTCCAAGCCGCCTGCCACCATCGAATGGGAATAGATGGTGGAGGGCCCAAACGGGAATTCTTTTGGGCTTAGGTTGTGTAACCATTTGAAAACATCTACTGCTAATTTAAAACTCTGTTCATGCGTCTTTCAATCATCCTTTTACTTCTTTTGTTTGCTGGGCATTCGGTGTCGGGTCAAGCGGTTGATAAAGAGTTAAATAAATTGCAGCTCGCCTGGCAGTTAATATCCTCTTTTTATGTGGATACAGTGGATGAACATGCCATGACAGAGAAAGCCATCCGGGCAATGCTCGAAGAGCTGGATCCCCATTCGGTTTATATTCCTGCTGAAGAGATACAAGCCATGAATGAGCCTTTGGATGGCAATTTTGAAGGGGTGGGCATCGAATTTATGATTCTTCATGATACATTGGTTGTGGTTTCGACCATCTCTGGTGGACCTTCCGAGCGTGTTGGATTGATGGCCGGTGACCGAATCGTAAAAATTGATGGCGGAAATGTGGCTTCTGTGGGCCTTTCCACGAAGGGTGTTTTTGACGCTTTGCGAGGACCCCGGGGCAGTCAGGTGAATCTTTCTGTGGTGCGGGGTGTTGCTCGTGATTTGTTGAACTTCACCATTGAACGGGATAAGATACCTATCTTTAGCATTGAGGCTGCCTATATGGCTACCCCGCAAACCGGATACATTAAAATAAGTCGGTTTGCACAAAGCACCCACGAGGAGTTCGTGGTGGCTTTGGAGAAGTTGAAAAAAGAGGGGATGGAAAACCTGTTGCTCGACTTGCGGGGTAATGGAGGAGGATACCTCAAGGCTGCTTTGGATGTGGCCGATGAGTTTATTGGTAACCGGAACCTGTTATTGTTTACCCAGGGCCTGGCAGTGCCCCGCTCCGAATATAAAGCCTCTAATGGTGGCCTTTGGGAAAAGAAGCCCCTGGTTATCCTCTTGGACGAAGGCTCTGCCTCGGCGAGTGAGATTGTAGCCGGGGCTGTTCAGGACTGGGACAGAGGCGTGATAATCGGTCGCAGAAGTTTTGGCAAAGGCTTGGTCCAAAGGCCTTTCCCGTTGTACGATGGTTCTGAGATAAGACTTACAATTGCTCAATACTATACCCCAACAGGGCGCTGTATTCAAAAGCCATACGATAAGGGGAGGGGAGACTATCAGTCCGAGATTGATGAGCGCTATCTCAATGGAGAGATGATGCATCGCGACAGTATTCATTTGGCAGACACCCTCAATTTTCAAACGCTGGTGCGCAAAAGACCTGTGTTTGGTGGGGGGGGCATCATGCCCGATGTTTTTGTGCCCCTCGATACTTCGATGTATTCGGACTACTATCGCGATTTGGCCGCTTCCGGAGTTATTAACCGTTTTGTGATGAATCAGATGGATCTCAACAGGGAGGAATGGAAGGGAGTCTATCCGTCGTTCAAGGTTTATAATGAAAAATTTTCCATCCCGGAGCAGTCAATTGATTTATTGGTTAAGCAGGGAGAGGCCGCTGGCATTGCAGCCAATGCTGATCAATTGAGTGTTTCACGTTCCCTGATAGAGACCCAGTTGAAAGCGTTAATTGCCCGGAATTTGTGGAGTACTACGGAGTATTATGAGGTGATGAATCCCGGGATGCTTTTCTTTGAAAAGGCTATTCGCTATATTGAAAACCAGGACCTGTATTCTGATATTTTCGAATAAGTGCTTGCATCTCAGGTTAATTATTTGTTATGGATAGGGTTTCCCTCACCAGGGAATTAAACTTGAGGCTATCTTGTTTATTAACACTATTATTTCAAATGCATACGCAAGAATACGCGAGCTCAGTCGAATGAGATTTGTTTCGATGTAACCCGCCAATAAATCTATCTCATACGGCCAAAACGCAGGCAGGTGGCAAGAGAGGGTTGTCTGTCAGGTTTTTCGGGGGCTGGTTTTAGCACAAAATTGAGAAGCAGGCAGGTGAAGGCACCTGTTGGCTCATTAGAATATTGGATTTGTTTGAATGAACCAGATGGTCTTTGTGCTCTGGTGAAACGCTCTTAAAATTTCATTTCCATGCGTTGAAGTCTTTATTCTCGTATCATTAAACCATTACAACTATGACTTATCTGGAATATCCCCGTAAGCTCAAAAATACCATAGATATACTTTCCCGGGAAGAGTCGTACCGTTCGGTTTGTCATCGACATTATCCCGATCATCCTATGCCGTCGACCCGGATTTTGGCGAGGGCGGTTGATTTGATCCGTGAAATTCTTTTCCCGGGCTATTTTGGCGAATCTGCTACCCGCCCCGAGAGCATTCGCTATTATATTGGGGTAAACGTGGAGCAACTCTATGAATTGCTCAGGCATCAGGTGTTTGCTGGTTTGTGTTTTAATTGTGAGCATCCGGGTAAGACCGATCTGATGGAACGAAAAGATGAGGCTGCCAGAATTACCCATTCATTTATAGAACAACTACCTGCCATAAGGCAAATGCTGTCGACCGATGTAGAGGCTGCTTTTCTGGGTGATCCTGCGGCACAAAGCAACGCTGAGGTTATTTTTTGTTATCCCGCCATTCGGGCCATCACCAATTACCGTATTGCCCATGCCTTATTGGAGCTGGGAGTGCCTCTTATTCCGCGCATCATCACCGAGATGGCACATTCCGAAACCGGGATAGATATTCATCCACGGGCCCAAATAGGGGAGTCCTTCATGATTGATCATGGTACCGGGGTGGTGATTGGGGCTACTTCGATTATTGGGAAGGGCGTGCGGCTCTACCAGGGGGTTACTCTGGGGGCCAAGAGTTTTCCCTTGGATGATTTGGGTAATCCTATTAAAGGGATTCAACGACATCCCATTATTGGGGATAACGTCATCATCTATTCACAAGCCACTCTGTTGGGTCGCATTACGGTAGGTGACAATTCGGTTATTGGCGGGAATGTGTGGCTTACCACATCGGTTCCACCCAATAGCAAGATTCTGCAGGAGAAATACCGGGATACCGGATTCATCGGAGGGGATGGCATTTAACCCCTGTCAAATGGGTTTCAAAAATATTTTGGTTGAAAAAGGGTTGCTTTTTGGAAATTAATGACTATACTTAAATCGTGAATGTCAGTTCGATTTATATTTTTTTATCTTTGTCAAAATTAATACTTGGAATTGAAGATGGGATTTAATCTCGAAGAATGGTATGCTCAAAAACTGAAGGGAGACATTATCCTTAAGTACACCGGGAGTATATCGCCTGAAATGATTACCCGTTCGCTTGATTCTATCGAGAAGGATCTGTCTGCCAAGGATATACGTAGCCGAACCCGCAAGCGAATCTACAATGTCTTTGTGGAGTGTATGCAAAACCTTTATCATCATGTGGATCAACCACCCGATGATTTGCCGGTGGAGGGCACACCCAATTTCGGAATTATTATTCTTTCGCACGATGGCTCTTTTTATCGAATCTCTACGGGGAATTTTATATCCAGCGAAAAGGTGAGCTTTATTAAAGACCGTATCGAACAGTTGAATGCTTTAACTGACGATGAGGTAAAAAGGTTGTATCGTGATATATTGGGCAATCAGGGACTTTCAGAAAAAGGTGGGGGTGGATTAGGCATGCTCGACATTGTGCGTAAAACAGGTAATAAGTTGGAATATTATTTATACCCCTATGACGGGGAGCATGTGTTTTTTTCTTTAGATGTATATATTAGTTAAAATGGAGCTTTGTCATTATGGAAACAATAATTAGAGAAGGAACCTCAAAGACCCCTTTCATTAAGTTTGACGGTGAGAGTGGCATTGTAGAAATAAAAGGCCGGTCCATACCCGAAAATTCAGTGGAGTTTTACAAGCCATTGATTGATTGGCTCGATAAGTATGGGAATGCCCCCTTAAGCATGACCACCATAAACATTCAACTGGAGTATTTTAATACCAGCTCCTCGAAATGTATTCTGGACATCTTTAAACGGCTCGAGTTGCTTTACAAGAAAGGACATGAAGTAGGGGTAAACTGGTATTATGAGGAGGATGATGAGGATATGTTTGAGGCAGGCGAAGATTATCAGTCGATCATTAATATTCCCTTTAAAATGCTTGAGCTGCAGGATTAGCACCTTTTATGATGGGAGGGAAAAAACATTAGGCCGGGAGTTTCCCGGCTTTTGTGTATTCTGTAAAATCCATCAGGCGTAGGGGAAGGCAGAAAGGGAAAAAAGTGCGGAAAGAAAAAATGTGAAAGTTTGAAAAACTCCCGGCTACGCCATTAGCTTTTTCCTTAGTGGTGTCTGGTGAAATGCCTTTCTTGGTAATATCCACCAAAAATAAATCCATTCTATCCCCAGGCCACAACATTGTTTCTGTTGCTGGAAAGGCTGGCCAATCCCCGTGTCGGAGGCCTAATTCTCCCAATTATTTATTCTATTGCTGGTTTGAGGGATCCCTTTTTAAGACGTTTACCTATTGTGAGTATCTTATTTAGGATACGGGCGTAGAGTGAAACAAAAAGCACCAGGTTAATGACCCAGATGACCATGAGATCGGCCCAGAAAGTATCAATGCTTAAGTTTCCAATTCTTTTAATGGGCGAGAGAAACTGGGCTTTGATAAAGGAATGTTCTGGGTATTGGTAAATGGGATCAAATTTCTGGTAAAAATGATCGTCTTGTTGAATAATTCGGTTCGAGAAAAAGTTATCGGTTCCCCGTATGAATCTCTCCAATCCTTCGTTGTGATGTTTGTCCCGAAGTTGGGACAGGTAATTGCCCTCTTTGGATGGATGGGCAGCTGTTAAGCGCTGCCTGTAGGCATCTTCTTTCTGGTCGGCTTGGTTGTAAAGGTTTATGTAAAATGTCTTGAGTGTTTTTAGGTGTTCTGACAGATTTTCTAGGGTCGCAGAGTCGATGCTTTCGGTGTGTAAAACTTCGGGATTGGGATACTTCAGGTCCGGTCTGAGCTGGAGGTTCTTGCTTGTTATTTCGTTGTAAATGAGATTGCGTATCGAGGCCCTGCGCTTTGGGTCCGTTTCTTTCCCCAACATTTCCAGTTGTTCAGAAATGGCCGGGATCAAAAAGTCTTTGCCATAGATGGCTTTACTTTTAAGGGATTCGAAGGGCACAAACAGCCGCTGGTAATCATTCTGCAGGTACTGATGGACCGCAAGCGCTTCAAAGGCCCATTTGGCCGTGATAAGTTCTCCATACCAGGGAATCCCTTTCGAAGATGAGATCTTTGGATTTAGCTGATCGTAGGATACAAATACCCCGCTTAAGATGAGCTGTGGAATGATGAGAAAGGGGATAAGGATATAGATGTTAACGGTTTTTTTTAAGCTGTCGGAGATGTTTAACCCCAGCAAATTGGCAAAGACGGATGATGAAAAAAGGATCAGCCAGTAGTGCCAAAACATACCCTGTATCTGGAGAATATTGTTGCCTATCAGCACGAAAAGAGCTGTTTGGATGGCAGATAGAATGGCCAAAATAGCAATCTTTGACAGGAGATAACTGAACCGGCTCAAATTCAGGAAGGCCTCTCGCTTGAGAATCTTTTTGTCGCTGATGATCTCCTCAGCACTTACAGATAAACCAACAAAAATGGCAATGATAACTGAAATGATCAGGTAAACGGTGAGATTGGGATTGTTATAAAAGATGTAGGTGTTGTCCTGGGCGGTGGAAGGGTTAAAATAGAACAAAAGGCTGGCCAGGATGAGGGCTAAAAAGGGGGCCTCAAAAAAATTGATGATCAGATACTGCCTGTTCGAAAACTTGGCCATCACATCCCTCAGAAAAAAGATGAGGAACTGCCCCCTCCGTTTTGGGATATTAAAATTGATGGATGGCAGGGGTAAGGTTTTGGGTTTTTCTTTTTTATAAAAGCCTACCTTGGTTTTAAACGTATTAAACCATTCGGCAGGTGTAATCCTGCGTGCCGAGGTGGGGGAGCCATACTCATCGAGTACCTGGGCGTTGATGATGTTTAGGATTTGCTCAGGGTTAACGTTCCCACAAACAGGGCATTCGCTTTCATCCCTGTTTACATGGTTGATGCACGATTTAAAATAGTTGACCGCGGCAACCGGATCCCCATCGTAAATGAGATAGCCTCCATTGTCGAGTACCAGCAGCTGGTTAAACATCTTGAATATCTCGGAGGAGGGTTGATGAATCACCACATAAATGAGTTTTCCTTTCGCGGTTAACTCCTTCAGCAAATCCATGATGTTTTCCGAATCACGTGACGAGAGCCCCGATGTGGGCTCGTCGAGGAACATGACTGAGGGTTCGCGTATGAGCTCCAGTGCGATATTTAATCGTTTACGCTGGCCTCCACTGATTTTTTTGTTCATAATAGATCCCACCTTCATGTGGCGGATCTCGTATAATCCCAGGGCGATGAGGAGTCCCTCTACCTTATTGTGAATCTCATCGTTTTTGAGGTGGCCGAAACAAAGCCTGGCATTGTAATAGAGGTTCTGATAAACCGAAAGGTCTTCAATCAAAAGGTCGTCCTGGGCAACGTAGCCAATCAGTCCTTTCAGTTTTTCGGGATTCTGGTGAATGCTGATTCCATTGATATTCACTTCGCCCGAGGATGGCTTGAGAATGCCGGTAAGTAAATTGACCAGTGTGCTTTTACCAGCCCCCGAATCGCCCATGATCCCCACGAGTTGTCCCGAACAGCTCACAAAATTCAAGGGTTGCAGGCCAATCTCTTTCTTGCGGAAGCTGAATACCACATCGTTAACTTCATAAACAATGGGTGACTCGTTTGCTTGTTGATTGAAATGCAGTGCAATGTCGCTGTAAGTGATGGGGGTGTTTCGTTTGTGGCGAATGGAACTCCCGGGACGCAAAAAATGAATGCGGTTAGGCAGAAGCAGTTGACCATTAACGGTGAGGTCGTTTACACTTTCGGGTTTAAATAGGAAAAGGCTGGCCGAACTCACATTGAGGACTAAAATCCGGGCACTAATAAATTCCTTTAGCAGGTAGCGGTCGTCATGTTGGAGCTGTTTGTTGCAGCCAATGGTCAGCAGGTTGTTGTGAACCCGGGTTCCGGGATAAAGGATGAAATCGCGTATTTGCTCATACTCAAGTGGATCGATATTGAAGGTTTGGGCAACTGTAAGCACAAATTCCAGTTCCAGCGTGGTGATTTCCTGATTTCCCGAATTGATAAACTCCAGAAGCTGAATAATTACCACCATCTTTTGGTAGTGGGTGAGCTCTTCGTTAATGCCTGTGGATATGCGAAGTACTTTTACTGAATTGGCTGCATACCGCTTGGGAGCCTTGTCCTTTTCCTTTAATCTTTCGCGATGAATATTTTGGTGGTAATCAAAAAGATCGAGGTATTCTTCAATGAGCTGGCTGTTAAGGTGCTGGCTTAAGTAGTTGCGCACAATATTTCGGCGGGAGCCCTCCTCCTCCCAGGGCGCTGCCACCAAGGCAAAAAGTTGCATCAAAGCTTTTAGGATACCTTCACTCATCTATTATTCAGGGTCATCTTCCAGGTATGGAGCAAAGAAAAAAAGAAATAACCAAAACCTGAAAGGGATGATTAATGATTCTTCTTATTGTGTTTTCTCGCCCCGATTTAAACTTTTTGCTAAATCCACTTTTTTAGGCATCGAGTGATTAAGGAGTCAGGTCTTTGTCGGGCTCCTTATCCAGAGCCCTTGCCCATCCTTATGTCAACATCACTCAATAAGTTTTGGGTTGGTAAAACCAAGCATTAAAAGGGCCATCCCCGAATCCGCTGTGTTGGGGTCCAATCCGGCTTCGATGATGCAATCCATCGTGCCTTCCATTTTGAAGTCCCATGATGCAGGCATTCGGTGCTGATTGCTGGCAAACAGGAGGTTTCGGTTTACATCGTAAACGGAGAACCATATTTTTTGTTGGGTGGGTGAACAGGTAATAATCCTGTATATGTTGCCGTCGAAAAGTGTGGCCCGGAATTCTGCTACTTCATTACCGGTTAAAAAGGCCTGCATGGGTTGTCCACTGTTGATAAATGGAGCCCGTAATTGTTGTTTGCAATTATTCATAGCATTGTCTATTTGAGCGTTAACTAAAATAGGAATGGCTAGAAAAAACAGGGCCAATATTGAAGTGGCTTTAAGTGCTTTTTTCATTACAGGTCGAAATTTAATGTACAATTCAAAGTTATTAAAAAAATAGAATAAAAAAACAATGTGCTAAGCATGGTCTGAAATTTAATGGATTTGCCTTTGGGCAGGGGCCGGACTTATCAGTAAAATGTGGATATGGCTGGCTGCGTAGGGGTGAAATCCCTGAAATTTGTTACGGGTTCGCCGGTGATTCGGAAGCTTCCGGGAAGCTCTCCCGAGGGCACCCGTGGCATGATGGCCAGCCTTATCTGGAGCGTATTAAAAACCATGTGATCGTTTCGTATTCTTAATCCTGCCCCGAAGCTAAAGTAGGGTGAATGTTCGAATAAACCCTTGTTATTCTCCTTGAGAAAGGCCATATCGAGGAACGAAAAGATGGCAAATTTAAACCCCAGGGGTTCCAGTCGTGTAAAAAATACCTGTTCCGATTTAAAGACGGCCTTTTCGGTGCCTGCTATCTGGTTCTTATAATCGAACCCGCGCAACCCGTTTACCCTTTCATCAATATAGAGCATTTCTCCATTTAGCCTGTTGAAGCCTTTCACATATTGAAGTTCAAAAAAACTTCTTAACTGGCTGGTGCCCACGGGTATCAAAGGAGAAATGTATTGGCTTCGGAGATTCACACACCCCTGCTCTGTTGTTGTTTTATTGAAATAGGAGGAGATATCGCCACTGAAATAAAGGTAACCTTTCGAGGGGATGAGCGCTTTTCCATAGGAGTAGTGAAGGGCTAAAAAATGGCGCGAGAGGGTGTCGTTTTGGTGATACCCGTACGACAAGGTACTTAGGAAACCGTAAGGAACATCTTCGGTTTTCCCATAGGAGTAGATTAGTTTATTTCGGTAATATTCTCTCCTGGAAAAGCCCACTCCGGTGAAGAAAAACTCACCACTCCTGAAAACAGGGGATTCAGGACTATCGTTGTTAAAGAAATTAATATTCATGTACCGGCCCAGAAGGTAGAGGTTGGATCGGACGGTGCTGTTTTCCGGGTTAAGGGTGAAAGAACGCCCCAGCCAGTAGTTTTGGCGTCTGTAATTAATGGGGTTGTTCCATTCGGTGGAGGGGTAGTCGGCGATACTATAGTTGATATAGGAGCGGTTAAAAGAAATGCCTCCGGCATATTTGGTTTCAGGCAAGAGAAAGGCTTTGTCGACCGATCCGGAAAAGAAATGGTGTTTTCTGAGGTTTGCGTAATCTAATTCCAGATTCACATAGTGTCCCATTATATTTTCGGCTCTGAAGGTCTCCCTGAATCCCCACTGTGATTCATCGAAGGAGGGTGCGGCTAAGGTGTTGTTTAAGGCGAACCCGCGGCCCAGTATATTTTTATTGGTGAGTGTGATTTGAGGCTGGTCATCCTTAACGGTTACCGAACCGGCCAAAGGATAACGATCCTGCACGTATACGTTTATGTTAACCGAGGAGGTGTCGTCGGGGCAGACGTAGGCCACAATTCTGGCGTCGTTGATGAATGATAATCCGCGCAGTAGCCGTTCACTGTCGGCTAAATCCATTTTTCTGAGAGAGTCCCCATTGGAAAAGGTAATGGTTTTGCGGATGATACCGGGAGCGGTCTCAAATCTTAATTTATTACCCAAGCGCTCAAACCACGTTTTGGGAACTATTGTGGTGTCGTAAACCGAACCTCCAAAAGGGGGAATACTGGAAAGCCTAATGTCCCGGATGGTTTTTCCGGTGTGGTCGGGTTGTATCAGAAGTGCCCCGGTCTGTTTTTTGTTAAGACTGCTTTTGACGAGCCATTCGTGGAGTTTGCGGTTAAAAAGGCTGCGCTCCGAATTTCTTTTTAACAGCTCTTCGAGCTTTAGGTTGGTTAGCTTCTCGGGTGTGATTCCGGGGCTGATCAGTTTGATGATGGTGTCGTTTCGGGAAATTACGATGGTGTCGGCTTTTTGCGCCCCTGCCGGAAGACAGATCCATAGGAGGAACAGCACTCCTATGCTGCTCAAGGGAAAATCCTTGAAAACAAAATCTACAAGGAATTTTAGGTAGGATATCATCATGCGTTTGTTCATCCTCCGGAGAAATAATGCCTTCTATCTTATAGGCCAAAAAAAGAATCGCTGGTTCACGATAAATACATTAACAGCAATACCAAAGGCACCAGCAGGCCAATAGCCGTAAGCCAGGCTCCGCGCCGGGTGATACCATTTTTGCCTTTGAGAATAAAAAGTCCCGAGAGGGCAAGCAGAGCTAATGATACGGCAAAAATATCCGAGAACCAAAGCCAGAGTTTACCTGGGTTGTAATGGAGAAAATTGACCTCGTTAAAAAGGGGGCGTTTTTTGATGGTTTCGATGGTGGCCTCTCCTGTTTGCATCTCCACAACCACCGAACTGCCTCCTTCTAAAAATATCTTCAACGTGCCGGTGGCGGGGAAATAGTGGTTTTTATATTTGGCCTGAACCCCCGAGGCTATTACCAATTGCCGAACGGCCTCATCCTCTTGGCTGGTAAAATCGGCAGGTATGGCTAAGTGCGTCTTTTGCTGCTTAACAATGTAATTGGGGTTCCATTGCCTCCTGTGGTTAAGGGCGATCCCCGATAAGGCATAGATGAGAATCATTCCCGTAAAAAAATAACCCAGGTCACGATGAACGACCCGATTAATCTTTCTCCATTTGATGGCCATGAGCAGTTATGAGTTTAAATGTCTGAAAAGCAGGCAGCTGGGCAGGTCGGTTGAAAGGTTCATTCGGCCTTGGCAAACGAAAGACATTCCACCTGATAATTTTTGGATCTGGACTCTGTTTCGCAAGCCTCCTTGTCGGAGTTATGTTCATGATCTTCGGCGGCCTGCTCTATTACAGAGAATTTACCTGTAACAACAACGTCAGAACCTTCCAGTGAATTTTCAAACTTGGCGATATCGTCCGAAGCGGTGACCAACAGGAGTTGTTCTTCATCGGTGCCCTGCAAAAACAAACGTTTTCCACTGTGCTTACAGGTGTGGACACATAAACCCTTTACGGTAACTACCTGCCCGGCGTATTTTTCGGGGGTGCCAAAGAGCTCATCCGGGGTTACCGAAGTTATTTTCTCAGCAGTGCTTACGGTGTTGTCTCCCTTTTTTTGTTGGCTTCCGGCTGATTGACAGGCTGTGATCGCGATGGTAAGACCTACCAATACAAGTAATTTCTTCATTCTGACGAGTTTAAACTGGTTTTTTCCAGCGATTAATGATTGGTTGAAACCCAAATTGAGCGATTCTCACTCAATCGATTAAGAAAATAAAAGGTCTTCAACCGGGAAAAGGTGCAGGACCAATATTTTCTTATCGGGGTTAACACTAAGTAAACCGATACATCGTTGCAATCCTATCGCTTAACTTAGTCGTAAAATATGGGTCCAAGATACATATTACGACTAAGGAGGGGAAATTTTTGAGGTGAAAAGTTGCGGGTCTTCGGGGTAATCTTCATTAATGAGGTAAATGCGGTTATCTTCAATCAGATACATCATGGGGGCAATCATGATTTTGGGATACTGAAGCCGCAGCCGTTTGGTTTCGCTCAAAATGAACTCCACTTCGTTGCCTATTTCAAATAGGGGGGCATAGCGGGTGAAGTGTTCCAGGGCTGACTCAGCATTCCATCCGGCCCGATCGATGAGCCCTTGTATAAAGGCTTTTTTTCGTTTATGAAGGGCTACCATTCCACAGTTATTGTGACCAATAAGTGCCAGATGCTTTACTTTTCCAATGGCTATGGCGTAGGATACTTTAAATTCGCTGTAACGGAGATTGGCTCCTCCTGAACGGATGATGTAAGCAAAGTTTTCAGGAATGTGAAGGTGTTTGCGGTGATCCATACACATACCAACAAGCAATTGGGCGTTTTTGTAGGTTGCATAGGGTTGGTTAAGGTTGTGGTAACCCAGTAGCTTTCCAATAGGTGTGCCCCTGTATGGGGCAGGAATGTCGTTGAGTTTCGAAATAGTTAATAACCGGTCCATTGGCTTTCGTGGTGTTTCTTTATTGCCCTTAAAAAACACCGTGTTCATCATATTGTTTGGTGGAAGGAATCATTTTGCCGATAATGGCTCTTTCACCTGCAGGGTATTCGGGAAAATAGTATTGCTTAATTGGTAAATCGTTTAATCGCTGTTTTTTATGATTGTTACCGTGAGAATTTTGTAAAACGGTTCATAATCGTTGATTTCTGAAATTTATTGGGTTAGATGGACTTTTGAACAGGTAATTAGCAGTAAAATGGTTGCCAGGGTCTGCCAAACACAGAGTTCCCCAAATATTCAGGTTCCTAACAGGAAATTTAAGGATCAATGTTTTTGGTGCAATAAATTATTGGAATTTTGGGTTAACCCGTGAACAATGGTTAGCTTTGAAGAAAATTATATTTTCATATTTTGTTTTGGAACATTATTGGATATAATTTTTGGTATTTGGCGGGGGGCAAACGGCCCCGAACGGGGAGTATCTTGTTTCCCCAATGGTTTTTCTTAACTAAGTAGACTCATCCTGAATTGTATGTTGAGTTACGTGTTAATCTTTCTGTCAGCAAGGAGGTTATTGTCGTGTTATGAGCGAACCGTTCATCGTATAAATATTATTATTTTAAGAAATGAAGAATTTTTCACGCAGATCGTTTTTGAAAACGGCATCAGCTGCTGCCGCAGGGGTAATGGTCATCCCTAACATGATAAGCTGCAGACCAGGTAACCGATTGAATATTGCTGTTATTGGCGTGGGAGGTCGGGGTCGTGACAGTTGGACCCAGGTGCCCTTCGAGAGTATTGTGGCCATGTGCGATGTAGACGATAGGATGGCAGCAGAAGGCTATAAAGCTTGTCCCAATGCAAAGAGATATAAAGATTTCAGGGTTATGTTCGACGAAATGGCCAGGGATATTGATGCAGTGATTATTGCAACACCTGACCATACTCACTTTCCGGCTGCAATGGCCGCCATGGAACTGGGCAAACATGTGTTCGTCGAAAAGCCTTTGGCTCATAATATCTGGCAACTGCGTACCATGAAAAAAGCTGCCAAGTATTATGGCGTTGTTTCACAAATGGGAAACCAGGGACATACAACCAATGGAATTCGTTTGGTAAAAGAGTGGTACGAAGCCGGCGTGCTTGGGCAGGTAAGAGAAGTGATTGCCTGGCAGGGAAAAATCGATTTCGACAGGGAATCTTTTTACTGGAAACGTCCCGGCACGGCTTCTTCGCCTGGGACAGAGGTGCCTAAAGAGCTCGACTGGAATCTGTGGCAGGGACCCGTTCCCGAACGCCCCTACGATAGCGTTTATGTGCCCCGGTCGTGGAGAGGATTTTACGATTATGGCAATGGGAAATTAGGGGACTGGGCATGTCATACTTTAGATGCTCCCTTTTGGGCTTTGGATCTGGGAATGCCTCAATCGGCCGAGAGTGAGTTTATCAATCCTGTGGCCGACCATAGTTTTATTCCTGATGAATCGGTGGTGACCTGGAATTTTGGGGCACGTGGTGATAAAGCACCGGTAACCATGAAATGGATCGAAGGGTCCGCTAAACCAGCTGTCAGGCCTGAATGGGGAATAGACAAGATGCCAGGTAGAGGAATGATTATGATTGGAGATAAAAAAACATTGATTACCGGCGGCCGTCCAAACGATGCACGTTTATTGGTTCCTGAGGAAGAAATGGCCGAGTTTCTGAAAAATGCCCCCGCGCAAACCATCCCAAGGGTTGAGGAAGAGAAACCGGTTCAGGAGTGGATCGCTGCCATCAAAAACCATACGCTTCCCGGATCCAACTTCGATTATTCTGCCAACCTGGCCGAAATGGTTCAAGTAGGGGTTTTAGCCCAACGTTTTGGCGGATCCTTCCGTTATGATGCCCAAAATATGAAAGCTATAAACCGGCCTGAATTTGATCCCTTTATTAAGGAGCCTGTCCGCGAAGGATGGGCGTTTGGCGAAGGTCTGTTGTAAGGATTTTGGGTCTGTTCCCGGGTTAACCTCATTTGGGATCAGGAATTTATTTGAGATAAAGTCACAAAGGCCTCAGGGAGCATCGTGTTGAACCGATTGTCTGTTCAATTTTGGTCTTTCCCGGGGCCTTTGTGCTTTTTGCCAAAAGGCGTATGATGGTTGTTGCTGTCTTCTGATAGTTAGATTGGGAGGTGGTGGTTATTTTTCCAATTCTTTTAATTTTTGTTGATGAAAAACCAATCCCTGATAGGGCCTATTGTTGCCCGCCTCGTAGAGGCAGCCAATGTTTCCGTTCTTTAGCCTGCATAGATCAGAATAGGCAGATGGGCCCGGAAATAGTACCTTCGATTTGGTCCAGGTTTTTCCATCGTCGTAACTAAGCCGAAGGGTCATCTTTTCCCGATTGTCTTCGCTGGCCGGATTTAAAAACAATAACCTGTTTTTGTTAAAGGGTCCAAAGGAATAGGTCAATAAGCTCCCCTGACAAATAGGTTCTATAAGTGTTTTGTCATCATAAATCGGCCCCCAAATTAAGCCCCCATCGAGGCTAATCGAAATCTTCCTGTTTTTTTGAGTGCGATCATAATTCCGCATGTTAAGCATTAGTTTTCCATCCGACAATTCAGCAACGGTACATTCGTTAACCTGATCCTGGGGTGTTGACCCTCCTGTGAGCCACGTTTCTCCATGATCGTCAGAGTAGATGATATGTGAATAATAGTGGTTCGTTTTGGCTTCTATGTGGTCGCAGGGTATCACCAACCGGCCTTTAGCTTTTCCTTTTTTTATCTGAATCCCATGACAAGGGCCTGTGGCATACCAGGTCCAGTTCTCTTTTTTTACCGAAGTTGTGATCTCTTTCGCCTGAGACCACGACATTCCATCATCCGACGACTTCATAACAAAGATGCGCCTGGTATCTTTGCTGGTTTGTTTAATAATATCCGGTTCATGGTCCGTTCCAAGATTCCATGTCGACAAGAGATAGATCGCTCCGGTCTTCCTGTCCACCACGGGTGCCGGATTTCCGCAAACATTGTTTGCCTCATCACGGATGATGATAAGATTGCTCCAGGTTTGGCCGTTGTCCTCCGACCTTTTTAATACAATATCAATGTCACCTGTATCGGACATACTGTTTTTTCGGCCTTCGGCAAAGGCCAATAGCGTTCCTTTGGTGGTGGCCACAATCGAGGGGATGCGGAAAGTATGATAACCCTCGGTGCCGCTTTTGAATAAATAATCAAGATTTTGAGCAGTAACCGAATTTATGAAAAGAAGCATCGCTATTATCAGCAGATAAAAAGGTTGTTTCATAGAAATGATGGGTTAAGAAGATTAATGTTTATCCTAAGTTCGGGAATAAAAATATATAATTCAATTCCAGTATGGTTCGATTGAGAGTTAATGACACTAACCCAAAAGCGGTCGCAACTGCTATTTCAATTCCAGTATGGTTCGATTGAGAGCTTACTGGAATAGGTCCAGGCATTCAGCTTAACAGATTTCAATTCCAGTATGGATCGATTGAGAGTTTGTCAACGATCAACACATTGGGATCGTTATTAAGAAATTTCAATTCCAGTATGGTTCGATTGAGAGTAGCCCTATTTCATGTTCAAGTTATTATCACTTAATTTCAATTCCAGTATGGTTCGATTGAGAGATCGATGAGACTCATGCACTTTATGTCGTCTTTAGCGTATTTCAATTCCAGTATGGTTCGATTGAGAGAATATGTTACGCATCATTCTGTCCACCTTTTCCTCGAATTTCAATTCCAGTATGGTTCGATTGAGAGCATGATCGTCGCAGGTGGCCGCGATCGACCAACACGCATTTCAATTCCAGTATGGTTCGATTGAGAGTATTGCCTTTGAAATGGGTAGCGTTATTCCAAACGTATTTCAATTCCAGTATGGTTCGATTGAGAGTTTAACCCGCTCCCCCCCCGTCCTATGGGCTTGCCCAATTTCAATTCCAGTATGGTTCGATTGAGAGCCTTTTGTGCAATGGTTGTCCATCCAGCCAGGTGATTTCAATTCAAGTATTGTTCGATTGAGAGACCAGTGCCTCGCCCTTCGATGTTTATTTTATTTATTTCAATTCCAGTATGGTTCGATTGAGAGGACGTCAGGATCGATTTCGTCGAGCAAATTAACCAGATTTCAATTCCAGTATGGTTCGATTGAGAGTCCAGTACCGGGAGCGTGTTTTCCTTCCCGGCAAATTTCAATTCCAGTATGGTTCGATTGAGAGAGCTTCATGGCTTCATCTTCTTTGGCTTCGACATCATTTCAATTCCAGTATGGTTCGATTGAGAGCGACCTTGGTATAACCAGCCCGGCTAATTTCATCCAGATTTCAATTCCAGTATGGTTCGATTGAGAGCATGTAACTGCTATTAATGCAGCAAAGGCTAATATATTTCAATTCCAGTATGGTTCGATTGAGAGTAAAAAGTCATTTTCAATCAACCTCCCCTTATTGGAATTTCAATTCCAGTATGGTTCGATTGAGAGAAAAAGAACTTTTTCTCCTGGCTTAAGGGTATCATCATTTCAATTCCAGTATGGTTCGATTGAGAGTAACAGCGATTCCAAATAAATCCGCCCCAGTTAGTTTATTTCAATTCCAGTATGGTTCGATTGAGAGAGACGACACCGATACCTCAACAATGCTTAGATTAGATTTCAATTCCAGTATGGTTCGATTGAGAGGGATCTTGGGTCTGACGGTGAAGGCGACTGGCTGGAGATTTCAATTCCAGTATGGTTCGATTGAGAGGGCTTTATGGTTAGAACCAGGCTAAGATATGACGCTATTTCAATTCCAGTATGGTTCGATTGAGAGCAGTAATATCAAATTGAGTATTAGCAATATTATCATTTCAATTCCAGTATGGTTCGATTGAGAGATGCCTCCGATCGGGCTTTTTACAATCATGTAAAAGAATTTCAATTCCAGTATGGTTCGATTGAGAGGGAGCGGGTTAAAGAAATACGCATAAGCTAATAATTAAATTTCAATTCCAGTATGGTTCGATTGAGAGAGGATCATTAACATCTGGTTTTAAAAGCTTAGCCGGATTTCAATTCCAGTATGGTTCGATTGAGAGCACGTAAGAGTTGTTGTCCTCCTTGTTAATCACCCTATTTCAATTCCAGTATGGTTCGATTGAGAGTGGTTCTGCAACCAATACCGCTTCTTCGGCTCCATCATTTCAATTCCAGTATGGTTCGATTGAGAGCCAATTCTTCTTTTGAAGAACAGGTTAACAATTATTATTTCAATTCCAGTATGGTTCGATTGAGAGCCATAATGCCGAAGCCTTTTAAAGAACTTTTGAAGAATTTCAATTCCAGTATGGTTCGATTGAGAGTTCGGCTATCCGGTATGGAATAGCTGGCGGAACTGAATTTCAATTCCAGTATGGTTCGATTGAGAGTGCACCGTATTAATGTTTATACGCATTATTTTTATGATTTCAATTCCAGTATGGTTCGATTGAGAGGTGGTTTTCTTACTGGCGGAGCTGGTGAAATTATTGAATTTCAATTCCAGTATGGTTCGATTGAGAGATTCAAGAACCTTAGTTAGAACATCAAAACTTGGTTATTTCAATTCCAGTATGGTTCGATTGAGAGCCCCACTTGGCGTGGTCGTATCCTTGGTTACACTATTTCAATTCCAGTATGGTTCGATTGAGAGCTGGTCATACTAAGGTAGATTTATCCTCTGCTACTGCATTTCAATTCCAGTATGGTTCGATTGAGAGCAACCAAGGCCCTTGATTTAGATAATGATCTAAAATTTCAATTCCAGTATGGTTCGATTGAGAGCCAATTCGATTGTAAATCTTTATACCAATTATTCCATATTTCAATTCCAGTATGGTTCGATTGAGAGTGTTCTTTTGTTAGTGATCTTTTTGGGGTAACCTGGATTTCAATTCCAGTATGGTTCGATTGAGAGATTGGCCGCCGTCAGTACTTCTTTGGCAACTCTTCAAGATTTCAATTCCAGTATGGTTCGATTGAGAGCCAGGATTAGACTTTTCTAAATTAGCAATATCCCCATTTCAATTCCAGTATGGTTCGATTGAGAGGCATGATCGATTGGGAGCAACAGGAGGTGAGTAATCCATTTCAATTCCAGTATGGTTCGATTGAGAGAGCCGGTCAAGAATCTGGCGTTAATATCAGCTATATTTCAATTCCAGTATGGTTCGATTGAGAGTTCAGGGAGAATCCCTTTAGTCAATAGTTCAACAGCTATTTCAATTCCAGTATGGTTCGATTGAGAGTTTTTGCAAGATCTTTCTTAGACTCAACCTTTAGTTATTTCAATTCCAGTATGGTTCGATTGAGAGAATGGCAAAACTTGAAAGGCAAATCGGTTATACGATTTCAATTCCAGTATGGTTCGATTGAGAGTCCTTTGCGTTAAGCGATAACCCGGTTACATCAATATTTCAATTCCAGTATGGTTCGATTGAGAGTTTTGTAGTCTTGTTTCTAACGTATAAATAAACGTAATTTCAATTCCAGTATGGTTCGATTGAGAGAGACTTCCGCTCTATCCGGTTAATATCCCGTAGTTTTATTTCAATTCCAGTATGGTTCGATTGAGAGTTGCATAACCTTAACTGAAGTGGCGAGGACTTGAACATTTCAATTCCAGTATGGTTCGATTGAGAGTTCCTTCTAACGTAGCTATCTGAGTCACCGCAAATATTTCAATTCCAGTATGGTTCGATTGAGAGACAGCTTGTAAAATGGGAAGCCTGCCCCCTTCAGTAATTTCAATTCCAGTATGGTTCGATTGAGAGTGTAACCTAGTTTATACATCATTGGTAACTCAATCCCATTTCAATTCCAGTATGGTTCGATTGAGAGTGTTCATTTCCATCGCTTTCACTTAAATTCAATAATTTCAATTCCAGTATGGTTCGATTGAGAGTAACTGACAGCGGTAAGAGTAGGCCGCTTTGTAGACATTTCAATTCCAGTATGGTTCGATTGAGAGTCGTTGGATAACTCAAAAAAAATAATTGGTTTTAAACGGCTTACGAATATAGAAACTTTGGTTTTGACGCGCAAAAGTTGTCGATGCAAAATTGGATAAAAATGCTAGGCTATCGACAATATTTATATCTTGTTGATTTCCAGTATGTCAAAGAACGACAATGTGAGTTATTTGGTTGCCAGTATGTTTGGCACAGCCATATGACTTGCGACTGACAACTTTTCGACTACAAAAAATTGCTTAACGAGCAGCGTTCTTTCCCTACAATTTCTTTATCGAGCCACTTCTCTTGTCGTGTTTTAAAAATGATAAAACTGTCTTCCTCATCATTCATAATGTTGTGTGCACAAATCTTTAGTTCTTCCAGGCGAGCTTCGCTTATTTCGCCTTCGAACACCGAATTCTGAATCCAGTTTAAATATCTGCGACACAGCTTAAGCATTTTTGTCACGCGTTTTTGCCCGCAGTCGTATACAGCAATTACATACATGTTATTCTTTTTTCGGAACCTCTCCCTGTGTTTTTTTATTTCGTAGCAAATAATTCCAGAAGCAAACGATTTGCTTCTACCACATCAAATTCATGAGGGTCCCAGGTCTCTCCCGGTTCCAGCCCCAGCCATTCAATATATTCTTCGTACTCCTCGTGTTTTTTGTCGGCAAGAATATGTTTCATGTTTTCGAATCCCCAAACACCGCCACAATCCTCCGGTGGGCATTTCCCTTTTCCGGTAATGCAGACCGGAAATCGGCTAATCTCAGGCATTATCTTTTCGAGGGTAATTTTATGGGTCCAGTCATCGCCAAAATCGTAGATATAGTTAAATTTTTGTCCTTCCTTTTTAAAAATCTCCGATAGTTTAATGGTTTTGGCTTCAATTGGGTCTTCGTACCCAAAATCGGGGTCATCGTCGAATACTTCTTTTATGCAAGGTTCGGAACCAAAACCTTTGGGGGAAAACTGAAAGGGATGTGAGTTAGTCCAGCCAAATGCTGCCTGTAATGCGTAATGAAAATGAAAAAATGTATAATACGATGGCATGGTTATCCGTCTCCAAATGGGAGGCTTTGTAATGTTATTGATTTGTATTTTGAACTGAAAAGTCCCGCTGTTCGCCATCTCTCTTTCGTCGAAATCCAGTGATCCGTCGTAATTCAATTCCTCTTCGTTGTCCCATTCCTCTTCGTCCCATTCTTCATCGGAAACTTCCCCGGCAAACGGATTTTCAACAAATTCAAAATTACCAAAGCCCCCCGTTTTTTCCAGCTGCATAATAATTTGGTTTACTTGTGCATCGGTATCGTAGGGTCCGCGAATATAGAGTGGTTTCCCATTTCGGCCACACTCTATTTCCATCAATTCAATGTCGTTGGTATCTTCTTCCAAAATATATTGGGAAACCGAATAATCTTTGTGAGGATTAAAGCCATAATCGTCGGCAAACTCAAGCCCCGCAAAAATAATATTATGCACCAGCGTATAGCTCACCTGTTCTATTTCAAAATTGTGGCGACTTCGGTCAATAATTTCCTGGTAGCCGGAAGGGGAAGCGTTAAAAAAGTACTGGGTATCTTTTATGCCCAGACATTTAAGGTCGACCAGAAACATGCCAAACGTAAGGTTCCCGTTGGTATGTTTTCGCGATACAATTGCACTTACCAGTCCGTCGGTTTTCCAGCCTCTGTTTACCCAGCACTCGTGAATGGGCAATTTTCGTGCATTTTGCTTGATGTAGTTTTCGGGTGAGAGCATTTGTATTATTTTCCCTTTCGTTTTCCCTTTTTTGGGTTTTGCCATCTTATTTTTTCTTCAAATATAAAACTTACCAATACATTTTAAAGGGCTTGTAGTCTTCAATTGCCAAAACATGTTTTGCCAGTTTGTAGCATTCCAGCTTGATGAGGTGTTTGTAGCTTACATTTCGGTTTAGACTGCGGTGTTTTATGGTTTCGGTAAGTCTTGTTTCCCATGCTTGAACGAATTTTTTGCGGCCTTTGGGTTTGAGTAATACCGCATTCAGGTTAGGCTCAAAATCGCTGGCTTGAATTTCACGTTTATTCACCACCTTAAAAATGACCCGGTCAACCAGGATGGGTTTAAATACTTCTGCAATGTCTAACGAAAGAGAAAAACGTCGCTCCCCCGGCTGATGCAAAAACGAGATAAGGGGATTTAACTGGCTTTGATGAATTGCCCGCAAACACTGACTGTAACACATCATGTTGCCAAACGAAATTAGTGCGTTCACCTCGTTTTGTGGAGGGCGGTAGGAGCGTCCATCCATTTCGAAGTTATTGAGGATGAGGTCAAATGCTTCGTAATAATTTTTTCGAATATTGCCTTCAATTCCCATCAGTTCATCAATCTTTGAGGTAAGTGAAATGTGGGCGGCATGCCCTTCCATCACTTCAATAATATCGGCCATGTCTTTTCTTCGCTTATCGTAGTAACGCAGGTTTTTCACCATGTTGTAAGCAGCTCCTTCCAAAATACGCTGTGCAATCTGCAAGCGTTTCTTTTTATTTTTATGAAAATCGGTTTGTGCCAGTAGTACTTTCCCCGAAAGCAATGCTTCTCGAGGCATAAACGAGCCGGTATAGTTTTCGTAATAATCGAAAAAATGGATGGGAATTTGCTGTTGTCCCAGGAAATTGTAGAGCGCTGAATTGGCATCGAGGTTTCCGAAACAGTACAATTCGTCCACATTTTCTACCGGAAGGAAGCGCGGCTTTTCTTCGTGGCCCTCTTCGTCGTAGGGGGTAAACTTCAGCGTGTTGTCGCGCCGTTGGAGGCGCCCCGGGTTAAAGAGGTAATAGGTGCGTTTCATGAGGGGTGCTTTTTGTTTGTGTTCCAAAAGCTCTACTATTAATAACGACTCACCAAAAGTAACTTACTAAAAGTAACTCACCAAAGATGATATGGCGTCTTGTTGATCTTTCTGGATGGTCGTTTTATTCGGTTTCGGTGCTATAGCAAAAATCATAGTAAGAACAGTTTTTGCATTTGGGCTTATTTATGGCGGGTGGGCAATTGTCTGAAAGGATTATTCGATCGATTTTTACAATGAGTTCTCTTATAGCTGCTCTGTCGGGTTCACTTAAACGCACTTTTTCTGTTTTACGTTCTTTGGGGTATTCTAAAATCCCGGAAACCCCTTCAATGCCTGCCTGCCCTAGGATGTAGATATAGTATTTAATTTGCCATCTATGGGTTTCATGAAATTTGCTGGATTTTTTTACTTCGTGTATTATTTTATTTTTAGCATCATAGAAATCAATCTTAATGGGGCCTATCTGTATTTGCTGATATCTATCTGAACGTTTCTGATATGAAGTTTCTTCTATTACAACACCCATCGCAACATCTTCAGAGGTATCTTCAAATTTAATATCATTTGCATGTAACCACATTCGACGGAGGCAATAGAAGTAATACGAAATAAGAGTTCCTGTAATTTGCATTATAAAAAGCTATTTTCAATATTGTCTAGGATTAAGCCCTCGTTAGGTGAATAATTATCCGTTGTTATGAATTTTATGCCAAGTAATTCCTCCCTATATTGTATTGGCATTTGAGACTTATTAAAATCATTAACACGAATATTTAACATACGGCCACTTAGCTGTTTTATGAAATCATTTATTTTGATCTTTATACGTCTTGTTTCCGCAAAACTTCCTTGTTCTTTAAGTTCTTCTAGTAGTTCCGAAAGTTCTTCATAGCAGGTATCTTCCTCGTTCTTTAGAATATAATATTGCGCTTGTTCTCCAATGTCATGGTTGATAAGCTTAAATTTTCCAAGAGTTTCAAATTCAGCATTGTTGACACACTTTATCATATTGATTGAATTGTTTTCGTTTATATTGAATTCTCCAATAGTAAGATTCTTACGGATGTATTCAAAAAATGTAGCCTGCACTTCGAACAATTCATTTTCGTTAATAACCGGTGGAATTTTTTCTCGGCAGAAATCCAAAAACTTTTTACCTTCATCGCGATAAATTAGTTTAGCACGAGAGCGACCATTTTCGCCTACCAGTTCAAAAAAGAACACTTGTCCTTTGTCTAATATATTATTTCGATTGCAACGCCCAGCACTTTGAATGAGGCTTGGTAATGGGCATAAATCCCTATAGACAACAGGAAAATCTATATCAACACCTGCCTCAATTAATTGTGTCGAAATTAGAATTACCTTTTCGCCTGTACTCAGTAAGTTCAGTGCTTCATTGATGATTCTTGTTCGGTCATCTGGGATAAAATATGTATTTAATAGAAGAATGTTTTCAGTTCTATCTTTTAATTCATCGTAAAGCTTGTTGGTATCAGCTATGGTATTTAATATTATCAGGGATGACTTCTCCAAGTCTAAAATGTGTTCACCTATCGATTCAATAGTGTATTGACCCAAAAGCACTTCTATTTGATAGCGATTAAGAATATCTTCTGTAAAATATTTTTTACAATCGAGTAACTCATTAGGCACAGTGTAATCTTTAAATAACAAATCTGCTCTACAATCCTCATCAGTATCTTTAATTGGAATTGCTAACTTGGGCATGGTTGCAGTTGATAGTATTGCGTAAGAATCGTTCCTTCTACAAAATTCATCGAGCCATGCCGAAAAGAAAATATATAATCGAGGGGGCAATGCCTGAACTTCATCAATAAGGAAAATACGTTTCTTGAAATTTGGCAGCTTTATCAAGGTAGAATTTCTATTGCTTACTAAAGTTTCAAAAAACTGAACAAAAGTTGTTATAATAAAAGGATGATCGAATGTATTTTGAATAAAGTCCTCCTTTAAAATAGCCATTAGGTTTTCGGTAGATTGATTATTCTCATAAGATTGCTGTGCATTCCGAATTCGTTCATTTTCAGTTTTAGAATTGACTGACATTACATCATCTAAAAGTTCTTCAGTAATCTTTTGGACCTGCTCTGTGATAGACAAGAAAGGCAGTGAGTAAATAATTCCTAAATTTCCTTTTTGTTTTCTGATTTCGTCGGCAACAGAAAGCATCGTAAATGTTTTGCCCGCACCGGTTGGTGCAGTTAAAGTAAAAATTCGTTCATCGTTCAGTAATCCTTTTTTTATTCCTTCAACTGCTTCTAACCGAATTTGGGTTCTTAGAACATTCAATCGAGATATATTTTGACTTTTCTCGAATTTATTAAATATGTTAGCAAGATTTTCGGAAAGTTGTTCTGTGTTCCTTTTGATGCTATCGTTAAAAAAATATGAATTATTTTTTCCCGCATCTCTTTTGTCTGCTTCAATCAAGGTAGAAAAAGCTTCCTGGGTATCCT
This sequence comes from Marinilabiliaceae bacterium, assembly GCA_041583495.1. GTDB lineage: Bacteria > Bacteroidota > Bacteroidia > Bacteroidales > Marinilabiliaceae > JBFHFS01. Next base: position 37,152 of record JBFHFS010000001.1, on the reverse strand, counting down.
TAAATGATTTTAATGGACATTGTTTCCACGCTTTCTTTTGATACTTGAACAAGAAAGAAACAATCATATTCTCTTGTTTTCCCCACTTCAATTCAAATGGTATACAATCTAGCCCCAACTTTTTATTTGCAAATTTACTTATAGGAAGATTGTGTGCATTTTCTTTGACAAATTCAGTTGCCCTAACTAATTCTTCTGAGCCAGTAAAAGCGTGCTCGAAATTTGGTAAGTTCTGATGGTGTTTACCTATAAGTATGGCAACTTGTAGAATGAACAAAGAAAGTTCTTCCTGATTATTCAAGCCTTGATCATTCATTAGGTTTTTCATGTTGGTCATAGCATAATTAACCCATGCAATTACCGATATGTAGGAATGATTTGCATAACCTGTATTCTTCCCATAAAGCTTGTTTTGAAAATTGGGATTGATTTTTCCTAGATCATGAAATAAAGCTGATAATTCAGCAATGGGTAATGGAGAATTCAAGAGAGTACCTTTTTGTACTCCCTTGATATGTTCTTCCAACAATTTTCCAGGATGCGATTCGAATCTTAAATCATGCACCATTGTGATTCGTTATTAAATTCGTAATAGACTCCCGTCGATTTAAGCACTGATTGGTTTGATGGGTAAACCACCTTGCAAAACTTTTCAGGCAAATTCCAAAAGTCATCATTCTGGTAGGTTGGAATTTTATCGAACCCAATTCTAAATGATGTTAGATCGTCCATTAATGGTTGATAGTTATCCGTCAAAAAACCAACAGTTGAAAATTCTCCGCTTTTTTCTATTATTTCACCTTCTTCAAGTAGCTTGATTTCCGCCGGGCAATTGTGTAGCCCTAAAACTGGAGGAAAACAAGCTTGTTCATTTTTGCAAAACGTACTAAACCGATTGAAATAGTTTTCACATTCCGCATTCTTCAAGGCCAATATAACCGTATAACTAGGATGTTTAATAAACTCCATCTGTTTGGGAGCTTTATCCCAGCAGTGAGTTACACTTCTTAAGGTAAAGCCCCAAGATTGTTTTGTAACTTCATTGTTTACCTGCACGGAATACAACAAACCTTCACTCAGCAATGGGAACACGGGTTTCATTTCTTTTCGTTCAATTCCAATAACTGCCCCAATCATTCCGATTAAGGCCGTTTTAGTTATCAAATCGTGCGAAAGCGGATTGTTATTGGTTTCGGCTTTACGGAACTGTGCCCAGTTGCCTTTTATTTCCAATTTTATCGCTTTCATATTACATTTTCATTTCGTTGAATTTATCGACTTGAAGGTCGTTCTTTATTGATTCAATTTCTGTATAAAATCGAACTTCCTTTATCTTTTCCGATTTAGCAGCTTCTTTCAGTTTCGTGAAATCAAAGCTATAATCCTCCATTGAGCGGATTTGCTCGTCTTCTTTGTCCGACTCAATACCAATTAATCTATCAGTTCCATATAATTTGTCTGTAGGCTGTTTATAGACAATTTGAACTAGAAGAACAGAGCTTTGATTTGATTTACTTCGGGTATTAATATTATTTACGCTATTCCACATAGCTTTAAATAATTCATCAATATCCTCCGGTTTCAAGCCACTTAATTTTCCTGAATATGGATTTACCCAACCCTGAATTTGGTTAATTGCATAGGGCACAACGGTTGTTGTTCCAATAGCTCCACGTGATTTATCAGCACTTGAAGAGAAAACCGAAGTATTTTGATGAATTCGTAAATCTGACTTGTTTAAAGATGGATTTAGAAGGGCAAATTGTACAGGTCCAGTTAAATTTACTGCTGCTCCTTCTTCGGTTGATATTCCACCAAATAACCTAACGTCAATACACCTTTGAAGGAGTTCAAGGGCTGTTTTATCAATTGTTTTTGTCTTTTTTAAAGCATCCATTATTTTTTTTGCTTCTTTCTTTTTATCCGCTTCAGATAATTCTTTTCCAGCAAGCTTTTGATCTATATATTTTGCCCAAAGAGATTTCATACGAGCGGATGAACCTGACTCTTTGCTCCCTTCGGCAACTTGAGACTTGTCGTTAAATACATAAACTTCATAACTGTTTGGGAAAAGGGAATTTTGTTCGATAAAATAATCACGTACATATCTTTTTATGCGAACATCAGACACCAATACTTTTTTTGTTTCTTCGTCGTAACGTTGTTCGCCTGTAAATGGGTCACCGTTAGGAATGGTGTATTTGCTTTCGAATAGGAATAAAATTTCTGATTTTTCAATTGTATTTTCCATGATATTAATTTTTAGTTGTTTTGTTCGTTATTGTTTGCATTTGTTCTTCCATAATAGCTTTCAAAAAAGCCTAAGGCACAATTGTGACGATTGTATTTTTCTCCTTCAAATACATTAATTGTTTCGACCAATTGCAGGTAAGCAGTTTTTACCTCTGGATACAATTTGCCGTGAATGGTGAGCTTTTCATTGATAAATCCCGCGAACTTAACTAATTCATCAATAGTTGTAATCCTTCTTGAAAGGTTCCCAACATAAGATTTCTCAAACGATTTTATTGGACAGTCGTCTCGCCAAGCAGCAAATTGCCGCCCCATTATGCCAAGGTTTTTTCCTAAAGCATAGCTCTTTGTTTTGGTGATTTTCATAAGATTATTATTTTTTTGAATGTTCATTAAAAAATAGAAGTCGTATTTGAGTGTGTTGAAAAGTTGTCCTCCTTCTCGAATGTTATACTCAACCTTTTCAATAAAGGCAGGAAGCAATACTGGGTCTTGATAATATGTATTTGAATATAGTTGAGGAAGGATCTTTAATAAATGGGATTGATACTTCTTTTTGTCTTTTGTAACATCGCCCAATATTTTTAAAAAGCTATTCTTTACAGAGAAAGAAAATGGTTTTTTAGCTTTTGGAAATTCAACGTTAATCTTTTCTATGACCTTTGCTTTTTCCTTTTGAATTATCTCATGTACTAGCCTAAGTAAGCTCTTTTCTATGTTTGATATCTCAACTAGATCACTATAAACACCTGATGGAGACTTTGGAATACTTGAAAAGATTATGTCAAACTTAACGATATCAGAAAATTTATTTTCTGTTAACGGGGCAAAAAGATCATCTGCTTCAAGCTCTGATTTTAGATGCTTCTCCTTTTGTGCTTCACAATATAACGTGCGCTTTTCCTTATCAAAAAAAGATACGATATCTTCCGACCTTATTTTTTCAGAATGAGGTAGAGCAATTATTCCTAGTTGATTTACTCGAATTACAGGTTCTTGATATGCTTGTGTTGCATACATCAAACTGACAATATCATCAAGTTTAAATAGTTTGTTTTTATACGAACAGGCATATGTGAAACCAGGAGAAACCCCTCCTAATGTTTTATATAGATATTTGATTAAGACGTAATTATCGCTATTTTTGTGTCGCTCAACCAAATTCGATGAAACAATTTTATCGATATCTTCGAGTAGATTGTCAATTTTAAACCATACAGCATCTTTAAAAGCAAAATGTATTACAATTGAAGGTGTTGATTTTAGTAATTCTTCAATCTTGTTCTTTTGAGTTCGGTAGGTTGTTCTGAATTTTTGGATTACACTGTTTTTAATGTTGCCAGAAACTTCTTCGGCCCCAATGAATGAAGTTCTTTTCTCCCATTTCCCAAACAAACGATAATTTCCAAATTCATTTAGTTTGTTTTTGGTGTCGATAAAATGGCTGTACATAATGTCTCCAAATAGATAGCGTTTTTCAGCATCTTTTTTCGAGGTTTTGAAATTGAGATAGTAAATACTTTTTTGTTTGTCTTCATCTTCAATTTCCGTCAAGTTCTCGAAATCAAATTCAAACGAATCACCTTTATTGACAACAGGTAGCTCATAAAAGACGGTCTCAATAATATTTCCATTTTTGTCTTTCTTTTTCTTCAAAGCCTCCACATCTTTCCATGCATGATTTATTTGCTCGTGATATTTATGGGCATCAGGAGCTTCGCGGTAAAGCTTTCCAATTTTAATTACTGTGTCTAACATTTCATTGTTGTTTTGTTCTGTTCAAAAACCTTGGGATAGTCTACTTCTATACCGTTTACAAAATTTACATTTTCTCGTATCATCGTTTACTTTATTTTTTATTACAGCTCTGACAGAGTTCGAAACTCTGTCAGAGCTGTAAATTCTTATTAAAATCCCAACCAATTTTTCAAATCCTTAAAATCCATTTTCTCGCCATGCTTTGTCTTAAAATTTGCTAACGTATCAAACCATCCAATAACTTCATTCCGCATTAATTTTGTGGGCTTTAGCGAGATACAACTCAGATAGCTGCTCCACGGATACTCCACAGGGTGTTCGCAAAAGCCATGGTATACTGGATTATTATGAATATAAAGTACCAACCTTTTTAGATAATGGATATTCTTAACCTGTTTTCGTTTGAAGGGACGTTCGAATAAAGGGCCACGGGACCCATATTTAGTGTTGTAATATTTGGCAAACGAGCTAAACAAGTGGGAAAAATGTTTTTCTGGTTTGGGAATTTTGACGCTGTCAGGTGCTTTGCACGCTGACAGGTCGCAAGTTTGCCACTTCAATTCGTTGAACCTGACAGGGTCGATGGACCTGTCAGCGTTATAATATTTATAACAAACATTTTTTTTTATGCGCACGACAAAATGCAAATGATTAGGCATCAGAACCCAGGCAAAAGTTTCAGAAATGGGATCAGCAAACCTGTCGTATAAATGCAGGAAGTGCTCGTAATTACATGTTTCTTTAAATAAATTACGGTGTCCTACACCATGGGTATATATGTGAAATATTTTTCCTGGGAGCAAAGGTTCTGGTGCCATTATCGTTTTTCCTGTTTTGTTCGTTTTAGCTTATTTGGTTTTTACTTCCAACCACCCAAACCCACTGGAACTCTTCTCACTAACTCCGGCATTCCAAATCATCTGATGCACCTGAGTTGAGGCGGTCAATTCAAAGTCAAAAAGGTTGCCCACCACTCTGGTTTCCTGGGGAGAGCCATTTTTGATAAGAAAGCCTGCTCGTTTGTAGTTCTCATTGGGGGTAAAGACAATATTCTTAGTTAAGACCTCTTGGTTTCGGGTATTTTTAAACTTTTCAACGAGGTGTTTTTTAGAATATTCATGGAAGAATTCTTCGTCTGGTTTAAGATACTTTGGGGGCTTGGAATGGTCGGGTTGATAGCTTACCACCCAGGGGGTTTGGAGTTTGTAATGCATTTTTTCTTTAAAATCCGGATCGGCTAGGGCACTTACGGTTGTTACTTTAAAGTCTATGCCATTAAATTTATCCCCCAGGTAAAAATCCTGTGACATAAAAATCCCTTTAATAAAGTTGGTGGCCACCTCTGGCACGTCGAAAGAAATAATTAGGGAGATATCCCTGTTGAAGATTTCAAATAGTTTTTTTTCTTTCCATAATTTGGGTTTCCCAAAATCAAGTCGGGAAAAGCAGAATAGCTTATACAGTTTTGTTTCGCTGGTTCCGTACCCTTTTTCGTGCAAAAAGGCAGCAAAGTCCTTGTCCGCTTGTTTTAATACTTTATAAATCCAGGCACTAATGTAATATTGGTAATCCATTGGAAGCATCTTCTGCTTCCCGGTGCGATTAAGGGTGAGTTGTATTCTCATATCAGTACGATAAGTTTTATGTTTTACAATGGTAATAAGTTAAAATGCCAACTACTGTCAGTTTAAAAATTCGGTTACTCTTTCTGCTAAAAAATTTTTTAATTCGATGGGTTCGAGTATTTTGATCTCATGAATAAGGCCTAGCACAAAGCGTCCTACACCTTCGAATCCACAGACGGTTGTTTCAAATAAAAAGGAAGACTCTCCGGCGGGAGTGATATGTTCTTCAGCCAGGGGGTATTCTTCCTTCAGCAATTCACAGGCCCTGAGTGAGAGTTGCAGCTTTACATGAATCTGTTCCGGCGAACTGATACGAAACACATCTATGGGAGGCATCAGGTGAAGAGCTTCGTTTTCCCATGGCTCGTTTAAAATTCTGACGGATGTGATGCGGGTATTTTTAAACGTTTTGCAGCGTTGGTCTTCGAGGTCGTAGGCCCAGGTAGAAATATAGTTGGTGGTAAAATCGAAAGGCTCTACCAGCCGGTCTTTAAGTCCCTTACTATTGGCAGAACGATAGCCGCAAAGGACTACCTTGTTTTTGTTTTTTATGGCTTGGGTAATTTGATGAATATTGTGGGGTTGCTGCAGTTTAACAAGGGTGTGGGCGATACCAGGAGAGTCGTACAGACTATAGAGTTTGTTGATGAGATTTTGTTTGAGCAGGTTCTGGTTGTCAATGGAATGGATGGCCCTTTTTAGTATAAATGCTTCTTCGCGCGAAAAATGAAGAAGCTCGCTTATTTCTTTGAAGTAAGGCGAAGTCTTGTCTATGTAATAAAGTCCATTGGTGGGCCGGGGAATAATAAAGCCGGCATCTCTTAACAGTTTAAGGTAGCGTCGGGTAGTGCGGTCGGATAATTCGAACCGCTCCATAATCTGGCTTAGAGAATATTTTATTCCGCTGGAAAGATACATTAACAGCTCCAACAGTGTTTTCAGTTTTCGATGTTCTTCCATCTCGGATTTCAGCTTTAGGGTTGGTATTTTTAGCCAATAAATGGATCATGGTTTCCCAGCGAATCATCGCTGCGGAAATGACATTTAAATTTAATAATTTAAAAAACTATTATAGTTAAAATCGTGAATTATTTTGGCTTCATTTATATTTACCTGAGAGGCGGTAAAGAAATCATCCTAAGAAAGAGTGGGTTGTTCGGTTTCTGGGGAAGCAGACAGGATGAAGAAAAGCAGAAAATTGAAAATTCGTCAGGTCTTCAACCCCGAAACCTGTCATTTTGACGGTGTTGCGTTCGTGGCAAGGCAATTGAAGTTGGTTAGGAACAAGTATAAAAACTTAGCGTTATGAATTTAAATCAATTTACCATAAAGGCCCAGGAGGCTGTTCAGCAGGCTTTTCAGATTGCTGCTGGGTACCAGCATCAGGCCATTGAGCCGGGGCATTTGTTGAAAGGTGTTTTTGAAACGGGCGAAAATGTGACCCGGTTTTTACTGAATAAGATGGGGGCACAGCAGGTAATGCCGGTGGTGAGCCAAATGGTGGAATCGTACCCAAAAGTGAGTGGTGGGGAACCCTATCTGAGCAAGAGTTCTTCAGATGCATTACAAAAAGCTACCACGGCCGCCCAAAAAATGGGCGATCAGTTTACCAGCATCGAACATATTTTGTTGGGAATATTGCAGTGTGGCGATCAGGTCTCCGGCATGCTAAAGGATGCCGGCGTAACCGAAGGAGGGCTTAAAGCAGCCATAACCGAATTGCGAAAAGGTCAAAAGGTGACCAGCCAGACGGCCGAGGATACCTACGACGCTTTAGGGCGTTTTGCTATTAACCTCAACGAGCAGGCACGAAACGGAAAGCTCGACCCCGTGATTGGAAGGGATGAGGAGATCCGGCGTATCCTTCAAATTCTTTCACGGCGCACCAAAAACAACCCTATATTAATAGGGGAGCCCGGGGTGGGTAAAACGGCTATTGCCGAGGGGCTGGCCCATCGGATCATCAATGGCGATGTGCCTGAGAATTTGAAGAGTAAGCAGATTTTCTCCCTCGACATGGGAGCCCTCATTGCCGGAGCTAAGTATAAGGGGGAATTCGAAGAACGCCTAAAATCTGTGGTTAAAGAGGTGTCGGGCAGCGATGGTGAGATCGTGCTTTTTATCGATGAGATACACACCCTGATCGGCGCCGGAAAGAGTGAGGGGGCCATGGATGCTGCCAATATCCTTAAACCGGCTCTGGCCCGGGGGGAGTTAAGAGCCATTGGGGCTACCACGCTGGGCGAATATCAGAAGTTCTTTGAAAAAGACAAGGCTCTGGAGCGTCGTTTTCAGATTGTAATGGTGGACGAACCCGACATGCCGTCGGCCATCTCTATCCTGAGGGGCCTCAAGGAGCGTTATGAGACCCACCACAAGGTACGTATCCGCGATGAGGCGATAATTGCGGCGGTAGAGCTTTCGAAGCGTTACATCTCCGATCGTTTCCTGCCCGATAAAGCCATCGACCTGATCGACGAGGCGGCCTCGAAGCTTCGTCTGGAGATGAACTCGGTGCCTGAAGAGATTGATGAAATCGAGCGTCGTATTCAACAGCTTGAAATTGAGCGGGAGGCCATCCGTCGTGAGGGCGATCGTAAGAAACTGGAGGAGTTGAATGAAGAGATCGCTAACTTAAAGGAGGCCCGTGGTTCTATGCGTGCCAAGTGGGAGGGAGAAAAGTCGATCGTTGAGCAGATACAAAAGAATAAAGAGCATATTGAGCAATTCAAGTTTGAGGCCCAGAAAGCTGAGCGGGAAGGCCTATACGAAAAAGTGGCCGAGTTGCGTTATGGCCGAATAAAAGAGGCCGATCGGAAGATTCAGGAGCTTCAGAAACAGTTGTTGGAGCGCCAGGCCGATCAGGCCATGATAAAAGAGGAGGTGGATGCCGAAGATGTGGCCCAGGTGGTGAGTCGCTGGACAGGCATTCCCGTGACCAGGATGCTGAAGAGTGAGCGTCAGAAACTGTTGACTCTCGAGGATGAGCTACACAAACGGGTGGTCGGCCAGGATGAAGCCATCACCATTGTAGCCGATGCCGTGCGCAGAAGCAGGGCCGGACTGCAGGACATGAAAAGACCTATTGGATCCTTCATCTTTCTGGGAATGACCGGCGTGGGCAAAACGGAACTTGCCAAGGCGCTGGCCGAATTTCTCTTCGACGACGAGGATTTGATGACCCGTATCGATATGTCGGAGTACCAGGAGCGCCATTCTGTGTCGCGGTTAATTGGAGCCCCTCCGGGATATGTGGGTTATGATGAGGGGGGGCAACTCACCGAATCGGTTCGGCGTAAGCCTTATTCGGTAGTGTTGCTCGATGAGATTGAGAAGGCCCATCCCGATGTGTTTAATATTTTGCTTCAGGTACTCGACGATGGCCGGCTCACCGATAACAAAGGCCGTGTGGCAGATTTTAAGAATACCATCATCATTATGACCTCCAATGTTGGGTCGCACCTCATTCAGCAGAATTTTGAAAAGGCTGGTAAGGACGGACTTAATGAGGTTCAGGTTGAACAAACACGGATGCAGGTAATGGAATTGCTTAAACAAACCATCCGACCGGAGTTTTTGAACCGTATTGACGATATCATTATGTTTAAACCATTGTCCCGTTCTGAGATCAAGAATATTGTCAGTCTGCAGTTCAACAGGGTTGTGGCTCTGCTGAAAACCCAGGGGGTGAGGTTGGATATTACCGAAAAGGCCCTGGAGCACCTGGCCGAGATTGGGTTTGATCCGCTCTTTGGTGCAAGACCTGTGAAAAGAGCTATTCAGCGACTCATCTTAAATGCTTTGTCTAAGAAATTGCTTGCCGATGAGGTGAACAAGGATAAGCCCATTGTCATTGACTTTGAAGGAGAAGGGCTGGTATTTAGAAACTAGAATTTTTTGGGCAGCAAGTTCCCTGAAAACGGGTTGCCCCTTGTGCTAAACGTTAACCGTTAAAAGATTGGGGGCCCTGAGTTATTCGGGACCTGTGAAAAAGCGCCAACAACCAGGTTGTTGGCGCTTTTTATGTTTTTTACAAATATGGTATTGCCTTAAGATGTTTGGAAATCAAATACTTGCTCCAGCTTCATCATCTTAAACAGGTTCATCACCTCGGCACTCACATTAGCCAGCAGAAAGGGTCTGTTGTTTTGCCGGGCAGTTTTCAACGCCGAGATGAGAACGCCGATGCCCGTGCTGTCGATGAACTTAATGTTTTGAAGGTTTAGGATAAACTCGCTTCCTGGCTGGTTAAGTGCACTATTGAGTTCTTCTTTTACCTCGGGGGCAACCAAAGTGTTTAACCGATCGGTGTCCTCTAAAGTACCCACCTGCCTGTTGTTTTGTGATGTTAACTTCAGCATGATTTTCATTTTTCAATTTCAGATTTTAGTTCACTTGAAGCTGCGGTACAAATTGTTTTGAATTTACTAATAAGTTCCGAAATTGTGGCTTCAGAAGCATTCTTCAAAATCCATTCTTGTCGTTCTTTCGAAAAATTCTTCAGGGTTTTAGCTTGCTGGTCTATTCCGGCTTTCTCAGCAGGGGTAGGGGTTTTTTTTGCGATTAAATCATTTACCAACATCTGTTTAGCCAGTAACTCAAGGTTTTTTAAATCCTCATTGCCCACCTGCTCCATGCCCATTGATAATACAGACGATTTAGCTTTGTGAGCAATGGCCGCAATTTGGCGCCAGTTCTTTTCCGAGAAGTTCTTGTCTAATCCTTCAGTAAACTCAGGGATTTGATCTAAAAAGATTTGAATCAGCTCATGGAAGATTTCCAAGTCTCCTTGAGCGATACTCTCCAGATAGGATAGGTTAATCCATTTGTAGACGTTAGGCATTAAGGATGGTTTTAATGAGATGCTTATTTCTAACAAAAGTAAAAAAAATATTTTGATTAAATGAGCCTTTGCCCAACTTTGAAAATGCTTTCCCTGATTTTATATTCCAATTTGTGTAAATGCTGTAATTAAGGCTTATGAAAACTTGTTTGGTCAATCATAAAAATTAATTTTGTACCTAGGTTTGGGAGTGAGTTAAACTTCCGGTGGCACATTGCCTTTGTTCAAAATAAAAATATCATGCAGAAAACAGTTTTTAATCCGGTGCATAAGCAGTTGGGGGCTAAGATGGTGCCCTTTGCTGGATTCGAAATGCCCGTTGAATATTCCGGGATCAATACTGAACATCTGGCGGTGCGAAATGCCGCCGGGATGTTCGATGTTTCCCATATGGGCGAGTTTTGGGTCAAAGGACCAAAGGCGCTTGCCTTTCTTCAAAAAATTACGACCAATAATGTGGAAGCCCTTAAAATAGGGAAGATACAGTACACTTGTATGCCTAATGGCAAGGGTGGCATCGTTGACGATTTGCTGGTGTATCATTACGAAGAGCAGAAGTATTTGATGGTGGTCAATGGGGCCAATATCGCTAAAGACTGGGACTGGTGCGTTTCTCAAAACACGATGGGCGCAGAGCTGGAAAATGCCAGTGATAACATCTCTCTGTTGGCTATTCAGGGACCCCATGCTACGGAAATTCTGCAGCAACTCACTGATGTGGAATTGGATAAAGTGCCCTATTATTCGTTTGTGGTCGGCAGTTTTGCCGGGAAAGATCAGGTCATTATCTCCAATACCGGTTATACAGGAGCCGGCGGCTTTGAACTGTATATGTTTAATGAGGATGGTCCTGATATCTGGAAGGCTATTATGGAAGCGGGTGTACCAAAGGGTTTAGTCCCTGCCGGACTGGGTGCGCGGGATACCTTAAGACTGGAGATGGGTTTTTGTCTCTATGGCAACGATATTGACGATACCACCTCACCTATTGAAGCCGGGTTGGGTTGGATCACTAAATTTGTGGATGGAAAAGACTTTGTGGATCGACCTGTTTTAGAGAAGCAAAAAAAGGAGGGGGTGGAACGCAAACTCAAGGCTTTTGTGTTGGAGGAGCGTGGTATTCCCAGACATGGTTACGAAATAGTTAATTCCCAGGGGGATGTGATTGGCGAAGTTACCTCCGGTACCATGTCGCCTGTGTTGAAACAAGGGATTGGCATGGGGTATGTTAAAAGCGAATTCGCGAAGACCGATGGTGAGATTTTTATTCGGGTGCGTAACCGTGATCTGAAGGCCCGGATTGTAAAAACACCTTTTATTTAAGGGTTTTTGTCTTCTTGCGGGGTGGTTCCGAGTAATGAAGTTTCCTGTCAGGCAGGAGGATGACCCTAATGCTTCAGTTTGTAATGAACCATTGGGTATTGTGCTCGTTTTTAAAAGGGTTCCAAGTGCCTGTTGTCATTGAATGTGGGATATACTTTGGACCCTGATTTATTGAATTGTTTTTGCAGGCAACGCGTTCTCAATCGTTGGGAAGAGTGGCATGCGCCTTGATAAACCAAATATTTTCGCATGAAGCGCGAAATAGAAATATGTTTTTCCCCGGCACTCTATTCTTATTACCATAAGAAGGAGTCGGTAGTTGTAGTGGTCGATATTTTGCGGGCTACCTCTGCTATCTGTACCGCATTTATGAATGGCGCCAGACACATCATCCCGGTGGGTACTTCAGCAGAGGCTCGTGCCTTAAAGGCTGAAGGCTTTCTGGTGGCGGCCGAGCGCGATGGACTGGTTCTCGATTTTGCCGACTTTGGTAATTCGCCATACAATTTCACCCCCGCAAGGGTTTCCAAACATGATATTGTTTACAGTACTACCAATGGAACACGGGCCATTCATTTGGCGGCCCAGGCGCATGCCGTGGCCATTGGTTCTTATCTTAACTTATCGGCATTGGTTGAGTGGCTTATTGCGCAGAACCGGGATGTTGTGGTGCTGTGTGCGGGATGGAAAAATAAGTTCAGCCTCGAGGATGCCCTCTTTGCAGGCGCTTTATCTAAAGAGTTAATAGATAAAGGGGGGTTTCAATCTATATGTGATTCCGTATCGGTAGCCCTGGACCTATGGACGTTGGCAGCTCCCAACCCTTATGAATATGTGGTTAAGGCCGCTCAGAAGAAGCGATTGGCTAAGAATGGGCTGGACGATGTTATTGAGTTTTGTCATATCATCGACCAAACCAATATAGTGCCGGTATTGGAAAAGGACAAACTGGTTGGTAAGGTTTGCCATTCGGTACCCTTTAAGATGGCAAAAAATGAATTTCTTACTTAATTCTGATAGTTTATGAAAAAACACAACTTTTATGCAGGCCCCTCGATCTTACCCGATTATACCATTAAGAAGACAGCGGAGGCCGTTCTTGATTTTGCCGGCACCGGTCTTTCGGTGATGGAAGTATCGCACCGCGGGAAAGAATTCGTGGCGGTAATGGATCAGGCTCAAGCTCTTTTTAAGGAATTGCTTGATATCCCCGCCGGTTACGAGGTTCTCTTCCTCGGAGGAGGAGCAAGCATGCAGTTTTGCATGGTTCCCTATAATCTGATGAATAAGAAATCGGCATACCTTAATACCGGTGTGTGGGCTACTAAAGCCCAAAAGGAAGCGGCCTTTTTTGGGGAAATGGTTGAGGTGGCCTCCTCCAAGGATCGCAACTTTAACTATATCCCTAAAAATTATGAAGTTCCGGCCGATGCGGATTATTTTCACATCACCACCAACAACACCATTTATGGAACAGAATTAAAGAAAGATCTGGATGTGAAAGTTCCCCTGGTGGCTGATATGTCGTCCGATATCTTTTCGCGTCCCGTTGATGTATCCAAATATGCGCTGATCTATGGGGGTGCCCAGAAAAACCTGGCCCCTGCCGGTTTGGCATTTGTGGTGGTTAAAACGGATGTGCTTGGCAAAGTGGACCGGCCTATTCCTACCATGCTCAACTATCAAACCCACGTGAGCAAAGGCTCCATGTTCAACACGCCACCGGTATTGCCTGTTTTTGCTGCTTTAAAAACCCTCGAATGGCTTAAAGCACAGTGTGGACTGGCCGTTATGCAAAAACGGAATGAGGAGAAGGCTCAATACTTATATGATGAGATCGACCGTAACAAGCTGTTTAAAGCTACTGTGGAGAATACGGACGATCGCTCTCTCATGAACATCTGCTTTGTGATGAACGAAGAATATGGTGAGCTGGAGAAAGACTTCCTTGATTTTGCCACCCAACAGGGAATGATTGGCATCAAGGGCCACCGGGATGTGGGCGGATTCAGGGCCTCAACCTACAATGCCTTGCCTTTTGAGAGTGTGAAGGCGTTGGTGGAAACCATGCAGGCGTTTGAGAAACAACATTAAACCCTATTGCCGACGAGATGAGCCAATTATTGCCATTTTCCGGAATCCAGGGAGATGGCATAATTGGGGCATTTCACCGACTTAATTATGAAGGATAAAAAATTTGATATGAAAAAAGTACTGGTTGCAACAGAAAAACCATTTGCCCCGGCTGCTATTGCCCAAATGAAACCCGTTGTCGAGGAGGCTGGTTTTGAATTCGTTCTTTTGGAGAAATACAGCTCTACCGCCGAGTTGCTTTCTGCAGTTGCTGACGTAGATGCCATGATTGTCCGTTCCGACCTGGTCACCCGTGAGGTGGTTGAGGCGGCTCCAAAGTTGCGTATCGTGGTACGGGCCGGTGCCGGTTACGATAATTTGGATCTGGAGGCTTGTTCTCAAAAAGGCATTGTGGCCATGAATACCCCGGGGCAAAATTCTAATGCGGTGGCCGAACTGGTTTTTGGAATGATGGTGTTGCAGGCCCGCAATCACTTTAATGGCTCCGCCGGGACTGAGCTCAGGGGTAAAAAACTGGGGATTCATGCCTATGGCAATGTGGGTGTCTATGTGGCCCAAATAGCCAAAGGTTTTGGGATGGAAGTATATGCGTTCGACCCCTTTGTGAAAGCCGAAAAAATGAAAGCCGATGGCGTGGTTCCTGTGTCGGATGTTGAGGACTTGTATGCAACCTGTGACTACGTGTCTCTCCATATCCCTGCAAATGAGCAAACCATTAAATCCATCAATTTCGAGCGGTTGTCAAAAATGCCTCAGGGAGCCGTGCTGGTGAATACCGCGCGCAAGGAGGTGATCGATGAAGAAGGGTTGGTGAAACTGATGGCCGAAAGGACCGATTTTAGTTATCTTTCGGATATTGCCCCAGGTAATAAAGAAGAGATTGAGGCTAAGTTTCCCGGTCGTTTCTTCTTTACCCCCAAAAAAATGGGAGCCCAAACGGCAGAAGCCAATATCAACGCAGGTGTTGCAGCCGCAAACCAAATTGTTGACTTCTTTAAAAATGGCGTAGAAACCTTTCGGGTAAATAAATAGGTGGGAGGAGAGAGAAAATGCGATTGGCAATTTGCGATTTGTGGTTTTCGTTTTTCAATCTAAAATCTCACGTTGCCCGTCTTAAATCTGACATTTTAACGATATAACATACAAAAAGAACGAATACACTATGGCAATAGTAAAACCTTTTAAAGGGCTTCGGCCCCCCCGTGAGATTGCTGCGGGTCTTTCTTGTTTGCCCTACGATGTGATGAATAGCGAAGAGGCTGCGCAGATGGCAAAAGGCAAAGAATTTTCACTGCTGCATGTTACCAAGGCCGAGATTGATTGTGAGCCGGGTGTAGATGTTCATTCCGAAAAAGTGTATGAAAAATCGGCTGAGAATTTTCAAAGGTTTCAGGATATGGGCTGGTTGGTCGATGACGAGGAGCCACGCTTTTATGTCTATGCTCAAACCATGAATAACAGAACGCAATACGGTATTGTGGGATGTGCGGCTTGTTCCGATTATGAAGAGGGCATCATAAAAAAACATGAATTGACTCGCCCCGATAAAGAAGAAGACCGGATGGTTAATATTCGTACCACTAATGCCAATGTGGAGCCTGTTTTCTTTAGTTATAAAGCGGTGCCTGCCATCGATGCCATTGTTGATCAGATTGTAAAAAATCAGGAGCCCGAATATGACTTTGTGGCCGAGGATGGCTTTGGCCATCATTTCTGGGTGATTAATGATGCGGAGACCAATAGGGAGCTGGAGGTTCTTTTCGAAACCCAGGTGCCATTTACTTATGTGGCTGATGGTCATCATCGTACCGCAGCCGCTGCCCGTGTTGGGCTGGAACGTAAAAATGCGAATGCCAGCCATACAGGTAAGGAGGAGTATAACTTTTTCATGGCCGTTCACTTCCCCGATAATCAGTTGCAGATAATCGACTATAACCGGGTGGTGAAAGATTTGAACGGGCTCAGTGAATCACAATTTATTGAAAAGTTGAACGAGGCCTTCGAGGTTTCCGTGATGGGGGCTGAGATCTATAAACCATCTGGCTTGCATGAATTCAGCATGTATATGGGAAATAAGTGGTATCGGTTGAAATCAAAAATAGGGACTTACAACGATGAAGATCCTATTGGCGTACTCGATGTCACCATTCTCTCGGAACATGTATTGGGCAAGCTACTCGACATTCAGGATTTGAGAACCTCCACACGCATCGACTTTGTAGGTGGAATCAGGGGCCTGGAAGAACTTAAGCGTCGGGTCGATTCGGGCGAGATGAAGGCCGCCTTTGCTCTTTATCCTGTTTCGATGGAGCAGCTTATTACCATTGCCGATACTGGAAATATTATGCCGCCAAAAACCACGTGGTTCGAGCCCAAGTTGAGATCAGGATTGGTGATTCACAAAATATAATCCATGTTGATATTTTCGTTTTTAACCACTTCGACACGATAGGTTATTTTATAGACACAAATAATTAGTTGATGCATATTCCTGTTTGTGAAAACATACATAAAATTAAGAAGGAATTGCCTTCGGGGGTCACTTTGGTGGCAGTGAGTAAGACCAAACCCCGCGAATTAATTATGGCGTTATACAATGATGGGCATCGGGTTTTTGGGGAGAACAAAGTGCAGGAACTTGTCGAAAAGTATGAAGCCCTGCCCAAAGATATTGAATGGCATATGATTGGGCACTTGCAAAGAAACAAGGTTAAGTTTCTGGCACCTTTTGTATCTCTTATTCATGGTGTGGACAGTCTTAAGCTATTGCGAACCATCAATGCCGAAGGAGCTAGGATACAGCGTGTTATTCCCTGTTTGCTGCAGGTGCACATCGCTGCAGAGGAGACAAAATTTGGATTGACAGCCAACCAATTGGAGGAACTTCTGCGGGGGGGCGAATTCCCATTGTTTAATAATATAGAGGTCAAAGGACTCATGGGAATGGCTTCCTATACGGATGACGACCAACAGGTGAGGGATGAGTTCAGAGGGTTAAGGCAACTCTTTGAGAGGGTGAAGCAGCAGTTTTTTAGCGATGACACAGGCTTTGACACCCTGAGTATGGGCATGTCGGGAGATTTTCGCCTGGCTGTGGAAGAGGGTAGCACCATGGTAAGAGTTGGAAGTGCTATCTTTGGAGAAAGAACCTATCCAGCATAAGCGCGGGTCCCTCTATTGAGGGAAGAGGCAACTGATGTATTAAAAAAGTATTTTACCGGTTTTTCCTCGGCAGGGCCAGGACCGGAGCATAGAATGGTGTGTAAGGTAAAGCACCGGCAGAATTTATTTTTAATGGAACGTTTCATTAGCACATTTCAATAATTCAACAATATGGCAAATCTGAAGACAACCTATTTGGGGTTAAAACTTAAGAATCCGTTGGTAGTAAGCAGCTCTGGGCTTACCAATAGTGTTGACAAGATAATTAAACTTCGTGATGCAGGGGCCGGGGCCGTGGTTCTAAAATCACTTTTCGAAGAGCAGATTAATCAGGAAATCAACCATGCAATACATTCGGGACAGGGATTCGATTATCCTGAAGCGGAGGATTACATGCGCGAATATTCCAGGCACAACTCGGTAACCGAGTACCTCCGGTTGATAAGTGAAGCAAAAGCAGCTGTGGATATTCCCGTCATCGCCAGCATAAACTGCTATTCGACTGATGAGTGGGTGAATTTTGCCCAGAATATTCAGGAGGCCGGGGCCGATGCCATAGAGCTTAACGTTTTTATTGTAAACACCGATAAAAACAGCAATGCCGCTGAATATGAGGAAGCTTATGTGAAGGTTGCTGAGATGGTTAGTCGGGTGGTTTCTATCCCGGTTTCCATGAAGTTGGGGATGTACTTTTCCAATCTTGTGAGTGTGGTGAATAAGCTCTCGGTTTCGGGGGCCAAAGGGGTGGTTCTGTTTAATCGTTTTTATGAGCCCGACATTGACATCAATAAGATGAATTTGACCGCTGCAGAAGTGTTTAGCTCACCCTCTGATATCCGCAGATCCTTAAGGTGGGTATCCATTGTCAGCTCGAAAATCCATAACATCGATATTGCTGCTTCAACCGGCGTGCACGATGGAACAGCAGTGATTAAACAGCTGTTGGTTGGAGCCAAAGCTGTTCAGGTTTGTTCGGCCCTCTATAAGAAGGGGCCTTCCGTGTTGACCAGCATGCTCACTAAGCTTGAGGGGTGGATGGATGAAAAAGGTTATAAGACGATTGATGATTTCCGGGGAGAGTTGAGTTACAGAAAAATTAAAAATCCCTCTTTGTACGAACGGGCCCAGTTTATGAAGTATTTTTCAAACTTCGACTAATTCTTTGGGCACTATTTGTAACCCATATCCCTTTTTTGTTGTATAAGTTGTATGTTTATAATGGTTTTATCCAATAAATTGGTAATTTCATCCCTAAATTATCCGATTTTATCTTTTTAAATCAATTATTTACCAACATGAAAAACATTTACTTTCCACTGGTTTTGCTTGTGGCCGGCCTTTTTTCGCTATTATCATTTAATTCCTGTAATTCCTGTAGCCAACAAAAAGGCGAAGAATCAACGGAGAAGGAGATTCTGGAGTCGGTTTCTTTGAATGCACAGCTGATGGAGGATTTTAATAAGTCGAAACTGATTTTTTATTCGTTGCCATCTCCCCTCGAAACAGCCATGTTGATTAAACGTGCAGGGGCCAGTTTTAACCGTACCCTTCTGAATCCTGTGGCCAATGTTGGGCAATACAACAGCAATCTGAAAATGGCTCTCAATCTGGGGATCTATAGTGCCGATTTAAGTTATTCCAGTTTGTTCGACCAAACTCAAACCACCATCGAATACATGGGGAACGCCAAAAAGTTAGCCGAAAATCTCGGCATCATGGGCTCCATTGATGAAACCACTATCCGAAAGCTTGAGGAGAATATGAACAATAGGGATGCGGTGATGGATATTATCTCAGAAACCTTTATGAGCTCCAATGCTTATCTTTCGGAGAATAACCGGGCCGCCATTTCTGTGATGGTTCTTGCAGGTGGTTGGATCGAAGGGCTCTATCTGGCTACCCAGCTTTCCCGCGATAATATGGAGAACAACGAGAGACTTATCGACCGAATTGTTTATCAGAAATTGTCGTTGTATACCTTGCTGAATATGATGGAATCGTATGATGAGGATCCGCACATCAATATGCTTATTGATAAATTTAAACAATTAAGAGTCATCTACGACGATATTAAAATAGTGAATACATCTGATGTAGAGGCCTCTACCAATGCTGAGAAACAGGTGACAACCATCAAGGCACAAAGTAAAACTTACATGGAGCCTGCCGTTTTTGAGGATCTATGTAAGAAGGTGGAGGAACTTAGAACCGATTTTGTATCCTAAGCCTATGCATTCAGACAAGTCTCAGTTTTCTAACCCGGACTCCATTCATGGTTGTTGCAAAAATTCCACCTATCCTTTTTCGGGGGTGAGGGTTGTTGCGTGTCTGTTGTTTTTCATGGTTATCTCTTCGTTTCAGAGCTATGGACAATGCATGGGATTTGCCAGAAGTGTTGCCAAGCCTCTTTTAGAAGATTTCGTTCATGATGGCAACTACAATGCAACCATTTTGGGTGAGGGTGAGTATGCTGAGCTGTTTAAAACCTTTTTCGAGGGTCAGCGATACCGTCTGGTGGTCGCGGGGGTTAAATCCCTTCCGGATATCCACATTCAGTTGATGGATATGGAACAAAAAGTGCTTTTTGATAATGCGCAGTACGGCTATACTAATAAGTGGGATTTTGATATGGAAACCACTCAAAAGCTTATGGTGAAAGTTAAAGTGCTTGAGAACGACGATCCTTCAAAAAATACAGGTGGGTGTGTCGCCATTCTGTTTGGGGTAAAGGATGATAAACACTAAATATACAGCTGTTTAGCTACTCAACCCTTTTTCTCCCGTTTTTCCCTGCTTAAGGGCTTAATGATTCGTTTCAAACAGTTTCCTTTTCTGGTTTCTCAGCTCAATTAACGCTAAAAAATTTTGCTCCTAAGCATCATGGGTCGCGGTAAGATACTTAGCTAAAAACTTAGCGGTATGTCCTTTCCCTGCTTTCACCATCTCTTCGGGAGTGCCCGTGAATACGATTTCCCCCCCATCGATTCCTCCCTCAGGACCAAGATCTGTAATCCAGTCGGCCGATTTTATCACCTCCATGTTGTGCTCCACGATAAGCAGCGAGTGCCCCTTGTCGATAAGGGCATTAAAGGCTTTAAGGAGTTTTTGGATATCGTGAAAATGGAGCCCCGTGGTGGGTTCGTCAAAGATGAAGAGTGTAGGGTCTGTTTTTTCGAGCGCCAGGAAGGAGGCCAGCTTAACCCGCTGACTCTCGCCCCCGCTAAGGGTGCTGGAGGATTGCCCCAGACGAACATACCCCAGTCCCACATCGGCCAGGGGTTGTAGCCGGTTTACGATGCGTTTTTCGGTGGTCCCCTCCCTCTGCCCAAAAAAGGCGATGCTCTGATTCACGGTCATCATCAGTATGTCATGGATACTTTTATCGCGGTAGGTCACTTCCAGTATTTCAGGTTTAAATCGCTTTCCCTGGCAGCTGTCGCAGGTCAACACGATGTCGGCCATAAATTGCATCTCAATCTTTTTGATGCCTTCCCCCTGACACTCGTCACACCGCCCCCCATCTATATTAAAAGAGAAATGTGATGGTTTATAGCCATTTATCTGAGCTAATTTTTGGGCGGACATCAGTTTTCTTATCTCATCGTAGGCCTTGAGATAAGTCGCCGGATTGGATCTTGACGATTTCCCGATAGGGTTTTGGTCAATGAACTCCACATCGGAAATTTGGTTTATATCGCCTCGCAAAAGGTCAAAAGAACCGGTCTTGTCGGCATAGCCTCCTTTAATCTTTTTCAAGGCAGGATAGAGCACCTTTTTAACCAGCGACGATTTACCCGAACCACTGACGCCGGTAATCACATTCATGACATTCAGGGGAACCTTTATATTCAGGTTTTTAAGGTTGTTCTCGCGGGCGCCAACAATTTCCAGGGCCTGGTTGAAACTTCGGCGGGAAGTGGGCATCTCTATTTGAAGGGTTCCGTTTAGGTACTGGGTGGTTAAACTATTTGGGGTGGAGGCCAGCTCCCTGAAGTTGCCCATGAAGACCACTTCTCCGCCATGTTGTCCTGCTCCGGGGCCGATGTCAATGATCTGATCGCAGGCCCGGATGATTTCTTCATCGTGCTCCACAACGATCACGGTGTTGCCCAAATGCTGTAGGTTTCGCAATACATCTATCAGCAGGTGGGTGTCGCGCGGATGAAGTCCGATGCTGGGCTCATCCAGAATGTAAAGGGAGCCTACCAGGCTGCTGCCCAGAGAGGTTGCCAGGTTGATGCGTTGGCTTTCGCCCCCCGACAGGGTGGAGGAGAGGCGGTTCAGGGTAAGATAGCCCAGGCCTACGTTGTTGAGAAATGCCAGACGTGCATTGATCTCCACCAAAAGTCGTTTTCCCACCTTCATCCCGTGATCCGAGAGCGTGATGTTTTTAAAGAACCCGGCCAGTTCGGATACCGGCATTAACACCAACTCGTGGATGCTTTTGCCAGCTATTTTAACGTACATGGCCTCTTTTTTCAGACGGGTCCCCTCGCAATCGGGGCAGACCGTTTTGCCGCGATATCTGGCCAGCATGACGCGGTATTGTATTTTGTACTGCTTGGCTTCGAGATGCTGGAAAAAGGCATCCAGACCGGAAAAATATTTGTTACCTGTCCATAATAACCGCCTTTGTTCCAGGCTGAGTTCAAAATAGGGTTTGTGTACGGGGAAGTCGAATTTATGGGCGTTATGAATGAGCTGGTTTTTCCATTCACCCATCTTTTCTCCCCTCCAGCAGGCGACGGCCTCCTCAAATATCGACAGGTTTTTATTGGGAATTACCAGATCTTCGTCTATGCCAATGACGTTGCCGAAACCCTCACACCGTGGGCAGGCTCCCAATGGGTTGTTGAACGAAAACATATGTTCGGAGGGCTCCTCAAAGGTCAGGCCGTCGGCTTCGAATCGATTGGAGAAGGGATAGGTTTGTACCTTCTCCGGTTCATATACCCTAATCAGGCATTCGCCCTTGCCCTCGTAAAAGGAGGTTTGTACTGAGTCGGCCAGCCGCGATTGATTGTCCTCATCGTCGGGATTCACACTCACACGGTCTATCACCAGGTTGAGGGGTTGGCACGTCTCCAGTTTTTCGGGATTGCTGAGCAACTCCTCAATACGTATAAACTCCTCAGCCGATTCAACCCGGCTAAAGCCTTGTTGTGACAGGATCGAGAGGTGTTCTTCCATTGAACGACCGGTGGGCAACAAGATGGGGGCTAAAACAGCTATCCGGGTGTCTTTTGGGTAGTTGTTCACAAAGTCAACCACATCTCCCACATGGTGCCTTTTAACCTCATTTCCCGAAACGGGGGAGATGGTTATGCCGGTACGGGCATACAACAATTTCATGTAATCGTAAATCTCGGTGGAGGTGCCTACCGTTGAACGGGGGTTGCGGGTGTTCACCTTTTGTTCGATGGCAATGGCCGGGGGAATACCCTTAATGTAATCTACCTCCGGTTTATCGATTCGACCCAGAAACTGACGGGCATAAGCGCTCAGACTCTCTACATAACGGCGTTGTCCTTCCGCGTAGAGGGTGTCGAAGGCAAGTGAACTTTTCCCCGACCCCGAAACCCCCGTGATAACAATGAATTGGTCGTGAGGTATTTCCAGATCAATATTCTTCAGGTTGTGTACGCGGGCCCCTTTGATACGGATGGACTTGATATATTCGTTTTTCTTATTTTCCATTTCTCAATAACATTGACCTGCAAAGATATCAAACTCACGGCATAAACCGGAGAGATGTTTGTTTTTTTAAAGCGGCAAGTGTCGCTTAATCTTACCGCTTTGGGTGCGGGGCAACGGATTGACCACCATGATTTTTCGAGGGGCATGATAGGGTGGCAGGAGTAATTCTATCTGTTTGAGCAATTCCCCGGGGTTCGGCAAAGGTTTTTCGGTAATCAATACCAGCTGCTGACCCAGGGTCTCGTGGCTGGCCGCAACAACAGCGAAGGGGCCGGGCATAAGATGTTCAATTTGTTCTTCCACCTCTTCGGGGGAAACCTTTATACCGCCGGTGTTGATAATGTTGTCGATGCGGCCCTTTACTCTAAAAAGTCCATTGTCATTAAGATCTATCAGGTCGTTGGTCGTGAGCGGGCTGGGTGTAATCCCAGGAGCCTCCACAACCAAGCAGCCCCGATCATCGGTGGTGAGGGCTATGTTTTTAAGAGGGGTAAACCAGGTGGAGGCATCGGGTCCGTTAAGGCGTTTGAGGGCAATGTGGGAAAGCGTTTCGGTCATTCCATAGGTTTCCCAAGCCATGAATTTTTCGTTCTGAATCTTTTGAATCAGATCCCGGCCGGCGGGGGCACCTCCCAATATGACTTTCCTCAACCATTGCCGCCCGGGAGCAGATCCTGCCAGCTCATTACTCAGCTGAAAGGGGGTCATGGCAGCGAAATCCACGGGCTCTTTCAGGGTTTCCAGTGGATGACCCGAAACAGGAACCGTGATGAGATTAAGGCCCCCGGCCAGAGCTCTCACCACCATCATTTTTCCGGCGATGTAGTCACACGATAAACAAAGAAGTGCCGATTGTCCGGGCTTGAGCTCAAAAAAGCCAAGGGTGTTAAAGGCAGATTTAAGCATGGCCTCTTTGCCGGCCTGGATCGTTTTGGGAGTACCGGTGGATCCGGAGGTGTTGATCTCCACAAAATCCTCGTTATTGAGCCACTCCTCAAGGAAATGAAAGAGCGATTTTTCCCATCCCTCCAGCTCCTTTTGGGTTAACTTGTTGGCAACCAAAGCCTTTAGTTCGGGGCCCGAATAGTGAATTCCGTTGAGGGTGAGTTGCTGGAATTTTTTAAATCCCGGCAGGTCCCTAAACCAAAGGGCCCCATTTTGTATCGTTAAGGGAGCCTCTACGTTGTTTGAAAACACCTCCCCGGTGCCCAGGCCCTGAGGCCTGGGGTTGTTCAAGGTAGCGGTCCACTGGGCAATGGCATTGAGGCCAATGTTACTCTCCAGTGCTGAGGTTATCCACCAATGCGTTCCCTGTTTTTCAGCCAGGTCGATCCATTGCTGGGAGGCAAAGAAGCCCCCGGTAAGACTTGGTTTTAGAATGATGTATTGTGGCCGGATGGTGTTTAATAACCGGGCCTTTTGCACGGGGTCGTTAATGCCAATCAGCTCTTCATCGAGGGCAATGGGTATAGGCGAGGTTTCACAAAGTCTGGCCATGGCTTCCCATTGACCGGCTTTAATGGGTTGTTCAATGGAGTGGAGGTGGAGTTGTCCAAGTTGTTCTAACAATGCGGGGGCTTCATCAACTGAAAAGGCTCCGTTGGCGTCTACCCGCAGTTCCAGTTCTTCCACTGAAAAACGTTGTCTGAGCTTTTTCAGGAGACTGTATTCATCTTCAAAATCAATCGCCCCGATCTTCAACTTCAGGCAGCGAAATCCTCTCTTTAGCTTTTCTTCGATCTGACGACTCATCTCATCGGCTTTTCCCATCCATACCAGGCCGTTGATGGGAATGCCTGTCTCCCCACGGGTAAAGGGGGAGGGGAACAAAAGACCCTTTCCGCCGGTTTGAAGGTCGAGCAGGGCGGTTTCAACGGCAAAGCGAATGGCAGGCCATTGGGTGAGGGTTCGTTGAAAATCGAAGGCAACGGTGTGGATGTTTTTGCAAACCTCTTGTAGCTTTTCTTCCAGATGGGGTCGGTCATCAGGGCTCAGCCCGGGTAAGATGGAGCACTCACCAATACCCCTCTTCTCCGGCAGGTACTCTTCCCGGATGGTGATGAACCAGCCTTTTTTTTGCGTTAAAACCCCGCGGGAAGTTCCACCCGGCTTCCTGAAATGGAGATTATAAGGTTTAAGAGAAGCTTTCAGCATTCTTGTATGTTTTATCTGCGAGGGTTGAGTCTTTTTTCAAGCTTACGGCCCTAATGTTAGGTAACCTAAAAAACAGGGAAGCGCTTCTTTATGAACTTACCCAATCCGGTAATGTTTAAAAAATTTCACGCCCGGGTTAAAGTTTTTCTCCTGTGGATTAATTTAATAGAAATCCTGATCCATACAGTAATACGGTGAACAACGTCCCCAACGAAAGGTTTCGCAATTCGGGATCCAGCTGTTGGGAATGTTTGGACGAGAATGACACCCAGGCGCTGCGGGCAAATAAGGGAATGGCCAGGAGAACGAGCCAGGCACCCTTTTCCTGTGAAAACCAAAAAATCCACAGCAGAAGAGCTGTCCAACCCGAAGTCAATAGAAATAAATGGTACCAGGCGGCCTTTTTTTTCCCCAGCATAACCGCCATGGTACGCTTGTTACTTTTTTTGTCGCTTTCAATGTCGCGTATGTTGTTGAGGTTGAGGACGCCGGTGCTGAAAAGGCCAATGGCAGATGCGGGAAGAAGCACCGGCCAGGCCCAGGTGCCTGCATGAAGATAGAAGGTGCCTGTCACCCCCAGCAGGCCAAAAAAGATAAAGACATAAAGGTCTCCCAATCCCCGATAGCCATAGGGGTTTTTTCCTACCGTGTAACGGATGGCCGCTCCTATTGCCGCCATACCCATTACCAGAAACATTACCAGCGTGAGGCTGGCTTCCCGAAAAGTAGTGATTAACAATATGAGCCCTGAGATGAGTGCCAAAAGGGCCAGTATCAGGATGGCTCTCTTCATCTCGCTGAGGGTGATGGTTCCGCTTTGAATCATCCGTTTTGGGCCCAGCCGTTGATCATTGTCAGCTCCTGACACCGCATCGCCATAATCGTTGGCCAGATTGGAGAGTATCTGAAGAAATAGGGTGGTGGCCGATGCCCATATCAGGGTGTTCCAGCTGAATGAGTGGTAGGATAAGGCAATAAATGAGCCCATGAAAATGCAGGAGAGAGCCAATGGTAAGGTGCGCAGACGAAATGAGATAAGCCAGGCTTTAATTTTTGACATGTTAGAAGGTATTTGCGGAAACCTGAGTAAATTCAATTGTTTGTTCGTTCAAAAGTACAAAAATAGAAGATTATTATCTTTTCCTTCTTCCGGTGACCCTCTCATATTTCCTTTGCAGGGTGATTTTTTGCCTGCCTTTTGCTGACACGCTCTCGGAGCGACCCCGGGGAAGTGGTTGTTAAGGGGTCTTAATGATCAACCTTCCTCGTAAAAATATTCTGCAAAAGGTAAGGGTTTTTAGTAACTTGAGTGTCCTAAGGATAAAAAGGTAGTATCAGTTTTAAGTGCATCAATAAGTTTGATATGAGCACATCATCGAGGGATAGGGTTTTGTTGAAACGTATGGCACGTGGAGATGAGCAGGCTTTTGAGCTTTTGTTTCGGACTTGGTATGGCCCCCTGGTGGTTTTTGCCTATCGGTGGTTGCATGATAAGATGGAGGCCGAAAATATTGTTCAAGGGGTGTTTATTAAACTTTGGGAGAAAAGAAAAATACAGAGAATAAAAGAGGTGAGGAGTTATCTGATGGTGGCTGTTCGAAACCGATGCATGAATCAGTTGAATCGTCAGAAGCACCACCTGTCTCTGGATGAAAGATGGTCGTTACCCGATAGCAGTGAGGATGAGGAGCTGCCAGACCCAGAGCTGCTGGAAAAAGTTTATCAGGCCATTGACCGGATGCCGCCTCAGCGGCAAAAAATCTTCCGACTGGGACGGTTGGAGGGGTTAAAGTACAAAGAGATTGCCGCTCTGTTGAATATTTCGCCCAAAACAGTGGAAGTCCAAATGAGCAAAGGGCTCAGGTACCTTCGGGAATTGTTTGCCGGCCCCCCTTGTAAGAAGGAGGCTTCAGGTTGAATAAAGGGATAGAATCGTATTAAATAGTTAGAAATGATTGATAATAAAGGGCATATTAACTGGGAGATGGCCGCCCGGCTCCTGGCCGGTGAGGCCGACGAGATAGACCGTGGGCTCTTGAACCGGTGGCTGGTCCAAAACGAAGCCAACCGAGAGGAGTGGGCCCGGATTAGTGCCGTTTGGAATCAGGGCGGGGAAGCGCTTTTGCTCGAGGGTATCGACGGGGATGTGGCCTGGGAAAAGGTGCGTGATCATACCCTCCTGATGGCTCCTGAGCCTGTTGGTTCCCATCGGGTGCGTTACCTGGTGATGGGCATGGCCGCCATGTTGGTGGTTGCATTCGGTTTGTGGTGGCTGTTTTTAGCGCCCTCACCTCAATATTCTTCCTCCATGGTCGTTACCAGTTTAGAGAAGGAAGAGGTGGTGTTGAGCGATGGCAGTACCGTTACCCTGAATGCAGGGTCTAAGTTTTCCTGTGTTCAACCGTTTAAAGCCCGTGAGCGAAAAGTGGAGCTCCATGGTGAGGGTTTTTTCAAAGTTGAGGGTAACAAGGATTGGCCTTTTTTAGTGGAGACGGGTGGTTTGACCGTAAAGGTTACGGGGACCGGGTTTAATGTGCGTGCCTATCCGCATCTCGACATGGTTGAAGTGGTGGTTGTAGAAGGGCGGGTGGAAGTCATGGCATCTGATGCCTCCAGTGGGAGTGTGGTTTTAAAGGCTGGTCAGATGGCGCTTTTTCAGCGACAAAAGGGCGTTTTGAGGGTGCAGGAGACCAGCGATCCTAATCTATTGGCCTGGATCACCCGGCAATTGCAATTTCAGGAGACTTCGCTCGACAGGGTATTTGAAACGCTTGAGCGGGTCTACCGGGTGAATATTCAATTGGCTGATGAATCCATCAATGCCGAAAAACTCACGGCCCAGTTCAGCGACAATTCGCTCGACTTTGTGCTTAATGTTGTTTGCATGACTTTTAACCTGAAGATGGAACGTGAAGGGGAAAATATTTTGCTTACCCGGAAATAGTGGGTTCAAAAGGGCCGTGACCTTAAGGTCCGGTTAAAGACAGCACTGAAACTACACCCATAGGCCTGGTCCCGGACAGACAGCCCTTAATACTTGCCGATATGAGGTTTCTTGTTTTGACTCTATTTATTTTTACCTCTTTTTTTAGTAGCCGTGCGCAGCTGGAGGTGCTCGACCAGCGCTTCTCTATTCACCACGACAGTATTCCTTTTGCTCAGCTCATTGATTCCCTGTCGGCCTCCTTCGGGGTTTCCTTTTCTTATGACGCTTCTTTAGTTCGAGGCGATTCGGTGGTTTTTGCCCAAGCTGATAATTTAAAGCTGGGTGACTGGCTAAGAACGATTTTGGCCAACGATGAAGTGGAGTTGTACGAGTTGGACAATCAAATTGTCATGGCCCGTGAGCCGGCCAGGTTGCCAAAGCAGTCCATCCTCATTTTAGGAAGCGTGGCCGATGGTTCCGATAAAAAGCCCCTGGAAATGGTAAATATTGGGGTGGAAGGAGAAGCAATAGGAACTGTAACCAACGATGATGGGCGTTTTGAGTTGCTCCTTCCCCCCGGCTTTGTCGGAAAAAATCTCAGTTTCTCCAGATTAGGTTATTTCAAAAATATTGTGGCCAGTCCCCCTCGGGATACCACACTGGCCATTGTCCTTGATGAAATGGTCATTCCCCTGCCCGAGGTAGTGGTAAGATATGTGAAGCCGTCGATTGTTATGCAAGAGGTGGTTCGACGGCGCCCATTTAACTATGCAGCGGAACCCACCATTCTGACTGCTTTTTTTCGTGAGATAATTCAACAGGATGACCGATATGTTGATGTCTCAGAGGCAGTCCTGGAGATCTATAAGCCGACCTATCTGTCCGGGCTCGAAACCGAGCGCGTAAGGTTTGTGAAAGGCCGAAAGGGGGGTGATACCCAGAATATGAAGGAGATTAATTTTAAGTTGCAGGGAGGTCCTTTTCTTTTTAGTCAGGTGGATATCATCCGACAAGGGGGGTTTTTACCCGATGAGGATGGGGGCTCGTTGTATAAATATGCCTTTAACGGGATCGACTTTGAGCAGGGTCGGATGGTTTATGTGATAGGCTTTGAGCCCATCCAGGACACAGGAGAACTGCTTTATCAGGGGGAGATACGTATCGACCAAAGTTCGTATGCCGTGGTGGGCGCTCATTTTGAGATGAGTCGTAACACCCTTCGAAAAAGCAGGGAATACCTTATCCGACGCGATTCACACCGCTTCAGAACCCGTCCCAATTATGCACGGTATACCATTGATTATCGGCCGGTGAATGATCTGTGGATGCTGAATAGCGTGCGGGGAGAGGTTAATATTAAGATTGTAGATCGTGAGCGAAAGGTTCGCACTGTGTTTAACACGGTTTCGGAGATGCTGGTGACAGATCTTAGGCCGGGAGGGCGAAAAAAGTTTAAATGGACCGACTCATTTAAATTCAGTAATATCCTGTCGGAAGAGATTGACCATTATGATTCCGACTTTTGGTCACACTACAACATAATTCACCCCAGCGAATCTATCCGCAAAGTGTTCAAGATAGAAGAATGAATTAGGCGTAATGTTGCTGCAAAAAGTTAATTGTCGAAGCAACCGACCTGAGTCTGGGCAATTCATCGTTTTTAACCTCTACCTTAAAGCGGGTCTCCAGGTAAAAAAGGAAACAAGTCATATCCAACTCATCCATAAACAAATCTTCGGCTAAGGATGCTCTTTCGCTGATCCTGTCCCGGGGAATACCGGTTTTTCTAAATACCTTATATAGATTTCTGCGAATCATCTTTGTATTCATGGCTCAAATATTTTATAATTTAAACCTATGACAATTGAAGAGGCTCCTGGACGTATTTGAAAGTTGATTTTTTTTTAAAAATGTTCAAATTATAGTTTTATCAATAATATAGAGCTTAAGTAAAGGGATAGTTGAAAGAATTTTCCCAATTTTGCACCAATATTATACATTTTTAAGAAGCTGGATCGGTGACCTTCAGCCTTTACAAAATATGCAAAGAAAGTTATTTAGGCGTTTTCAGTCAGGGGGCTCAATCAGTAAGAAAGTGCTGGCAGGTTTCATCTTCAACATGGTATTGTTGGTGCTGGTTGCTGGTACGAGTCTTTATGGCATATGGGCCCTTCAGGTTTGGGTCAAGAGTACCGAAAATGTAGACAAGCTTTTGCATCATATCTATCTCTCCCGCATTCAAGCCAAAAATCTTTCGCTCAAAGGCGACACTACCTCTACCTATATTGTCGACAGCATTACCAACGATATTGAATCTCTTCTGTTAAATGCCAAAGAGAGCCGGCTTAATATGCAAAGCAGGGGAGAGTTGTTAAATATAGACAGCTGGTTACACAAGTTCAACAGTTATTGGCTACTGATGCTCAAGTTGAACGGTCAGAGAAGTGCTTCGGAGCAACAATTGGATTCCCTGTTTCAGGAGATATTTGCGGCGGCGCGCCAGCCTTTTCCACGCAGGCTTAATTGGGATTCCTCTTCCAAAGATGTCACCACCAAAGATTCGGAACTATACAACGACCTTTTGTTTCAGCTCCTTTACCTTAAAGAGATGGAAAAACGGCTTTGGGATTATCCCCGAACCACCATCTCCCGACAAATGGTGAGTAATGTATTTTACAGGATTAGAGGCCTTCTTCCCCCCGCGGAGGTGATTCCGCCTGACTCTCCCTCCAGTCTGCCTCTGAAAAATATGCGGCGGGGTCTGACTCTTTATCAAACCGAGATGTTAAAGCTGGTTGGGGCTCTGGAGGAGATTACCCAGGCCTGGGAACTTTTGGACCAGAGTGCAGAGAGTATTCAGTTGGCAGGCGAAAAGGCAAGCTTCCACCAAAACCTGGCCATGGAGCGATGGATCCTTATCAGCCTGGTGGCCCTTTCGTTGTTTATGGTGCTGGCCATCGTCATGGGGGGGTGGTTCGCCATTACTTTTTTTAAGAGGATACGTGGAGATGAGGCTGCCCGTGAAATGGCGGCCAATCAATTGCAAACCAACCGGCAATTACTGAACGATATCATCAACAACAGTGCAGCGCTGATTTATCTGAAGAACATGGAGGGGTGCTATACTCTGGTCAATCAGCCCATGGAGGAGGTGTTGGGTATTGAAGCTCACCACATCCTGGGAAAGACGGATGCGGAGTTGTTTCCACGGGAGGTAGCCCTGGCATTGCGGCAGAACGATAAGGAAATGCTGGCAAATGGCGACTCTATTCAGATAGAGGAACAAATACCCGCGGGTAAGGAGTCAAAAACTTTTCTTTCCAATAAATTTCCCATTCGGGACAGCAAGGGGGAAGTTGTGGCTGTATGCGGGATCTCAACAGATATTAGCCCCCTGAGAAAATTGTTGAAAGATCTGGAGCGTAGCCGTGAGAATTACCGCAATATTGTAACCAATGTTCCGGGTATCGTTTATCATTGCCGCAACGATGTTAAGCGCACAATGCTTTTTATTAGCGGTGGCGTTGAATCGATCATTGGTTTGGGAATTAATGCCTTTATACAGGAAGGCCAGTCATTGATGCCCTTTATAGAGAAGGAAGATGTTCCCAGGGTGATGGACATCCTGCGTCAGGCCGAGTTGCATCAGAAACCCTTTGAGATGGAATATAGGGTTCGCGATCTTCTGGGTAATCGAAAGTGGGTTTATGAGAAAGGGCTTCCGGTGGTGGATAGTACTACCGATGAGGTGTCCTTTCAGGGAGTTATAATTGACACAACTGTTCAAAAGGAGACCATGAACGAGCTTATGCAGCGCGACAGGCTCCTTCAGGGGGTGTCGGATGCCGTTAAAGAGCTGATCGCCTCATCGAAATTTAAGGAGGCTCTTCAAAAAGCCCTGAGGGTTTTGGGCCAGGGAGCCGATGTGGATCGGGTATTTGCATTTCGCAACTATAGAAATGAGGCGGGGCATCTGTTGTTTAAACATTTTGTGGAGTGGGAGCGGGCTGTGCTTGAACCCGTTGAACGGGCTGCCCTCATGGATTTGACTTACGAGAAAGTGTCTGCTTCGTGGTTTTATTTGTTGAGTGATCAGAAGGAGGTGACTGCCTCTCTGGGGGATGCCAACCATGGAGAGGCCGCCTTTATGAGGGCTCTGCATTCGGTTTCGCTGCTCATGGTGCCTGTTTTTGTACACGATACCTTCTGGGGCTTTCTGGGTTTTGGAATGCGATTGAAGGCCAGTTCCTGGAACGACTCTCAAAAATCTATCTTTAAAGCCTTTGCAGCGACGATGGGGCTGATGATTGCCCGATACGAAGGGGCCATAGAACTTCAAAAAGCGAAGGAGGCTTCCGAGGCCGCCACAAAAGCCAAGAGTGACTTCCTGGCCCGCATGAGCCATGAAATTCGTACGCCTTTGAATGCCATTATTGGATGGACCCATTTAGGACTCGAGAATTCTGGTTTAAAAGGACAGGCCGAGTATCTGAAAAGGATTCGTTCTTCCTCACGTTCTTTATTAGGTCTCATCAATGACATTCTCGACTTTTCAAAGATAGAGGCCGGCCGGCTGGATCTGGAAAATATAGACTTTGATCTGGAGCAGTTGCTTCAAAATCTGGCCGACATGGTTTTGTTGCGGGCCAACGAAAAAGGGTTGGAACTGGTGTTTGATATTCAGCAGGAGGTGCCCCTTAGTTTAATTGGCGACCCCTTAAGGCTCGGGCAGGTACTGGTAAATTTGGTGAATAATGCCGTTAAATTTACCGAAAAGGGGCAGGTCGTGGTTCGGATAGAAGTTAAGTGGGCCGAAGGGAGCCAGGTTGAGTTGCTTTTTGCGGTTATCGATAGTGGAATAGGCCTCAAGGAAGAGCAAAAGGACCATTTGTTTAAGGCATTTTCACAAGCCGATGTGTCCACTTCCCGTAAATACGGAGGCTCGGGTCTTGGTTTAGCCATCTGTAAGCGCCTCACCCAGATGATGGGGGGAGAGATCTGGGTGGAGAGTGAGTATGGGCGTGGGAGTACCTTCTTTTTCACGGCCAGGATGGAGCGACAACTGGTTCAAAAAAAGGAACAGATGCAGCATGCCTTCGAGGTGGGCTCTGACGAGGGGCTGGTTGCCTGTCTGAATCCTAATGTTCTCGTTAGTCTGGAAGGTATGTTAACCGATTTTGGTTTCAAAGTGAAGAGAACCTCCACTTTCAATCAGTTCATTAGGGCCCTTGAATCCAACAAAGATAAAAAGCCTTTCGGTGTTTTATTTGTGGATTGGCAACTGGTGATTGATCAGGAGTCGGCTGTTTCTGACCTGATGGCATTGAAGGAGGTTTACGAACACCTGGTTGTGGTGGTTTCTCCCTTTGCCGAAGAAGCTCTTCATAACAAATGGCAACAGTCGGGTCTTTCGTATGTCGTGATGCATAAACCCTGCAACTACTCTTTACTGTTTGATGCCCTTATGGATGCCATGGGGGGGGAAGAGTTGCCAATAAATGAATTGCCTGTTAAAAAGAATTCCTACCGCGAGTTGCTAATGAATCAGCGGGGTGTGAATTTGTTTGTGGTAGAAGATAACCGGACCAATCGGGAATTAATTGTGGAGTTACTGGCAATGGCCAATGTTAAAGCCGATGTGGTGGAAGACGGGCAAAAGGCACTCGATATTGCTGCCACTTATAAGGGCCAGTGCCCCTACGACCTGGTTTTGATGGATATCCACATGCCCGGGATGAATGGATATACCGCCACAAGACGCATGAAAAGAATGGAGGGCTGGGGTGAGATACCCTTCGTGGCGATGACCGCTGAGGCATTGGGGGACGTGGAGGCCAATTGCCTGAAGGCCGGAATGGTGGCATTGGTAGCTAAACCCATCGACCCTGATGATTTGTTCAGGGTGGTGTATCGGTTGGTTTTTGGTGAACATGAATCCTCCACGGCCCGGATACGCCATTCCTCAAAAGCCCGGGAATATAAGTTTAAGAAAATTGAAGGGCTCGATGTGCAAGCCGGTATTCGAAGAATGGGTGGGCGCTCCGACTTATATACCAGATTACTAAAAGGGTTTTGTCACGAATACAGTAGTTTTGGCCAGGGGATGGAGGAATTGCTGAAAACCGGAGATAAAGAGGAACTGGCACGTACACTCCATTCTCTGAAGGGCCTGGCAGGTACTATGGAGGCAACTACCTTATACCCTTTGTCAAAAAAAGTGGAAGCAGCCTTTATTGCCGGAGACCCCAATTCGGGAGAACTCCTGGAAAAATTAACCAGTGAGGTGGCCCACCTTGTAAGTATTATTGAGAAACATCTTTCGCCCGAGGCACGGGATTAAAGGGTGAGTTATACCGATGGGGTTGCCTTCTGTTGGAAGATTAAGTGTTATTATTTGGAAAATTGTGTTTTTTTTTATTGCTTTGTTATATTAATCCTCAACGGTACATTATTCACTTCTAAAACAATTCGCCAATAGAACAATTTTACAAGCTAACGTAAGTTTAAAAATACTGATTATGACAGATTTATATAACCTGTCGGATGAGGAGCTTGTAAAAAAGTTTATCTCTGGTGAAAAAAAATGTATCGATTTGCTTATCGACCGACATAAGCAACGCATTTTTTCTTTTATTTTTTTGATGGTTCGACAACAGGAACTTGCCGAGGACCTGTTTCAGGACGTCTTTGTTAAGGTAATCAAGTCCCTTCATGGAGGAAAATACGCCGAGAATGGGCGCTTCGTGTCGTGGGTGATGCGTATTGCGCACAATATGATTATTGATCATTTTCGGCGCCAAAAAAACCAACAGATGATTTCCAATGATAACCAATCCTACGATATCTTTAACAACGTGCGGTTTTCTGAACGGACCATTGAAGATGAATTGATATACGATCAGTTACTCAGCCAGGTCTCCGCTTTAGTTGAAATGCTTCCCGAATCGCAACGGGAGGTGGTTAAATTGCGGCATTATTTTGGGTTGAGTTTTAAGGAGATTTCCGAAGAGACTAATGTGAGCATCAACACGGCATTGGGCCGGATGCGTTATGCCCTTATCAACCTCCGGAAGTTGATGGAGGAGAAAAATCTCTCTCTTTCCCTGTCCTAAAGATTTGTGCGTTAGTTGTTTAGGGGATGGCAATGGGTGTGATTCCAGACTGAGGGTTCTCCGGCCTTCCTCCTTTTTTTAGACTTGCAGGGAGGGCAACAAAGCATATTTTTCCCCGTGAAATACTATTTGGTCATTTTTTCCGTTTTCCATATGTTACCTAAATAAAAGTAGCCTATGGATCATATCTTTACTATGGAATTACAATTGCTGAGGGCCAAAAGCAATTATTTTCAGAAATTGCTCATGGCTCTTCCAGGGGAAAAAGTTCGTCAGTTAATTGTCTCACCGCCTGACGAACTGATCACGCTGCTAAAAAATCTGGGGCACCAGGAGGGCGACAAAGCCTAGAAATCCCGGTCGGGATTCTCCTCCAATTGGCTTTTTGTTGACAAGAGTCCACAGGCGGCGTAAATGTCTTCGCCGCGGGATCGTCTGATGGTGGTTTGCAGTCCTTTGAGATTCAATTGGTCGGCAAACCACCTCATGGTTTCGGCGGTAGAGCCACGTAAGGGGGAGTCGGGGATTGGATGAAACCGGATGAGGTTGAGGCGGCATCTCAGTCCGTTGAGGAGTTTTGTGAGTCCTTTAACGTGCAAAGGGGAGTCGTTTAAACCCTTGAACATGATGTATTCGAATGAGATGCGCCGTTGGCGGCCAAAATCATATTCTCTCAAAGTATCTACCACCTCCTGGGCAGGATAAACCTGCTCGATGGGCATGAGTTGTTTCCGCTCTTCGTTAAAGGGAGAGTGCAGACTGATGGCCAGATGCGCGTCGCACTCCTCAATGAACCGTCGCATGGCAGGCACTACGCCAATGGTGGAGACATTGATTCGGCGGGGGCTCCAGCCGTATCCCCACTCGGAGGTGAGTATCTCAATACTTTTCAATACCTGTTCGATATTGTCCATGGGTTCGCCCATGCCCATGTAAACCACATTGGTGAGCAGGTCTCTTTCGGGGAGACTGGCAATCTGGTTGAGGATTTCTCCGGCGGTGAGGTTGGCCTGAAAACCTTGTTTTCCGGTCATACAGAAGAGACAGCCCATCTTACAGCCTACTTGTGATGATACACAAAGGGTATGTCGGTTGTCTTCGGGAATATAGGCCGCTTCAATAAAAAGCTTGTTGTGGGCCTGATAAAGGTATTTTTTGGTGCCATCCACCGAGGCTTGCACCTGAGAAGGTGGAGTGAGCCCTACCTGGAAACTTTCGCTGAGCTGTAACCTGGCCTTTTTCGAAAGATTGGTCATCTCTTCCAGCTCCCTGGCTCCTTTTTTATAGAGCCAGTCGGCAATCTGTCCTGCAGTGAATGCGGGTAGCTTCAGCTCAACAACGATCTCTTTGAGCTCATTTAGTGTTTTTCCGAACAGATTCTCCACGAATGCTTTGTTAATGAAATGGGTTAAATACAAACTGATCGATTTTCGCTCAGCTTAATCTAAAAATAGATCTCTGCCACGATATTTTCAAAAGGAACGTTTTTCCCCAGGAGAATATCCCGCACTTCTACCACCATGTTGGCGTTGCCACAAAGATAATACTTTATGTCCGTCGGCAGCTCATTCAGTGATTTAAGATAATTGGTGAGTCGGCCCTGGTTAATGCCGGGGCCTTCCTTTCGGGTGGCAAAACGATGGTAATTAGCAGCCAGCTTTTCCTGGAAGAGGTCGGCAAAATAAAACTCCGCAGGGGTTCGGGCGCCATGCAGCAAGGTTTTGTTGTGGTGGTAACCCGACTCGGCCATTGAGATAAATGGGGCGATGCCCGTTCCGGTGGCAATCCACCAGGCGGGGTCATGTGTTGCGGTGAACCGGCCAAAGGGGGCCGAAACCAGGAGGGTGGCCCCAGGGTTAAGGGTGGCCAGCTCAGGGGTAAGCAAACCCTGTGGATTCACATCAAACAGCAGTCTGAGATAAGGTTCTGTTGTGGCGCTGGCAATACTGTATAGCCGTGGCTCTGCCTCTGCCGATAAGGCCACGGCGACCACCTGTCCGGGCAAAAAGTCAAAGTCCCGATTAATTCTAAGGTCGAAGACTCCCGGGACAATTTCAGTTTTCCCAATGACTTTATGCGGGAACAGTTCTTTTTGTTTTCTTTTTACAGGGCTCGATGACATAATGATAGGGTTTATGAAGGATAAACAGCCTTCCTTATGGTTTGTTCGCCCCGGGGAAGTGGTTTAGGCTTCCTCTGCCTCTT